>JAZQCD010000009.1:0-127778 GCA_045546135.1 Anaerovoracaceae bacterium
GACTGCGGAGGTAACACTTGGAGAAGCGTGGACACTTGATCTTACGACTATCTTTATGGATGAGGATAATGATCCTCTGACTTACAGCGTAAAGATAGGAGATGCGGAAGCAATTACTGCGGATGAGAATTACAGCTATACAGCAGAGGCTGCCGGAACTGTAACGCTGGTGTTTACGGCAAATGACAAAAAAGCAGACAGTGAAGCATACACAGTCATGTTGACGGTCAATGAGGCTGGTCCAGTATATAGAATTACAACTTCTGTAACCAATTATACTTTCCATCATGGTGAAACATCTTCGCCTATGGGACATATTTCGATTACCAGAAATGGAGTAGAATCAGGAAAAGAGGTGTCTGCAGGCGCTGTGGTTACGGTTGAAGCTATTTCGGACGCATTCTTGTATCGCAACACTGACTTGGTATATGATTCAGAGTTCTATCGTTGGGAGATCACCGGTGTTGATGGTATTGACCTGAATGCAAATCCAATATCGTTTGAAATGCCGGAAAACGACATAACCATAAAAGCTGTTTTTGAAAAGAAAGGATCGAAGATTACCCTTTCATCTAACGAATATAGCGGAGGGGATGTATTTTTCGACATTAATGATTTTACCGATTCTACGAATAGCACTTTCAACGTAATTACACATCAACATGATTGTGAATCTGTATCGAATATAGTACCGGAGGGAGTGAAACTAGATTTTTATGTGGTTTTCCATGAAGGCTATGACCTTACAGGTTGGGAAGTAACTAATGTCACTACAGGAGAACCAGTGGATGTAACGTATGTTGAACGCATCACCCCGAACCAGCCTGCGTACACTTCACCTCAGTTTGTTGTTGACGGTACTTCTGAATATACCGTACGGGCATTGTTTGAGGCAAAGGATTTCGGAGGAGTTAGCGTTACTGTAAACGATCCTGCTATGGGAAGTGCTACGGTTCAGTCGGGTTCCGAAGGTCCTGCTGAGTCACTGGCAGGGGTGGTCGTAGGCAAAGAGGTCATCCTTAAGGCGACGCCTAATACGGGATATATATTCAAATCCTGGAGCGCAAGCTATGAGGGCGGCACGGTCGAGATCAACAATGCCGATCAGGCTGAAGCAAGCTTCATAATGCCTTCTACGAATCACAAGGATATTTCGGTATTGGCGACCTTTGAAAAGGATCCGAACTACTTCAGTGAAGAGTGCGAGTTGAAAGATGTCAAGCTTCTTGATTCCGAAGGAAACAAGATCGGTATAGTCAACCAGGACGGTATGGCATACGAGATAGTACTTCCTGCCGGAACGGATACATCTGATCTGGCGAACATGGTCCTCAAGCTGACGGGTTCTGAGAATGCAAGTATCAGAAAGACCGGAGACGAAGAGGACTGGCCTGCTGACGGCAAAGCATGCGGTATGGAGCTTGACGTTCCTGCGGAGTTCGTTGTAACGGCTGAGGACGGTACGCATACAAACACCTATACAATTGTTATAACGGTTGCGCAGCCTGATGCTCCTGTTCTTTCGAACGGAAGTGCGGAGCGTACGGGCGAAAGGACTGCTGTTGTGAAGTTTACTTCCAGTGAGGCCGGTACGTATTACTATCAGGTAGTTGAGCACGGCGGAAACGCTGAAGTCGACACGACGGTAAACGGCTTTACCGCTGCAATGGGAGAGAATATCATCAACCTGAACAACCTTACGGCGGATGTGAGGGATATCCTCATCGTCGTAAAGAATGCGCTCGGAGCGGTAAGCGAGCCTCTGAGGGTAGAAATACCCGAGTACGAGGAACCCGGTCCTTCAACGGGTGAGTACACTATATCGGTGAGTGCTCCTGCGGGCGGCACCCTGGTGACCAATGTTACCAGTGCCAATGAGGGTGACAGTGTATTTGTCTCGGCGACTCCGGATCCCGGATACCGTATGGTCGAAGACTCCCTTGCCTATACGCTCAATGTTGCGGGTGGCGGAACGGTCAAGATCGTAGGCAATCGCTTCCAGATGCCGGCAGGTGATGTAACCATTTCCTGCCAGTGGGAGAAGATCCCGAGCGGCGAACCCGGTTCTGAAACAGGTTCCGAAGGTATCCTGTCCTTCGCTATTAACGGCGTCACTGCTGTTATAGGCAGCGCAGGAAACAACAGCTACATGATCACGCTCACGCTGCCGCACGGCACTGATGTCACGAACCTCGTTCCTGCCATCATCGTAGCTGACGGCGTGACGCTGACACCGGGTATTGGTGAGGCTATTGATTTCACAAGGCCTGTCACCTATACCGCGACCCTCGCTGACGGAACCGAGCTCACGTACGTGGTTTCCGTTTACGTACAGGCAGGTTCTCTGGCAGACAGCATGTGGGAGAAGCTGATCGATTTCTACAATCAGATCCCATGGTGGCAGTATGCCGAGCATCAGCAGAGCTACGGCAACTATCCAAACTACTGGTTCTAACTAAACTGCATGGGCTGCAGTATGAAAGAAGTCCAAAGCTGAAGATCTGCAGCATGAATTCAGATCAAGCCGGCGGCCGCCCGGCAAACTGCGGCTGTGATAATAGTTTTTTTCAAACCTCCTTGCATCCCCCTGAGTGTTCTCAGGGGGATGCGTTGCTGTGTTTGTTTTTTCGAGATTTCTGTGCCTCTGGCATAGAAAACCCCTGAGCTGGAAGCAGCTCAGGGGCGTGGGATAGTATTTATACTGTTTCGGTTTACTTATTTAAAGGGTCGTTTTTATATTCTGCTAAAAAGGTCTTAATAGCATTAGCCAACTTTGTTTTGATTTACCATCACCGATTAATATGATATCATTATTTTGTAAACAGGTTTATGAACAGTAAGTTTACATTAGTCCCAAGCAGTTCGAAATACATGAGTGGATTGATATTTACAGTTAGGTGTATTTCAGAAAGGAAAAACGGCAGATGAAAAAAATTATCGCAATGATATGTGCAATTATAATGGCACTTGGAAGCAGTTCCTTAGTGTTTGCAGATGGCATGATAACAAAAAATGAAAATGCGAAATGCAGTATAGTTATTAATGAGACTGTAGATGAACTGCACCGTACAATCAGAAACTATAAAGCTGATGAAAATACTTTTATTGATGGTGCTGAAGAAGCTAATCCTGAGGAGATATTACTTGCTCTCGGTATGGATGAGGAAGAGATAGGGAGGTTAAGTGAAGAGGCTTTGCTGTCATGTGGTAGCGCTAAGGAAATATATTATATTACGGCTTATACAAAAACTGACGAGAGCGGTGTAGTTTCATATCTGACAGAAAAGCAGGCTGTAGAAGAAGCTGCAGAACTGAGAATGAAGCAGGATGTTGCCAGAGCAAATCAGATAAAATCGTTAAAGTTGAATGTACAAAAATCGATTAATCAGCAAGGTTCGTATTCCGATGAATACATGGTGATTAACCTCCTTGTTACACACAATGGTGGAGGCAATTATCGTTTCGTGGTGAGCGGTGTGTGGTTAACAATGCCCTATTGGAGAAAAACCGATTCTATTGGGGCTTCAGCACAGGTGATATCGATTAATAATGACAGCAGATACGGACATTATTGGTATGGCAGAACGATAAATAATAATGGAACTATAACCACTGATTCTGTTCATGTATATAACGGAATAACCTATGGAAATGCTGCAACTGGTAACTGGTATGGTTCGGCATGTTCATTTAGTATGCCAAACGATTATTTTACGGATACATATTCTATATGGTATGATGACTTTGGTGCTTATTATGAATTTACCGGTTCTTTGATCCATCCGACACTCCCAACTACATTTAGCGTGGTTGGTAATTATAACCATATTAGAGCAAGTCTTAGTTATTCTCCGAGTATTACAATAACAACAGGACCTTTTGCCGTATCAATTTCCGTGGGAGTTTATATTAACAACTCTACGGATGTAAGGGGTGCTGAATTCCAAGTCACTTACACCCCTTGATTTGTGAGCGAGGTATAGGTACAATGATGGAATTTTTGTATATTTTGTTGGAGTTGATTCCTCTGGCATATTATGTCATTATCTGCTTAGCAGGTCCTTCTGATAGGTTCGGATACGATCTCTTCCGTATATTATTGGCTGTGTATGCAACAGGGGCGATTATACTTTACAAGCTGATACAGACAAAAAAGAGTGTGGATGAACTCAGAGAAAAGCTGTCAAAAATGGAATCAAAACAGATTGAAATCGAGAAAGAGAGAACCTTATCGGCATCGGAGCCGGAAGCTGATGCGGAATCAGACAGATAAATAATACCATGCGGTAATGAAACCTGAGATCAAAAAGTATACTATCTTTAGCGTCAGCACTTGACGAAGATTGAGTTGTAGAAGAATCAACCTCCAGGCTGAAGATCTGCAGCATAAACAATAGATCAAGCCGGCGGCCGCCCGGCAAACTGCGGCAGAAATAATAACATACCATGAGCTCCAAAACTGGAGCTCTTTTTTGATGATATAAACGGCATTTCATACATTGTAGAATCTTGAAATATTGGTCATATTACTTAATATGTCATATCCAAAAGTTAAGACACTGTCTGAACTTTTGACCTGGAGTCATTATGTTGAACTTCTGAAGATAGATGATCCACTTGAACGTTCTTTCTATGAGAAAGAATGCAGTGAGGAACATTGGGGCGTTCGCGAACTGAAAATGCCCATTTTCAACGTTTTGCGGCCTTTTGATGTTTTCGCAGACTGGGCCGGGCAGAGAGTGGGAATGATACAAAAATCACGGGAGGCCAGTAAAATCAAGGCCTCCCATTTTTTCATTGTTGCATAATTGCCGCCTTAATATAGAAAATATGTTATAATGCTCTCAAATGACCAAGAAGTCGTTGTTTATGTGTATAGCTCCTCAGTTAAGGTCAATACTGGAACTCAAAACAGTGAGGCAATAAATGATCGATTTTAATAATCTTGATAAATACAGAGAGAACAACCGTCTGGAAGCAAAGAAAGCTCTCGGCGGACTTCCAAAGAGTATCTGGGAGACCTACTCGGCTTTTGCCAATACTCTCGGCGGAATCATTTTGCTCGGTGTGGAGGAACATGCCGATAAGTCTTTACATGCTGTTGATCTTCCGGATACTGAGAAGATGATCAAAAATTTTTGGGATATCGTCAACAATCCCCAAAAGACCAGTGTCAATATATTGTCCGGTAAGGATGTTTATCCGATGGAGGTAGATGGCAAACATATTGTTGTGATCAATGTGCCTCGTGCCGACAGAAGCTATAAGCCGGTATATATTGACGGAAATCCTCTGAATACATATCGCAGGGATGGAGAAGGTGATTATAAGTGCACCAAAGAGGAATATCAGGCCATGGTGCGCGATGCAGCTGTGAAAACACCAGACATGCTGCTGCTCACCAATATGGATCTAAGTGTGATCAATCCGGACAGTCTCCGTGGTTACCGCCAGCGCATGAAATATTCCCGTCCCGGACATGTATGGGAACAGCTGGATGATGAAAATTTCTTGCAGCGGATTGGTGCAGTGGGAATTGGCGAAGATGGGCAAAAGCATCCAACAGTGGCAGGACTGCTGATGTTTGGCAATGAGTATGAGATTGTCCGGGAGTTTAATGATTATTTCCTGGATTATCAGGAACAGTATGACAAAGAGAACCGTTGGACTGACCGCATTATTTCCTCTTCCGGAGACTGGAGCGGCAATGTTTATGATTTTTTCTTCCGTGCTTACAATAAGCTTCAGCAGGATATAAAAACGCCGTTTAAGATGGACGGTATTACCAGAGTGGATGACACGCCGGTACATAAAGCCTTAAGGGAGGCATTGGCAAACTGTCTTGCCAACGCAGATTACTACGGCAGGCGCGGCGTGGTCATTATCAAAAAGCCGAAGCTAATCACTATGGCCAACCCTGGAAACATGCGTATTGAACTGGACACTGCCGTGAGCGGTGGCGTATCGGATCCCAGAAACAGTACTTTGCTGAAGATGTTCAACTTCATCGATATCGGTGAACGTGCAGGAAGCGGTATACCGAATATCTACAGTGTTTGGAAGGCTGAAGGCTGGGCATCTCCAAGCTATGAGGAACAAATGAATCCCGACAGAACTATTCTCTCGCTGCCGTTGTCGGCGATAAAAATCGGCGATAAAAAATCGGCGATAAAAATCGGCGATAAAAAATCGGCGATAAGCATAAGAATGAAGGAAAGCATAATCACTTATTTAACAGATAACTCTGAAGGTAAAACGTCAGAAATTGCTGAATATGTAGGGTTGGGGTTATCCAGAACGAGAGATTATCTGAAGGAACTTGTTGAAGAAGGAATCATTATTGCCGAAGGAACAAGCAACAAGGTAAGGAAATACAAGCTTAAAAGGTAATATCTTAAGTTGAAACAATAACACATTTTGTTATCACCCGTGATAACAAAATGATAACAATAGCTATGACAGCCAGGATAGCACAAATATATAGAATAATCTGAGTAATCAAAATATCATAAGCTACGGCTTATAAACAAAAAAGTTTAATAAGCATAGAGTGGGAATAAGATAATCTGCCTATTTGCCCCTGTATGTTCCTTGAGTAGAGGAATAGAAGAATTGACAACCATCTGAACCTGCTGACATCTGACGGTAAGTACAATGTTATGGCACAGCTACTTTCGGATAATAGCCAGATTCCGATCAGATTCGGCCTTTTTACGGGCAAAACTAAGGCATCGACGATGTATGCTGTCCGTGAGTTCGGAAATGACTGTCTGCTATATTCATTGGATAATATTCTTCGTTATGGAGAAGTATTGAATGTGCCGCAGGCTGACGAACGTGATCGTATTGTTGAGCGTAAGGAAATCATGCTATTCAATCAAGATGCCTATCGCGAGGCTGTGATAAATGCGTTTATCCACAATCACTGGCTCGATGGGGCTCCTGCATTTACAGTCTTTCAGGATCGTATTGAGATATTATCCAGAGGATCATTGCCTCCAAAACAGACAATGGATGGATTTTTTGCCGGAGAATCTGTCCCTGTAAATGAAAAACTTGCAAAGATTATTTTGCAGCTTCATATCAGCGAACAGACCGGTTGCGGTGTTCCGGCAATCGTAGAAGCATATGGTAAGGATGCATTTCGTTTTGCAGAGAACAATATAAAGGTGACGATTCCTTTTGATATGATTGATGAAGAGGCGCATGCATCAGTTGATGCACCAGTTAGTGGTGAAAATACCCCAGTCACTACCCCAGTTAAAGCGAAAAATACCCCAGTCACTACCCAGTCAAGACTGCAAAAACATCTGTGGAAGAGCGTATTATGGAGTATTGTCGTGAACCTAAAGGAATAAAAGAAATAGCCGAATTCTTGGGGTATAAGGAAAAGAAATCTGTAAGGAAATATCTTGTCCCACTTTTGGAGCAAGGACGTTTAGCCATGACTATTCCGGAAAAGCCTAATAGCAGACTGCAAAAATACATTACTATAAAGTAAATAAACCTTTAAGGAACTTTTTGGGTATATATGAAATACATGATTTCGTCCATATCGGACGTGGTAACTGAAGAAGGCGGAGACGACTGGGAGAGTGTGATGTACGTTGACCGTACGGCGCCTCTTGCAAGAGAGAGCGGTCTTGGGATAGAGATCGCAGAGTTCTGTATTTCCCAGGCTGGTTTATTGACAGGCATACAAGGTTCTGGAAGAGGTTTTTGAGCGAACATGAGGGAGATATCGTCATATGTGTTGAAAACGTAGGAGAGCGGGATCCTGAGCTCATAACGGGCATCATAAAGGGTGTGGACGATCCGAGACTTCGTATGTGTCTTGACGTGGGTCATGCCAACCTTTCGGGCATAGAGCCTATAGAGTGGGTCAGGGTCTGTGCGCCTTATGTATCCCATTATCATATCCATAACAATTTCGGAGCTCCGAAGGAGGGAAAGCGCAGCTGGGGAGACAGGCATCTTGGTCTCGGGAATGGAATTATAGACATGAAGGCCCTTCTGGACTTGGCGGAAGAGCTTACTCCTGATGCTACAGCCGCCATAGAAAGCTATGAACCCGAAGCCAGCGTGCAATGGCTTAAAGACAACGGGTTTGTGAGTTGTCAGAATTAACTGGTCTTACCGAATCTGGAGTTAGTTATAACATTCGAAAACTCAGAGGTGAAGGAAAACTTGATTATATTGGGAGTTCGAAGTCTGGCTACTGGAAAGTAAACGATTAGTCTTTTGTTAAGGAGCGCATTTGAGGTTTGCCCTAAAATATATCAAATATCAGTTTACCTAAACTCAGCGAGAATGCACGTTCTATAGGCTGGGGATGAATCTTGATGCGGTCACAATCTTGACAAGTTCCGCACCGATAGATATAATTTAAGTGAACATAGGTATTTTTTATATTATAGCCTATAATCAGTAAAATATTAATAGCAGCCCCTTATGGGAATAAAGCAAACATAGGCTTTATTGTAAGGCTAGCCTATATATACAACAATCAGGAGATTTCAGTATGATCTACACCTATAAAGAGTGCATTGAAAAATGGTCATCAAACTATCAGATAAAAAAACAGATCGTGGAGGGGAGTCTATTTCAAATTGAGAAAGGGATATACTCTGATACACCGTATGTATCTACCCTTGCAGTTATTTCTGCGAAGTATCCGAAAGCGATCTTCACTATGAACAGTGCATTTTATTATCATGGCTTGACTGACGTGATTCCGAATGAATATCATATTGCCACAGATAAACACTCTATTTATTATAGTGATAAGCGTATTCGCCAATACTATATCCCATCCGATATTTTGAGTATCGGAGTTACATTGATGTCGCGAAGAGATGCTACTATTAAAATCTATGACAGAGAAAGAATGCTGATCGAACTCCTCCGATATAAAAATAAGCTACCCTTTGACTATTATAAAGAGATTCTTGGAAACTACAGAAACCTGATCTATGAGTTGGATATCGAACGCATACAGGAATATGCGGCAACTTTCCCCAAACCCAAGATGATCAGTGAAGCGCTGGATGCGGAGGTGTTCTGATGGCAACGATCAAGGAAATGATCCTGCAGGCAAATGCCGATGGATATATGGATGAAAATGCAGAGGCTAAAGTATGTCAGGACATTGTTTTCAAGGCATTATCCGAAAGCTCCCTCAGCCGAAATGCCACAATCAAAGGTGGTGTTGTGATGCGCAGCATCTCCCATGATGCGCGTAGGGCGACGCTGGACATGGACATTGACTTTATACGCTATTCGCTAAGTGATGAATCGATCAGGCTGTTCATACAGAAGCTCGATTGCCTTGAAGATATCCATATCCGGCAGACCGGTGTGATTACTGAACTTAAGCAGCAGGATTATCATGGCAAGCGCGTTTTTGTGGAAATAACCGACAATACCGGAGATTCCATTGAAAGCAAGATCGACCTGGGAGTACATAAGAATCTTTCCATTGAACAGGAAGAATACTGCTTTGACATCGCGTGTTTCGATGACGGCGCGAATCTGCTGATCAATTCTAAAGAGCAGATGTTCACGGAAAAGCTCAGATCACTTTTAAAGTTCGGTCCGAACTCTACCAGATTCAAAGATATTTTTGATATGTGTTATCTGTCGGATTTGGTGAACCGGGACAAGTTGATGACATGTTTGGATGCTTTCATTTTCAGTAATCCTGGAATGAGAGAAGACAGTATGCAGGATGTTTGCCGTAGGGTAAGAAATACATTTGCCTACGACCGATATGTATCCCGTCTTTCAAGCTCTAAAAAGAACTGGCTTGGCATGGAGATATCTTCTGCTTTAGAGATGCTTACTTCCTTTCTGGAAACATTGTAAAAAGAGGACTAGAGTTGAGAATCTGCAGCATTAATACAGATCAAGCCGGCGGCCGCCCGGCAAACTGCGGCCATGATAATAGATTTTTTTCAAACCTCCTTTCCATAGAGACAATAGAACGAAAGAGTTTTCAGAAGATATGAATAGGCTAGTAGAGAATCCAGCTCAAGTCAAATATGTATTTGACCAGGATGATTTGCCGATGGTTGCAGAGGATGTTGATATTGGTAATTTCGGCGATGAATGATGTTTACTGTATGGAAATATAGCAGTTACAATATGCAGTAGATTGGTGGTACTTAAGGTGATGGATGCGTATTATAATGATGAGCACCTCAATCCGAAAGAATGGTGTTGTGTAATCTATACGCTAAAGAATGTAGGAAAGACTGATATCAATAGCCTTGATATTATCTGCACTTTTATGAAAGACACATGCGTTTTTCCAGCAGATAGAGCTACTTGGTATGCAGATAATCATCTTTTGAATTATTCTGAATGCTATGATAGAAAAATCAGGGTGGGCAGTTCGATTACATTGAAATTCTGCTATCATAAAGATGCCATAATTGCAGGGCCGATTTCTGCTATATTCCATATTGGCATAGTCGATGATAATGGCAGGCATTGGGTGCAGCCCCTGTTTGCTCCGGAAAACAAGACATATGAGAGTCGGGCGATTACTGTTAAAGACTATGCAGATGAAAAGGATGTGTGGATCGCGGAGCAGTGTTTTGCAAATCCTGCGCTGCGGTAGGAATAAAACATATAGTTTAAGTGACGATGCTTTCATTTTGTGAGGGTGAAAAGCTATGAAACACGACGACATAAAACAAATGGCGCACGATATTCTGGAACGCCGCGCTATTGAAAGCGATTGTATTGAGTATAAGAAGTCTGCAGCAATACAGGACAGCATCCTAAAGACTGCCTGTGCTTTTGCAAACAATTACATGAACAGAGAGATCGGGTTGCTCTTCATTGGCGTGGAAGAAGTCGATGATAAGGCAACCGGCGAAAAGGCTGTTCCGCTACGTCCTATTACAGGCATAGAAGAGTCAAAGATAGAGACTACTGAGAATTCCCTGAAGTCGCTGCTTTCTCATATTCATCCGAAGCCGGATTATAAGCTTATTCAGGATGATATCGACGATAAAAATTATATCATTCTTGCTGTCGAGCCGGGCAGTGACGGCCCTTATGAAACAGATATCCGCGCTGAAAAAGATAAGAATATCAATCTTAAAGCAGGTAGGTATATACGTGTGCGCCGTGATTCCAGAAAGCCCAACAAGCGTGAGGAATTCGTGCTCCTAAAGAAGTTTGCTGATTATCATTTTTCATCGGAGCTTAATGAGACCGCGACTTTGGATGATCTAAACTACGAATACATGAAGGAGTATCTGGTACGCACGAACGCGGCTGAGGATATCCGGCAGCTCTCAAAGCTTGAAATGGCAAGATCTATGGGCCTTATATCTGAGAGCGAATACGGAGGCATCCGTGCAAAGAATTTTGCTGTTTTGATGTTTGCGGACAGACCGGCGGATTTCATTCCATACGCATATGTGGAAGTTATCAGAGAAGCGGTCGGTACCGATAAGATGGAGTCTAAGACCTTTGATGGACCTATATGGATACAGGCTCAGCAGCTTACCAGGTATTTCAGGGACGAGATCCAGGCATCATACAATGTTCGGGATTCTGTTACGAATGAGACTCATGTGGTATATAACTGGCCTGAGATCATGTTTTCAGAGCTAGTTACAAACTGTATCCTTCACAAGGAATATTCCAGACCGGAATATGTGGGTGTTTACTGGTATAGCGACCATTTGACCTTTATAAACCACAACAGGCCGCTTCCGCCGTTAACTATAAAGGACCTTAACGAGAGGACAGAGTTTGATGACCGCAAGTATCTGAACGCAGAGCTCAAGGAAATGTTCTTCGCTTTGAAGCTTATCCAATCTTACGGATCCGGAATCCGCCGCGCAAAAAATGCGATGGCTGATAACGTATCACCGAAGCTTGTATTTGAGCCAGGCGAAGAAGATGAGAAAGATTATACGATGGTCACGGCCTACATCAACGAGGAGTTTGCTGCCATCAGAAAAGAAGAGAAAGGTTCTGTAGGGGTAGAAATAGAGAGTACTGACCCCAAAACTAACCCTAAAACTAACCCCAAAGCTGCGGAGCTTATACTAGATCTGATTCGAAAGGATCCAAGGATAACAAAAAAGGAGTTGTCAGAATTAACTGGTCTTTCCGAATCTGGAGTTAGTTATAACATTCGAAAACTCAGAGGTGAAGGAAAACTTGATTATATTGGGAGTTCAAAGTCTGGCTACTGGAAAGTAAACGATTAGTCTTTTGTTAAGGAGCGCATTTGAGGTTTGCCCTAAAATGTAGGGCAAACCTCATTATGTAAAGCCTAAATGTGACCTGCTGTATATTCTTGCATTCCAAGTTACGTACTTTCGGTCATGTCGTACCAAGCAACGAACATAGATATGAAAGCTCTTCTGTCCCTTGCAGAAGAACTAACACCTGACGCTACTGCAGCCATTGAAAGCTATGAACCCGAAGCCAGCGTGCAATGGCTTAGAGATAACGGGTTTATCAGCTAGAGTTGTAGGGACGAAGGTATTGAGAGTAATAAATCGGATCCTAAAAATAGAAATGATCGGAGAATTATGTTGAGTCAAATATGAGTACGAAAAACTCAGTAAAACATAATAATAGCGATAAAAACGCATATATTGTATATGGCATCATATACAAACATACAAGATATAGTGCGTGGTATAATGTCATAACCGAATGGGAATGATAACATCAAACCCGCTATCCCAGTAATCGCAAGGATCAGCGGGTTTTTGCTTATAGCGCTTTTTTTTTCTCTATTCCCACTTAATATATAAAAGCATATTATTGACTGTAGGTCGGTATGCCGATATAATAAATGCTGAAATGGAGGTGATAGTAATGGATCTTCAGACACTGCTGGACCAGCGTCACATAAGTAAATATCATTTATCGAAAATAAGCGGGGTACCGAAAACCACGATAATGGATATTTGTGCGGGAAGAAGTGATATCGAACGCTGCTCTGCAAAAACGGTACAGCAGCTTGCAAATGCTCTGGGTTGTACTATGGAGAGCATAATGGAACTTTCGTCACCATATGACAGTGCAACCGGTTTACCAAAAGATTTGTCTTACCTTGAAAAAGGCCTTCCTCCGTTTTTAAAGGAATCTATCACTGCAATGAAAAAAGCATGGGTAAAACTCGACAGGGGCGAGAGATATCTAAGATGGGATTGTGATTATTGTAATCTGCAGACGGACATCAATAATGCAGAGGTCAATCAGGTCATCAGCAGTGAACAGGCGTGGTATTTAAGGGAGAAGTATCTAAGATTGGAAAGGGGATAGAGATATGGATATTATTGATTTTACGGAGCTTAAAAAGAAAAACAAAGCTTATGCAGGAGCAAACGGAAACAAGATTTCTGTTATATACGAGGGGGAACAGTATATGCTTAAGTTTCCTGCACAGGCTAAACTGAACAAGGATATGAGTTACAGCAACAGCTGCTTTTCTGAATACTTAGGCTGCAAGATATATGAGAGTATCGGTATCCCTGTACAAAAGACATTGCTTGGTACGTATACGGTCAAAGGAAAGAAAAAGATAGTTGTTGCATGCAGGGATTTTACTTCACCGGGGGTCGTCCTTCAGGATTTTGCTTCTCTTAAGAATCAAATGATAGATTCTGAGAGAAACGGATACGGGACGGAACTTTCAGACATAC
The DNA here is from genome assembly GCA_045546135.1 of Anaerovoracaceae bacterium. Classification (GTDB taxonomy): domain Bacteria; phylum Bacillota; class Clostridia; order Peptostreptococcales; family Anaerovoracaceae; genus RUG13409. Next base: position 13,683 of record JAZQCD010000009.1, read on the forward strand.
TGTACACTTTTGAAGAGCAGACTGCTATGGACGAAAAGATAATTTCAGATCGTTTTTGGGATATGTTCATAGTCGACGCTTTTATAGGGAACTGGGATCGCCACAATGGAAACTGGGGCTTCTTGTATAACACAGAAACGGATGAAATGGATCTTGCGCCGGTGTTTGATTGCGGAAGCAGCCTTTATCCTCAAGCAGATGCGGAGATAATGAAAGCTGTGCTCAGTGATGAGGATGAGCTTAATTACAGAGTATTCAGTATACCCACTTCGGCAATAAACCTAAAAGGAAAAAAGATCAATTATTTTGATTTTATATCTTCTCTGGAGAATGAAGACTGTAACAGGGCACTAAAGAGGATCGTTCCGAGAATTGATATGAAAACGATCGCTGATATCATTGAATCAAATCCTCTCCTCAGTGATCTTCAGAAACGGTTTTACCTCACCATGCTTACAGAGCGAAAAACCAGAATTTTAGACTATTCATTTAATAAGTTAGTGACGAAATAAATAATATATCCTTACGAAAAACTCAGTGAAACATAATAATAGTGATAAAAACGCATATATTGTATATTGCATCATATATAAGAGCACAGGATATAACACAGTGTATAGTGTCATAACCGAATGGGAATGATAACAACTGAATCAAAAGAGCCCGGAAGCCCTTACAAACAAAGAGTATCCGAGCTCTTTTTTGTAAACTGTTTGATGTACAGAGTAATAAATTAAATTTAGAATAAACGGTATTTATTTCAGGAAACAACTCTGAAGAAGTGGAACCATATCCTTGATTATTTGAATTTACGGTAGTATAATTGGTCTGCAACTTTGAAGAAACGGAACAATGCTTGAAGGGAGTTTATAAATGTTCAAAAGAAAAGCATTCGAAAAATTAAAATACTGGAAAGAAAAAAAGGCCCCAAAGTATTCGGTGCTTTTAGAGGGCGCACGGCGTGTAGGAAAAACAACGATCGCCGAGGAATTTGCAAAACAAGAATATAGATCATATATAAAAGTGGATTTTGCCAACATATCACAGGATGTTCTCGACGTGTTCGATGACATTGCGAACCTGGACATTTTCTTTCTTCGACTGCAAACTGCAACGGGAGTGACGCTATATAAAAGGGAATCTGTTATTATATTTGATGAGATCCAACTTATGCCCAAGGTGCGTCAGGCAATAAAATATTTAGTTGCAGACGGAAGATATGACTATATAGAGACTGGTTCATTGATCAGTATAAAAAAGAACGTCAAAGGCATAGTCATTCCCTCTGAGGAAATGAAGATACAGATATATCCGATGGACTATGAGGAGTTTATGTGGGCTATTGGAAATGATACTTATAATGTGTTAAGAGATCTGTATAAGCTTGGAAAACCGGTCGGCAATTCACTGAACAGGAAATTAATGCGGGATTTCAGGATCTATATGGCCGTGGGCGGAATGCCGCAAGCTGTAAAAGCATACGTTGAGGGCAGAAATTTTGCTGAAATCGATGAAGTAAAGAGAGAGATCATAAATCTATATAAGGATGATTTCTTCAAAATAGATGATACCGGACTGATTGGTCGAATGTATGATTCGGTTCCGACGCAGCTTGCGACAGATAAGAAGAGTTATGTTATTTCGGCAGCTACCGGTAAAAAGAAGATAGATAAAGATTTAGAACGGTTACATGACCTGTTGGATTCAAAAACTGTATTACCATGCTATAACGTCCTTAATCCAAGCATAACGTTATCCCAGACAAGGGAAGATAGTTCATTTAAACTTTATTTAGCTGACATCGGTCTTTTTACCACGATGATCTTCAAATCATCGGGCAAAACAGATGAAAATATCTATATGAAATTGTTAAGTGATTCACTTCCTGCGGACTTGGGCTATTTATATGAGAATGCTGTTGCTCAAATTATTGCCGCCTCAGATATAGATCTGTATTATCACACATGGGAGAAAGAGGGCAGTTCTCATTATTATGAGGTCGATTTCCTGCTTGCATCAAACACAAAGATAGTTCCGGTTGAGGTCAAATCATCCGGGACCGGCAAACATGAATCGATTACGGAATTTCAGAAGAAATATTCAAAGTATGTAGCAAAAGAAGTTCTGTTATCGCAAAAAGATATAGGTAATATTGAAATGCTGAAACTATATCCAATATATATGTTGCCGTTTGTTATTGAAGGTCTTTAGTTGGATGAGTGAAACATGAATTTATGTTTCGGAGGGCATATGTTAAGTCGCGAAGTAGCTACAATAGAATGGGAGTGATAACATCAAACCCGCTATCCCAGTAATTTCAAGGCTCGGCGGTTTTTTTATTCGGCGGAAAGTGATTTCCGCTTTTTTTGTTTTTCAACTACAGATTGAATGACTGAGAAAAGTTCTTTCTTTAGAATATTAACAAAGTGTACGGGACGAGATGAAGTGAATAAAAGTGTAAGAGCATATGGAACATAGTAAAGAACAATTAGAGATAATGAACTACGACGATGTTTCGTATGATGGTATTTTATCTCCAGGCTATACTGATGAAAGCGGAAATCCAGCTCCTATGGTAAAAATATCAAAGCGGATCAACGGCACTTATTATGTAATTGAGGCGGTAAACTCTTCAAAAAAGAGAAAAAATTATATCGTAACCGCATATATTACAAAAATAAAAGAGTAGTGATCTGATCCCTGATAAATGCATCATGCCTTCAGGATACGTCCAAACCGTAATCAGATACGCTCCCCTCACGGTTAGATTATCATATTAGGTAAGGTAATTCAATAATGAAACAAAGCGAAAAAAAGAAATGATGATTTGAGCTGGTCATTAAGACCTGGGTCCAACCTGATCGGCGGGGAGATTCCCCGCCATTATTGTTACCGGACCAAGGCTTATGCAGTGTATAAACGCTGCGTTTTTTCAACTACAGATTGAATGACTGATATTTATTATTTTTTTAGAATTATTAGCGGAATGCAGTATGGTACTGCAATGTAGATATATGAAGGAAGGTGGGGTGAGAAAATGGTGTATTTTACGAGTGATTTGCATTTAGGGCACAGAAACATCATTTCCTTGCAGTATAGGCCTTTTGAATCGGTAGAGGAAATGGACCGTGCTTTGATCGACAATTTCAACTCTGTTGTGAAAAAGAATGACACCGTATTTATACTTGGAGATATTTGTTACCGTCTTAAACTGGATAAAGCGAACGAAGTCATATCCAGGCTCAATGGCAGGAAATATCTCATAAAGGGTAATCACGATCTCGAATATGATCCTGCACTTTTTATTGATATTAAAGATTATATGGCGGTCTCGTTAAACGGAAAGTATTTTACACTCATGCACTATCCGATGCTTTCATGGCCTAAGAAGGAGAGGGGAAGTATACAGCTGCATGGACATATTCATGCCAGAATGGATTACAACGAGAGAAACAGAGCTGAGGGAATAAAGCGTTATGACGTTGGGGTTGATGCGAATGATTTCTATCCTGTGTCAGTAGACAGTATTATGGATTTTTTCGGTGAGAATTAGAACTCGCTGATTTGGCTTGAATGTACAATTAGAAGGGAAAGGGAATGGATATGTTTTTTAACGATGTTGATATTCAATATAAACTTGTGGCTCCGGATGTAGACAATCTTTGCAGATTTTTTGACAGCGGATGGATGAATCCGACAAAATCCACTCCTGAACTTTTAGCTGCATTCGATAAGGTTTATTCGATTCTTACACCGCTTGCGCCGCTCAAGAAGAATAGCGAAGCCAAGGTTATATGGCTTAGGATTCCCCGCGGAACAATAGAGGATTACGGTAATAGCCATTATACATTTGAAGAAGCAAAAGAAGCCGATGAGGTAAAAACGTATGAAGAATACGTGGATTATTGGAGTCAGGAATATCCCGAAGACATATGTTGGTATGAACTTGTGGCAGTCAAATCATTTGAGCGCGATGGTTCTCTCCGCTATTACGGAATGTCGTTGGGAGAGGTAAATGTAATGTCAGCCCTTATTGAAGAAAGGGGTTTCTTAAATGAAAAGTATTATTACGAAGATGCTGCAGTCAGACTATGTGAATTAATACTTCCCGCTGTTCAGGAATCTGTAGATTTGCTTACGGCAGGAGTATATAACGATGTTGTTGAATCAGAACTCCCCTATCAGTTCCGTACCGGAGTCATCAAACGAAAGGATATCTGGGCAAAAGAACCGGATAGAAAAGAATGGGATTATGATGGTCTGTCTGAAGAGGCTGACGAACAATTCAAAAAGCTCGTCAGGGAAGGACACAACGATTTAAGTCATATTGGAAGAATAGAAAGGTTTACAGCCAATGATTTTTTCCACGCCTGTAAAATAGGTTATGAGGCTATAGGAAAGGATTGTGAAAGATTCTCCCTGCCGGATCTTTATATGCATTACTCCGACGGACGTGATGAGGGCTTGACAGGAAAGGGATTCGGATTGAATGAAGGCCCCGGCGTAGACTTTGATTCTCCGGAAGCCTGGGATGATTGGTATTACGGCAGCAGAGGTGGCGGACATCCATGGGAAGTCGTTCCGGGAGGTAATAGTACTCATATGTCACTGTGTGTGCGCAACGATAAGAACGATCTTGATTGGAAACTTCGTTCTGGTCAACTAAGTCAAGATGAGTATGACAGAAAGATTAAGGATGCTGGTTATTATTTTGAAATATCCGGCATCCACAGACAATTTGAGTCAGTATCTTTTTACATAGCCCTCAGTTCCGCGGGGATTCCTGTTATTTTGGATGATGCAGAAGAGTTAATGGCACGTTTTGACGCAAGCGATTACATCGGTGTTGTCCCTCACAGCTATTTCACGCGTTATTGCGAGCATCTGTTTCCGGATAAGTATGGGAGAATAATAGATTTTGTTCACGTTTATAAAGGCGAAGATGAATGGTTTGACGATATCGAATGGATCCCGGAAGAACCCGCAAAGTTGATTTAGATAAAGCAATTATTGCAAATGAGAAATCGAAAAAAGAGATGAAATGAGTAGAGATATAGTATTCAATACAGTTGGCATTGTATCGGACGTATTTCCTGAGGTTATCGATATCGATGATACGCCGCTTCCTGAGGGTTACAATTATATATCGTTAGACAGAGCGGAGAAATGGCATAAAAAGTACGGTGTCCTTAAGACCATAAAATACTATACAATAGATTACATCGCTGTAGGAGAATCTGCGTTTGGAAAGAAAGCAGACCGTATTTCTTTTAAATCGTATGACAATGGCGGAACCTATTATTTGGGGGATGAAAAGCTCGGATATCTGTCTGGGGAGGAACTCAAAAGACACGAATACAAGACGGAAATCAAAGCTTATATATATTGTTACGATAACCAAAACTACACAGAGGATGCTTACATTTTAGGGGAAGTGGAAGAAGGCGAGGTTTCAGAATCATACATTCTGGAGTTAATGTCAAAGTGCGTTGATGATTATTGTTTTTATTATGCAGAAACGCTTTCGGTACTTGTCAAGACGTTGCTGGAGATCAAAAAAGGAAAGACTGTTGTTCTGGAAGTATACTGAAAATATACTCGTTTTGACCTTCCTTAACACACAAGTCTTAGGAGGAAGTATTTATGAAAGTATTGGTGATCCCGGATGTACATCTTAAGCCATGGATGTTTGACAGGGCTGAAAATGTCATTCAAAAAAGAAAAGTAGATAACATTGTATGTCTCATGGACATACCTGATGATTGGGGGCAGGAACGTAATGTAGGTTTGTATGCAGAAACCTATGACAGAGTAATTGCTTTTGCAAGGAATCATCCGGCTTCTTTGTGGTGTTACGGTAATCATGATCTCAGCTATATGTGGCGGGCAATGGAATCCGGCTATTCGTATTATGCGGAAGAAACCGTTTATGAAAAGCTAAAAGAACTGAGAGGGTTTCTGGAGGATCATGAAAGGCTGAAGTATATACACAGGATTGATAACGTTTTGTTTATGCACGGCGGTTTGACAGATGAATTCGTAAAAGCATTTTCAAAAGCAAGTCACTATAACGATGTAGATGCAGTTATTTCCGAAATCAATGAACTTGGAAGAGGGCGTATGTGGCAGAACTATTCGCCGATTTGGCTAAGGCCGCAGTACGGGAACTATCGTATGTATAAGCCGCGAAAACTGCTGCAGGTGGTCGGTCATACACCGGTAAAGGAGATCAAGAAGGAAGGAAATGTGATATCCTGTGACACTTTCTCTACATACAGAAACGGAGATCCGTTCGGAACAATGGAGTTTTTATTGTTGGATACGGAAACATGGTCATATAAGGGAGTGTCCTCCGGTGAATAAGAACCTACACAGTATAACATTTAACAGACATGTCTGTTAATTATGTCTAAAAAACATGTCTTATATAGAAATTCGTTTTGATCTTCTCTGACATAGATATCTTCAACTTGATATGTGTATACGGTCGACCTGACGATAAGATCGTCAAGAGGAACGCTTAGTATACTGCTCAGCAAAACGATATTCTCAAGGGAGGGTAGAGATTCTCCGCAGATCCATTTATATATGGCTTGCTGAGATACAGACATCATCCTTGCAAGATCTTTGATTTGGATATTTGAACGACCGATATATGATTTGATCTTTTCTCCGGTTTTTACCGGGTCGATTTTACAGTAGTATTGGGTCAATTGTTCTGACATGCCGAACCTCCTTAACGGACTTTTAATATAACCATTATAACATGTTAAGAACATTTGTTCAAGATGCTAAAAAACTTGAAAGTCTATGCTAACTTGAATCTACACAAACTGCTCAGCGTATGTACGCTGAGTACTTTTTTCAACTACGGATTGAATGACAAATTCCATGCGAAAGTCTTAACATGCCTTTAGAGGTAAAAGGAGGCATGGGTAAGAGATACCTATAGATGAGCAGACCATCCTTGCGGTAGACCTTGGCGTAAACAGCGCTTGTGTATGCTGTGCGATGCGCTTGGACGGCACTATTCTTGGCAGGAGATTTTTAGATCTCCCCAAAGAAGAAGACTCTCTTTCGCATGCGCTTGGCAGGATCAAAAAGGCGCAGCAAAAAGGAAATTACAAAACTCCTAAGCTTTGGGCTGCTGCAAAGGGTATCAATGACAGGATCTCAGTTCTTACGTCTCAGTTTATTGTCAACTGTGCGGTTTTCTACAATGCATCCACCATCGTTTTTGAGCATCTGAAAACAAGAGGGAAGAAGCGTGGAGGAAGAAGCAAACGCCGGAGGATACACCACTGGCGAGCAAGCTATGTACAGCAGATAGTATCAGATAAAGCACACAGACTTTTCATGCATGTTGTACACGTAAATGCCAAGGGAACGTCTAAATTGGCTTTTGATGGAAGCGGAACAGTTATCAGAGGGAGAGACGCTGGTTTTAAGACCAATTCCCTGTGCCGATTCCAAAGCGGTAAGATCTATAACTGCGATCTGAATGCGAGTTACAACATCGGAGGAAGATACTTTATCAGAGAGATATTAAAATCCGTTCCGGCAACGGAAAGGTTGCGCATAGAGGCAAAAGTTCCTCAATGCAGCAGGAGAAGCACCTGCACCCTGTCCACTCTAATTAGTCTTCATGCGGAGCTTAGTAACGCAGTCTAAGTTATCTGAGTGATGACTGTATCAGTGGAGAGGCAGTCCGATGTCCCTAAAGGACAACCGTCATATCAATGACGGCATAGGAAGCACGCGACTTGAGTCGTGTGAGGCTTCACTGACAAATACAAAACAGGAGGCATAACATACCTTTAGAGGTAAGCTAAGGGTTAATATTTTACCATGCAAAGTTTACAAGAGTAGATGCTGAAAAGATGTATAACAGGATTGCGAATGAAAGAGAGGGATATTGATTTATGGGACGAGAGTACAAAGCTGTTTTGTACACTGTTACGAAACATCATGGGACTGCTTTATTTGGAAAAGAAGCGTGGGACAACGAACCGGCATATGATACTGTTGAAAAACGATATTGCATCGTATCGACAGAAACAGGGGAAATTCTGGATGATGCCCAAGGATATGGATATAAAACCGCACAGAAAGCTTATTCGGCTTATGCATATAAAACAAGAGACAAAACAAAAGACAAGCAAAAAGCAGAAAAGAAAAGACATATCAGGCAATGGATGAAGGAACATAAAGTCTTTGTCAGTGCAATGGATGAAATAGCCCTGGAAATTGCAATGGGAAAGTGGGGCCCAGATGATAAATTCAATGCAAAAATGGTTAAGAAAATGCTGGAGGATTATGAATTGTCACCTGATTTCACTGCAGCAGAATTATTACGAGTATGGAGGAGTAGATAGGGTGAAGACTCTTTTTACATGCTATAAAAAAAGTTCATCATTGTCCCTGAGACAGGCTGGATCATATGGGAGGACAAAACAATGGCTAATTACTATATATCAGATCTGCATTTAGCCCATGCGAGGATCATAGACTACGATCATAGACCCTTCGCTGACCTTAACGAAATGCACAAAGCGTTAATAAATCGTTGGAATTCAGTAGTGAGTGAAACGGATACAGTTTACATACTGGGTGATTTTTGCTGGGCAAAAGAATCTGAATGGCACCATTATCTCGAACCGTTCTCCGGACAGAAGGTTTTGATTAGGGGCAATCACGATCCTAAAGAATTCAGCAGAGAGGTAAAGAACTTTTTCCTGGATATCAAGGATTATAAAGAGATCACTGATAATGGTAAACATGTGATCATGTGTCACTATCCTATTCCATTCCACAGAGCAGATTATGACCCGAATTGCTGGATGTTGTATGGACATGTACACGACACCAGGGAACAGCAGTTTATTGAATTGCTTAGAAAAAGCGTTAAGCAAAGCTGTATAGAGCGAGGACATTGCGTAGGCAATTGGATCAATGTTGGTTGCATGATGCCATGGATGGATTATACACCCCAGACGCTGGATGAGATTATTAAAAGGGAAAGCACTTCATGTAATAAAAAAAGGAAGGAAGAACGATGAACAACGCAAAAGTATTGCACTATGCTATACAAAATGGTATATTCTCTGTTGGAAAGGAGGTTCGTGGTATGGCTTCAAAAAGTGCAAATATAATGGCTAGAGTAGAACCGGATGTAAAGAAACAAGCCGAAGACATTTTATCTGCACTGGGTGTTTCTGCTTCCAGTGCAATCAATATGTTTTATAAGCAAATAATTCTCAGAAATGGTCTTCCGTTTGAAGTGACTCTTCCTGACGAGCGAAAACCGTTAGATATGTCAAAAATGACGCAGGCTGAGATTGATCAAACAGTAAAAGATGCCATTGAAGGAGCAAAAGCAGGGAAAACTCGTTTGGCAAAAGACGTGTTTGATGAAAACGAGCCTAAGGATGATGTTTGAACAGCAGCGTGTTCGGGATCGGCGCACTGAAGGGTATTGGCATTTCCAAAAAAAGTATTGACATTGCGCCGCAATAGGGCTAATATTCAAGAATAATTAGTATTTACTGTCAACAAAGGCGTTGATGGATGATTGGTAGTTTTGCTGCCGGTCTTCCACCAGCGCCTTTTTTGTTTTCAAAGCAGGAGGAGCCCATGTGCTCGATTCTCGGAACAACTTCAAAAGAGATGACGGAAGAAGAACTGAAGCCGTTCTTTGACAGGACTATAGCCAGAGGACCGGACATGTCAAGGATGGTGGAGACGCCCATAGGCTGCCTTGGTTTCCACAGGCTCGCCATAATGGGGCTTCATCCCGAAGGGATGCAGCCCTTCGAGCTGGGCGGCGACCTGGCCGTGTGCAACGGGGAGATCTACGGCTTCAGACAGATGAAAAAGGATCTTCAGGAGAAGGGCTACAAGTTCGTGAGCGATTCGGACTGCGAAGTGATACTCCCCCTTTACCGCGAGTACGGGGACGGGATGTGGAAGCTTCTCGGAAGCGAATTCGCCTGTATCATATACGACCATGAGAGCGGCAGCCTCACAGCAGGCAGAGACCCCATGGGCATAAGGCCTATGTTCTACGGATACGATGCTTCCGGAAGCATCATGTTCGCATCGGAAGCCTGCAGCCTCGAGGGTCTGTGCTCTGAGATAAAGCCCTTCCCTCCAGGACATTACTACAGGGACGGGAAGTTCATCCGCTTTGAGGATCTGACGAACGTTAAGGAATACAGCACGTCAGACGTGGAGGAAGCCTGCAGTGAGATCAGAAGCAGACTCATACGCTCCGTTGAGGTCAGGATGGACGCGGATGCCCCCATAGGCTTCCTTCTTTCCGGAGGCCTCGATTCCAGCCTCGTGTGCGCCATCAGCCAGAGATATCTGGAAAGAAAGGCAGCAGAGGAAGGCATTCCCGCAAAGAGGATAAGGACCTTCGCCATAGGTATGGCAAAGGATGCCATAGACCTTAAATATGCAAAGGAGGCTGCGGAGTATATAGGTTCTGAACACACAGAAGTGTTCATGACGCCTGAGCAGGTCATCGGGGAACTGCCCAACGTCATCAGGCTTCTCGGAACGTGGGACATAACCACCATCAGGGCGAGCATGGGCATGTATCTTTGCTGCAAGGCCATACACAGGGACACGGACGTAAGGGTCCTCATGACCGGCGAGATCTCAGACGAGCTCTTCGGATACAAGTACACGGATTTCGCTCCGGATGCCGAAGCTTTCCAGGCTGAGGCTAAGAAGAGGATAGACGAGCTTTACATGTACGACGTGCTGAGGGCCGACAGATGCATCAGCGCAAACAGCATGGAGGCGAGGGTGCCCTTCGGAGACGTATCTTTCGTGAAATACGTCATGAGCATAGATCCGGAGATAAAGATGAACAGATACGGCATGGGCAAATATCTTTTAAGGCACGCCTTCGAAAAGGATGCTCTTCTGCCGGACACCATACTCTGGAGGCAGAAAGCCGCCTTTTCAGATGCGGTGGGCCACAGCATGGTAGACGACCTCAAGGCTTATGCCGAGGAAAGATACACGGACGAAGAATACGAGGAACGCAGAAGGAAATACACCTACGCTATGCCCTTCACCAAGGAAAGCCTTCTTTACAGGGAGATCTTCGAGAAATACTATCCCGGCCAGGCAGCCATGATAAAGGATTTCTGGATGCCCAACAGAGAATGGGAGGGCTGCGATGTGGACGATCCGTCCGCAAGGGTCCTCTCAAACTACAGAGATTCGGGAAGCACTCTCGATGAGATATCGGGAAAAGATAGGAAACAGATATAAATGAAGCACTTTAAATATATAAGGAGGACAGAGAAATGAAAAAACAGGCTGTAAGTTTACCTGAACTGTTCGGAAGCTATGTGTTCAATGAAGAGACCATGAAGGAGCGCCTTTCCGCAGCGTCTTTCAATGCCTGGAAGCAGTGCATCACTGACGGTACGCCCTTGGACATCTCAACTGCAAACGAGATCGCGGAGGCCATGAAGCAGTGGGCAGTTGAAAAAGGGGCCACCCACTTCACCCATTGGTTCCAACCTATGACAGGCGTTACTGCAGAAAAGCATGACAGCTTCATCGACCCGATCGGCGGCGGCAGGATAGCCATGGACTTCTCGGGAAAAGAGCTGGTAAGAGGAGAACCAGATGCATCTTCATTCCCTTCCGGTGGACTTCGCGCCACCTTCGAGGCAAGAGGATATACGGCCTGGGATCCCACGTCTTTTGCTTTTGTAAAGGACAATTCCTTGTATATCCCGACCATATTCCTTTCATATTCCGGAGAAGCACTGGACAAAAAGACTCCGCTCCTCCGTTCCATGGACGCTCTGAGCAAGCAGTCCGTAAGAGTCCTGAGGCTCTTCGGCGATACTGAGACGAAGAGGGTAACGGCCCAGTGCGGACCGGAGCAGGAATATTTCCTGGTTGACAAGGAGCTCTACAAGGAGCGCGAAGACCTGATCATGACGGGCAGGACTTTGTTCGGCAACAAGCCACCCAAAGGGCAGGAACTCGACGACCACTACTTCGGAGCCATCAAGCCCAGAGTCGCAGAATTCATGGAGGACCTGGATACGGAGCTCTGGAAGCTGGGAGTCACGTCGAAGACCAAACACAACGAGGTAGCTCCCTCCCAGCACGAGATGGCGCCCGTATATTCCGACGCCAACACGGCATCCGATTCCAACCAGATCGTGATGGATACCATGAAGAAGGTGGCCGACAGACACGGCCTAGTGTGCCTTCTTCACGAGAAGCCCTTTGCCGGCGTCAACGGCTCAGGCAAGCACGACAACTGGTCCATAGGAACGGACAGGGGAGAGAACCTTCTTAAGCCGGGCAGCACTCCCAGCCAGAACGCTCAGTTCCTCCTTTTCCTTTCCGCCTTCATAAAAGGCGTAGACGAATACCAGGACGCCCTCCGCTGCACGGTGGCTTCGGCCGGCAACGACCACAGGCTGGGAGCGCAGGAAGCACCTCCCGCCATCATCTCCATATTCTTAGGAGACGAGCTCGAGGCAGTGGTAGATTCCATAATCAAGGGCAAGCCCTACAAGGACGGCGGAAACAAGAAGATAGAGATAGGCATAGATGTGCTTCCGTCGATACCTCAGGATAACACGGACAGGAACAGGACCTCCCCCATGGCCTTCACGGGCAACAAATTCGAATTCCGTATGCTGGGTTCCTCCCAGTCCATCTCGGGCCCGAACATCGCCCTCAACACGATCATGGCTCAGGAGCTCAGGGAATTTGCGGACAAGCTGGAAAAGTCCAAGAACTTCAACGCAGACCTTCATAAACTCATCAAGAAGACTCTGACCGACCACCAGAGGATCATATTCAACGGCAATGGTTACGATGCATCCTGGGTCAAGGAGGCGGAGAGAAGAGGGCTTTCCAACCTGGTCTCAACAGCCGACGCTCTTCCCCACTATGCGGACAAGAAGGCCATAGACCTCTATGTAAAGAACGGAGTCTACACGGAAGGCGAGTTCGAAGCAAGAGCCCTTATCCACGTGGATACATATAACGCAAGGGTGGCCATAGAAGCCAACACCATGCTCGATATGATAAGAAGGCAGATACTTCCGGCGGTCTCGGCCTATGCGGCGGAGCTGTGCGACAGGATGGCGACACTGAAAGCGGCAGGCTGCGTGACAGCATATGAGACCGATACCTCAAGAGAGGTCGCGGTCCTTACGGATGCCCTTATGAAACAGTGCCAGAAGCTTTCCAAGGACATGGATAAGGTCCCGGAGGATCCCTGGAAGGCCATGGCCTACTATCACAAGACGATCGTAGCGGATATGGCCGACGCCAGAAAGTCCGCTGACGCTCTTGAACTTCTGGTGGACGAGCAGTACTGGCCCTTCCCCGTATACTCGGATCTTCTTTTCTCCGAGTAAATAAAACCACACTTAGGAGAGTTTGTGAATGAGTGAGCTGCTTCATTACAACGATATAGAGCATGACGCCTGCGGCATAGGAGCGGTGGTCAATATAGACGGACACGCCGACGGCCGCGCCCTTGGCGACGCTCTTGCCATAGTGGAAAAGCTTGAGCACCGCGCAGGCAAGGACGCCAGCGGAAAGGTCGGAGACGGAGTAGGCATATTGCTTCAGATCTCTCACAAGTTCTTTTCCAAAGCCGCGGCAAAGGCAGGTATTTGCCTGGAAGATGAAAGGGACTACGGAATAGGTATGTTCTTTTTCCCGCATAACGAGCTCAAAAGGACCTTTGCCAAGAGGATGTTCCAGGTCATATGCGAAAAGAGCGGTCTTGAATTCCTGGGCTGGAGAGACGTCCCCGTCCGCCCGGAGATACTCGGCGACCTGGCGAGGGAGCACATGCCCTTCATTTGCCAGGGCTTCATAAAGAGACCTTCGGGCTGCGAAAAAGGAATAGACTTCGACAGGAAGCTATACGTCCTCAGGAGAGAGTTCGAGCAGAGCTCCGAGGACAGCTACATAGCGTCTCTTTCTTCAAGGACCATAGTGTACAAAGGCATGTTCCTCGTAAAGCAGCTCAGGGCCTTCTACGAGGACCTTCAGAGCAGGGACTACGAGACGGCCATAGCCATGGTCCATTCCAGATTCTCCACCAATACGACTCCCAGCTGGGAAAGGGCCCATCCCTACAGGATGATAGCCCACAACGGAGAGATCAACACCATAAGGGGCAACATAGACAGGATGCTGGCAAGGGAGGAGACCATAGTGTCTCCTGTGATGAGCGGATCGGATCTGGACAGGATATTCCCCGTAGTGGAAAAGAGCGGTTCCGATTCGGCCATGCTGGACAACACATTGGAGTTCATGTACATGAACGGCATCGATCTGCCCCTGGCGGTGATGATGACCATCCCCGAACCTTGGAAACACGACCAGTTCATGGAGGAAAAGAAAAAGGACTTTTATCATTACTACGCCACCATGATGGAACCCTGGGACGGCCCGGCGGCCATATTCTTCACCGACGGAGACGTCCTGGGAGCCACTCTTGACAGGAACGGACTGAGACCCTCAAGGTACTATATAACCGGCGATGGCAGGCTGATCCTGTCATCCGAGGTGGGAGTCCTGGACATACCGGCTGAGCACATAGTGAAGAAATCCAGGCTGCAGCCCGGAAAGATACTCCTGGTGGACACAAAGAAGAAGAGGATCATATCGGACGAGGAGTGCAAGGAATATTATGCTTTCAGGCAGCCTTACGGCGAGTGGATAGACAGGAACCTTCTCCATCTTTCGGAGCTGAGCATACCCAACAAGAAGATACCCACGCACAGCCAGGAGATGAGGGACAAGCTCTACAAGGCTTTCGGCTACACCTATGAAGACGTGAAGGACGTGATCCTTCCCATGGCGACGAACGGCACAGAAGCCACGGCTTCCATGGGACACGACGTTCCTCTGGCCGTCCTCTCCGAAAAACACCAGCTTCTTTTCTCATATTTCAAACAGCTCTTCGCCCAAGTCACCAATCCTCCCATCGATTCCTTAAGGGAAGAAATAGTTACGGATACCACCGTGTATATAGGGTCAGACGGGAACCTCCTTCAGGAGAAGAGCGAGAACTGCCGCGTGCTGGAGGTCAACGATCCCATACTCACAGGAGTAGACCTTCTCAAGATCAAATCGCTGGACCGGCCCGGATTCAGGGCAGAGACAGTGTCCCTTCTCTATTACAAGAACACGTCCCTCAAGAAGGCTCTGGAGCAGCTGTCCATCAGCGTGGACAGAGCCTGCAGCAAGGGAAAGAACATAATAATACTATCGGACAGGGGCATAGACGAAAACCACGTGGCCATACCCTCCCTTCTTGCCGTATCTTCCGTTGAACAGCACCTGGTAAGGACCAAGAAGAGGACCGCCGTTTCCCTGATCCTGGAGAGCGGGGAGCCAAGAGACGTACATCAGATGGCGGCTCTCCTCGGCTTCGGAGCAAGAGCCATAAACCCCTATCTTGCCCAGGAGTGCATAGCTGAGCTCATAGACCTCGGCATCCTGGACAAGGACTATCACACGGCCATAGACGACTACAACCGCGCCGTGCTCTACGGCATAGTGAAGACTGCGGCGAAAATGGGCATATCCACTCTTCAGTCCTACCAGTCGGCCAGGATATTCGAGGCCATAGGGCTTTCAAAGGAAGTCATAGACGACTACTTCACGGGCACCGTGAGCAGGGTGGGCGGCATAGGTCTTGCAGAGATAGAGGAAGGCATAAAGTTCCGGCACGACCACGCCTTCGATCCCATGGGGCTCATGACAGACACTTCCCTGGACAGCACGGGCTTTCACAGCTTAAGGAGCGGAAGTGACAAGGAAGATCACCTTTACAACCCTCAGACTATAATAGCTCTGCAGCAGGCATGCCAGAGCGGCAGCTACGCAAGGTTCAAGGAATATACGGACATAGTCGACGACGAAAGGCCCCATACCCTGAGGGGGCTTCTCGCCTTCGTTTCCGTCAACGGAGCCATTCCCATAGAAGAGGTCGAAGCTGCGTCCGAGATAGTGAAGAGATTCAGCACGGGCGCCATGAGCTACGGTTCCATTTCAAAGGAGGCTCACGAGACCCTTGCGGTCGCCATGAACACTCTCGGCGGGAAGTCCAACACAGGCGAAGGCGGGGAAGACCCGGCCAGATTCGGGACGGTAAAAAACAGCGCCATAAAGCAGGTGGCTTCGGGAAGGTTCGGAGTGACAGAAAGCTATCTTCTGAGCGCCCGGGAGATACAGATCAAGATGGCTCAGGGAGCTAAACCAGGTGAGGGCGGACACCTTCCGGGAAGGAAAGTTTACCCCTGGATAGCGGAGACGAGATACTCGACTCCGGGAGTATCCCTCATATCGCCTCCTCCTCACCACGATATATATTCCATAGAGGATCTGGCTCAGCTCATATACGATCTCAAAAACGCCAACAGAAAGGCGCGCATATCAGTCAAGCTGGTATCGGAGGCGGGGGTTGGCACCATAGCCTCGGGCGTGGCCAAGGCCGGAGCCCAGGCCATACTCATCTCCGGTTACGACGGAGGCACGGGGGCTGCGCCTCAGAGCTCCATACACAACGCGGGGCTCCCCTGGGAGCTGGGGATCGCCGAGGCCCACAGGGCATTGATAGAGAGCGGCCTCAGGGAAAGAGTCATACTCCAGACCGACGGGAAGCTCATGAGCGGAAGGGACGTAGCCATAGCCTGCCTTCTGGGGGCGGAGGAGTTCGGTTTTGCCACGGCGCCCCTCGTGACCATGGGCTGCATGATGATGAGAGTCTGCAGCATGGACACTTGCCCCATGGGTATAGCCACCCAAAACGAAGAGCTGAGGAAGCGCTTCAGAGGAAACCCCAAGTACGTGATGAACTTCATGCTCTTCATAGCCGAGGAATTAAGAGAGATAATGGCCTCTTTGGGTTTCAGAACGGTAGACGAGATGGTCGGAAGGACCGACTGTCTCAAACTCAAAGACAAGCAGATAACGAAAAGGGCGGAGATGGTGGACCTTACGCAGATCCTGAACAGGGATCATTCCAATGCTAAGGGAAGGCATTTCGACCCGGATCATATATATGATTTCAGACTCGAAAACACGGCGGACGAAAGGGTCCTCCTGCCGGCTTTTGAAAAGTACATAAAGAGCGGGGAAAAATGCCGCACAGAGCTTGCAGTCAGCAGCACCGACAGAACACTGGGCACCATAACGGGGTCCGTGATCACCGAAAAGCTGGGTCCTGAGCTCGAGGACGATACCTACGTCGTGGACTGCGTCGGAGGAGCCGGACAGTCCTTCGGAGCCTTCATTCCCAAAGGCCTTTCTTTAAGGCTCGAAGGAGACGCCAACGACGGACTCGGGAAAGGGCTTTCGGGAGGAAAGATAGTCGTCGTGCCGCCGAAAGACGCCGCGTTCAAGGCAAGCGAAAACATCATCATAGGAAACGTCGCTCTCTACGGCGCCACGGGCGGAAAAGCATATATATGCGGTATCGCAGGAGAGAGGTTCTGCGTCAGGAACTCGGGAGCCGTCGCCGTAGCCGAGGGCTGCGGAGACCACGGTCTTGAGTACATGACCGGAGGAAGAGCGGTGATCCTTGGGGAAGTGGGCAAGAACTTCGCCGCGGGAATGAGCGGCGGCATAGCCTACGTGCTGGACCTGGGTCACGACCTTTACAAGAAGATAAATAAGGAAATGGTCTCTTCGGAGGAGCTCTCGGAAAAGTACGATATAGAAGAACTGAAAGAGATACTCGGGGACTACGTGAAGGAGACGGGATCGGAGCTTGGAAAGGGCATACTGGACAGCTTCGGCGATTACCTCCCTCACTTCAAAAAGATAGTGCCTCACGATTACAAAAAGATCATAAGAGCCATAGGGAGGCTCGAGGAGCAGGGCGTGCCTCATGACAAGGCTGTGCTCGAGGCGTTCGACGAAATAAGCGGAAGAGGAAAGGAAAGCGTCTAGACATGGGAAAACCTACGGGATTTTTGGAATATACAAGATGCGAAGATGCTGAAGTGCCCGCAATAGAGCGCATAAAAAACTACGGCGAATTCCACAGAGCGCTGGATCCTGAAAAGAGAAGGGAGCAGAGCGCAAGATGCATGAACTGCGGAGTGCCCATGTGCCAGTCGGCGATAGTCTTGAAAGGCATGGTCACAGGCTGTCCCCTTCACAACCTCATCCCCGAGTGGAACGATGAGATATACAGAGGCCATATAGCCCATGCCCTGTCAAGGCTCCTTAAGACCAGCAACTTCCCGGAGTTCACCGGAAGGGTATGTCCGGCTCTTTGCGAGAAGGCATGTATATGCGGCCTGGACGGCGAGCCTGTGACCGTACACAGCAATGAGCTCTACCTCATAGAAACAGCCTTCAGAGAGGGGCTGATGACCCCCAGGATACCGAAGGTGAGGAGCGGGAAAAAGGTGGCTGTGGTGGGCAGCGGTCCTGCGGGACTTGCAGTCGCCGACCAGCTGAACCGCAGAGGCCACAGCGTGACCGTCTACGAAAGAGACGACCGCATAGGCGGCCTTATGATGTACGGCATCCCTAATATGAAGCTGGATAAGAGCGTCATAGAAAGGCGAAAAAAGCTCATGGAGGAGGAAGGAGTAATTTTCCTGACAGGATTGAACGTCGGCGCTGACGTAAGTGTGGAAGAGCTTCTTTCAGGCTACGACGCCGTCGCCCTCTGCTGCGGAGCAAAGAAAGCAAGGTCTCTTGACGTGGAAGGCATCGACAAAACAGAAGGTGTGTACTTTGCAGTGGACTTTCTGAAGTCCACAACGAAGAGCCTCCTTGATAGCGGTCTTGAGGAAGGCACATATATATCGGCAAAGGATAAAAGGGTGGTCATAGTCGGAGGCGGAGACACGGGAAACGACTGCGTGGCAACTTGTATAAGGCATGGATGCAGCTCCGTAGTGCAGCTTGAGATGATGCCTGCTCCTCCTGAGAAGAGAGGACCAGACAATCCCTGGCCCGAGTGGCCCAATGTCCTCAAGACGGATTACGGCCAGCAGGAGGCCATAGCTCTCTTCGGAAAAGACCCAAGGGTCTATCAGACCACGGTCAAAGAACTGATCACCGAAGGCGGCAGACTCAAGGGCATAAGGACCGTAAGACTTGACTTTTCGGGCGGAAAGATGTCGGAGGTCCCGGGCAGCGAAGAGGAGTTCGGCTGCGACCTCCTGATCATAGCCGCAGGCTTTACGGGATGCGAAGAGTATACTGCAGAAGCTTTCAAAGCGGAGCTTACCCGGCGGGGGATAGTGAAGACCGAAGAGGGAAGATACAGGGTAGGAGCAGGAAAGGTCTTTTCGGCAGGTGACATGCATAGAGGCCAGTCGCTGGTGGTTTGGGCTATAGCCGAAGGCAGAGAGTGCGCCAGAGAAATAGACGAGTATCTCATGGGATACACCAACATGTAAGAAACGGCAGCAAGGGCGCTGCAGCGGAGTTTTCGTTGCAGCGTTTTTTTTATTATTTAAACATTTAATTGGAAGGAGAAAAAACTATGACAGAAGAAGCTATAAGAAGTCTGGTATCAGAGGCTTCGACAACGACGATTTTTGCTATCTGGTTCCTCATAGGAGCCGCGCTGGTTTTCTGGATGCAGGCAGGTTTTGCCATGGTGGAGGCAGGCTTCACCCGTGCTAAGAACACCGGAAACATACTGATGAAGAACCTTATGGACTTCTGCATAGGGACCGTAGTGTTCATACTCATTGGATTTTCTTTCCTGATGGGAGAGGACCTTTTCGGTTTCATAGGCAAACCGGGCTTCGATATTTTCACCGCCTATGCGGACTTTGATTTTTCAAACTTCGTTTTCAACCTAGTGTTCTGCGCCACCACGGCGACCATAGTGTCAGGGGCCATGGCCGAAAGAACTAGGTTCCTTGCATACTGTATTTATTCGGCTGTGATCTCGGCTCTTATCTATCCTATAGAAGCCCATTGGATATGGGGCGGAGGCTGGCTGGCCCAGATGGGCTTCCACGATTTCGCAGGGTCCTGCGCCATACACATGGTGGGTGGCATTTCTGCTCTCATAGGGGCGGCCATGCTGGGACCGAGGATCGGCAAGTTCTCAAGGGATAAGGATGGAAAGATAACAGAAGTCAATGCCTTTCCCGGAAGCAACCTGGCCATAGGCGCACTTGGATGTTTCATACTCTGGTTCGGCTGGTATGGCTTCAACGGAGCCGCTGCTACTTCGGAAGAACAGCTGGCTTCGATCTTTCTGACTACGACTGTAGCCCCTGCAGTGGCCACCTGCGTGACTATGGCCTTCACTTGGGTAAAGTACGGCAAGCCCGACGTATCCATGTCTCTTAATGCTTCCCTTGCGGGCCTTGTGGCCATCACTGCCCCCTGCGACGTGACAGACTGTTTCGGAGCCATAGTCATAGGTTTTGTATCGGGCTTTCTCGTATGCTTCGGCGTGTGGTTCCTTGATCACAAATTGAGAGTAGACGACCCGGTAGGAGCTGTTGCTGTCCACATGATGAACGGCATGTGGGGTACTCTCGCCGTAGGTCTTTTCGCAACGTCTTCCGCTCCGGGAAATGAAAGTACCGGAGTCGTAGGCCTTTTCTACGGCGGCGGATTCCACACTTTGGGGCTTCAGATCCTCGGCCTTGTGTCCGTTGCGGCCTGGACTGCGGTGACCATCACCATAGCCTACAGCGTAATAAAGAAACTGGTGGGTCTCAGGGTAACGGAGGAAGAGGAGATCATGGGTCTTGATTCTTCGGAGCACGGCCTTTCGTCCGCATACTCCGGTTTCAGCATCATGGATATCTCCAACACCCTGACAGTGGACGTCAACGAGAACACGGACCTCGGCGTCGGAGAGTACGACGAAGCCAGCGAAGCCAAGAGGAATGCGGCGGTCACAGTTTCTGCTGAAGCTCCCCTGTCTCCTGAGTTCGATACGGGCATGCACAAAGTGGTCATCATATGCAAACTGGCCAAGTTCGATGCTCTTAAGAAGGCTCTTAATGAGCTTGGGGTTACAGGCATGACCATGACCCAGGTCATGGGCTGCGGAGTACAGAGGGGCTCCACTGAAAAGTACAGGGGAGCCACTGTAGACTCGACTCTCCTCCCCAAAGTGGAAGTTGACGTGGTGGTATCGAAGATACCGGTGCAGGACGTCATAGATGCGGCAAAGAGAGCCCTCTATACAGGTCACATAGGGGACGGAAAGATCTTTGTTTACAACGTGAGTCGTGTGGTAAAAGTACGCACCGGCGAGGAGAACGTCGCTGCTCTCCAGGACGTTGAGTAACTGTACAAAAGCAGAAAAGAGGTACATAAAGGAACTATTTCGGGGGCCCTTTGCTGAATACCTGCCATCCCTGCCAAAGGCAACGGTGGAATGGGAATAATGCGTCTTTTGACTCAAAATGTGAATTATCCTGAAGTACTTGAAAGCAGCAGGTGTTCTTCGGAATGCCTGCTGTTTTTTGTTATTAGTATTGATAACGATTTGATAACAGAAAAACAACTGCTGTATGCAGCATTCCTTTTGTTGCAGTTTACGGGGTAGATATTATATTATTCTCCAAGATGTAGAAAAATATACATGCTTCGTCTTTTATGTGGTAAAATCAAATCGATAGAAAAATTTTACCCCTCAGTTTTGGTGAATTTATTTGGACGAATTTGAACCCAATGGAAAACAGAATAGGTCGAATTTTGACAGTTTTGGTCTCGGTTCTAAGAATAAGACATATTACAAAGCCAAAGAGTATTCCGAGATAGGGCCTTACGGAGGCAGCGGAAAAAAGAAAAGCTACACCGTCAAGATGGCCTCGAAAGTAAAGGCTGGAGTCAAAAGCGTAGCTAAGGGACTTGCAGTTGCAACTGCAGGTATCATTATAGTGGAAGCATCAACAGCAATAGCAGATCCAGTGGGTTTTGCAAAGGACTTTAATGACACCATAGGTACGGACCCCTCGCCCAGTTCCATAAACGAGCTGGTAACAGCTTCTGAAGAGCACATCTGGGACGAAGGGATCGTGACAAGAGAATCTACCTGCAGCGAAAAAGGAGAAAAAATCTACACCTGCAAGATCTGCAGTGAAACAAGAGAAGAAGAGCTTCCACTAGCAGACCACACAGAAGAAATACAGGCAGGGACCGAAGCAAGCTGCACACGAAGCGGCCATACCGAGATCAAAGTATGCTCCGTATGCGGAGAGGTCCTTGATCCGGGAGAAGAGATCCCTGCTCTTGGTCACGACTGGGGATCCGAATATGTAGTTTTAAACGCGACCTGCACGGCTGCAGGTTACAGGGAATCAAAGTGCAGACGCTGCGGAGAAGTAAAAAGAGGATCTACAATAGCAGCTCTTGGGCACTATGACGGCAACGGAGACTATAGATGTGACCGCTGCAATGTTATGCTTGCAAGCATCGACTTTGCATACTCCATCGGCGAGCCGGACGGAATGGAAGCAAGTACCTTCTTTAGAGTCAGCGGTATTTCAAAAGAATGGTACTGTGAATTCTGGCCCACAACTGATCTCCTTGGCATGGAGGGTGGCTGGACAGATGATGGCGGATATCTGGATATAGAACTGTATTTCGAGGATCCTGATCTCTCGCCTCAAACTTTTGTCATATACATCTACGAGGCAGACACAGAAAGAGAGATACTCAGCGCATCCTTCCAAGTCTCAGGAGCAGCAAATAATCTATCTGTCGTAAAATTGTACTGATACTAGTTATGATCGTTTACATATGGAAGAGGTTTTATTATGAGCGAGAAGAAATTAGATAAAGGACTTTTGGGCAAGATAATAGCCATGATCATCGTGGCACTTATCATCATAGCCTTTTACAACCCGAAACTGTTGTTTTTCCTGTCATCCCATCAGCAAAAGGCCGTTCAGTATTTCACAGAGAACTACATTCGTGCATTTCAGCCTCTGAAGGATGCTTCAGGAAGCTTTGATCTTCTGAGGGTAGGCGCACTTATCCTCATGTTTGCTACCTGCTGGGTCGTAAATGCTGCACTTCAGTTTGCTCTCAGCTTCATAAAGCCGAAGAAAAGAAGAGCAAAGACCGTAAAGAGCCTCATCGCCAGCTCTCTTAAATACGTAATATTGATCTACGCTGTGATCTATGCTCTTTCCATGCTGGGATTCAATGTAGGCGCCGTCATCGCTTCTTTGGGAGTCTTGGGTCTCATCATAGGTTTCGGAGCACAAAGTCTCATAGAAGACGTGATCACAGGACTTTTCATAGTACTTGAAGGACAGCTCCAGGTAGGAGATATAGTTGCAGTTGATGACTGGCGAGGTACCGTGACCAATATAGGGATCAGAACGACAACTATAGTCGATACAGGAAATAACGCGCGCATAGTCAATAACTCGGATATAAGGAACCTGGTGAACCTGTCTAATGTGGCATCAAAGGCAATAGTATTGGCGCCCATAGCCTACGATACAGATCTTAAAAAAGCAGAAAAGACCGTCACAGACCTTTGCGAAGAGCTGCCCAAAATGTATCCAGATATTTTCAAGACCGTTCCTCAGTACCTGGGCGTTGAAAACTTAGGTTCAAGCTCTGTGGACCTAAAGATAGCAGCGGATGTAGATGAAGCGGATATCTTCAGCGCAAAGCGTATCCTAAACCGTGAAGTCTTCCTCGCATTCGGCAAGGCAGGCATAGAGATCCCATTCAGCCAGCATACTATCCATATGGCAAAAGAATGAAAAGGATACTTGTAAAATCTGTATATGATGCCTTTGATTATGTAATGGGCCACTACTTTCCTTTCGGTCTTGAGGAATTTGCGGAAAGAAAGGATACTTATGCCCTGATCTCGATACAAGATACTCATCAGGGTGGATTTGGTTTTGAATTTAGAGAAAACGATACAAAAACCCCTTTCAACAGACACAAGTCCATTGAAAGGGGTCTTTATTTTGCATGATCAATAAATAGAAGCGAGGAGTTCGACGCACTTGTCGATCCCCAGTTCTCCGCTGTCAAGGCAGACATGGTAGTTTTGTGCCTTGCCCCACTTCATATCAGTATAGAAACGGTGGTAGGTGGCTCTTCTCTTGTCCTTGTCCTTAAGGCGCTGTTCCGGAGTCTCGTCAGTTTCTCCATATTCCTTTACGATACGCTCGGCTCTTTTTTCAAGACTTGCATGGATGAAAACTGTCAGGAGCTCTGCTTTGTCTCTTAGAATGTAATCTGCGCAGCGTCCTACTATTACGCAAGGGCCTTTCTGTGCAAGCTCGATTATGACCTTGCTCTGTATGCTCCAGAGTTTGTCCTGGTTAGTCATTCCTGCAGTCCTGTCGGAAAAGACTGTGGATAGCCAGCCGCCTGAAGTGTATTCACCTTCTTCTTTGACATAGTCCTCGGCATAGCCGCTTTCTTCTGCTATCTTTTGTACTATCTCAGCATCATAGCATGGGATGCCAAGCTTTTCTGCAAGCTTTCTTCCTATGGTGCGTCCGCCGCTTCCGAATTCACGGCTTATAGTGATTATCTTGTTTGACATCTGCTTACCTCCAAACTTGGGATGTGCCCTAAAGACTTTGTTTCAAGGGCAAAAAGACTTCCGTCTCCTTCCCTATTATACAGCATCAACCCTTGATTTGTTGTGAAAAGTGTCGCAAAATATGAGTCATAAGACAAAAGAATGTCGTAAAAGGATGTTCTTTAAGTCCAAGATTACCATGTACATCGAAGGAGTAGTAAAGATCAAATAGTCATGCAAAAAGATGACAAAACACCAAAGAAAATAGAAATAAGGGGAGCAAGGGTCCAGTTTAACAGGAAGATATATTTAGCTTAACTTAAGGTTTTAGGTATATAATCAATATGATCATTTATACAGGAGGTATTATTTATGTACAATTACGGTTATGGTAATGTTATTTCAAGCAATGTGGTAAATCTCGGAGCCCTGGGATTTATAGCATTTATTCTTGCTATAGTAGCTACAGTGCTCATCTTTGTCTTCGTTCTTTCAAAAAAGCGTGAGGGAAGTTTAAAAGGTTTTTGGGCAAAACTCGCTGATTTCTTTAACCTCAAGCACCTTTATATAGAAAAAGTGCTCCAGGTCATTTATGTTTTTAACACTTGCCTGTTTGAACTCTTAGGATTTGCCATGCTCTTTAAGGTCCAGCGCGACTGGTACGGTGAAGGACATTGGATGGGTGGATACGGTATACTCATCATGATCTTAAGCCCCATCGTCATCAGACTGACTCATGAGCTCATCATGATGGGCGTTCTTCTCGTAAAGAATGTCATGCAGATCAACAGTAAACTCAAGGATCAGACAGAAGGAGACGATGTGGACATCTTCAAAACTCCGAATGTGGATCTTTCGGGTGTTGAAGCAGCACTGAAGAAGACTGCAGAATCCGCTCAGTCCGTTGCAAAGGCAGGCCTTGAAAAGGCAAAGGAAGCAAAAGAGAATCTCGAAGCAAAGGCTGCAGAAAGAAAAGCAGAAGCAGAAGCTGCAAAAGCAGCTCAGCAGGCAGAGGTAGAAGTCAAAGAGGAATTCCCAAGTGAAGCTGAAGCACCTGTTTCAGATGATGGCACTGACACACAAGCATAGACAGATAAGGAAAAATGCTATGGACCGGACAGTGAAAACTGCCCGGTTTTTTATTTCCGGATTAAGAATGGCTTAATTTTTTGGTACAGATGAGGAATATCTTGCTTTTAAGAACATTAATATGTTAAAGTTAATACAAAAGGAATGAAACAAAACCTCATCATGAACTTGCAAAAAACAGAAAATTCAAAGGAAAGGAATGAGCCTTAGCTAAGTTTTAAAACACAAATGAAGATCGCTATATTTACAGATACATATGCGCCGCAGGTCAGCGGTGTAGTCACTCACATAAGAATACTCAAAGAAGGGCTCGAGGAAAAAGGTCATGAGGTACTCATTGTCACAGTATCGCCGGATGTTGATGATTATATCTTAAAAGACAATGTCCTTTACTGCCCGGGACATGCAGTTAAAAAGATCTATGGCTATGGTGTCACATCGCCTGTCAGCTACCATAGGCTGGATATGATCAAGGAGTTCGATCCCGATGTCATCCATATCCAGACAGAGTTTGCTATGGGTCTTTTTGGTCTTTGGACTGCAAAGAAGCTTCATAAACCCATAGTATATACTCTTCACACTATGTATGATGACTATACCGGATATGTATTTCCTCACCGCATCGAAAAGATCGGAAAATCCATCGCCCACAGGTATTTTCATATCATAGCAGCTCACGCCAAGGAGATAATAGTGCCGTCAAAAAAGGCCATAACCTTCCTTGGATATTGCGGCATAAAAAGAGAGTTCAATTACATCCCCAACATCGCAGAGCCTGATGAATACGATCCCGAAAAGACCAGGAGTATTACAGAAAAATATGAGCTTGATAAAGCGGAAGCAGTCTTGTGCTTTACAGGCAGGATGGGAAAGGAAAAGAGCATTGACGTGCTCCTTGAACTCTTCAAAAAGGCTCTCGAAAAACACCCCGGCCTCAGACTCATATTGATAGGCGGAGGGCCTGAAGAATCCGATCTAAGAAAGCTGGCTCTAAAACTTGGCATAGGAAAAGAAGTCATTTTTACAGGCATGATACCCCATGAATACGTGACGCCTTACCTTTATGCATCTGACCTTTATGCGACGGCTTCGACCAGCGAGATGAATTCTATTTCTGCTCTTGAAGCAAAAGCCTCGGGGCTCATGGTCCTTCAAAGGCTCGATGAAAGCAACAGGGACCAGATAGTAGATGGAGTCAATGGATGGACTTTTGAAACGGAAGATGAGTTCTGCGCGCTCCTTGATGACTATCTAAAAAAGTCCAAAGAAGAAAGAGATTCTCTTAAAGAAAGGGTCATGACCTATACAAGGAGTTTTGGCAAGGATGAATTCCTGTCAAGAGTAGAAGAGATCTACAAAAAAGTATTGAGATAAAGAAGATATGATCATATGAAGCACCGAAGGCTTTATGCCCGGTGCTTTTGTATTGCAATGAAGGCATTATTCACTATATAATAGATTGCTAAAGAAATGAAGGGAGGCAGCTATGGTCAGCAAAGGTAAAATGTTTAAATGGTTCTTTACGGATCATGAGTTATACAATACGATCAAAAAAGCAGATTCAGGGGACCCTGAAGCACAGCTTTTGCTTGCAGACAGGTATTACTATGGCGAAGGCCTAGGTCTTGACCTTAAAGAAGCCTTCTTTTGGTACGAAAAGGCGGCATCTAATGGGAACGCTAAGGCAATGTGCCTTCAGGGCTATTGCCTGCGCGAAGGCATAGGAACAGAAAAAGACGAAGCAAAATCTTTTGAGCTGTTCAAAGGATCTGCAAAAGAAGGATTCCCCATGGCCATGTACGACCTGGCTCTTTGTTATAGGGACGGAAAGGGAACTGCTTCTGACAAAGAAAAGGCGGACGAGTGGTTTGATAAAGCCCGCGAAGCAGGATACAGCGAATGAAGCTATTATCGGAATACAGAGGACTCAGAAAAGAATTATATATCCTGTTCATAGGCAGGATGATGACGAACATGGGCTCGATGATCTGGCCCATGTTTACTTTGATTTTAAGTAAAAAGCTTGGACTTTCAGCAGGCACAATAGCATCATATATGCTTATTTTCAGCATCGTGGCTCTTCCCATGAACCTGGTGGGCGGAAAACTAGCAGACAAGTACAGCAAAAAGAACATAATCGTTTTTTGCGACATAGTCTCCATCGCAGGCTACATCTATTGCAGCATGGTGGAAATAAACTTTAGGGCCATAGTTATATTTGCAGCAGCATCACTTTTCCAGACTATAGAGTGGCCAAGCTACGATGCCCTTGTTGCAGACTTTACAACAGGAGCAGACAGAGAAAGAGCATACTCTCTAAGCTACCTTGGAAGTAACCTTGGCCTTGTCTTATCGCCAAGTATAGGAGGCATACTCTTTAATGAGCACCTTAACCTTGCTTTCCTCATAAACGGCATTTCCATAGGCATAAGCACGTTGCTCATATTCTTCTTCATAAAGGATGTACACAAAGAAAAGGATGAGAGCGCAGCAGCCGTCTACGAGCAGGAGATAGCAGATGATGTATCCCCTATAAGATATGTACTAAGTCACAGGGTGCTGCTTGTTTTCATACTTGCAGCAATGCTTTCAAATACTGTTTACGATATGTGGAATTATCTCATGCCTCTTGATATGGGCGTCGTGCACGGGGATAACGGGTCGGTACTTTACGGCACCATGACCAGTCTTAACTGCATAGAGGTAGTCCTTCTCACAGCACTCATAACCAGATGGTTCAGAAAGGTCCGCGATACGAGCAAGATGGTGGCAGCAGAATCTCTCATTCTTCTTGGCTATCTCATCTTCATGCTCTTTACTAGGAACATCTTCCTTTGCTATTTATCCATATTCATCTTTACTATAGGCGAGATATTCAATACACTTGCATCTTCGCCTTTCCTTACAAGAAGGATACCAAGTTCCCACAGAGGAAGGATAATGGCAGTTCAGGGAGTTACTGTGTCCTTAGGCGGAGCCCTTCTTAGGAATGTGATCGGCGCTGTCCATGACAAAATAGGATCCCAGGGAGCATGGACCTGCGTCCTTATCCTTGGAGCAGTTCAGATAGGGCTCCTCTTCCTCATGAAGATTTTTGACAGAAAAGACTACAGCGAGCTTTACAAGGCCCGGGAGCCTAAAGATGACATAGAAAAAGGGACAGATGAATGATATAATCCAATGGACATATTTTTAAAAGGAGCAAAAGGTAATGGAAATAACTAAAGACATACGCTACATAGGCGTCAACGATCACATAATAGACCTCTTTGAAGGTCAGTATGAGGTGCCCCTTGGCATGGCATACAACTCCTATGTCATTATGGACGAAAAGATCGCTGTAATGGACAGTGTTGATGTGAATTTCACAGATGAGTGGCTTGGAAATCTTGAAAAGGAACTTGGCGGAAGAAAGCCTGATTACCTGGTAGTTCACCACATGGAACCTGACCACAGCGCAAGCATAGTTTCCTTTATGGAAAAGTATAGTGATGCTGTGATGGTATCTTCTGCAAAAGCTTTCACTCTTCTTGGTCAGTTTTACGGAAAGACATATGAGGACAGAAAACTGGTGGCAGCAGAAGGGACTGAGCTTTCTCTTGGAAAACACACTCTTCACTTTGTCACAGCACCCATGGTACACTGGCCGGAAGTCATCATGTCCTACGATGACAAAGACAAGGTACTCTTCTCAGCAGATGCTTTCGGAAAATTCGGAGCAAACGACGTTGAAGATCCGGAAGGCTGGGCATGTGAAGCAAGGCGCTACTACTTCGGAATAGTCGGCAAATACGGCGTTCAGGTACAAAACGTACTTAAGAAACTTTCAGGACTTGAGATAGAGCACATATGCTCCCTTCACGGACCTGTGCTTTCAGAGGACCTTGGATATTACCTTGATATATACAATACATGGTCTTCCTACGGCGTTGAAAGTGAAGGTGTATTCATAGCATACACTTCCATATACGGACACACTAAGGAAGCAGCCGAAAGACTTGCAGGGCTTCTCGAAAAGAAGGGATGCCCGAAGGTAGCCATAGCAGACCTTGCAAGAGAGGATATGTTCGAGTGCGTAGAGGACGCATTCAGACATTCAAAACTGGTCCTTGCTACTACTACATACAACGCAGACATCTTCCCGTTCATGAAGACATTCATTCACGAGCTTCTCGAAAGAGGATATCAAAAGAGGACTATAGGATTTATAGAGAATGGATCCTGGGCTCCCATGGCTGCAAAGATCATGAAGAGTATGTTTGAAAAGAGCAAGGAGATAAGCTTTACTGATAATACGGTAACTATCGCATCTGCCCTTAATGAAAAAAGCCTTGGCCAGCTCGAGGCCCTTGCAGATGAACTTTGCAAATAGATAAGAGGGCATATTCCACACAATCAGATAAATACTTAAACACAACAGTCCGGAAAGGCAGACCCTTCCGGATCTTTTTATTTTGGTAATGATTGATTAGCATTGTGTAACTCTACAAAAAGAGGACTTTGATTATTAAAAGTCTACAAATGCACAGGTGCGAAATAAGTGATATAATACCCGCGCTTAATGAAATACAATATAATATGTTAGATTGAACAGCATTCAGAGTCTTTTCGGAGATATAGTTCCGAGGAAACGGGTGAGAATCCCGTACAATGCCGTTGCTGTATTAGAGGAGTCCGATCCATTGGTGCCACTGAAGGGGACAAGTTCCTTTTGGGAAGGCGGAAAGGGCTATGATACTTAAGTCAGAATACAGGCTCTGTTTGTATCTTTAATGGCTGCGGGTCACAGCGCATAAAGAGCGATTCACTGGTTTCTTTGCTTTGTATCAGCTTTCTTGTGCTTTGACGTGCAGAAAGCTGTTTTTTGTATATGAGAGGTTTCTTGTAAGAATTACTTGCAAAACTATTTTCATATAATTTTTCTACTCTTTCTACATTAGGGATAAAGAGCTCTTAAGCCCTTCTGCAGGGCTTAAGAGCAAAAATCCCCAAAAAAGAAAAGGAAAGGATATTTAGAAAATGGATCACCTTAAAGGCGTACAGGATTACTGGGATCAAAGGAGCGAAGGTTTTTCCGATGCTATAAGCGAGGAGATAGACAGCCACTTCGGAGAGGAATGGACAGAAAGATTTAAAAAAGCTTTAGGAGAAGAACCTCTCGATGTCCTCGATGATGGTGCAGGTCCCGGTTTTTTTTCAATGATACTCGCAAAGCTTGGACACAGAGTCACAGCCATAGATTATTCTGACGGGATGCTCGAGCAGCTGAAAAAGAATTTTGAAGCAAGGAGCCTAAAGACTGCAGCTGTACATCAGATGGATGCACAGGCTCTTACTTTTGCTGACGAGAGCTTTGACGCAGTAGTGCAAAGAAACGTTCTTTGGAACCTCGATCACCCGGAAAAAGCATATGACGAGATCGCAAGAGTCCTAAGGCCCGGCGGGATATTCATCCTTTCCGACGGGAATCACTATTTGTCAGCTCACGATGAAGAATATGCAGCTGAAAGAGAAAAGGCAAGGGCTATGTGGGAAGCCAAGAAAAAGGAACAAAAGGCTCAGCCCGGAGACCATGGCGCACACAACGTGGGCAATGTTGATTTCACTATAATAGAAAAGATAGCAGTGGAGCAGCCTCTTAGCTACACAAGAAGACCTCAATGGGATCTTGAGCAGCTCATAAGAAACGGTTTTTTTGATATAGAAGTAAAGATCCACGGAAGAGACCTGCCTCAGGGTTTTATCTTGATCGCAAAAAAGAAAGAGAATAATGATCGTTCATAGCGGCAAAAATGCCGATATATATTAGGAGGAAAAAATGAAAAAACTCACAAAATTAATCAGTGTAGTGCTCGTCCTCTGTATGCTTTTCTCACTTGCAGCATGTGGCAAGAAGAATGAGCAACCTGCAGAAGACAAGCACCTCAACGTAGCTATCTATTGGAATGCTCACGTTGATACCATGAGCAGCTGGGGCGGATGGTGGACCATGCGTTACGGCATAGGCGAGACACTTCTTACCATGAATGCCAACATGGAATTGGAAGAATGCCTTGCTGACAGCTGGGAGGTAGTAGATCACCACACCTTCAAGTTCCACATCCGCAAGGGAGTTAAATTCTCTAACGGAGATGAACTTAAGCCGCAGCACGTCGTCGATTCCATCAAGAGGATCGCAGAGGGCAACTCCAGAGGCGGAAACCTGAAGCTTGCAGATGCAGTGGTGGACGGCGAGAATGTAATATTCACAACGACCGAAGATTACAGCGCATTCCCATACATGCTCACAGAGCCTATGTGCATCATCGTTGACACAGAGCAGGACATGACTCATTATGACATTTATCCTATCTGCACAGGTCCATACAAGGTCATCGACTATGTACAGGATGAGAAGTGGGAGCTTGAAGCCAACGAGTACTATTGGAAGGGCGTTCCAAAGATCAAGTACATCACCAACTTCAACATCGGAAGCGATACAAGGATCCAGTCTCTTATTTCAGGAGAGATCGATATGGCATATTCTCCATCAACAGCAACACTGCCTCTCATGGAAGGCCACAGCGAGCTCAAGAGGCTCGATGCTCTGGGAACAAGAGAGAGCGACTACGCTGTAAACTGCAGAGAAGGACATCCTACAGCAGACAAGAATCTTCGCAAAGCTCTTGCCTATGCTCTCGACAGAACAGTTCTTGCTCAGATCTCCGGAAACGGAACAGCACAGCCTCTGGCAAAGTGCTTCCCTGACAGTGTAGGTTACGACCTTAGCGGTGTAACTGCACCTGATTATGATGTAGCAAAGGCAAAGGAATGCCTTGCTGCAGCAGGATATGAAGATAAAGACGGCAACGGATATGTTGAAAAGGACGGACAGGAACTCGTTCTTAAGATCCTCATCGGAAGCAGCTCAAGTACTGCTACCGCATCTGCCATGATCGACATGTGGAAGGAAGTCGGCATCCATGTAGAGCTTGATCCAATGGAAAGCGTATCTGATAAGAGAAAGTCAGGAGATTTTGATATTCTTGCCAACTCCGGATGGCAGACCATGAACAACGGCGACGGACAGTCCTATATGACAAACAGATGGACAGCAGCCGGTCCTGACAACTATGTAGGATATTCTACACCGGAATTCGAAGATGTCATGACAAGGCTCAACCAGGCATTTGACCCGGAAGAAAGAGCTAAGCTCTTTGCAGAAGCAGCTCAGATAATTGCTGATGACTGTCCAGCACTCTTCTATGCTGCAACAGCAAATTATGACGTCATCAATACAGACAAACTCAACGACATCACCATCTATCCCATCGACTACTATGTCATCGATAATACCTGGACGATGAAGTAAAGGATACTCCTTATTAGGGCTTGCCGACCGGATATATGGTCCGGGCGGCAGGCTCCTTTTAACACTACCTTATTAGCAATGTACCAGGCGTGCAGCCTGGACTTTGCTTATTATTGAAGATCCGGTATTACGAAAGCTCAGCGTCTCGCAATAGGTATAGTTTCCTCCCATTTAGGAAGATATATATAAAAAGCAAGGCTTTGAGCCTTCGCAATGATCAGAAAAAAAGGAATGACAAAATGCTTAAACAGATAAAAGACAGGCTCATCTCTTTGGTCATAATCCTCATTGGATTATCCATACTTACCTACGGTTTACTATATCTGCTCCCCTCAGACCCCGTAGAGGTCCTGATAGATACATTGGGACTCAGTCACGATCCTGAGACCATCGAAAGGCTGAATGAGGAGTACGGATATGATCAGGGTTTCTGGGTCCAATACTGGAACTGGCTAAAGAACATAATGCATGGAGATTTCGGTTATTCCATCAAATACAGCCAGCCAGTCAATCAGGCTTTATGGCGCAAGCTTCCAAACACCATCAAGCTTGCGTGCAGCTCATTTATAATGATGATCCTCATATCTTTTCCGCTGGGGATACTGTCCGCAGTCTATAAAAACAAGATAGCGGACTATATCATAAGGTTCCTATCTTTTATAGGAGTCTCTATCCCATCCTTTTGGTATGGAATGATGCTCATATACTTCTTTGGTGTACATCTTAAAATACTGCCCGTTGCCGGCTTTACTTCCTGGAAGGGCCTTATAATGCCCACTCTTACCCTGGGGCTTACCAACTCCTGCTCATATATCAGAAGGATACGTGCAGTAATGATAGAGCAGATGTCTGAGGAATACATTTCCGGACTCAAGTCTAGGGGCCTTAGCAAAAAGAAGATCATCTTTAGGCACGTTCTTCCCAACTCACTTCTTGCTGTCATCACCATGCTGGGCATGTCCTTTGGAGGCATGCTGGGCGGTACTATGATAGTTGAGACCATATTCGGTTGGAACGGGATCGGTTCCGCCGCTATGGGTGCCATTACAGCCAGAGACTACTATCTGGTTCAAGGATATGTACTTTGGATGGGATTCATATACGTCATAGTCAACCTGGTAGTTGATATCTCTTACCAGTTCATAGATCCTCGTATCAGAAGGGGGATGCAAACAAAATGACAAATACAGCAGCGTTAAAAAGTGCGAAGACGAAAAAGAAAAAACCTCTTAGCAAAGCGAGAGTCAAGGCCTGGGTCAGATTTGGCATCTCCATGTTTTTTGCGATCCTTTTTGTGTGCTTTACAGTGTTTGCCAGTCACATAGCGCCCTATGATCCCCTGGAGACCCACTATGAACACATGCTTGAGGCTCCAAGCAAGGATTTTATATTCGGAACGGATCAGCTGGGAAGAGACCTTTATTCCAGGATACTCTACGGCGGCAAGACATCTCTTCTCATCGCCTTCATGGTCACCGGTATCGTAGCTTTCGTCGGTATTTTTATAGGGACTGCGGCAGGGTATATCGGAGGTGTGTTTGACAATCTTCTTATGAGATTCTGCGATATATTGATGGCTTTCCCAGGATCCATATTCACTTTGGCTCTTGTCAGTTTCATAGGTACAGGTATACCCAATCTGATACTTGCCATGTGCATAACCAGCTGGACCGGTTTTGCAAGAGTCAGCAGATCCTTAGTCCTGTCCATAAAGAACAATGTATATATAGAGCAGGCGCGTATGGGCGGTGCTTCCGACTGGAAGATACTTTTTGCATATATCATGCCAAATGTCATACCGTCGCTACTTGTAAACATTTTTCAGAGCATCGGTGGAAAACTCCTTACCATATCAGGTCTGTCCCTTTTGGGACTGGGCTCTGCACCGCCTACACCTGAATGGGGCTTTATGCTCTCGGAGGGTAAGAATTTCATGTATCAAGCCCCCTGGATGCTCACTTTCCCTGGCCTTATCATCCTGCTCAATGTGGTCATATTCAATCTTCTGTCAGACAGCATACAGGAGCTTATGAACCCAAAGGAAAACAACTGGTAATACCAAAACAATACTCAGTCCTTGGAATAAAGGATGCAGAGGTAGCAAAAAGATTATGAGTTTACTAGAAGTAAAAAACTGTACTATCAAATATCAAAATGGGGCTCCGGCAGTAGACGGAGTATCCTTTAGTGTGGAAAAAGGGGAGATCGTAAGCCTGGTAGGAGAATCAGGCAGCGGCAAGACTACCATGATCAGAGCCATTCTTGGTCTCCTTCCGCCCGGTGGCAAAGTGACCGAAGGACAGATCGTTCTTGACGGAAAGGATCTCTTGAGCCTTTCCGAACACGAGATGGAGTCCATCAGAGGAAAAGAGATCTCTATGATCTTTCAGGACGTGGGACAGTCCATGGACCCTGTCAAGCTCGTAAAAAGCCAATATATTGAGGCTATAAAGATCCATGAGGACATAAGCAAAGAAGAAAGCTACGACAAGGCTGTCGAAATGCTCAAACGCATGCATCTTCCCGATGCAAAAAGAGTGATGGCTTCTTATCCTTTTGAGCTTTCAGGTGGTATGAAGCAAAGAGTAGGCATAGCCATGGGAATGACGGCTCAGCCGAAACTACTTCTCGCTGATGAGCCGACCTCTGCCCTTGATGTGACCATCCAGGCTCAGGTCGTCCGCGAGATGAAAGAGCTTCGTGACAAGTACGGAGTCACCATTATCCTCGTAACACACAACATGGGCGTGGCCTCATACCTGTCGGATAAGATAGGCGTCATGTGCAAAAGCAAAATGGTGGAGTATGGTACGAGAGATGAGATAATTTATTCCCCCAAGGAGCAATATACGAAAGATCTCATAGAGGCTGTACCTAAGATGGGAGGTAAGCGCTTTGCAAAATAAGGAACCATTACTTAAAGTAGAGGGCGCTTGCAAAGAGTTTCCTGTAAAAAAGAATACTCTTTATGCAGTGACAGACGCCAATCTCACTCTATATAGAGGCGAGACCTTAGGACTTGTAGGAGAGTCGGGATGCGGCAAAAGCACTTTGGCAAAAATGGTGGCTGGTTCCCTTCCTCTGACATCAGGCTCTATACGCCTGGACGGCGTTGACTATACGAAGATGCCCGCCAGGGAATTCAGGCTTTTCAGAAGAAACATACAGATGGTATTTCAAGATCCTCTAAGTTCCTTTTCTCCGAGGATGAGGATAGGGACTTATCTTTGCGAGCCAAGAGTCAATTACGACCATGTATCAAAAGAGGTTGCCATGGAAGAAGCCTACGGGCTTCTCGAAAAGGTAGGACTTCCCGCGGAATTTGCTGACAGGTACCCCCACGAACTGTCAGGAGGGCAGCTCCAAAGGGTCGCCATAGCAAGGGCCATAGCCATAGATCCAAAGCTGCTCATCTGTGATGAGGCTACAGGTGCTCTTGATGTTTCCATACAAAATCAGATCGCAAAGATACTTGTGGATCTCGTAGAGGAAAAGAATATAGGCTGCCTCTTTATAGGGCACGACCTGGCACTGGTCAGAAGCGTCACCCAAAAGATCGCCATCATGTATCTTGGAAGGGTAGTAGAATACTTAGACAGCGAGACTCTCGAGCAGGAGTGCGCCCACCCCTACACCAAAGCATTGCTTTCATCCATTTTGGACGTATACTGCGATCAAAGCTCAGATATAGCTCAGCTTTCAGGAGAACCTGCCAGTCCTATAGGAAAGCAGCTTGGCTGTCCCTTTGCGGGCAGATGCCCAAACTGCACTGAGCGGTGCAAAATGGAGATGCCCCTCTTAAGTCCTGTGAGCGCAGGTCATGAGCTGGCGTGCTACAATCCAATGAGATAAAAATGCTTAGGGCAAAAGAGATCAGGCAAAGACACAGCCTGCTCTCCTTTGCCTTTTGATTTAAGACATGGAAGCGATATAGGCTTCTTGTCATGTTAAGAAAAAGGTAAGAAATGAAATGCAAATAGCAGTATACGGAAAAGGCGGCATAGGTAAATCCACAGTCAGTGCCAACCTCTCTGCGGCCCTTGCTTCTCTTGGAGAAAAGGTACTTCAGATAGGCTGTGATCCAAAGCACGATTCAACAAGGCTCCTTCATCACGGACAAAAGGTAAGGACAGTCCTTGACTATATCCTTAATACTCCTCCTGATGAACAAAGGGCATCGGACATACTTATGGAGGGCTATCTTGGCATAGGCTGCATAGAAGCAGGAGGTCCAAGACCGGGGAAAGGCTGCGCAGGAAGAGGCATACTCACAAGCTTTGATTTTTTAAATGAGCATTCAGTTTTAAAGCCCTACAGCACAGTTGTTTACGATGTTCTCGGCGATGTCGTATGCGGCGGTTTTGCTGTACCTGTAAGGCCACAGTATGCACAGGCCATATTCCTTGTGACCAGCGGCGAAGCTATGGCAATATATGCGGCAAACAACATACTCTGCGGCATAAGGAACTTAGACCCCGAAGGAAAGAGGATAGCAGGTATCATTTACAATTCAAGAGGAGCAGGAGATGAAAAAGAAAAGGTCTATGACTTTGCAAAAGCCGTAGGTCTTCCTGTATGCGCATCCATACCAAGGAGCGAGAACTTTCTAAAAGCAGAGCGCAAAGCGCAGACCCTCATTGAGATGGATACAGGATCAAGAGAAGCAGAAATATTCCTTGGCCTTGCAAAGGACATAAGGGAGGGTCTAAAACTTTATGCTGCATCTCCTCTTTCAGAGGAACAGATGGAGCTCTTTATGCAGGGAAAGTCCACGGAAGAGGTACTTGCAGATACAAAAGCAAAAAGCAAAGAGGATGCTGAGTTTGCATCATTTGGTGATTGCGAAAGCTGCAGCAATGGAAGTGCTGCAGGACATGGCATGCCTGAAAAAGGAAGTTCTTTGCCGGGAACTAAAGATGAAGAGAAGGAAGAAAAAAATGAGATACGTCCCATTCAAAAAAAGAGAGCTCTTTCGGATCCGTTCAGCAGGATGCCTCTATTTGGATGCGCGTACAGAGGAGCTGTAGACCTGGCAGTGCAGGTAAAGGATGCGGCAGTACTTGGTCATGCTCCGAAAAGCTGCACAAGTTATGCTGCAAACGGCATCACTTCCTACGGCAGGAACGGGCTTTTTGCAAGAGGGATCATATATCCAGCCTTCATACCGCAGCACTTTGACAATACGGACATAACCATGGAGGATGCCATATTCGGAGGGGTAGAGCATGCAAGAGAGAAGGCTCTTGCTCTTGCAAAGAAGGGTATCAAGGATATCATAGCAGTAACTGCATGCATACCGGGCCTGTCGGGAGATGACCTTGAACCTCTCAAAAAAGAACTTAAATCCATGGGCGTCGATATGTATATAGTTAAGACAGACGGAGTTTCAGAAGGAAGCTACAACGAAGGAATGGCTCTTTGCTACAAGACTTTAGCAAAGGAGGCCGTCAAACCCGTAAACACTTTAGATAAGGACTCGATCAATCTGGTATACGAACTGAGCTGGTCTTTAAAGACCCAAGACGATCACCTGATACTGGAGGAGATATTAAGAGAGCTTGGAATAAGAGTAAACTGCAGGTTCCTTTATGATACGACCATGGAGGATATAAACGGATTTTTAAAAGCTCCATACAGCCTTATGGCAAGAGAAGATAAGCTTGGTCTTGAGATAAAAGAGATCTTTGAAAAGCAGTATGGTTGCCGCTTCCTTGAAGGGACGCTGCCTAAGGGCTTTGGCGAGAGCAAAAGCTTCGTCCTTGAGCTTGGAAAGCTCTATGGAAAAGAAGAGGAAGCAAAAAAACTCATCGAAAAATATACGGCTCTTTATGAAGAAGGTCTTCGTGATCTAAAAAAGATGTTCGAAGGAAAAAGGGTCATGATATTCCTTGGGGGGCCCTGCGAGTGGCTCGAGGAACTTGCAGATGATCTAAGTTTAGATGTCATCGCTTCCTTCCGCCCGCAAAAGGACAGCAGGAAGGAACCGGGATGGAATCACAGATATTCGGCAAACTGGAAGGATGATGTGAAGACTTTTCTTGATGATATAAAAAGGCTTGATCCCGATATGGTCCTTTCATCGGAACCTGCTGTTTTGAGCGATATGGACAGCGCAGGCAAAAAGGGCGGCATATTCATAGGAAGGGATATAGGAGCAGGTTTTCTGTCAGCTCTTGATGAGGCAAATAAGTGGCAGGGACTTCTTGGCAGAGAACTGAAAGGAAGGTGGAAAAATGACAGAAGAGTATTTGAGAAACACTACTGCTGACTATATCACAGGAGTCATTTCCGCTTTGAACGGCATAAAGGATAGTGTAGTCCTTATCAACGGACCGACAGGATGCAAGACTTATTACGGATTTGAAACAGGCCAGTCTGTAATAGATGTACAAAAGCTTTGGGGTTTAAGGGGTGATCTAAAGATCAAGGGAGCCCTTGACGATGAACTTTTAAGGAGCCAGTTCTATATGGGATCTGCAGAGGTGCCTTCTACAAACCTCAGGTATGAAGACTTCATATTCGGCACTGTAGACCAGCTCAAAAAAGCATTGAGCGACATAACGGCAGCGCATGACTATGCTCTTATCGGCGTTGTGCAGGCTCCGGGGACATCTCTTCTCAGCGAGGTCATTGAGCCTGAGGTAAAGGCTGTTTCTCTTGATTCAGGAGTGCCTTATGTACTAATAGAATCTCCCGTCTTTTCAGATAATATGCTAAGGGGCTATGACGAGACTATATTCAAGATACTAAAGTCTCTTTCAGAGGAAGGCATCCTAAATGAAAAGGTCGGTAAAAAGCAAAGGTCTGTTAATTTATTCGGCCTTGGCAGCAGAGATCTTTATGTGGACGGAGACCTAGAAGAGATAAGTAGATTGCTTTCGCTTTGCGGTATTGAGATAAACTGCGCTCCCGGAGCATACTGCTCTTTGGATGAGCTAAAAGACATATTCAAAGCAGATGTAAATATTTATCTTTCTCCTGAAAAGTGTGCAAAGACAAGAGAGTACATGGAGAGTGTTTCATCCATACCTTCATTTGAGATGAAAGCGCTTCCAATAGGTCCGGACCTTACGGAGAGTTTCGTAAGGGGCATATGCAGTCTTCTTGGCGCAGATCCCGGCAAGGCCATAGAGGATATAGAGCTTGCAAGAAGCCGCATATTCTACCAGATGGCAAGGCGCACCGGCGGCAGAGGCTTTACGAAGGAATTCAGATATGCAGCCGAAGGAGAGGGCTCTTTTCTTGCAGGACTTGCAGATTACCTTTCCGGGTATCTTGGAATGCCTCCGAAAGCTTTCAATCCATTGTATACAGATAGGGAGAATAAAAGTGATCAGGAGCATTATGCAAAAAGTAAGGAAGAAGATTTCCTATGGGATATGCTCGAGGAACTTGGCTGCAGCGATGCTCTTTCAAAGGATATATCAAAAGTAAAGGACGTCATGCTCTTTGGCAGCGCAAATACAATAGCTCATGTCCTTAGCTACAGCGGTAATATCTACGGTGTGGAGACTGCATATCCAAGTTCGGGATATATAAATGTCATACCGAAGACCCTGCTCGGAACAAAGGGTTCTTTATATATCCTAGAGCAGGTACTGAACGGCAGGAGGCTCCTTAAAGCTTGGGATTAGAAACATTGGACTTTTTAGGGGACTGCAAAAGGGTGTGCAGTCCCTATTTTTGTTTCAATGGTTAGGCGACTTTGATATAATGATAAAACAAAGCTATAACATGATATATAGATTCAAATAAGATGAGTGATCAAAACAGCAAGATCAAAGTAATAGTCGGCATGTCAGGAGGCGTAGACAGCGCCGTTGCAGCTTATCTTCTAAAAGCTGCAGGTCTTGACGTTATCGGCGTGACCTTAAAGACATGGATAGGTTCTCAAGGAGAAGACAGCCGTTGCTGCGAGATCGATGACGCAAGGGAAGCAGCAGATAAAATCGGTATCCCTTACTATACGGTCAATTGTATGGAGGAATTCGATAGCTGCGTAGTAAAGCCTTTTATGGATGAGTACCTTTGCGGCAGGACCCCAAATCCCTGCGTAGGGTGCAACAGATCTGTCAAGTGGGCAGGTCTTTTTAAGGCTGCAAAGACTTTTGGCGCAGGATTCGTTGCAACGGGACATTATGCATTTATAGAAAGGACCGAGAGCGGCCGATATACTGTAAGGACAGCAGACCATACAAATAAGGATCAAAGCTATATGCTCTACAGACTTTCACAAGAGCAGCTTTCCCATACTCTCATGCCCCTTGGCAGCTATTCAAAGGACGAGGTCAGAAAGATAGCAGAAAGCATCGGCCTTTCTGTAGCATCAAAACCTGATTCTCAGGAGATATGCTTTGTTCCCGATGGAGATTATACCGGGTTTATAAAAGACAATTATCAAGGCGATATACCAGGAGAAGGGAATTTTGTTGATGAGGACGGTAAAGTCCTTGGCAGGCACAAGGGGATCATCCACTATACAGTGGGGCAAAGAAAAGGCCTTGGCCTAGCCATGGGATATCCTGTCTTTGTCAAGGAGATAAGGCCAAAGACCAATGAAGTGGTCATTTGCGAGGATGCAGCTCTTTTCAGCAGGGAAGTCCTTTGCAAAGACCTTAACTTCATGAGTATAGATGGACTTAAAGAAGGAGAAAAGCTTCGCTGCAAAGCAAAGATAAGATATCAGCACAAAGCGCAGGAAGCATATATAGAAAGTACAGATGGCGAAACCGTGCGTATACTCTTTGATGAAGCTGTAAGGGCAGCAGCACCGGGACAATCAGCAGTCTTTTATGATGACAGGGGCAGAGTCATAGGCGGCGGCATCATAGCATAAAAGTTTAGATTAAGCAGAAATATCATATTCCGCACACGGAGCTTAAAAGCTCAAGGTCCGTGCGGAATATTTTTATATACAGCGAAAGGAATTCTTCGTAGTTCATAGTACCTTCTCTAAGCCATACAACGATCAGGTCAATTATGGTACCGGCAACATAGTTTATCAAAAAGTAGTAGTACTTGGGATCATCGCTCTTTTGGTATGAGCTGTAGCTTACGAGAAGTGTCTCGTATACCATCTTTCGGAATCTTTTGTATGATGCAGGATATTTTCCGCTGTCAAGGAGAGTCAAAAGCTCTGTGCTCCTGAACCTGCAGTTATGAAAATATCTTAAGGTCTTTCTTCTTATCTCCCCTTCATTTTCAGCAGGTACATCCTTGATAGCCAAAAGAAGTTCTTTGAATTCTTCTGTAACATCATCTTCGATGCTCTCGATGACGGCATATATGTCGGAAAAGTGTCTGTAGAAGGTGCTTCTGGAGATCTTTACCTCCCTGCAGATATCACCTACTGTTATCTCTGAAATCTCGTCTTTGCTGTTAAGAAGGAGGAGAGCATCCTTTATCTTCTGCTCTGTGAATGCATTTTTAAAATCATATTTTGTATTGAAATCGTTCTTCAATGGCTTTACCTCAAACTGCGGGACACATTGTACCAAAGTGTAACTTGCATTGATTTTACAAAAAAATATAGAATAAATCAACAGTTTCGAACAGTAGTATGAAATTCAAGGGAGGTAAAATAGTGGACAAAGCGGAACTTTTTAAACTTAAAAATACAAATCTAATGAAGGCCATCCACAGACAGGGTGCTGACTACGTACCTACGATGATCGCATCCAGCTGCGCTCAGGTGGCTTACACAGGACAGAAGGTAACGGACGTCATCAACGATCCAATGGCCTACAACAAGGCAATGACTGACGTATACCAGGTCATGTGGTGCGACGGAAGCACTTTTGCAGGAACACTTTTCAATGACGGTATCGAAAAGATCGCAGATCCTGTACAGAATTTCTTTGGACCTGACGGCATCACACCGGAGCACGTACAGCTTTCCTACATGAAGGAAGACGAGTACGATCTCCTTGCAAAGGATCCTAACGCATTCGTAACTGAAGTGCTCCTTCCGCGCAAATACCCAAGGCTCTTTGAAGACAGAGAATTTGCAAAGGAAATG
This sequence comes from Anaerovoracaceae bacterium, assembly GCA_045546135.1. Classification (GTDB taxonomy): domain Bacteria; phylum Bacillota; class Clostridia; order Peptostreptococcales; family Anaerovoracaceae; genus RUG13409. Next base: position 56,661 of record JAZQCD010000009.1, read on the forward strand.
ATCAAGGGAGTAGCCGAGAACAAAGCATATGCAATGGGCATACTTTTCGGTGGCTCCACCCAGTACATGCAGGAAGAGTACGGCATCACCACCATCTGCAATTTCGCAGGCGTATTCATGAATCCTGTAGACGTCATATTTGACTATTTCAGAGGATTCAAGGGATCTCTTATCGACCTTCGCAGGCAGCCTGAAAAGGTAGCAGAAGCATGCAAGTCCATAAGAGCCACATTCAATGCTCACACCTATGTGACGCCGGTAGTTGAATTCCCATATCCCTGCCATATGACTCATATCGCTCCTTACATGAAGCCAAAGCAGTTCATGGAGATCTACTGGCCATATGAAAAGGAATGGATCGATTACATTTCAAATGGTGGCGGCAAGGTATGGATCATGTGCGAGGGCAGCTGGATGAGAGTATTCGACGCATTCAGAGAAGTTGCAAAGGATAGCTGCATACTCCATATCGATGACGATGACCTGGGCACAACAAAGAAGGTCATAGGCGACTATCAGATCCTTGAAGGCGGACTTAAGCTCAGCGGACTCAACACAAGAACTACTGAGGAAGTAAAGGACGCAGTCAAAAAGTGCATAGACGAGGGAGCTCCCGGAGAAGGATACCTGTTCTGCACAGACAAGGCATGGCTCTCAGCTCCTGACATGAGCCAAAACCTCATCGACGCATTCAACTTTGCTCACGAGTATTCATCCAAGTAGCATCGGAAAGGAGAAAAGACAATGGCAGAAGAGAAAAAAGGCACCAACGCCGAATACCTTCACGGTATATACAAAGAGCTTCTTGAGGACCCCGAATGGAAGCAGCCCAAAGAACTAAGATTCTTCCTTTTAGGAGATGTAGACTGGGATCTGTTATACCTCTAAAAATATGAGCCTTTAAAGGCATTAGAAGAGTCCATCGCAAATGACGCGGTGGACTCTGTTTTTTTCTCTTGCTATATATTACAATGGTTTCGTTAAAAGGTGTGCTCTTTTTTATCCCGTGAGCGTATCCTCAAAAGCTGTAGCAGATCTCTTAAGCAAAGGAGAAATAAAGGGTATGAAAAAAGTATTAAAGGTCCTTGGGACCATATTGGGAATCATCGCTCTGCTTCTTGCAGCATTCCTCATTTTTGCGACGACTACATCTCTTAAAGTCAAACCGACTGAAAAGATGGAGATAAAAGGAGATGCAAAGGCAAAGCAGCTCGGACAGCTCATGGATCTTCTTAAGGAGGAATATGAAAAAGGCAACTATGTCATAGCAGGAGGTGACTTCAACCAGACCTTCTCGACCACTGACTATGCCAAGTATCCTAAGATGAATGACTGGGTATGCCCTGTGATAGATGCGAGCCTCTATCCCGGTTTCCAGTTCCTCATGGATGACACTCATCCTACATGCAGGTCCCTCTACAAGACCTATTTTGACAGCGACAAAGAGCATCATCAGTACTATATGATAGACGGTTATGTAGTATCGGGGAATATAGAAGTGACCAGTCTTGAGACCATGGACCTTGGATTCAAGAACACAGATCACAATCCTGTAACCTTATCCTTCGTGCTTAAATAAATACGGAAAAAACTTCAAAAAAATGTATTTTTCTGTTATTATTTTTGTTTGTAAATATAATATAGACATTTATCCCTTTTTAGGGATAAGCATTTGAAAGGATATACACTATGTGCGGAATAGTAGGATTTACAGGAGAACATGATGCAGCGCCTATACTCCTTGAGAGCCTTGCAAAACTTGAGTACCGCGGTTATGACTCTGCCGGTCTTGCAGTAAGAGACGGCTCAAAGATGGCCGATGTAGTAAAGGCTACAGGCAAACTCAAAAATCTGGCAGAAAAGGTGGATGGGGGAAAGGCCCTTGCCGGCACCTGCGGCATCGGACATACACGTTGGGCTACTCACGGAGAACCGACCCAGGTCAATGCACATCCCCATGTCAGCGGCAACGCAAAAAACTCTGCCTCCGGACCTGTGGAATCCAATGTGGTCGGCGTACATAACGGCATCATAGAAAACTATGAGGAGCTCAAAACAAAGCTCCTTAAGCACGGATACGAATTCTACAGCCAGACTGACACGGAAGTAGTCATCAAGCTTGTAGATTACTATTACAAAAAATACGGCATTGGTCCCATAGATGCTATCAACAGGATGATGGTAAGAACAAGGGGCAGTTATGCCCTTGAGCTCATGTTCAAGGACTATCCCGGGGAGATCTACGTGGCAAGAAAAGACAGCCCTATGATCATCGGCGTAGCAGACGGCGAAAGCTATATAGCCTCTGATGTTCCTGCCATACTCAAATATACAAGGTCTGTCTATTACATCGATAACCTTCAGTCCGCAAGGATACTTCCCGGTGAGGTGCATTTCTTTGATCTTAACGGGGACGAGATCCAGGTGCCTCTTACGGAGATAACCTGGGATTCAGCAGCTGCGGAAAAAGGCGGCTTTGAGCACTTCATGATCAAAGAGATCCACGAGCAGCCCCAGGCTGTAAAGGATACTCTCGGAAGCCTTATAAAGGACAATAGGATAGACCTTTCAGAAGTCCTTTCGGATGATGAACTAAAGAACATAAAAGATATCACCATCGTAGCATGCGGATCTTCATGGCATGTTGGTATGCAGGCCCAGTACATCATAGAAGATATGACCGGCATCCCTGTAAGGGTAGAGCTTGCGTCTGAATTTAGATACAGAAGGATAGTTGAGGATAGATCCTCCCTTGTCATCCTCATTTCCCAGTCAGGCGAGACTGCAGATACCCTTGCAGCTCTAAGGGAAGCAAAAGAAAAGGGTTTCTTGACCCTTGGCGTAGTCAATGTACTTGGATCCAGCATAGCAAGGGAAGCAGACAAAGTCATATATACAAAGGCAGGTCCTGAAATAGCTGTTGCTACTACCAAGGCCTACAGCTCTCAGCTCATCTGCATGAGCGTCCTTGCTGTTGAACTTGCAAGAGTGAATAGCTACATCGATGAGAAAAAATATTCGGAGCTCGTATCAGAACTTGAGAGCATTCCTGAAAAGATCAGCCGCATCCTTGAAGAAAAGGACAGGATACAGTGGTTCGCATCAAAGTATTCCAATGCCCACGACATGTTCTTCATAGGAAGAGGCCTTGACTATGCCATATCCCTTGAGGGAAGCCTCAAGCTAAAAGAGATAAGCTATGTCCACTCAGAAGCCTATGCGGCAGGAGAACTCAAGCACGGGACAATCAGCCTCATCGAAGACGGCACGCTCGTAGTCGGAATACTTACCCAAAAAGACCTTATGGAAAAGACCATAAGCAATATGGCAGAGTGCAAAGCAAGAGGCGCATACCTTATGAGTCTCACTGCTTACGGAAACTACAGCGTAGAGGACCATTCGGACTTTACCACATATATCCCAAAGACCGATCCTCACTTTATGGGAAGCCTTGCCATAATACCGCTTCAGCTCTTCGCATATTATGTCAGCGTATCAAAGGGTCTTGATGTGGATAAGCCGAGGAACCTGGCAAAGAGCGTCACCGTAGAGTAAACTTGTCTTTTTCCGACCCTGCTTCTCCTCATTTTGATCCTGCCATTCTGGAAGAGAACTTGGCCTTCCCAGATATCTTGTAAGCAGGCAGCCGCATCCCAAACGAAGTAAGGAGCATAGGAAGAGTCGTTTACGACATCACATCGAAGTCTCCGGCAACGGTGGAATGGGAAAAGAATTGCAAGCAGTCAGTCAACTTTAAGCATCCTGTAGCCTATACCTACGTGGGTCTGTATGTACTGCTGAGAACCTTCTGCAGGTTCCAGTTTCTTTCTGAGTGTCACCATGAAGACTCTGAGAGATGCTATATCATTTTCCCAGCTGCGTCCCCATATGTTTTGAGTGATATAGGTGTGGGTAAGTACTTTCCCCGTGTTCTTTGCAAGAAGGCAGAGAAGTTTGTACTCTATTGGAGTCAGCTTTAATTCTGTATCCTTAAGGTAGGCGCAGCCTGCAGCGAAGTCTATCTTAAGTTCTCCGTTTTTGTACTCGGAATTATCAGGCATAAGCTCCTGATTCATTAAAGATAATCTTCGTATGGTGACTCTTAGCCTTGCCAGGAGCTCTTCTACGGAAAAAGGTTTTGTCAAATAATCGTCTGCGCCGGCATCAAGGGCTTCTATTTTATCTTCATCATCGCTTCTTGCACTGATGACGATTATGGGCATATTGGACCATCCTCTTATCTCTTTTATGACATCGACACCGTCCATATCGGGAAGCCCCAGGTCCAAAAACACTACATCTGGATTATGGGAACTTGCCATGAGAAGAGCTTCAGATCCGTTTTTTGCCGATAGATATTTGTATTCGTGAGTTTTCAGAGTGGTGACGATAAGATTCGAAACCGGAATATCATCTTCCACCACCAGTATGGTCGCTTTATTATTCATTTATTATTATTTCCTCCGAAGGCAGTGTAAAGCTAAAGCAGCAGCCTGATGGTTTGTTATCCTTAAGCGAGATCCTTCCGCCGTGGGCTTCGACTATAGACTTGCAAAGGGCGAGGCCCAGGCCAAGACCTCTTCTTCCGTCCGCAACTTTATTATCACCGGTATAGAACATGTCAAAAACATGCTCCTTTTTATCATCATCTATTCCGGGACCGTCATCTTTCACGCTTACCATTATTACGCCACCGACCTTTTCCGAAATTATTTGGATATTAGAACCTCTTGGCGTGTTTTTTATGGCATTGTTTATGAGATTGATCATTACCTGAGTAATGAGCTTGCTGTCCATTTTTGCCAGTAGCAGTTCGTCGCTTTCAACTACTGATATATTATGTTCCGATGCTCTCTTATCTATGTGTTTTAAGGATTCTTCCAAAACATCACTGATCACATCAAGTGACAGATGAAGCTCCATTTGGCCGTTTTCTATCCTGGATATGAAGAGAAGGTTCTCTACAAGATCTATGAGCCACTCTGAATCATCATATATATCTGAAAAGATCTGAAGCAGAGTCTGCTTATCGAGCTGCTCGTAATGGGAAAGCAGATTGCTGGCATTGCCGGATATGGACGTAAGAGGCGTCCTTATATCATGAGATATGGATCTTAGGAGATTGGATCTGAGCTGCTCATTTCGCGCTATGATCGCAGCTTTTTCCTTTTCCTCGGCATTTCTCAAACTCTCAAGAGCCATGGCACATTCACCGAGTATGGAAGTAAAAACGCTTGAACTGAAATGATCAAGAGATTTCTTCTCTGTATGGACCGATATGACTCCGTAGCAATGATCGTTGATCGCAATAGGATGATATTGAGCAGATACCTTGCTGTATTTTTTCGTGCCGGAACCTGCAGGAAAACGTTTTTCAAAGACCCAGTCTGCTATCCTTAGCTCGTCGTCCTTATCTGCATCTTCTTCATCTTTTGGGATCGTCTCTTTTTGAGCATCATCCATGAAGGCTTTGTAGCTTATCATCTTTTTTATGGGTCCTGATTGCTGCTTTGTATAGATGTCCGTATCCATTTCAAGGAGACTGCTTACCTGCTTTGCGGCGATCCTCAAAACCTCTTCGCTGTTGACGGCATCCTGAAGGAGCCTGTTGGTATCAAATAGGACTTTGGTCCTAAAAGTTTCCCTGGCAGATATCCTCGCATTCAATTTGAGCCTGTTCGCAAGGGATCCTGTGATAAGAGATGCTATAAGCATTATGAAAAAAGTGACTGCATATTCAGGTTCATAGGTATGGAAACTGTGTTTTGGATCTATGAAGAAATAGTTGAAAAGCAGGACGCTGAAAAGGGATCCAAAGGCTCCGAGGAAAGGACTGACTGTGGTCACCGATATGCTAAGGACTCCTAAAATATAGATGGTGATGATATTGGCTTCAGAAAAACCAAAATGAGTGAAGAGAAAACCAAGACCGGTCGAAGCAGCTAAGATCAGGATAGAGATGATGCAGTCCTTTAATGTAGGCATCAGCTGTCCTGAAATGCGAAGCCTTTCCTTTTGATCTTTTAATTCTCTTTCAGAATCAGGTATGACGCAGATCTGTGCATTAGGAGCATGGATATTGAGTTTGTCCGTTAAGCTGGCTTTTCTAAAGATGCGCTTCCTTCCTATGCCGCTTCTTCCTATTACGATCTTCGTTGCTGCCGAGATCCTGGCATATTCAGCTATCTGAAGAGCCGCATCATTGCCGCTGATAGTGGTCACGGATGCTCCCTTTTCTTCGGCAAAGGCTATATTGCTTTTCAGTCTTTCCCTGTCTTCTAAAGGCAGCATGTCATAATCGTCAGGTTTGACATAAAGAGCAGTAAAGGCAGCACCAAAAGCAGCTGCCATATTTGCGGCAGCTTCGATTACCTTTTTGTTTGACGGTGATGAGGAGAGGCATACGAGTATGCGCTCAGCCGGTGCTATATTGCTTTCCATGATATTTTCCTTTATTTACATTTTTATCATATCAAAGGGTAAGAGATAATGCTATGTTTTATGCTGATTTATCTGATAAGTTTTGAAAGGGATCCTCTTCGCTGCTGTCATGTTCACATTCTTTTTCAGTGGATATAAAGACAGTCCTGAATGCTCCTTTGATAGATCTGCCGTGGTAGCTGAACTCAGATATGAGGAATCGTTCAAATAATATGAGGACAAAATATCCCAAAACAAAAAAGATAATGATCATAAAGAATAGTATAAGGTCGATCATGAGTCATCACCACCTTCATAAGCGAAAGCACTTACGCACTGACTTTGGCTCACCAAGGACCAGGAGAGTGTTGCTCTTTTCAAGACTTGTTTCAGGGGTAACTGAAATATTGACTTTTCCGTTTGTTTTTACTGCAAGTATATTTATCCCGTACTTTTTCCTTATATCTATTTGACCTATGGTCCGTCCGTCCCATTCATCGGGTACGGCGAGTTCGTAAATAGCGTGATCGTCATCAAGTTTGATGTAATCAAAGATATGATCTGAGGTATATCTTATGGCAGCCCATTCTGCTATCTGTTTCTCCGGATTTATTACTGCATCGGCTCCGTTTCTTAAAAGGAATTTTGCCTGAACATCTCTGTCAGCCCTCGATACCACCATCTTGCCACCAAGCTCTTTTAAAAGCGACGTGGTCTCAAGGGAGCTTTGAAAGTCGCTTCCTATGGTCACTATGCAAAGATCAAAATTATTGATGCCAAGAGACCTTAAAAAGGCTTCATTGGTGCTGTCTCCTATTTGTGCGTCTGTGACCAAAGGGAGCATGGCATTGACTCTTTGTTCGTCCTTGTCTACAGCCATGATCTGATGTCCCAGCTCACTAAGCTGTATTGCCAGCTGGGATCCGAAATGATTAAGCCCTATAAGTAAAACTGATTTCATATGATCCTCCTTTATCCTACGGTGATCTTTTCCATAGGATATTGTGATATATCGTTTTGATTGCTGTTTATGGCAGCATATATAAGGGTAAGGCCGCCGACACGACCAAAAAACATTAGTCCTATCAAGATCAGGTGGGAAAGTGTTCCAAGCGCAGGAGTTATCCCCGTAGTAAGACCTACTGTACCTATGGCCGATGCTGTCTCAAAAATACATTTATCTATAGCTATCCCGTCGATATAGCTGATGGCAAAAGCTCCCGATAATACCAGCAGCAGATAGGTGATAAGCAGTGTCGATGCCTCCTTTACAGTGCTGTCTTCTATCCTTCGTCCAAACATGCAGGCGCTTTTTTTCTTTCTGAACACAGCTGCCGCATTTGAGAAAAGTACTGCTGCAGTAGTTGTTTTCATGCCGCCTGCTGTTGATCCCGGGGATCCGCCTATGACCATCAGAGCGGTAGTAAGCAGAAGTGCTCCGCCGCTTAGCTTGCCGTAATCTGCAGTATTGAAACCGGCGGTCCTTGGTGTAACGGCAGAAAAAAGAGAAAGATAAAACCTTTCTTTAAAAGAAAGATCCGAAAATTCAAAAAGGTACAAAAGGGCAAAGGGCACGATCATCAATACTATTGAGCTTAGAAGTATTACCTTGCTTTGCATGCGGTATCTTTTGATCTTAAATTTATGTTCCTGTATATCTTCCCATGTGAGGAAGCCTATCCCTCCAAAGATGATCAGAATACATGTAGGGATGATCAATAAAGGATCGCAGTTAAAAGCAGACAGGGATGAGAATTGTCCTGTCTTGTCTCCCAAGATATCAAAGCCTGCATTGCAAAAGGCCGATATGGAGTGAAAGATCGATAGAAATATGCCTTGAAACCCAAACCGTAAGCAAAAGAAAGGCATAAGAGATATTGTACCTAAAAGCTCTGCAAAAAATGCAGTTTTAAAGATGAAACGAGTCAGCTTTACTATGCCGCCTATTTGATGGGCAGAGATGCTGTCTTGCAGCAGGCTTCTTTGAAGAAGGGATATCTTTCTTCCTGAAACGGAAGCAATGAAAGCCGCCATGGTCACGATTCCAAGGCCTCCCACCTGTATCAGGATCAGTATTACGATCTGCCCGTATATGGACCAGTAGCTTGCTGTATCTACCATGACCAGTCCTGTGACACACACAGCTGATGTGGATGTGAAAAGAGCCGTCTCTATGTCTGTCCATTGATGAGCATTTGAGCAAAGGGGCAGCATAAGGATGCCGGCGCCTAAAATGACGAGGCCCAAGAAACCGAATATTATTATTTGAAAAGATGACATTTTATTGTGAGGCAAGCGTCCCTTCATTCTTTAGTCTCCCAGAGGTTCATTATGCTCACATAATAGACTTGACTATACAAAGATGGTGTTAAGAGATGAGGAACTTGTATTAAGACTGTATTAAGAAAAACAAAAAACCGGAATATGGGAGATAAAAAACTACCCCTCGCACAAACCGCAGGGTTTATACGAGGGGTGATTTTTCAGAGGGTCTATGCTGTTGTCTCGGGATCCCCGCTTGCTTTGGCAATATAGCGGCGAATCGTTTGCACCATCTTTTTGTTTTGGAAGTTTGCTTCGACTTCGTCCATATCTACGGTACGCCCGGAAAGGATCCCCTGTATCAGTACTTCTGCATACATGACCTCTCGGGTCACAGGATCCTTCAGGTAGGTCAAAAGGTCGATATTCATTTTTTCGTTAATTCCCTCGATCATGCCTACGAAAAAAGTACAGTCTTCGCCGAAAAGCTTTCCTATGCTTTCCATATACTGAAATCCTGTTTTAACATCATCAAGCCTCATAAGTTTGCGCTCGACAGGTGCGAGGCTGCCTCCGTTGAGCAGTTTATCTGCTGTAGTATTAAGTATATCGCATAAATCGAGAAGAATACCGGTATCGGGAAGCGTATCACCGTTCTCCCATTTTGAGACGGCCTGAAAAGAGATGTTCAGCTTCTCTGCCAGATCTTTTTGCGTCATGCCAGCAGCTTTCCGTAAATGTTGGATATACTGTCCGATTTTTAATGTATCCATAATTTTGCTCCTTTGCTATTGTTCGTTCCTAATTCTTTTGCGGCCCGCGATTAAATGATATGGCAAAAGAAACGATTCGTAAATAACGAGAAATTTGAGATAATTCTACTTTTAGTTGAATAAGTCCCCGAGCAGATTTCATCACCACTACAAGTCATAGTGTGAATAGTGTATAATGGCATTGTATTTTTTCTAATAAGCAGGAAGGAGGATTTTCTTCTATGCGGAAAATGAAATCTATAAAAGAAGTTTTGCTGATCATGTTAAGTCTGTTCCTCTTCAGTGGGTGCGGTAAAGAAACAAAGGAAACGATAACAAACAGGAATATCCCTGCTGAAGACATTACCGAATTTTACTATACCGTTGATAATATCAACTATGACGCATTCTACCAAAGGTACCGTTTTTACATAGAAGACGAGAAATACATGTTTTATCATGAAACTCGTGAAAGACCCGGTGAATACGGTCCGGCAACGGAGGAAGATATTATAAACAGCGGGACTTTTGAATTGTCTGATGCAGAATGGAAAGACTTTTTGTCATATCTTAAGGACGGCACAGTAAGCGCAAGGAAAGATAACGCTGAATCGGGCGATTCCGGACCGTGGACTTTCATCTACTGGAAGAAGGATAAAGGAAAGTATCAGGTCTTTGATTTTTCGTCTTACGAAGTACGGGACGAGTTTGTAGAATTCTGCTCTGCGCTGGCACTGAAAGAGCGCTGAAATGAATGATAATTCCAATTTGTCGAGTTGTTAATGAAGCGTTGGTTGCGGGGGGTAAGATAATGCAAATCGAATGGATTGATGGGTTTGAAATCAAAGTGGTTTCCGAGAACAATGAAGTCGTGATTTTTGCAAACAGAGAGGGAATGCTTTCGCTGATTGAGCATCTGAAGGTGCTAGCGGATGGAGAGCCTGGTGACCACATTCATTATGATGAGAGCAATGCTCTTGAAGAAGGATCAACAGAATTAATCATTGAAAAAGTTTAATAATTTCATGATTATCGGGAAGTAACTAGATCGCTATTTGAAGCAGAAGCCGGATTCTTCGCGAGGCGAGATTGCGGAAAAGATTTCTAAAACGGTGTGGACGCCTGCAAGTACGGCAAGCAGTGGGTCATTTTCACAGAAGCTATGAAGCGGGAATACAGGCAGCCGAAAACGGGGAGATAATTATATTGAAAAATATCCGTGCATCTAAAAGTGTATATATGCTTGCCTATGTGCTTGAGTTGGTCTTTTATTGCATTCGGGGGCATTACATCTATGTGGAGACAGGTTTCTTTGGGCTCTCCGGAAATACGATTACATATGTATTCCATGTTGCTGGCTCGCTTTTAATAATGCTCTGCTGGAGCCCACAGTTCAAACCTCTTATATGGCTTTCTTCAGGCTTATTTGCAGCAGGCTTTATTCCGGCGCTGTTTCTCCCAGAGGGGGTACTGCGCCTGATTTTTGCCTGCGCCGGAATGCTCGGACTTGGAGGCGCTGTAAGTGCCTGCCGCTGCGGATATGCTTTTGTTTCCAACAATTCAGAGCGGCTCACCGGAATGTCGCTGATGATAATAATTGTGGCGATCATACATAGAACCGCTTGGGCAGGAACAGAAAATGGTTTCACCAATCAGATACTGCCGATTATCGTGATCGCGCTTCTCATTTTCTGCCTTCTTCGCTTTAAAGAAGAAGATTTTGATGTAAGGGAAGAAACCGGTCCCGAAGATAAAAAGGGCCTTTACTGGGCGTTTGCCTTCTTCACAGCATATTTTGCCATTGACGGTTTTATCTATGATCTCGCAAATACCTCAAGAGAAACGAAGCCCACTTTTATGTTTGTCGGTCTAATTATAGCGGGATTATTACTCTTTATCATGCTTGGAAAGCTTAAGCTGAACGTGCAGCATGTTTGGGATCTGTTTTTTGTGCTGCTGCTCTTCGGTACTGTTTTGGTGGTTATCCGGCCGCATTTTACCGTGCCCGGTGTGCAGAATCTCGTGCTCGGCATGAGCGTGATCGGCTGGCCGCTTTGTATCTATATGCTGTCCTGCGCCCTGAACCGGTTTGCCAGCTACAGGCTCCTGAAACGGTGTACCCTTATATTCGCGCTGCTGTCTCCCCTTACCAGCATGATGGACTCCTTTTTTGAAGATCTGTTTCCAAACTATGTTTCAGTAGCAGCCCTCATCTACTTTGCAATCATCATTGCCTTGTATGTTTTGACGCTTCCGTTAAGCAGCAGATACCTGTTCTCACAGCTCTGGATAAACGATATGAACAAGATCGAGATGCAGAAAGCGGCTAAAGAAAAACTGGACCAATTTGAGCGGTACCAGCTGACGCCTCGTCAAAAAGAAGTAGCCCTTTTGCTTCTTGAAGGAAAGACCCGCCGCCAGATTTCAGGGGAGCTGGGTCTCTCAGAATCCACGATCAAGCTTCATGTCTCGGAGCTTTATAAAAGGCTTGGAATAAACAGCAGGTTTGAGCTTTTCAAGCTGTTTGACGTAAAGAAATAAGCCTTATTTACCATACCTACCCAAAGAGCTATATTGGTTTTAGCGTTTTTTTCAGCGTAGACTCTCGGTATACGGGATGCTTTGGCTGGTTTCGCCATGCCCGGAATCCAAAACGAAAGGAAACAACACGATGAAAAAAACCTTAGCAATAATACTGGCAGTTGTTCTAGTACTGGGACTCGCGGCCTGTGGTTCTTCGGGAAGCACCTCGCAAAGCAATAACCCCTCAAGTTCCGGGAACAACAGTTCAAACCCGTCCGCAAGCAGCACAGGCAACAATCAGCAATCCGGCAACGGATCGGGCAGCAGCAACATCTCGCAAAGCGGCAATAACGCCGAGGCGGCGAAGCTCACCGGAAAACTCAATATCATCAATCTTGACGACAGAGATCCGTCTGTCCTTCGCGGCGTGACCATCAAAGGCAATCTAGCCGGCAGCTACGACGGCATCAACGGAAAAGAGTCCTCTCTGACCGACGTCCGCTGCATCTTTGAACTGAACGAGTGGGTCTATTTCTACCCGGATACCGATGCGACCTACGGACTCAAAGTCTGGATACTCAAGCACCGCGACGATCAGGAGTATTACAACAAAGCCAAATTCTCAGATCTTGATCCGAACTTTGCGAACTATTGCGATCTTCATTATCCCGAGGATGCGGAAAATCCAGATGAAACGGAATGGGGCAGCTTCTATCTGAATAAGGAAGAATGCGAACCCGGCTATTACGATTTCGTCTTCACTTACGAGGGAAAAGCCATCGCCACCCTGCTGACCCGCTTCTATAACGAAAATGAGCTCACCGTCAAATCCGACGCCGAGCTTGAGGCGCTGATGCACGAATGAGCAACGCTATGTTTGAAGAAAAGTTCATAAAACTTGTTGAGGAAAACGGCGGCTTTGAGTATTATCAGGCATACCGGAATGACGTGGATCATATACTCGGCGGTAAGGGTGATACCTATTGGTACGTCGTGATGAAAAAAGGCAAGGTCACGGAGTCCTATATCGGGAAAAACGTCGGCGGCGTTTGGGAAGATGTTTATGTCAAAGGCAGCGGCGCAACTCAAAAGACGAAAGCCATGCCCGCAGGCAGCACGATCAGGAAGATCGCCGAAAAAGCTTATCTCTGCCAGGATGAAACGTGGGTCACGCGGCGCACGCCGAAACCGATCGAGGATGCGCATCCTCACTACCATTATGTGTACGGCTTTGGGGACAAGGGTCTTGACGTTTCGGTAGAATACGGCGTGACCATCGCTTACAACGACGTCAAGGACGCTGACGCGGGTTTTCATTTGAGATATCTTTATATCGGCAATGATGTTGACTTACCATAACGAATCATGAACCTATATACACCGCAGGGGCTTCCTGCGGTGTATTTTTCTGTCTTAGCTTGTTCACTACATTTTTTTGACAGTCTAAATAATCGTGTGGGTTTAGAAAAACGATCTCTAAATAATCGTGTAGGTGATACACATAACTTTTTTTTAGTCTATAATAAGATTGCATCGATGTTTGTAGGTATGTGCTTATGAAAAGAATAGATAATGACACCTTCTACGACTATATAAGGCAATATGATCCTGATGATGAATATCATCTTGTCGGTGAAGTCGACTATCATTTGCTGGGTGACGATAGTCCTTATGAGGGGGAAAGATCTCATAGGGAAGCTTTGCGCACTGTCTTTGAATGGCTTGTGAAGCAAAGTATAGAGGATAAAGAAAGGACCCTGATCATGTTTGGTGATGAGCTTGCAGATAAACTGCAGCCTTTGGCTTATGACATCGATAAGGCAAAGCCTTCCTTGCTGGATCCGCAGGTGTTTTTCTACTGCCCGAATATTGTGAAGACCGATTATAATGGCAACGTCTTTTATGATGCTGAGTGGGTGCCAAACGACGAGAGTTTTGGTACTACGGTTCCTTACTGGTTTGCTTTGATGGAACCGGTGCACGGCAGAAGAAACAAGCCTGAAGACTTCGAAAAAGTGAACAAAGTCCTGTTTCCGAATGGTACAGACACACTTGATATATATGAATGGACAACAGACTGGTCTGATTTTTTTGATGACGGACATGAATGGTATGGCTCATGCTGCTGGAGTGTCTATGATAAGACCATGAACAGATATGTAGTAATGCTCGTATCAGCAACAGATTGATGCGGTTCCCGTCTCCTAAAGAGACTACGTGTGAATGATCACATTTATGGGAAGCACGCGACTTTAGTCGAGTGAGGTTTCACTTGCTGACAGGCAGCATATCCTTTCATGATTTGAGCTTTGAGGAAATAAGGTATGAAAGATCGTTTAAGAAGAGATGCCGAAGATATAGCCCGCAGTGCCATAAAGGCAGTTTTGCCCGATGAGGCTGTAAAGAGAGCTCTTAGCAATGTGACGCTGAGTGGAAGGGTATATCTTGTCTCAATAGGTAAAGCCGGATGGCAGATGGCTGATGCTGCAGTAAAGCTGCTTGATAGACCTATAGAAAAAGGCATAGTAGTGACCAAATACGATCATGCCATGGGCTCAATAGAGGGTGTAGAATGCTATGAGGCAGGTCATCCGGTACCTGATGAAAACAGCTTTAAGGCTGCTCAGGCTGTGCTCGATATGACTTCCTCCCTTAGCAGCGAAGATACTGTTCTTTTTCTCATATCAGGCGGTGGAAGCGCTCTTTTCGAAAAAACTCTCGTTGATCCTCGTGAGCTTCAGGATATCACAGGGCAGCTCCTTTCAAAGGGTGCCGATATAGTTGAGATAAATACCATAAGAAAAAGGCTTTCAGCTGTCAAAGGCGGACGCTTTGCAAAGTGGTGCAGTCCCGCAAGGGTGGAAGCCGTGATACTTTCTGATATCCTGGGAGATCCCATGGATATGATAGCATCGGGGCCTGCTGCTGCAGATCCTTCTACCTGCGAAGAGGCTCTTGCCATTTCGAAAAAATATGATCTTAAGCTCAGTCTCTCGGCAAAGGATCTTCTTTGCAGGGAAACTCCAAAGGAACTTGACAATGTCCATTCCCAAGTCATAGGGAGCGTAAGGGAACTTTGCGCTGCTGCTGAAAGAAAAGCTTCAGAACTTGGATACAAGACTGTATATCTGACAGATCTTCTTGATTGCGAAGCAAGGGATGCAGGAAGATTTATGGCATCTATCCTTAAGTCTCACTGCAAAGAAGGCGAAAAGCTCGCTTTCATAGCAGGAGGAGAAACTGTCGTTCATTTGACGGGAAAGGGTCTCGGTGGAAGGAATCAGGAACTTGCTCTTGCTGCGGCAAAGGGATTAAGCGGACTTAAAGCTGCTCTCATTTCCGTAGGAAGCGACGGGACGGACGGTCCCACGGACGCTGCAGGAGGATATGTGGACGGAGACAGCCTTGATGAACTTAAAAAGAAAGGCATAGATCCTGAGGAAGTCCTTAAGGAAAACGATGCTTATCATGCACTGAAAGCTATAGATGGTCTCATCATGACAGGTCCAACCGGTACCAACGTCAATGATGTCGTCATAGGCCTTTGCGGGGATCAATAGAAAAGTGCAAAGCTTAATGGTGTATAATATCAGATATTGTTAATATGACCGGTATCAAAGAGGCTGAGAATGAAGAAGGTATTTTTAAAATCAGAAATAGGGGAGATGCTCTCTTTCATATCTGAAAACGCAGGAAAGCACAAACTTAAGAAAAGCGAAGAAAACAGAGTGGATCTCATGGCAGAGGAAACTCTCGTCGCCATGCTTGAGCATACGACAGGTGATGAAGTCACTATCGGCATAAGCTATGTGGGAGGTTCTCTTAAGATCCGCATGAGCGCAAAGGGCGATAGCTTTGATCTTTTCAGAGGCGATGACGAAGATCCAATGAGAGCAGCTCTTTTAAGATCTTTTGCTGATGATATAAGGGTCAAAAATTCAAAGGGCGTAAACATAGTGACCATCAATGCTTACAGGTCACGCTACATGCTCCTTTACAATGTAGCAGGAGCAGCTTTTCTTGGCCTTGCTTTTTCCTTCCTTTTAAAAACGATCTGTTCTCCGCAGGTATGCCAATGGGCAGCAGAGAACATAATGACCACAGGAAAGACCCTGTTCATGAACTGCCTTAATATGCTGATCCCGCCTCTTGTGTTCTTTTCCATTGCCGGCGCCATAGTCGGATTTGGTGATACATCTCAGCTTGGCCGCATAGGCGGAAAGACCATGGGTCTGTATGCATTTACTACCGTTTGTGCTACGGTCTTTGGTTTCATTTTAGTTGAGATCATAAAGCCATATAAATATGGCTCCATACCTGCGTCCTCAGCAGTGCCGGGGCAGGGAACGGAAATGTCTTTTAAGGATTCCCTCATAGGGATCATCCCTGACAACATAGTAAAGTCATTCCTCAATGGTGATACCATTCAGATAATATTCCTTGCTGCCATCATAGGACTCGGAGTGACTGTTTTAGGGTCAAAAGCAAAAGCCTTCCAAGACTTTATCATCGCAGGAAACGAGGTATTCCTTAAGCTTACCAATACCCTTGTGGGCTTCATGCCACTTCTCATCTTTTGCATCATAGGAGAAGTGATCCTTGGAAAGAAGGAGGAAGGAAGCGGCATGGGACTTCCCATCGTCGTAGGTATAGGTGTGTATATTCTTGCCATAGTCGTCATGATCACCTTCTATCATGTCCTTCTCGGAGTCCTTGGTAAGGTAAAGCCTTTTGTATTTACAAAGAAGTATCTTCCATACATGCTTCAGGTTGTCGGCATTGGCTCATCCAGCGCCGCCATACCTCTCAATATGGAGGCCTGCCACGAGCTTGGTATCGATAAAAAGGTCTATTCCCTTTCGATCCCTCTTGGAGCCACGGTCAATATGGATGGGACCACCATATATATGTCTGTCTTTGGACTCCTTCTTGCAAGGCTTTACGGACTTCCCATAAACCTTTCTGTTTACTTTACGATGACCTTTGCCATACTCATGCTCTCTGCAGGAGCACCGCCTGTCATGGGGTCATCCATAATATGCCTTACTGCTCTTCTCAGGACGCTGGGTCTTCCTGTAGAGGAAGCAGTTTCCATGGTCCTTGGCGTTGAGGTCATAGCCGGACTTATGAGGACGGCAAACAACGCTGTTTGCGATATGGTAGGTTCTCTTATAGTTGCAAATCAGGAAGGACTTCTTGACAAAGAAAAGTATTATTCAAAAGAGTAGGCAGATACATGATCTCCGTGAGATCTCCGGAGATAAAAATATGAACTTTTTACAGGAGTGAAAATGAAAGATATATTGACTGCAGATTTTATGGTGGAGATGATCAGGACCACCACCAATATGTATGATCACGGCTGGGACGAAAGGAACAGCGGTAACATAAGTCTCCTTCTTTCAAGGGAAGAACTTGAACCCTATCTTGATCTTGATAAGGTCATAAGGACTTTTGATACAGGTTTTGAAGCACCGGAGCTCGAAGGAAAGTACTTCCTTGTCACAGGTACAGGCAAATATTTTAAGAACGTTCAGTATGCACCTGATGTGAACCTTGGAATAGTAAGGATAGCAGACGGTGGCAGGAAAGCAGAGCTTCTTTGGGGCTTTACGGACGGCGGACGCGTTACTTCAGAGTTTCCGGCACACATGATGAGCCATGCAGCAAGGCTTTCCGTAGATCCTACAAACAGAGTCGTCCTTCATTGCCATGCAACAAATCTCCTTGCCATGACCTATGTCCATACGCTTGATGAGAAGGAGTTTACGAGGACTCTTTGGCAGATGTGCACAGAATGCGTAGCAGTATTTTCCGACGGGGTAGGCGTACTTCCATGGATGCTCTGCGGCACCAATGAGATAGGAGTAGCCACAGCAGAAAAGATGAAGGATCAGCGCCTGGTAGTATGGGCACAACACGGACTTTACGGAGCAGGTGCAGACCTTGATGAAGCTTTCGGCCTCATTGAAACTGCAGAAAAAGCAGCCCAAGTTTACATGAAAACAGCTCACCTGCCAAGGATCAATACCATAACAGATGAGCAGCTAAAACTAATGGCCGATCATTTCGGGCACAAGGTAAGGGAAGGTTATCTTGATCTTTAGAGCATGAGCCGTGCTCTGGATGCTCGTCAATTCAGTTGCCGAGTATCTCTAGCTATCACTCATAGCTTTTCCAGGCCCACCCTATATCATAATATTTTTGAAGGTCGCTTCCTCCGTTCCAAACGAGGAAACCTCCGTCAAGACCGGCATCCTTTAGACCTCTTTCCTGGAGGTCTATTTCATTTGCGCCGTAGTAGACATAAGGGTTCCAATTAGGAGTGTTGTATCCTGTTATCCATGTCCTTGCTACAGCAGGAGTAGGGATGGACTTTTGAAGAGGCGCAGCAAGACCTCCCCACCAAAGAAGGGTCCCGTATGGATCTTCCCAGTAGCTTGGATCTTCGCTTCCGAAATGGTCTGTATAGGGCATGCCGCTTATTACATCTACTATGTTTGATATGGCAGGCCAATACTGACCGTTCTCCGTCACTACCCCTGATGCGGAAGAACCGAATACATCTACGCTCACGTATGCGCCTTCTCTATGTATCATGTCGCAGGCATAGTAAAGGAAGTTCTGTATGCCCTGGCTCTTTGTTTCTCCATAAGTGTTTCTAAAATCCGCGGCTCCTGATACCTGCATATAAAAGACGTCTTCAGGGAACCTCACATAGTCGAATTGTATCTCATCGAACCCGAATTTCCTTACAGCCTCGATCCCAAGAGCTACCTTGTATTCCCATACGCCTCTGCTGTAAACTGAGGGCCAGTTGGTGCCGTAGTAATCTATGCAGTTTTCAGGATGGTCATAGGAGTAGTTCGTATCCTTGAATACGACTATCCTTCCTATGGTATATATGCCCGCATCCTGAAATGCCTTTACCATGGCAGCCCAGTTTTCTGTGCTGAAGGCCCTATACCAATTAGAATAGTTATAGTTTGACGGTGAATACTCAAGGGCCGTATCTGAGTCAAAGCCCAGGATATCGTCGAAAATATCTATGCATACAGCATTTATCCCAAGGGAAACTGCGCAATCTACATATGACTGGTAATAGTCGCTGCAGCCAACGCAAAGATACATGACTCCGCCCTTTTTGAGCAGCTTGTGATCTTCAAAGGATGGCTTTTCGACAGGATAATAGTCAAGTAGAAGTGGATCTCCTCCGTAGGTCTCGTAGGATGCCACAGCGTTCCTGTGAAAATCAGCTTCCCCGTGTTCATTGTAAAGGGCATCGGCCTCTTCCTTCGTGCCTGTCAGATATTTGGCGAAAACATATCCTTCAGTTCCGTTCCACAAGACCTTGTACATGTTTACGCTGCCGTCGCTCTTTAGATAGTCGCAGCCTGTTATCTCAAGCTCTGCGCCCTTTGGTGCAAAACCTGTTATCCTGCAGTCATCAGGATTTTTGTATACGGTGACAGGAGTCCTTACATACCTGATCTTTTCTGTCACTACCTCGTTTAGATCTTCAGTAAAGTGCCCCGGCATTGCGAACAGTTCTTTTCCCTCTATGATGAACTTGTCGTAAAGTATATTCCCTTCTTCATCAAGCTCCGGCTGATCCGTAAGCATTACAGCTGTGCCTCTTGGCACCTCTTTTTCTTTCGTGAAAGATGCTTCTCTTGATTTGATACGTCCGAGGAAATCTTCTTCTATGGTCTCTTCACGGCTGAAAAGCTCCACGCTTCCGCTGTCAGACTTAAGATATCCTTCGGTAAGGACAGGTTCTTTTGGCATCCTTTCATTTCGGTTTTGCTCTCTTAGCTTTTGTATCCCTATATACCCGGCTCCTGCAAGGAGGATAAGAGAAAGAATGATCGCTGAAATTGTTATGACTTTCTTTTTCATGATGTGACCATTATATCATGGTCTTCGCTGTTTAAACGATATTCTTTCATGGGCTAAAGGCTCTTTGAGCTCATTTTTGTATTGATGTCAAAGAGAAGGGAACATATACTATATATGTAATATTCAAAAGGATAAGTATATATGGATAAAGACAAGATAAAAAAGATCTTTTGGATAATAGTTTCACTTGCAGCGCTTGCAGGTCTTACGTACCTTATGTGGGGAGTTTTTAAGATGCTTCTTACAGAAAGCGGTCGTATAGCCTTTAAGGAAAAGGTCATAGAACTTGGAGCTCTGGGATGGTTCATGGTCCTTGGGATCAATGTAGCTCAGGTCTTCCTTTTCTTCTTTCCGGGAGAACCTGTAGAACTTCTCACAGGCATGTGCTACGGAGTCTTTGGAGGACTCCTGTCAAGCTATATAGGAGTACTCATTTCATGCGCTATCATATTCTTCCTTGTAAGGAAGGTAGGCAAGACTGCCATTTACGGGCTCTTGGGAAAAGAAAAGGTCGAGCGGATAGAAAACAGCAAAGTACTCAGGTCTCCTGCAACAGAAAGGATACTGCTCCTTCTTTTCATAATCCCGGGGACTCCAAAGGATTTCCTCATCTATGTAGGAGCTATGATGCCGATAGAAGCGTCAAGATTCATAGTATTATCTACTCTTCTCAGATTTCCCGGTATCATCACGTCGACTTTGGCGGGTCATTCCTTTGCCGAAGGGAACACGGTCTTTGCCATAGTCGTATACGGAGTGACAGTCGTCGTATCCCTCCTTCTCATGGCCTACTATTCAAAGAAGGACGGAGTAAAAGAGATACTCGACCTAAACAAAGATAAGAGCGAAAAAGAATAGTACACTTTGCCTCTTCCTTGCTAAAAAGAAGAGAAAACATCTTCAAGGTCCGGAGTGACAATAGTGTTTTCAATGGAAAGATATGGTACAATAGAAAAGAAAGAATAAAAGAAAGGAGACGGTCATGAGGATCATAACTGTGAGCCGCGAGTTTGGAAGCGGTGGGAGAGAACTTGGGAAAAGGATAGCCGATATTCTTGGATTTGAATACTACGACAAAGAGATCGTATCAAGGATCACAGGGATGAGCGGTATAGATGAAAAAGAAGTCGAAAGGATACTTGAGAGTCATCCGTGGATAAATACAAGGCTTTCCTTCAATTCGTCCTTATCTGTAGACATGGCCACTCAGGTCAATCATGAAGAGCTGGTAAGACAGCAAAGATTCGTGATAGAAAGCATCGGCAGATCCGGAAAGGACTGTGTGATAGTCGGAAGAAGTGCAGACCTGCTTTTGAAAGAATACAAGCCTTTTAACATATTTGTTTGTGCCGACATGGAGCACAAGATGAAGAGGTGCATGGAAAGAGCTCCTGAAGGTGAAGATTTCACTATGAGGGAACTTGAAAGCAGTATAAAGCGCATAGATAAAGACAGAGCCAGAAGGCGTAATGCGATCTCAAAATTAAAATGGGGAGACCCAAAAGCCTATCATATCGTTGTAAATACGAGCGGCTGGGAGATAAAAGAGCTGGCTCCCGTAGTTGCAGAGTATGCAAAGCTCTGGTTTGAAAGAAGCAAAGACCTGGACTAAAGGATCTGCAGCTTAAAAGCAAAGTTTTTAGGACCTTTTGCAAGGCATCTATTGATCTTATAAAGAATATCTGAGGGACTTTTTTCAAGAGTCCCTTTTTGGTTGGCCTTGAAAGTTACTTCTTCATAAAAACCACATCTTTTTTCGTATATGTGTGGTATAATCATTTGTTTGCTGTTTTTGAAATATTGTACAAAAGTATTGAAAAAAGATCTTAGCACAACTGAAAAAAGAAAGTTGACCGGAAAGGTACTCAAGTGGATACTTCTGCTTGGGATACTTTCTGTGCTCATTTACTATATTTGTGCAGGCTACGGCGCAATAAAAACTGTATACAGAAGGGCAAAGGATGCTAAGGAAACTGCCAAGGAAGCAGTTGAACTTCTCCTTGAAAAAGACCTTGACGGAGCAAGAAGCAAGATCTTTGAGACAAGGATGAACATTAAATATTTCAGAGGCATACTTAAAAATGAGACCGTATACAAGATAGGATGCAGTCTTCCTAAATACGGAAAGGATTTCAGATATGCATGCTTTGCCATAGACATGATAGACAAAGCTTTGGATGATTGGGCTGACAGGGCATTCAAACTGGTAAAGGGATATCCTCTTGATAACGTGATCAGAGAAGAAGGCTTTGATGTAAGGACGCTCATGGAGTATCTTACCTTCGCAGAAGAGGTCGTCCCGGAAGCTGAGAGTCTTCTTGAGACCTTCGGCACCATTGAGCTTTCGGACATACATCTAAGAGGCTTTGTGGACAGCATATTCGGAAAACTTGACAAATACCTTGATGTCTATCACAAAGCAGAATATTATTTCCCGCTGGTCCATGCGGCTCTTGGGGACTGCGAAGATAAATTGTTCCTCATAGTGGCTCAGAATACTGCTGAGATCAGGCCCTGCGGAGGTTTCCCGGGATCCATGGGAACAGTCAGAGTAAAGGACGGCATACTCTCCATAGGAGACTTTGAAAGTGTCTGGGATATATACAAGTCTGACACTCCATACTACCTGATGCCGCCTTCATATATTACGCAGCTTTTCGGAGGCTTCTTCATATGGCCAAGGGATGCTGAATTCTGTCCTGATTTTGAATACTTGGCGCCGTTTTGGTCCACCATGTACAACTACGAATACGGAAGGCATCTCGACGGTATCATTTCCATGACTCCTGCCATAGTACAGGATGTAATTGGGATCCTTGGTGACATTGAGATGTCGAGCGGAGACGTCCTTACAGGAAGCAATACTGTAAGGCTCCTTCAGTATGAATGGTATGTAAGATATATGAACAGATCCGCTATCAGCAGGAATATCTATGCTCAGGATGATAAGGTCAACTATCTATTTAGCGAGACAGTAGACAAGGTCAAGGAAAGAGCGGAAGAGAGCCTTGAGATAGAGATGATACCAAAGATCCTCGATGTCATAGAAAAGGCTGCAGACGATAGGATATTCATGATGTGGCTTAATGACAGCGAAGGAGAAGCTCTCGTAAAGAATTACGGATTCAGCGGAGGCCTAAACAAGAATCCGGAAGAGCCTGCCATCGGAGTCTTTTACGGAAACGATTACGGCGAAAAACTCGGCTGGTGGATCGACGCTGATGTCTATGTGAGCGATGGAAGGCTCCTTTCTTCAGGACGTATGGAGTATGACGTATCCGTTGTGTTTAGAAACAATTTCAGATATGCGGACAGATATGCCATGGGACCGTATATAATCGGAAAACCTCAGTCAGCTGTCCTTTCCTGGTATGCCTATGTATTTGCTCCTGCCGGCGGTACTGTTTCAAGCATGTATATAGATTACTGGCAACCATGCAGCTATTCATCATTCCAGGGACTTCAGGTCGGATATAAGAATAAGTACTACATAAATCCGGAGTCCACATCCACCATCAGGTGCAAGATAACTGCGGCTCCGGGAGTGACGGTAAAGCCAACTGTCTACCAGACGCCTACCCTAACAAAGTACAGATAATTAAGATAAGGATATTAAAAAAAGGACGCTGAAAAAAGCGTCCTTTTTCATGAATATTGTGCAATGTGTATATGGTCTGTTATCTTCTGTTTTTCGATGATTTTCTTAAAGGCAGACCCAAAAGATTTGCATCAAATCCTTTCATGATATCCTCATAGGTACCAAGATAGTATTTGTTTTTTGGATACTTTGCATTCCATTTTTCTAAAAGAATAGCTGCAAAGAGAGAAGCCTCTCCTCCTGCCCTTATGCAGCAGGGGCTGAGAAAGAGAGCGATGACCTGCTTGTCTAAAAACAGAGCTTTATTTGCATCTCTCCTTTTAAGGAGCGCTCTTTCTCTTTCAAGACAGCCTATCAGTTCATCTGCTGCAGCATTTATGCTGCTTTCTTGCAGGTCATCAAGAGAGAAGCTTACTTTCCTTGAAAACTCCTCAAAACAGACAGGATAGTCATCGTACGTGAATCTGTCCAAATAGTCTCTTGACCTTATGATGATCTTTGCTAATTCCATTGTTTACCTTCAACAAAGAAAATTGTAATTGCTGGTTGTTTTACAATAATATACCGTATTCTGGTGAAAAAGGGAAGTATAACTATTTACAATATTAGGTCATGAATGTATAATTCTCATGGTTAATTTTTAATCAGAATCTAGAAAGAGTATCTTTTACGGAGGAAAACAAAGTATGAAAAAGATTCTTGCGCTGATCCTTGCGATCAGCATGATCTTTGCTTTTGCAGCTTGCGGAAAGAAAGAAGAAACTGCAAAGACAAAGGTAGCTGTATTCTGGTATGCATTCAGTGATGCATATCTCTCCACAGTTCGTTCTGCACTCGACACAGAGCTCACAAATGCAGGTGTAGAGTTCCAGAACTATGACGGAAACAACAACCAGGGCACTCAGCTCGAGCAGGTACAGACAGCTGTTACAAACGGATTCAACGTTCTCGTTGTAAACCTCGTAACATCCGGTTCTGCTGACGCTGCAGAGCAGATCATCCAGGCTGCTAACGGAAATCCGGTCATTTTCTTCAACAGAGCAGTTGAAGGTGACGGCGAAGAAGGAAAGGTCCTCGGAGCACATGACAATGTTGCTTTCATCGGAACAGATGCTCCTGAAGCAGGACATCTCCAGGGAAAGATGATAGGAGACTTCCTTGTAGCTAACTATGATGCAACAGACCTTAACAAGGACGGAAAGATCTCCTATGCTATGTTCATGGGCGATGCTGCAAACGTAGAAGCTATCTATCGTACAAAGTACGGTGTTGAAGATGCAGACGCTGTTCTTACAGCAAACGGCAAGCCTGCTCTCGAGTACTTCGATGCTAACAACACAAATAAGTATCAGCTCGACCCCAACGGCGCATGGTCCAATGCTGCAGCTAACGACTTCATGTCCACAAACCTTGCAGGTTATTCTGAGGCAAACGGCAACATGATCGAGCTCGTTATCGCAAACAACGACGATATGGCTCTTGGTGCTATCGCTGCTCTTCAGAATGCAGGATACAACCTTGGCGACGGCAAGTGCACAAAGATCCCGGTATTCGGAGTTGATGCTACACAGCCTGCACAGGATGCTATCAATGCTGATACAATGACAGGAACAGTAAAGCAGGATGCTGAAGGTATGGCAAAGGCTATCGCTTCCGTAGTAGGATCCGTAGCAGGCGGCCAGTCCACAGCAGACGCAGCAGCTGCAGTTGCAGCTTCTTCTGACATCTTCTCTATGGCAGAAGGATTCACCAACAAAGTATTCGTTGCATACGCACCTTATACAAAGTAATCAAACGCTAGCATTAAGAGGTAGCCGCTTTTGCGGCTGCCTCTTTTACTCTTTTTTCTTTCATTTATGGGAGGTAAAGATATGGAGAAAGATATCCTTCTCAGAATGACGGATATCACCAAGACCTTTCCCGGTGTCAAAGCCCTCGATAAAGTATCCCTTGAACTCAAAGCCGGTACGGTCCACGCTCTGATGGGCGAAAACGGAGCCGGAAAATCCACCCTTATGAAGTGTCTTTTCGGTATATACAATAAGGATGGCGGGCACATTTATCTTGAGGGTAGAGAAGTCGACTTCAAGAATTCAAGAGAAGCTCTTGACAATGGAGTCGCTATGGTCCATCAGGAGCTTAACCAGGCTCTTAAGCGCTCCGTAATGGATAATATATGGTTGGGAAGATATCCTGTAAAGGGCGGTGTCATGGTCGACGAGCAAAAGATGTACAACGATACCATGGCTGTATTCAAAGAGCTCGAGATCGACGTAGATCCAAAGAGGATCATGAGCACTATGCCTGTTTCCCAGAGGCAGATGGTGGAAATAGCAAAGGCAGTTTCCTACAATTCAAAGGTCATAGTTTTTGACGAACCTACTTCATCCTTAACAGAAGAAGAAGTAGAACATCTATTTAAGATCATAAACATGCTCCGAGACAGGGGCGTAGGTATCATATATATTTCTCACAAGATGGCTGAGATCAAGAGGATCTCCGACTATATAACCATCATGAGAGACGGCACCCACATAGTGACAAAACCGGCAGATGAACTGGAGATGGCGGACATCATAAGGTACATGGTAGGAAGAGAACTCACTAACCAGTTCCCGCCAAAGACCAATGTGGTCGGAAATGTATCTTTGGAAGTCGAAGGGCTCACAGCCGAATACAGCCTCCTCAAAGATGTCAGTTTCAAAGCACATCACGGAGAGATACTCGGTCTTGCAGGGCTTGACGGCAGCGGCAGGACAGAATGCCTTGAAAACATCTTCGGTATGGCAACGAGAAAGTCCGGTACCATCAAGTATGAGGGAAAAGTGTGCAAAAACCGCAATCCAAGGGAATCCATAAGGAACGGTTTTGCCATGCTCACAGAAGAGCGCAGAGCCACGGGTATTTTTGCTGTAGAGAACATACGTGACAACACGGTCATTTCCAGCATGAAGAGACATCTCAAAGCAGGTCTTTGGCTGTCAACATCATCCATGAAAAAGGATACTCAGTGGTCTATCGATTCCATGCATACCAAGACTCCCTCTCAGGAGACCAAGATAAGGGCACTTTCAGGAGGAAACCAGCAAAAGGTCATCATAGGAAGATGGCTCCTTACAGATCCTGATGTACTGCTTTTAGACGAGCCTACGAGAGGAATAGACGTAGGCGCAAAGTATGAGATATATCAGCTCATACTCGATCTTGCCAACAGAGGAAAGACTGTACTGATGGTATCCTCTGAAATGCCTGAGCTTCTTGGTATCTGCGACAGGATACTGGTAATGTCGGGCGGCAGGCTCGCAGGAGAAGTCGATGCAAAAACTGCGACACAGGAAGAGATAATGACCCTTGCCGCTAAATATGTCTGAGGTGAATTAAAATGGCTAAGAAAAATATTTTTGCAAGAAAGAGAGAAGAATATCTGGCTCTTGACAGTCTTGACCGCCGTCGCTATTGGACGGACGGACTTCTCAACAATGCGTTGTACATACTGATGGCTGTATTCATCATATTTACGGCTGTCGTTAACAAGAACTTCCTTGGACCGAGCTCCATAGCAAATATCATTACTCTCGCAGCTGCTTCGCTGCCTATGGCACTTGGTATAGGCGGATGTATAGTCCTTACAGGAACAGACCTTTCCGCAGGAAGAGTATTCGGACTTGCTGCAGGCATGAGCGCTGCATTTCTTCAGAGCAGAGCTGCAAGCAAACTGATCTTTAACAAACTTCCTGAGACAACGGGATCCTGGATCATAGCTGTTATGCTTCTCGTCATGGCAGCGGGTGCAGTCATTGGTTGTGTCAACGGTTTCTTCGTTGCCAAGTTCAGCCTTCACCCATTCATAGTCACTCTGGCGACTCAGCTCATTACCTATGGTATCATACTCATGTTCTTCCAGATCAACGGAAACGGCGGTGGCCCCATCAGTAACGTTGCTCAGAAATTCAAGGATGTGGTATCAGGACCCTTCATCAGGATCAATGCCTGGAATGTGTCGATCCCATGGTATGTATTCTATGCAATACTTCTTGTTATCGTAATGTGGTTCATATGGAACAAGACCAGATTCGGAAAGAATATGTTTGCAGTAGGTTCTAACTCCGAAGCCGCAAGAGTATCCGGTGTAAATGTGTTTATGACTACAGTTCTCGTTCACACACTTGCAGGCGCAATGTATGGATTCTCCGGCTTCGTAGAAGCTGCAAGACTTGGTTCTGTCACGGCAGCTACAGGTCTTAACAATGAGTGCGACGCTATCGCAGCCTGCGTCATAGGAGGCGTATCCTTTGTAGGAGGAACCGGAAATGTAGGCGGCATAGTAGTAGGCGTATTCGTACTTAGGATCATATTCGTAGCATTGAATATGCTTGGCATCAATCCTAACCTTCAATACATAATCAAAGGCGCTATCATCCTTGCTGCATGCTCTCTCGACATGAGAAAGTATCTTGTGAAAAAATAGTACCTAAAATTTGTTTTTGCAAATTTTTAGTTTTATGCACAAATTAGTATTGACATTTTTGTGCAGCAGCGCTAAAGTAAGCGTAATTAAATATGTTTATTGCCTGTGAGAAAGAGTAGTAAACTGCAAGGCTGATCTTATAGCTAGCTGCGGACGGTGGAAGCGCAGCAGAAAGGCAGCAGTCGAATGGACTTTTGAGGCATACTGAATGAGAGGCCTTGGTTGATGGACCGTAGGCAATTCGGGTGGCACCGCAGAGATAATTTTAGTCTTTGTCCCGTTTTATTCCCGGGACAAAGACTTTTTTATTCCGGGAGATCTCAATCAATATTTTTAAGAAGCGCTAAGAAGCGCAGTACCAAAAAGAAAGAGGTAGAAAAATGAAAAAGTTATTTGCGATCATCCTGGCACTTATCATGGTATTTTCCATGGCAGCATGCGGATCAAAGGAAGAAGAAGGAGTCAAAATAGGTATACTCCAGTTCGCTCCGCATGCATCACTTGACAACTGCTATAACGGCATCATGAAGGCCCTTAATGAAAAGGGGTATGTTGACGGTGAAAACGGATGCGTGATCGAATTCGTAAACGGCCAGGGAGAAGGCGAAACGAATCAAATGGCTGCGCAGAACTTTGTAAGCAAAGGATTCGACATCATCATTGCCATAGCGACACCGTCTGCAGTGCCATGCTATGCAGCAGCAAAGGAAGCAGGTATCCCGGTCATATTCTCTGCAGTATCAGATCCTGTTGGAGCAGGGCTTGTACAAAGCTTAGATGATCCTCAGACAGGAGCTACAGGAACCAGCGACAGCCTTAACTATCCTGCGCAGCTTGAGCTCATCAGAGCCCTCCAGCCTGAAGCAAAGACCATAGGCATACTCTATACAACATCAGAAGCAAATTCCCTTGCTCAGCTCAAAGCTTACGAGGAGATAGCAGGAAATTACGGATTTGAAATAAAGTCACAGGGCATCACTGATGCGAGCGAAGTTGCAAGCGGCATAGCAAGCCTCATAGCATCAAAGATAGACTGCGTATGCAACCTCACAGATAACAATGTAGTAAACAACTTCTCAGTAGTCACAGCTGCAACAGATCCTGCAGGGATACCCTGCTATGGTTCCGAAGAAGAGCAGGTAGCAAAGTACGGATGCGTTGCATCAGAAACTCTCGACTATGTAGCCCTTGGATATCAGACAGGCCTCATGGCAGCTGAAGTTTTAGGAGGCGCTGATATAAAGCCCATGAGCGTATTCATCGTATCCGATTCAGAACCGGTATATTCATCTGAGAACATGGCAAAATTCGGTCTTACACTTCCTGATGCATACAAGGATGCAAGAGAAGTCAAATAACTGATATATCAATTGTATTACTGTGCTGCAACCTGCCGTTCGAAACTGCTCGGGGCAAAACGCCGGAGCCTGTAGTCTCCGGCTACCCCTCGGACAGTTTCTCAGACAGGCCGTCAGCACAGATATATATAATCAGTAGAGGTAATATGAATATATTTTTTGGACTGCTTGAGACCGTTCTTAAGGAAGGCCTTATCTACGGCATCATGGCAATGGGAGTATATATAACCTACAAGATCCTTAATTTCCCGGATCTGTCAGTTGACGGCACATTCCCTTTAGGGGCATGCGCCGCTGCTGCATGTATATCCCTTGGCATGGATCCATGGATCGCATGCCTTGTTTCCATATTAGCAGGCGCCCTTGCCGGCTGCATAACAGGTCTTCTTCATGTAAAGCTTGGCATAACGGACCTTCTTTCCGGCATACTTGTCATGACTGCCATGTGGTCTATCAACCTAATAATCACGGGCGGGTCTGCCATAAAGCAATTCTTTAACAAACCGACCATATTTACATCCGGGCTTGTAAAACTGCTCCCGGAGAGCATATATAAGCACAGACAGCTCATCCTCATATTCATACTGGCTCTTCTTGTAAGGCTCATCCTTGGATGGTATCTGTCTACAAAGAACGGGCTTCTTTTGAGGGCTGCAGGGAATAATGAGCAGTACGTGACAGGACTCGGAAGAGACCCCGGGCGTCTTAAGATCATAGGTCTTTCCATAGGCAATGCCTGCACAGCCTTTGCAGGCTGTATCCTTGCTCAGATGAACGAGAATGCTGATATAAACTCAGGTAAGGGCATGGTGGTAATGGCCCTTGCTTCGGTCATCATAGGACTTGCTGTATTCAGAAAGCTGCGCTTTATGCACTATGTTACTATGGCGCTTCTTGGCTCTGTCATATACAAGGCATGCCTTATGGCTGCTCTTCAGCTTGGACTTCCAAACAATTATTTGAAACTGCTCATGGCAGTCCTTCTTACAGTTGCCATAGTATCTGAAAGACTGGGGAAAGGAGGCAGCAAAAATGCTTAAAAATGCTGTTTTTAGACCTCTGAATGCGCTCAGAGCTGCCAGAGTTTTTGCTGATGCAAAGGAGACAAAAGAGCTCATTAAGCTTGAGCACATAGACCTTACCTTTAACCTGGGCACTGTAAACGAGACAGTACTTTTTACCGATTTCAATTTCAAAGTAGATAAGGGCGAATTCGTATCTGTCGTAGGATCCAACGGTTCCGGAAAGACTACTATGCTCAATCTCATATGCGGAAGCATCGCTCCTCAAAACGGAAGGGTGCTCCTTGAGGGGAATGACATAACGAAGATGCCGGAATACAAAAGGGCGCAAAGGATAGGAAGAGTTTTTCAGGATCCTGCAAAGGGCACATGCCCTGAGCTCACCATTTTGGAGAACCTTGCTCTTGCAGATAACAAAGGCAGCACATATGGACTGACAAAGGGAGTCAACAGATCGAAACTGGCATATTACAAGGATCTTGTATCACAGCTTCACATGCACCTTGAAGACAAGATGGATACTAAGGTAGGAGCTCTTTCCGGAGGACAAAGGCAGGCCCTTGCTCTCATCATCTCAACTATGACTCCCATAGACCTTTTGATCCTTGATGAGCATACTGCAGCTTTGGACCCTCAGTCATCAGAAACCGTAATGGAGCTCACTCTTGATGTAATACAAAAGAAAAAGCTTACAGCTCTTATGGTCACTCACAACTTAAGGTTTGCTGTAGAATACGGCACAAGGCTTGTTATGATGCATGACGGAGACGCTGTCATAGACAGCTACGGAAAGAACAAGGCGGACTACAAGATAGAAGATCTTCTGAAGACCTTCAACGAGATATCCATAGAGTGCGGTAACTGACAAAAGGCAAAAGCCTAAGCAACCTATTTAGACTGTATTATGCTTGCATGAAAGAATTAGGATATTTCATGCCATGAACAAATAGTATATAATTAATGGAAATACAGACATTTTTTGAAAATAAGGAGGACGAAACTATGAATGAAGTCTTAAAGGCTATAAAAGAGCGCAGAAGCATCAGGAAATTCAAACCTGATATGCCGAAGAAGGAAGATATCGAAGCTATCATCGAGGCAGGTCTTTATGCTGCAAGCGGACACGGCAAACAGTCCAATATCATCGTTGCTATAACGAATAAAGAGATGAGAGACAAGCTTGCATCTTTAAACAGCAAGATACTCACAGGAGATCCAAGCAAGGATACTTTCTACGGCGGTCCTGTAGTTCTCGTCTCTCTTGCAGACAAGAGTTTCCCGACCTGTGTCTATGATTCGACACTTGTTCTTGGCAATATGATGCTGGCAGCTCACTCCCTTGGACTTGGAAGCATATGGATCCACAGAGCCAAAGAAGAGTTTGAGGAAGAGGAATGGAAACAGCTTCTCAAAGATCTTGGTGCCGAAGGAGATTACGAAGGCGTAGGCAACCTGGTCATAGGATATCCTGACGGTGATATTCCAAAGGCTGCACCGAGAAAAGAAGGAAGAGTGTTCTGGGTAGAATAGGAGGTTCATATGTATAAACTTTGGAATCAGCTGGATGAGCTCAAAAAAATGAAATGGGTGGAGCTGTCCCACAGAATGAACAATGAGAGCCCGTATTGGAGCGGTATGCCGGAAGGTTCCGTTCAGCTCGGAAACGTGATCTTCGACTGGGGCAATCCAATGCTCGAGTGCCAGATACAGCAGTTCAAGTTCCCCGGACAGTTCGGAACTCACGTAGATTTTCCTGCCCACTTCTGCAAGACAGGGAAATTCGCTGAAAGCTTCGTCAGCAAAGACATGGCTCTTCCTCTTTGCGTTATCGACATTACAGCAAAGGTAAAGGAATGCCAGACCTACTGCGTGACGGTAGATGATATAAAGGAATATGAAGCCAAGTTCGGAGATATCCCCGAAGGCGCTTTCGTAGCTTTAAGAACTGACTGGTATGTGAACTGGCCGGATATGGATAAAATGTCCGGAATAGCAGAAGACGGAAGTGAGAATTTCCCGGGATGGTCTTTGGAAGCCATCAAGTACATATATGAAGTAAGACATGCTGCAGCCAACGGTCATGAAACTCTCGATACGGATGGTTCCAAAGAAGCTGCAAAGCACGAAGACCTGGCCTGCGAGAGGTATGTTCTCGATCACGGTCATCTGCAGGTCGAGCTTCTCTGTAACTTAGACAAGGTGCCTCAGGCAGGCGCCATAGTCATAGGGACCTGGGCAAACTTCGAACACGCCAACGGGCTTCCATGCAGGATATTCGCAATTTGCGAAGAATGACCCATGGAAGGAGATAACTTCATCTTCTAATTATCAATAAAACATAACGCCATCAGACCTAAAGCAAGCCTATGCTCATCTGATGGCTTTTTTATGTGAGGATGGAATGAGCAATATAAACGCTCACGGGGTAGACCCCGGAGGCGATGATGGATCCGTGCGATCTTTGATCCGGACATTTCATTCAAAAGCTAAGGAGAGGACGATCCCGGATGCTTCGGGAAAAATATCCTTTAACTCTTTTTTATTTACGAGCCTAAAACCGCCGTAGCTGAATTTTGGCGTTGTTATGCAGGATATGAAGGTATATCTGTCTTTATCTATATTCTCTGCAGCAAATACAGCTCCTTTTGGTATGACGACCATGGCTCTTTCGCTTTCATCATATTTGGGTCCCAAAAGGAAGACATCAAGTTTTCCTTCATATATGCTGTATATCTTTAGACCGCAGCCTTCGTGGTAGTACCAGACTTCGTCGCAGTCTATCTGATGGAAGTGGGATACATCGTCCCTGTCAAGGAGAAAGTATATGCTTCCTGCAAAGGACCTTTCTTCATGTTCAAAAGGAGCGGTGTATACCTCTGAGAACCATCCGCCTTCGGGATGTTTTTCAAGTTTATATACCTTCTTAAGATCTTCAGTATTATTGTTTGCCATGATACACCTCTAAGGCAAATGCTTGCCTGTGAACATCTATTTATCTATTGTTCCTAAACTATACCACAAAAAGGATAAAAAATGTAGAACAGGACATATGTATCATGTTAAAATAAAGTGTTAATAAAAAAAGAGGTACCTAAAAAGGGAGGATACCACAGTTATGAAAAAAGGGACAAAAAGGATATTGCTGCTGTTTCTTAGCCTTGTGCTCATATTGGCATTTGCAGCTTGCGGAAACAGCTCAGGCGATAAGGAAGAGCCAGACAAGAAGGATGAGGATACGCAGGTAGCCTACACCATAGACAACATAAGAGATTATGTTGTAGGCGTAGATGAGCCTGTAGAACTTGGTGACGGCACCAAGCAGCCCCTCATCAACTTTGACAACGCAGCTACGACACCTGCATTAAAGCCTGTCATGGATGCTGTAGATGAAGAGCTCAAAATGTACGGATCCATAGGAAGAGGATTTTCTCAGAAATCAAACCATTCAACAGATCTTTATCTTGAGACAAGAGACACTGTTCTTAATTTCCTTAATGCTGATCCCGGCTACTATACCTGTTTCTATGTAAACAACACTACAGACGGACTCAACAAGCTGGCATCAGCCCTCATAGAGAGCGAAGACGATCTGGTCCTTTGCACACGCATAGAGCACCATGCAAACGACCTTTCCTGGCGTGAACGCTGCCATGTGGTCTATGCAGAAGTCGATGAGCAGGGAAGAGTCATATATGACGAGATAGAAAGGCTCCTTACAGAAAACGAAGGCAAAGTAAAATATGTCTGCATCACAGCAGCGTCTAATGTAACAGGATATGTGACTGATGTTCACAGAGTCGCAAAGATGGCCCATGCTCACGGAGCAAAGATAGTAGTCGACGGAGCTCAGATAGTAGCTCACAGGCAGTTCTCCATGAAGGGAGAGACCCCTGAAGAAGACATCGACTTTTTCGTATTTTCAGCTCACAAGATGTACTCTCCTTATGGCGGAGGAGCAGTCATAGGACCGTGGGAGATACTCAATGAGCATATGCCCCAGTTCTACGGCGGCGGAATAGTAAAGATCGTAAGAGACGAAGCTGTCAAATACAAGAGCGCTCCTGATGTATATGAGGCAGGATCACCCAATTATCCCGGAGTAGTAGGTCTTGCAAAGGCTATAGAAGTCCTTCAGGAAGTCGGTTTCGATGCTATAGAAGCACACGAAAAGGTACTCAACAGAAAACTTATAGATGGCCTTCTTAAAATGGATGGTATCATCGTATATGGAGATACCGAGAATATAGATGACAAGGTAGGCGTAGTCACTTTCAACTTTGAAGATATCAATTCCTTCGTTCTTGCTGCAAGGCTTTCGGATACGGGGGCTGTAGCAACAAGAAGAGGTGCATTCTGTGCACACCCTTATGTTTGGAGACTTATGGGGATTTCCGATGAGCAGGCAGCTACCTATGAGAACTGCATAGACATGAATACGCCGGGTATGATCAGAGTAAGTTTCGGTATCTACAATACTGAAGAGGAAGTAGACCGTTTCCTTGAGATACTCGATGATGTTGTCAAGACCATGAGAGGAACTGAGAACTTCAACTTAGGCGCAGAACCGGAATTCTAAATATCAAAAAGCGAGGTTTCATCATGAATGCAGTTCTTACAGTAGTAGGCCACGACAAGGTTGGCATCATAGCAAGAGTCAGCACTCTTTTATATGAAAACAACATAAATATACTGGACCTTTCCCAGACCATCATGCAGGGCAATTTTACCATGGTAATGCTTGTTGACGTAAGCAATTCAAAGCTTCAGTTCAAAGAGCTTTCAGAGGCTCTCACAGCTCTCGGAAAGGAAATGGAGCTCACCATCAGGATCCAAAGAGAAGAGATCTTCGATGCCATGCATACCATTTAAGGAGAAGCTTCCATGATAGATCAAAAGGATATATTCGCTACTATCGACATGATAGAGCAGCAGCATCTCGATATACGTACGGTCACCATGGGCATATCCCTTCTTGACTGCTGTGATGAGGATGCTGATAAAGCATGCACAAAAATTTATGACAAGATCTGCAGTTATGCAGGAAAACTGGTCCCGACCTGCGAAGGTATAGAGGCAGAGTTCGGCATACCAATAGTAAACAAGAGGATATCTGTAACTCCTATCGCTTTGGTCGCAGGAGCATCTAAGACTGAAGATTATGTTCCCTTTGCAAAGGCCCTTGACAGGGCAGCAGCGGAATGTGGCGTGAACTTCATCGGAGGCTACTCAGCCCTTGTTCAAAAGGGCATGACAAAGGCTGATGAAAAGCTCATAAGGTCCATACCGGAAGCTTTGGCAAGCACAGATATAGTATGCTCATCTGTAAACGTCGGATCCACAAAGGCCGGCATCAACATGGATGCTGTTGCCTTGATGGGACAGATAATAAAGGAGACTGCATCAAAGACAGCCGACGGTTTTGGCTGCGCAAAACTCGTAGTCTTTTGCAATGCAGTTGAAGACAATCCATTCATGGCAGGCGCTTTCCATGGCCCCGGCGAAGCTGAAAAGGTCATAAATGTAGGCGTTTCAGGTCCGGGAGTCGTCCACTATGCACTTCAGGCAGTAAAAGAACAGCCCTTTGACGTTGTGGCAGAGACCATAAAGAAGACGGCATTCAGGATAACCAGGATGGGCCAGCTGGTTGCCATGGAAGCAAGCAAGAGACTGGATACGCCTTTTGGCATAGTAGACCTTTCCCTTGCTCCTACTCCTGCAAAGGGAGACTCAGTTGCAAGGATACTTGAGGAGATGGGCCTTGAGACCTGCGGTACTCACGGTACCACGGCTGCTCTTGCACTTCTCAACGACGCAGTGAAAAAGGGCGGAGTCATGGCATCCTCATCTGTCGGAGGTCTGTCAGGAGCATTCATCCCTGTATCCGAGGATGAAGGTATGATAGCTGCTGCAAGATCAGGAGTTCTTGATATAGATAAGCTCGAGGCAATGACCTGCGTATGCTCTGTAGGACTCGATATGATAGCAGTTCCGGGAGATACTACTGCAGAGACCATATCCGCCATCATAGCCGATGAGGCAGCCACTGGCATGGACAACAGCAAGACTACAGCTGTAAGGATAATACCTGTTCCCGGCAAAGACGTTGGAGAGACCATAGAACTTGGCGGCCTTCTTGGCAGCGCACCCATAATGCCGGTACACAAAGAAAGTTCGGAAGTTTTCGTCAAGCGAGGAGGCAGGATCCCGGCTCCTATACAAAGTCTTAAGAACTAAAAAACACATCAAACGGGCGTATCGATCGCTCGTTTTTTAAGAAAGGTGGATATGATGGAAGAAAAGATTTCTTTCCGAAAGATGGTCAGATCGAAACAGCAATTATCTGATGATGAGTGCAAAGAGATATTGAAAAAAGAACTCAGGGGAGTATATAAATATCTGTAACCTTTCATGATCTGATAGTGCTGTATATAGTGAAGGCACATTGATGCAATGGAGGCGTTTTTTTGGAAGACTGCAGGATAGTAGATCTATATCTGGAAAGAAACGAAGAGGCCATTAAAGAGACATCCTCAAAATATGGAGCAAGGCTTCGCCGTCTTTCCTATGGCATCACAGAGGATCATCAAGAATCTGAGGAGTGCGAAAACAGTACGTATCTTCAGGCTTGGAATCTGATACCTCCAAATGACCCAAGATCCTATCTATATGCTTTTCTTGCAAAGATCACAAGGCATCTATCCCTTAATGTCATCAGAGAAAAGAAAGCGCTGAAAAGGAATGCACAAGTTTTAGAGCTGAGCCTTGAACTTGAGCAGTGTATACCTGCTCCTGATGATTCAGAAAGCAGGATAGACAGCATAGTATTCTCTGAAATGATCAACGGATTTTTATCAGGTCTCGATCTCGAAAAGAGGAGTATTTTTGTCCTTAGATATTGGCACCTAAAAAGTATTTCAGATATATCAAAAAGCCTTGATATATCCCAAAGCAAGGTCAAAACCACTCTTTACCGTCTGAGAGAAAGCCTCCGGCAATATATAGAAAGAGAAGGGTACACGCTATGAGGGGGAATGAATTTCTTGATAAGATCAGTGACATAGACCCAAAATATATTGAGGATGCTGAAAGGCTTATATTAAGAAGGAGAAAAAGAAGCTTTGGCAGATGGGCAGCAGCGGCAGCCTTGGTAGTTTTGGTATTCTCAACAGCCTTCTTTGCAGATGATATAAAAAGGATCATCGGAATAGAAAGCGGTAATAAAGAGAATATTTACGCAGAATCGATACCTATCTCTATTTCTTATATTCCCTATGAAAGTGGAGGTATGGGATTTGAAGGGTATATATTAAAGGATATTTCAGAACTAGAGAACGGCGATCCTTGGACTGAGGATATGGTGATATCAAAGCTTCCTGTATATCTAAATAAGGCCTTCGATGCGGAATCGTCTGGGGCAGCTCCAAAAGTAATATACAGCGAAAAAGAAATGAAAAAGATCTTAAAGAAAGCAGCTTCCTGTCTGGATTTAAAGGTCTCTTCCATGGAAAAGATATATACAAAAGTCAATGTCAAAAAGACAGTCAAAAGGCGTGTAAACGGAGTCCCTGTTGAAATAGAGACTACCTATGACAATATCCTTACATCCATGACAGCAGAAACGAGCGGTGGAAAGTTAAGAGTCACTGCATATGGCGGAGATATTACCTTTACGCCGAGTAAAGGAAGGAATGAGATACCCTTGGATGTCTACACAGATCCAAATGAAAAGACCTGGTCTAATGAGACTCTCCTTTACCTGTCCGGGCAATACGAAAAACTCTTAAAAAGCTTTGGCATATCAGATGTTAAGACTTTTATAAATGAGCAATATGATATATACGGAAACTGTAGGCAGCTCTACGGAGCAGTTTATGAAGCTCCTTCAGGCAGTGATGAGGAAAAAGTTAAAAACTTTTATCTTGAAAACCCAATGATCATTTTTTCCAAAAACTGGGAAGGCGGTATCGCTCATATATCATTCTCCGGATCTACGCTCATATCCAAAGATGCAAAGACAAGAGAATATATGGGCGAGTATCCGATCATATCTCTTGATGAAGCAAAAGAGAGACTTTCCTTGGGATATTATTCGTCAAGTTATCCGAGAGCATATAAAGGAGAAGAATACATAGCCAAGGCAGAACTGATGTATAGGACCAGTGTCAAAGATGAATATATCATGCCATATTATCGTTTCTACATCTGTATCGATGAAGATCTCAGTGATGATATTGCAGAGGGAACTCATAACTATGCAGCATATTATGTGCCCGCAATTTCTGATGAGTACATCATTGACATGCCGGTTTATGACGGCAAGTTCAACTGATGATCAGTATCTGTCTCTCATGACCTTATTCTAATACTAAACAGGGCCGGCATTCGCCGGCCCATCTTTTTACTGTGCTATATGATAGGAGGGTATCGTATCCGCTTATTAGATCACTCCTGCAAGAACAAGTCCCAGCAGCACGAAGCTTACGAACAGAACAAGTGAAGCGATGACCACTCCAATCTTCTTTTGCCCGGCAGACGATGAAGAGGGTTCTACCAGCTTTGCCTTTCTTAATGTATTCACTACAGGCTTGTAAAGAAGCATTGCAAGAGTCGCGTTGATACCGCCCTTTACCAGGTTGAAGGGAAGAAATGTAGGGATCAGCATCTTTACTACTACGTCTCTTGGAACTCCCATATAAAGAGGGGTAATGAGCCAGTTCCACAGTATCATTACAGCTGTAGCTGTAAGAACGCCTGCTATCAGTCCTATGACCGCCCCTTTCATCTTTCTGTTCCTTTGATAGAAGGCTGATGCTACGCATGCAAAGGAGCAGCTTTGGATCACGTTCATTATGAACCCTATTATTCCCGTGGTGCTGATGGAGACCATCTCTATGAGAGATACTATGACTGTGATGGCTGCTGCCATTACAGGACCTCCTATAAATCCGGCTATGACGATGACAACGTCTTTTAGGTCAAAGGAGAGAAAGCCTGCTACCATTGGGAATATAGTCGAGATGAGCTTTGCAACGAATGCTATAGCGCTCATCATTCCCATTACAGCAATGGATTTTGTGTTAAATACTTTTTGTCTTGAAGTTTCGTTCATTTTAGATTCCTCCGTTTTTTCTCTTTGGAATCTGTCAGGTAATAAAAGACCCCTGAAAAATTCAGGGGCTGTCAGCAAATTAAAAAAGCTGGTTTCTTTCATCCGGACTATACCGTTGGTGCCGGGATCTAACCGGCTCGGCCCTAAACATAGGGTTCGCGGACTCTTGGCTTTCGCCCTTTACCGCCAGTGGGGAATTGCGCCCCGCCCTGAAACAGATCTC
The DNA here is from genome assembly GCA_045546135.1 of Anaerovoracaceae bacterium. Classification (GTDB taxonomy): domain Bacteria; phylum Bacillota; class Clostridia; order Peptostreptococcales; family Anaerovoracaceae; genus RUG13409. The sequence continues at coordinate 96,295 of JAZQCD010000009.1, forward strand.
ATTGTTTGATTTCGAAAAGTAGTGTAGTCCACTTCTTCCAAAAAATCAATAGTGTTATTTATAACTGATATTTCATCATTTCCTATCCACAAACTTGTTCTCACACTTTTGCTTTTGCTTAAGCCAAAAAACTGAACGAGACTCATGACGACTCTTGGAATTGTTCGCATATAACAAATATAATAACCATTTTTTGTGTATAAAATATATAAATACCCTTGTTTTTTCGAATGATTAGTGTTAATATCTATGCATTTTAAAGGACAAATATTTGTTGAAGAAAGACAAAGAATTTTAGAAAAAATTATGTTGACAAACGACCATATTAAGAATATATTATGTGCATCAAAAAAAAGTTGATCGTGCTGGCAATGAGGCCCGCGGTCGACTTTTTTGCGTTTTAGGAGGAGATCATGGAAAGTTTTATTGAGAAGGTCGAAAGTATAAACGGTTCCGTCAACGGAGTCGTATGGGGATGGCCGGCGCTCATCCTTCTTGGGTTCGTAGGTATACTTATGACCTGCATGACCGGGTTCTTCCAGATAAGCCATTTCGGTCACTGGATGAAGCACACCATAGGAGCTATCTTTAGGGACAAACATGTTACAGGGCATACGGCTGACAGGACTATATCCCAGTTTCAGTCCCTTTGCACAGCCCTTGCTGCAACTGTCGGTACAGGCAACATAGTCGGTGTTGCAGGAGCTATAGCAGCAGGAGGCCCGGGAGCAGTCTTTTGGATGTGGCTCATAGCTTTCTTTGGTATGATGACCAACTACTCCGAAAACGTTTTGGGCATACTTTATCGCCGCAAAGATGAAAAGGGCGAATGGCACGGCGGCGCCATGTACTATTTAAGGGACGGCCTCGGATCTAAAAAAGGAATGAAGGGCGTAGGCGCTGTTCTTGCAGTACTCTTCAGCTTCTTCTGCTTCCTTGCATCCTTTGGTATAGGAAACATGAGCCAGGTCAATTCCATGGTAACGAACGTTGAGAACGCCTTCGGTGTTCCTAAATACATAACAGGTATAGTCTTGGTCATTGCAGTTGGTGCTGTCATCATAGGTGGTCTTAAGAGGGTAGCTGCTATAACAGAAAAACTGGTGCCCTTCATGGTCATCCTTTACTTTATAGGCACCTTCGTCATAATCGGACTCCATGTAAAAGAGATACCTGCAATATTCGGATCTATCTTTAAGTGCGCATTTTCCGTTAAAGCTGCTGTAGGCGGCGGCATAGGAGCAGGCATCGCAGAAGCAATGAAATGGGGCTTCAAGAGAGGAGTCTTTTCCAACGAGGCAGGACTTGGTTCATCAGTCATGGTCCACTCAAGTTCCAATGTAAAGGAACCTGTACGCCAGGGCATGTGGGGTATATTCGAGGTATTTGCAGATACCATCATAGTCTGCACCCTTACAGCGCTGACCATACTTGGTTCCGGTGTCATTGACCTTGCTACAGGCGAAGTTTCAGCAGCAGGTGCTGAGATAGCTTCGTCTACATATATGAGCTATGCATTCTCTCAGGTATTTGGAAAGGTGGGAGCCGGTTTTATCGCAGTAGCAATACTTCTGTTCGCATACTCTACAGTACTTGGCTGGAGCCATTACGGAGCAACGGCATGCCATTATCTCTTTGGAGACAAGTCAGTGCTTCCGTATAGACTTGCATTCGTGGTCGTCGTATTCCTTGGCTCCATAATGGAGGCTCAGCTTGCATGGGATATTTCCGACACCTTCAACGGTCTCATGATGATACCGAACCTCATCGGTGTCCTTGTACTTAGCCCAATGGTCATGAAGTGCACAAAGAATTACGTGGACAGAAAACTTCACGGGAAAGATATAGAGCCTATGCTCTCAGTATTTCCTGACATCCAGGCAAAGGAAGCCGAAGAGATAAGGAATGCGAAGACTGAAGAAGAAGCTGAATAGGTGCAGTATTTATAAAAAATACAGAACTTATTCACATTTATCGCGGTTTTTTGAAAAAATATACAAAAAATACTTGACACGATCTTTAGTGTGAGTTAGAGTATCAGCAAATTTAAAAAGTCCATGATAGAGGCGCAGCAAACAAGAGTAGCTTTGATCAAAGGCCTAAGGGAAGGTCCAAAGCGAAAGGGGATGCTGCCGAAGGGGGAATGAATATCCCGTTTCATTCCGACCCTGGGCGAAAGGAAAATATCCTTTCGACTGTCGCATTTTGCGGAGAGCTATCTGATGAATACATATCCTTTTGGTTTATGTCGAGTCATGATAGGTCATGGCTCGATTTTTTTAAGCTTAAAAGGAGAAAGAAAAATGAAAAGATTATTTGCAGTAGTAATGGCCATCGCAATGATGTTGTCAATGGCAGCATGCGGAAAAGGCGGAAATGAAGAAGCAGTCATCCCCGGACTTGAAGACGGAGTTTTGACTGTAGCAATGGAGTGCGCTTATGCTCCATACAACTGGGCACAGACAGATGATTCCAACGGCGCAGTACCGATCAAGGACAGCCCCTTCTTTGCAAACGGCTACGACGTCATGATGGCAAAGGCCATCTGTGAAGCCAACGGATGGGAACTTGAGATAGTTCAGACAGACTGGGATTCACTGATCCCCGGCGTTGTATCAGGTCTTTATGATGCCACTATAGCAGGCCAGTCCATGACGAGCGAGAGAATGGAAACTGTCGATTTTGCAGGACCTTACCTCTACGCATCCATCGTATGCCTTGCAAGAAGCGACAGCAGATTTGCAAGTGCCAAGGGACTTGCAGACCTTGCAGGCGGCAGCTGCACCAGCCAGTCAGGAACCATCTGGTATGATACATGCCTTCCTCAGATAGCAAATGCAGACATTCTTGCGCCGACAGAATCAGCTCCTGCCATGCTCATGGCAGTTGCATCCAACCCTGATATCTTCGTATGCACAGACAGACCGACAGCTCAGGGCGCTCTTATCGCTTATCCGGAACTCGTACTTCTTGACTTCTCAGAAAGCGGTGATGACTTCTCCGTATCCGATGAAGAAGTCAATATAGGTATTGCAGTTCAGAAGGGCAACAGTGCTCTTGTAGATGCCATCAACTCCTATGTGGGCACACTTACTGTTGATGACTTCAACAGACTCATGGATCAGGCTGTAGCAATTCAGCCTTTGAGCGAGTAATTTAGATCTTTTGCTGATACTTTTATAAAACTATGAGCCCGGCAGCGGCGAAAGCTGATGCCGGGCTTGTCCCTTGAGGAGGACATTATGTTTTCACAGCTTATTGCTGATATAGTAAGTCTTTGGACAAAATACAGCGGTGCATATTTAAACGGCATTAAGAACACTCTGCTTCTTGCCGTTTCTGCAACTGCAATCGGATGTCTCATAGGCTTTATCTGCGGTATACTTCAAACCATACCCTGCAGCAAAACAGACAATATAATAAAGAGGATACTGCTTGGTTTTTTAAGAGTGGTGATCAGGGTCTACGTGGAGGTCTTCAGAGGCACTCCCATGATACTTCAGGCTGTGTTCATCTATTACGGCGTACCCTACTTTTTCGGGCATGTTTTTAAGAGTATATGGGCAGTGAGTCTCATAGTCGTATCCATCAATACGGGTGCATATATGGCTGAGTCCGTAAGGGGAGGCATCCTCTCCATAGATCCCGGCCAGACAGAAGGCGCAAAGGCTATAGGTATGAATCATTTCCAGACCATGCTCTATGTCATCCTTCCTCAGGCTCTTCGCAACATAATGCCCCAGATAGGGAACAACTACATCATCAATGTAAAGGATACTTCTGTAATGTTCATAATCGGTTTTTCCGATTTCTTTTCCATCCACAAGATGGTCAGCGGAGCCATATATAAATACTTCCCCTCTGCAATGATAGAGATGGTAGGATACCTTACACTGACGCTGGTAGCATCCTTCCTTCTTCGCTGGGTCGAAAAGAAACTGGCAGGTTCTGAGAGTTATGAACTTGCAGCAGGTGACCAGCTGGTAATGGCTGCAGGCACTTACAACAGTCCTGCAAAGGGGTCTCCCTTCGATGAACAGAGCAAGGAATTCAGCGCACCCAGATTTGAAATAGAAAAGGATAGTGAAGCAGGAGAGGAGGCATCAAGATGAGCGAGCAGATATTAGAAGTACGCCACCTTTCCAAATTCTTTGGAAAAAACGAAGTTCTGAAAGATATAGATTTCAACGTAAACACCGGTGATGTGACCAGCATAATCGGAGCATCCGGCAGCGGAAAATCAACTCTTCTTCGCTGCATCAACCTGCTTGAAACACCCAGCAGCGGTGAGATACTCTATCACGGAAAAGATGTGACCAAAGGAGGCATCAGCCAAAGTGCCTACAGAGCAAAGGTCGGTATGGTGTTTCAGAGCTTCAATCTCTTTAATAATATGACGGTCCTTGATAACTGCATCATAGGGCAGCAAAGAGTCCTCAAGATATCAAAGGAAGAAGCAAAAGAAACTGCCATGAACTACCTTGGTAAGGTAGGGATGACGCCCTATATAAATGCATATCCAAGGCAGATATCGGGAGGTCAGAAACAAAGAGTAGCCATAGCAAGAGCTCTTTCCATGAATCCTGAGATACTGCTTTTTGACGAACCTACATCGGCTCTTGATCCTGAGATGGTAGGAGAAGTATTGTCTGTAATGAGATCCCTCGCAGAAGAAGGTATGACCATGCTCGTTGTGACCCATGAAATGGGATTTGCCAGGGATGTCAGCTCCCATGTGGTATACATGGCGGACGGAGTCATAGTTGAAGAAGGATCTCCAAAGGACATCATGGTAGATCCACAGAATCCAAGGACGAGAGAGTTCTTATCAAGATTTCTTTAGTACAAAGGCAGCAACGCTAAACAAAACAGTATAGATCATATGTTTGAAGAGATCCTGTCTTGGGGGTCTCTTCATATTTTTATATTTTGGAGTATAATCATATATTATTGATCGCAGACCATTACGGGATAGTAAGATAATGAACAGCAGAAACAAAAAAACATATTCAATGGTACTTACGGCTATGCTCCTTGCGGTAGGCCTTATACTCCCATTTATAACGGGAAACATACAGACCATAGCAAAGATCATAAGTCCCCTTCATATACCTGTCCTCATATGCGGACTTTGCTGCGGATGGAAGTGGGGCCTTGGACTTGGTATGATCCTTCCGCTTTTCAGGAGCCTTCTTTTCAGCATACCGGTCTTTCCTACATCAGCGGTTCCAATGGTGTTCGAGCTTGGTGCTTATGGTCTTCTTACGGGCATGATATATGAAGGTCTTTTAAAGAAAAAAAGCAGTTCAAAAGGGCGTGATGCAACAGCTGCAGATGGAAATCACCTGCCCATGATCCTCCTTTCCCTTCTGACCGCCATGATAGTCGGTAGGTTCATAGGAGGCGGAGCAAAGGCTTTATTCCTGGCTTTGGGTATCATAGGTACTAAATCGCCCTTTACTTTTAGTGCCTTCTTTACGAGCTATTTTGTATCGACAGCTCCCGGAGCTTTGATACACATCATTCTCATACCCTTGGTAGTCATAGCTTTAGAAAAAGCAAAGCTATCCCCAATGCTGATGCATAGGCAGTGAAGTTTAAAGAACTATTTCCGTATAAAAAGGACACGCCTTAGTTTGCGTGTCCTTATCTTTTCTGATCATTCGTAGGGGATCCTTATTCAATATTCTTCAGGATCTCGCTTATACTGATGCCCTTTTCATCGGCTATCCTGCTAAGATCGTCATATTCGTATTTAGTTCTTACTGTTCCGTAGCCTTTGGATACTTTTCTTCTTATGATGCCGTAGGGTGTATCCACATTTTCTATTTCTCTTTCGAGAACGTAACGGTCAAGATCATGCCAGCGTATGCCTATGGTAGTTGTATGTTTAAAGATGAGCTCGGCCATTTTCAACCTGTCTTCCGGTCTGCACAAGGTCACAAAAAGCAGTCCTGTGCGGCCTTTTTTCATGGATACGGGAACTGTATAAACATCGAGAGCCCCGCCCTCCATTATCTTTTGAGCAGCAAAGGAAGCTGCTTCCGCCGTCATATCATCTATGGTGCACATGAGCTCTGTTATGACATCTGTCTTTCCCTCGGTCTCACCTATCATAGCCCTTATACAGTTGGCCCACTCGAGGTCTTTCGTCCCCATGCCGTAGCCTATGGCACTTGTCCTCATGACAGGCATTTCGCCGAAATCATCTGCAAAATACTTAAGGATAGCAGCTCCTGTAGGAGTACAAAGCTCAGTCTTTATGCCGTTTGAATAGCTGGGTATACCTTGAAGAAGGTAGGCAGTTGCCGGTGCAGGGACCGGCAGTATGCCGTGAGCACATTTGACTGTGCCGCTGCCCGTGTTGACAGTAGATGCAATGATCCTGTCAGGTGCTATCTCGTTTATGAGCATGCATACAGCAGTTACGTCGGCTATTGCATCCATAGTGCCTACTTCGTGGAAGTGTATCTCGTCTACAGTAGTCCCGTGTACATGGCTTTCTGCTTCAGCTAAAAGCCCGTAAACACCCAAAATGTCTTTCTTTACTTTGTCCGGCACATGGAGGTGGTCTGCTACTACGTGCTTTATTTGATCCATGCCGTGATGTTCATGGACATATTCCTTTCCGTCCTCACCAACATGCTTGTGACTGTGATGAGCATGAGCCTGCTCATGATGATCTTCTTTATCATGGTTCATTATCTCTTCTGCTTTTGCGGGAACACCGGGTTCTTCCTCTTGCCCGTTCACCTTTACGGACATATGGGTCCCCTTGATACCGCATTTTACAGAGGTATTTGCCTCAAATACTATTCCTGGGATGCCGAGGCTGTTGAGTTCTTTTACAAAGGACTCTTTGTCAGGAAGCAGCTCAAGAAGGGCGGCAGTTATCATATCTCCTGCTGCACCCATTCCGCAATCGAGGTATAGTGTCTTCATAGTTTTTCTCTCTTTTTTATCGTTTATCTTCGTTATACAGCACGGCTCCAAAGAATGTGGCCGTAGACTGTCCGTTTATATATTTCATTGCGGCTTTCCTTGACAGCTCAAGCACATTGAATCCATAACCTTCTATGGAGTGATGGAGAGTATCAGGGAATCTGCAGGGCTTACCTGGGTAAGAGCATTTTTTGCATCTGTCGCAGGATTCATTTGAAAGGATCTGAAAAGACTTAAGAAGGTCTTTTAGTTTATCATCCAGCTTTCTGTCCTGTTTCTTAAAGTCGGACATGGTCCTTGCCATTTCTTCAAGGTCCATGGTGTCAGCTAGTACATATGCCTTGGAAAAGAGCATCATGTGGCTGTATTTAAGGACCCTTTCTTTGCATTCTGCAACTGTCCCTACGGCAGGCGGGCATGCCCATGTCCTTCCGTACTGCCTGCAGCTGTTCTTCTCGCATTGGGTCCTGACTTCGTCGTGGAAATCAAGTTCTGATGTCTTTATGACTCTGCATTCCTGAAAACCTGCTTCAAAGAGTATGTGCTGAAGCTTTGATGAAAGATCGCCAAAGCATTCCTTTGTCTCTTTTTCTTTTTCGTCCCACTTTTTATACAGTTCATCGGCAAAGCGGCATTTGCAGTAGCTGCATATGAGGCTGTTTTCTTTGTGGGGGCAGTAATATATATTCTTTCCGTCTTCGACTCTTACAAGGAAATGAACGGAAGATTCAGGATGCATAGGTCTTTCCAGTATGAATGTTAAAGCCAGGCTGGCATTGACTATATACTTGTGAGCAGGCCTTGCTTCTGCCCAGACTTCATCAAGGTATTCCTCAAGAGAAGACTTTAGTTCTATGACCTTTTCGCCCTCTATATCACCTTCAAAAAGGGTGAGGACAGCAGGTTTGCCAAAACTAAATCTTCTTCTCTCCTTAGGGGACAGGGTTCCAAGTTCTTCATATTTATTTATGGCATCTCTTAGCTCAAGGTGGACGTTTCTGTTATGTTCGTTGACAGGAAGATCCAAAGTATTATTCTCCATGTCTTCCCATTCCTGATCGTCATACTGAGAGAGTATATTTTTTGCCAGCTCGTATTTTGTCATAGATCTGCTCCTTAGTCTTTCATCAAGAAAATGATACCAAAAAGTATTGATTGGTCAAGTCAGATATTGATAGCCGGAGATCAAAAAAGGAAATTTTTAATATATATATTGACAATATCGATACTCGATGTTAAAGTGTAGGCGATCAATATCGATATTCGATATTATATACGTGTGATAGATTTCTTTCAAAAGATATTATCTGATAAAGGAGAAACCAGATGAATAAGATCAAACATATGCCGCCTTGGATCGGTTATACTCATGTGGACGGTCTGGCAAAGCTTCTTGAGGAGCAGGCAGCTGCCGGTTGGCGTTTCAAAGCTTTTCGATTCGGACTGGAATTTGAAAGATCTTTTCCTGCCGATGAGCATTATGATGTGCAGGTCTTTTCGGGCAATACTGAACTTGATACAAGGCCTGAGCGTGAAACAGAAGAATTCTCCGATTACTGCCTGGCAGCTGGATGGGAGCTTGTGGACAGCAGCAGAAAATTTACAGTCTTTAGAAGGATCAGAAATGATGCTGTCCCCATTTTTACAGAGGAAGAAAAGCTGGAGGAAGTTTTTATAGCGGAAAAGGAACTAAGACTATGGTCTTTCATAAGCGCGCTCCTAATAGCCTTTTTGTATGGGATGCAGTTTTCACAGTTCTCCGGAAGATATCTGTTCAGCAATGAGCTTCTCTTTGCTTTATCATTCATTTTGATCATGGTGATCATCCTGATCGTTAGATTCCCTCTCATATTTTTATGGAAAGAAAAAAAGAGAAAAGAGCTTGATGAAAAGGGACATGTCTTCTTCGGAGGAAGGTACATGTTCATGACTCTTATATACCTGGTTATTTGGTTGCTGGTATTTACATATTTATGCCGAGCATTGCTTGGCGGGATAGGACCGGTCTTCTGGATCTATATCGCCGCCATTATACTCCTGACTATAGTTCCCTCGATCTTTAGATTATCAAGGGCTGCAAACGAAATGATACAGATATTTGTTCCTTTTGGGGTGATCTTGCTCGTCATAGCTCTGGGGCTTTCAAATGCTGTTTCAGAAGGGAAAAACAATCCTGCTGCAGATGATGCGTCACTTATGCTCAGCGATATATGCGAGATCAAAGGAGAACTCAATTCCATTGATCTTGCAAAGGATAGCAGTTTCCTTGGAGAATATGAAATACAGTTTTCCACATATCATGCTCCCGGCTATGATGAGATGAAGGATGAGTGGATAAAAGAGCATGGAGCAGCAGTCCCGGTACCACAAGATCCTGACAGCCAAAGCTTCAAACTGGACTTTTACTCATCAAAAAGCAGTTTTCTGATAGATATAATAGAAAATAGAGAGAAAAGGTTCGTAAAAAGATATTTAAACAGCGCTGAAAATGTTACAAAGGAATGGGGCGCAGATGAAGCTCTTCTCAGAGTAGTAGGCGGCAGTTTTCAATACTATGTCCGCTATGATGAAGCCTACCTTCAGATCATATTAGATGAAAGACTGACAGATGAGCAGATCGGTATCGTAAGGGAAAGGCTGGGCATATAGCTATGGCAAGAGAACAGTTTCAGACATTATCAGAACCCATGTACTACATACTTTTGGCTCTTACGAGAGAAAGAAACGGCGTGGATATCATGGAAAAGGTAAAGGAGATATCAAACGGCCGCGTTACTGTAGGTCCCGGGACTCTCTACGCGATGCTTCAAAAATTTGAGTCATCGAGTGTCATAAAGCAGACAAAAAGCGAAGGCCGCCAGAAATGGTACATCGCTACTGAGAAGGGCCGAAGGATGCTCGAGGATGAGATACACAGGCTCTACCAAATGCTTGATGATGCAGAGAAGATGAATGATTAAGGATAAGGGATGCTTATTTTAGAGCATCCCTTTTTTTAGAAGTTCATTTTCTTTTTTCCAGTTGTAGTATTCTGCTACGAGTGGGGTGTATCCCAGTTTTTTTAGATCCTCATAGGATACCTTGTAATTCCCTTTATAGTGCCTTCCCGAATAAAGAAAGCGAAGATATTTGACCATGTAAAGGTCTATTTCTTTAAGACCTTTATGCGTATTTATTACCGGGAAGTAGAATCTTGACCATGTGAATGAGTTGTCTCCGAATATATCGTAGAACTTTCTGTCAAAGCTGTTTATGAGGGCCCGTGCTGCCTTCTCATAGCTTTTGCCTTTCCTTTCTTTCCATCTTAAGATCTTTCTTGCTTTTCTTCTTATCTTTCCTTTGATCTTTTTGATTGTGGCATCAGACAGGTCTATAACGTCTCTTTCGTACGAAAAACCGAGGAACTCCCACTTTTCTCCGGGCTTTGATACTCTGTATTTATCCATATTGAGTTCAAGGTCCATGTCAAGGAGAAAAGCTTTGATGAATTCAAAACTTCTCTTAAGTTCCTCTTCAGTGTCCGGAAATAGGATCATGTCGTCTGAGTAGCGAAGATAGGGAATATCCATATCTTCAAAGTGTCTGTCAAGCTCTGCAAGATATATGTTTGCAAAGAAGCTTGCAAGAGGCACTCCTGCCATGGCTCCTCTTTTTTCTTCTATGATTTCTCCTTGCCAAATGCATCTGTCCTGGAGCAAAAGCTCTTCAAGAAATAACAGAAGTTCTTTATCATCGCCTATTGCCGATGAAAGGATGCTAAGGAGCTTATCTGCGTTTATTGAATTGAAATAGTCATGTATATCCAGCTTAAGACAGTATTTAGAGTCAAGACCATCTATGGTCCTTATCCTGTCAAAAGCAGTCTTTGCGGTCTTGGACCTTCTGAATGAGTAGCAGCTTTCAGGGATCTTATCGTCATATTTGTAGAGCTTGTATGCAAGGAGTTTTAGCATCCATGTCTCATCCTCGCTAAAGGAGTAGACTATGCGCTTTTTAGAGGATCCCATTTTGGTCAGTTCCCTTTTGACAGGATATCCAAAACCGGTAACTGAAAGATATCTTTTTTCTGCAATAAAAGACTTGAGAGCCTCGAGCTCCTTTTTCGTAAGCTGGTCTTTTTTTTCCTTATATTCAAGGAAGAAGATCCATTCATCTTCATTTTTAAGGCAGTCTAATATTGAGTTCATGTTAAAAAAAAGAAAGAGAAAATGCTTTGAAGTAAGCTGTGCTTACGGTACCGGATCATACATGGCTGCGGCTGCCTGCAAAACCTTCTTTTTGCTGCCATGCTGCATCCCCTGCAGGCGCATATATGCTTTTCTCTTTCTTATCTTGATTATATATCCTTATGTACTTTTAGGTCAAAGTGCTTTTATCCCAGATATTTGCGAAGTCTTTCTTCGATATATTCCGGTCTGTTAGGATAATGCTCTATGAAGTTTATGAAATAGTATCCTCTTCTTTCGGCTTCCTGACGGCTCCAGCGGTATTCTCTGTGAGCGGTGGTGGTCTTGCCTATGAGCATGATGAAAAGGACAGGTTTTGCACCGTCATAAACTCCTATGGAGTAGTTCATGAACTTGCCGGTGCCTCCGATCGTAGTAGGCGATACATTTTCTTTTACTTCGTACCTTGGGAATTTGTCTGCAAGGATCTCCAGTATCCTCTGCCTTGCAGTCTTTCCGTCTTCATAATCATCGTAGATAGAATCATCCGAAGGGACGCTGCCCCCTGTAGATGGGAAGTCATCTTTGATGCTTTGAACTGTTTCTTCAAAAGTGACTCCGGTCTTTCCTTCTACTTCCTTTTTAAGTTCTTCTGCAGCTTTCTTCAGGTCATCCTTGTGCTCTTCGAATCCCTTCTTTAAAGAGTCAAAAAGATCGGCTGCCTTTTCCTTGTTTTCTTCACTTGCGATGTCTTTAAGAGCATCTGCTCCTTCCTTTAAGATCTTATCAAAAAGTCCCATGATAAACCTCCTGCAAACAATTGAATGTAATAAACTCTCTTTTGTACAAATGTGTAAAATATTAACATTAATGCAAAAATATACCTACGAACCGATTATACCTTAATATGCAGAAAAAAGCGATAGAGCAGATAAAAACTAGATATCTCTTTCCATATATCTTACTGTGTAGTGCTCCTGCTCTTCCTTTGCACCGTTAAAGCTAAATCCCATGGAGAGCCAGAACTTTTCACCCTCCTCGTTTCCTTCTACGCAGCCGAGTCTTAATTTGTCATAGCCAAGACCTGTAAGGGCTGCGCGTATGTCTGCAAAGATCTGTGAACCGATGCCTTGTCCTTGCATCTTTGCATCGACTATGAACCAGCCGATGAACGCATCGTCTGCTTCCTTGTAGCCTGTAATGAGATCAAGGAGCGCTATGAGCTTGCCGTCCTCATCATAGAATCCTACAAAGTGCTTGTCTTCCATTCCTGTCCCGTCAGGAAGTTTCGTTATGACTTCTGTAAGGCTCTTTTTTGAAGGTCTTTCGTGAAGGTATCTATAGTACCTTCTGTTTTCCTTGCAAAGATTGTATACATCCTGTATGTCATCTTCAGTTATGGTCTTTACTCTGTACTGAGTGGAGAGTATGGAAGGATCGAATTCATTCCTTTTCGTATGAGTCTCCTCATAATCAATGGCCTGCCTGAACTGGGTCTCGTAAAGTTCTTTATATACTCCGTCCTTTGCCAAAAGCTCGTCATGAGTTCCTTGCTCCTTGATGACTCCGTCTTTTACTACCATGATCCTGTCCGCTTTTAGTACGGTGGAAAGGCGGTGGGCTATGACTATGCTGGTCCTTCCTTCCATCATAGCTTCGAGGGCATCCTGAATGGAACTTTCGGATATGGAGTCAAGAGCAGAAGTTGCTTCGTCAAGGATGAGTATCTTTGGATCTTTAAGTATGACTCTTGCTATAGAGAGGCGCTGCTTTTCTCCTCCTGAAAGCTTAAGTCCTCTGTTTCCTACCTGAGTATCATATCCTTCAGGCTGGGAGGCTATAAAGTTATGGATGTTTGCTATCTTGCAGGCGCGGATCATCTCTTCTTCTGTTGCATCATCCTTTGCATAGAGGAGATTTTCCCTTATGGATCCGTTGAAGAGATAGGTATCCTGGGTGACCATGCCCATGTTTTGCCTTAAGTATTCTAGATCGAATTCTCTTACGTCTACGCCGTTTATGGTGACGCTTCCGCCCCAGACATCGTAAAGCCTTGGGATAAGGTTTACTACAGTAGACTTTCCCGAACCTGAAGGTCCTACTATTGCATACATCTTTCCGCCGGGTACTTTAAAGTTCACATCGGTCAGTATGGGGTTTCCTTCCTCGTATCCGAAGCTTACATTTTTGTATTCTATATCCTTGTTCTTTACTTCAGGCTTCTTTGGATCTTCAGGATCTTTTATTGTATTCTCTCTGTCAAGGTAATCGAATATCCTGGAGAAAAGGGCAAGGGATCTTGTGAAATCGACTCCTATGTTAAGAAGGGATTCGACAGGTCTATATAGCCTGTTTATGAGGGCTACTGTAGCAGTTATCATTCCGACAGAAAGTCCTGTGTCCAGCTTGTTTATGATCAGATAGCCGCCTGCAAAATATATGAGGAGAGGTCCTATTTGAGTGAACATGCCCATGATGACTCTAAACCACCTGCCGCTGTTTGCTTCCTTCATGGAAAAGTCGGTCACTTCCTTGTTTACTTTTTCGAAGTGCTCGTATTCCTTCTTTTCTCTTGTGAATATCTTGACAAGAAGTGATCCGCTGACAGAGAGGGTCTCGTTGATGATCTGGTTCATCTCGTCGTGCTTGGCCTGACTTTCTGTAAGGAGCTCATAACGCTTTTTTCCGGCGCTCCTTGTGGGCAGGATCAGAAGCGGTATGACTACTATACCTACTATGGCAAGCTTCCAGCTCATTGAGAAAAGCGCGACAAGAGTCGTTACAAGAGTCGCTATGTTGCTGACTATGGATGACAGAGTCCCGCTTATGACAGAGCTTACTCCAGAGATGTCCGTATTCATCCTTGTAATGATGTCTCCCTGCTTTTCAGTCGTAAAGAAGGAGTGAGGCATGTACTCAAGATGTTTGTACATCTCGTTTCTCATGTCATAGATGATGTGCTGCGATATCCATGCGTTCACATAGCTTTCTAAGACTCCTATGAGCTGGCTCAGCGTCATGGCACCAAGAGCAAGGAGGAGAAGCTGAATGAGCAGCGCCATGTTTTCTCCTACAAGAGCCTGGTCAACTATCCTTCCTGTTATTATCGAAGGAAAGAGTCCTACAGTAGCTGAGAGCAGTATGGTCAAAAAGACAAGTATGAACTGAAACACATAAGGCTTCAGATAAGAAAGTATCCTCTTTAGCAGCTCTTTTGTTATTTTCGGCGCTTTAGCCTTTTCTTCCTCTGTCAGGAAACCTCGTGGCCCGAATCCGTGTGGCATATACTAACCTCTCTATTTCACTAAATTACATTTTTTCTCATTATATCCTCTTTTTTGTACATATCAAAGAAAAATGTAGATGTGAAAGGCTATAGAAGGATCCTGTGCCAAAAACTATGGAAGGAAAGGAAGCAAGGGGATATAATGAGGGGGATAAAAAGAGGGATAGAAAGCAAGGCACTTAGATCAATATCAAAGGAGAAGAGTATGGAAACTTCAAGAGAGGAACAGGTCAAAAGGATAGCGTACTATGAGGGACTCATGCAAAGGGCTTCTGATATATTGAAGTCAGGTTCCAGGATAGGTTTTGCAAGGCTTCAGGAGCAAGTAAAGGAACTTTCCGCGTATTACGGAAGCGACCTTTGGAAGCAGGACTTTGAAGATGACGAAAAGGGTCTCCTTCCATCAGACTTAAGAAGAGGAGTACTTTCAGAGGACGGTATATATGACCTTCTTTCAGAAGCAAGAGAATGGACAGAAGGTTACACTGAAGACCTCTTTGAAAAGCCGTACATGGTCGCAGATATACTTCCAAAGCAGGTCGCCAAGTATCAGGACGGGAAATACTTTGAAGTCGAAAAGTATTACCGCCAGCAGCCGCGCATAGGAATCATAAGAAAGGCTTATGCAGACCTTGTCATAAAGCTCAATTGCTACTTCGATCTTTGCGTTCAGCTTTCTGCATCATCGGAAGACGGAGAAAAAAGGAGCGAATGGATAGGAGATCCGTCGCCTGAAAGCATTGAAACATTGATGACCGGTATAGGTGAAGCGGCAACCGTAAGCATAGTAGTTCCATCAGAGAATTCCATGCTGGTCTTAAACGGTGACGATACATATATGACCATATATAACGGAAGCGAAGAGCTCCTGTCTATCGTGAAAGCTTTAGCGCCTTCCGAAGGCATCTTTATCTGGAGACCGGAAGAATAAGTCTATCGACTGTATTTTTGCTCATATCCTCATGAAAAAGAGTGATCTTTCATAGCAAAAAGCCGCAGGCACGCCTGCGGCTCATTTTTGCAGAGGTCTTTTATGTATTTATTGCTGCTCTGCTATTTGTCTCGGACGGAAAAGCGAAACCAGTCCGATCACCGCGAGTACAGGGAAAGCGAGCTGTATCAAGCCGCCAAGGATAACGGCCGCCAGTATTATGGGCAGGAATACTATGGTCGCAGCAAGTCTCGCAAATCCCCACGCACTGCGAAGTCCGAAGGCAAAGAGCCTTCCGAACATGCTGATCATCATTATCGTGAAGAAAAGTTCCAGCATTTTTATTCCCTCCTTTCGCGGATCATTTAAGCTAAAACCCCTTTTGATCTTTTAGCTTGACTAAAGTATAGATCAAAAGGGGTCTTCATTAAACCAATATGATGAGGCAATAAAGGGGCCTATTTCCTCAAAAAAGTCATATCACTGTCCCAATATGGTAACAGTCACATTGTCAGGTGCTTCGATTGTATCATATTTTGCGACCTTGCAGATAAAGACTTCAAAGGATATAATCAAGTATTATGGAAAAGATTTTATTTGATTCACACAGTCACCTTTCAGATGAGGCATTTGATGAAGACAGAGACGAGATAGTAGAGGAGATAAGGGCCTCCCGCATCAAATATCTCATGGATATAGGGAGCTCTCTTAAGACGAGCCTTGACTGCATCGAATCGGCAAGAAAATATGAATTTTGTTATGCGGCTGTAGGTGTCCATCCTTCCGAGGTCGAAGGACTTACTGAGTCTGCTCTTTACGGCTGCCTTGAATGGTATATAACTGAACCTAAAGTCAAAGCCATTGGAGAGATAGGCCTTGATTATCATTATGATGACGGACCATCAAAAGAGGAGCAGATCTATTGGTTCGAAAAGCAGATCCTGTGGGCTGTCGATCACGATGCGCCCATAGCCATCCATTCAAGGGAGGCTGATTCCGATACCATGGAGATCCTGAAAAGCTGCGGCGCTTTTTCAAAAAAGAGGATAGCAGCTTTTCCTCCAAAACCGGACGGCAAAGCTGACTGCAGAGTGCTCATGCATTGCTACTCAGGTTCTTTGGAACTCGCAAGGCAGTATGTATCTTTAGGCGCTACCATAAGTCTTGCGGGTCCTGTTACATTCAAAAATGCAAGAAAGGCAGTTGAGGTTGCGGAGGCTATAGATCTTCAGGACCTTCTCATAGAAACTGACTGCCCGTATATGGCTCCTGTTCCATTAAGAGGCACGAGGAACAAATCGGTCAATGTGGAATATGTAGCAAGAAAGATAGCAGAGATCAAAGGCATAAGCTTTGAGGAAGCTGCCAAAACAACAATGAAGAATGCATGCCGCTTCTACGGCATCGAAGAATAAAGGAAAAAGAAAAATGAGAAACTGGCTTGAAGTAGATCTTGGAAAGCTCGAAAAGAATATAGAGACCGTTAAGGCTGCACTTCCAAAAGGTTGCCAAATGATCGCAGTCGTAAAGGCCAATGCATACGGCCACGGGGAAGCAAAGATATGCAGAGCATTAAAACTCTTTGGCATAGACAAATTCGCTGTCGCATCCCTTGGCGAAGCATTGTATATAAGGGAAGAAGGTATAGACGGCGACATACTTGTCCTATCATATGTAGATCCGGAAGACATACCCGTTGCAGTTGAAAAGAATATAACCCTTGCTGCCATCTCTCCTGATTATGTCAGGGAAGCAGGAAGGATTGCTGCTGCGGTAGGAATGAATGTAAAGATGCACATGAAGGTCAATACGGGAATGAACAGGGTAGGTTTCAATTGCAAAACGGAAGATGACCTAAAAGCTATAGCGGAAGCTTTCAGTGTGTCCGGCACTGAATTTACAGGCATTTTTTCTCACTTCTCAAGCTCTGATGACATGTCAGAACGAGCAGACGAGTATACGAAGATGCAGCTGTATGCCTTTGAAAAGGTACTTACATACCTTGAAAAAAGAGGCATAGACCCGGGACTTCGCCATATTAGCAATTCAGGCGCCATAGGTAAATACAGCGAAGCAAGGTTCGATGCAGTGCGCTGCGGAGCCCTCATGTATGGATACAATACAGCCATGGATGCTCCCATGGATGTCCTTCCCATAGGGACATGGAAGGCTAAGATATCCTGCATAAGGACCCTTGAAGAAGGCGACGCAGTCAGCTATTCAAGGCATTACATAGCAAAAGGCGGAGAGCGTATAGCAACTCTTTGCGTGGGCTATGCAGACGGATACAAAAGAGCCCTGTCTGGTAAAGAGGACGGACCAAAAGGCTATGTGCTTATAGAAGGAAAAAAGTGTCCCATACTCGGCAATATATGCATGGACCAGATGATGGTAGATGTTTCAGGAACCGACGCAAAAGCCGGTGATGAGGCGATCTTGATGGGCGCCGGGCTCACGGCTGACGACCTTGCAGAAGCTGCAGGGACCTGCATGCACGATATCATCTCAAGCATAGGTCCAAGAGTCGAAAGGATATATGTGCAGTAGATGAAAGCAGACGAAACAGTTAAAAAAACTATAGATGAGCACTGCCTCATAAATAGTGGCGACATCCTGGTTTTAGGTCTTTCGGGAGGCCCTGATTCTCTTTGCCTTCTTCATATACTTAAAGGACTTGAAGAGAAATACGCTTTCAGTTTAAGAGCCTTTCATCTGAATCATATGATAAGAGAAGATGCAGATGATGACGAGGCCTTCGTAAAGGAAGTCTGCAGGGACCTGGGCGTTGAGCTTAGCTGCGTGAAACTTCCGATAGAAGATATAGCAAGAGAAAGAGGGGAATCTGTAGAGGCTGCAGGACGCATAGAAAGGCACAAGGCACTAAAGGATATATGCGATAAGCTTCAAAAAGATCTTCCTGACGGATGCACAGCAAGGCCTGTCCTTGCGCACAACGCAGGGGATCAGGCAGAAACTGTGCTTCTTAGGATCTTAAGAGGTACAGGCATACACGGCCTTTCGGCAATGGAATATATGAGAGAGGACGGTCTTATCAGGCCGCTTCTTGATACGGAAAGAGAGGATATAGAGGAATATTGCAAAGCCCATTTCCTCTCTCCAAGGATCGATTCTACCAATGCTTCCGAGGAATATTTAAGAAATAAAGTAAGGCTCAAAGTGCTTCCCATGCTCGAGGAGATAAACCCTTCCGTAAAAAATGCTTTAAGAAGGCTTGCAAACAGCGCTGCAATGGACGACGGATATCTGTCAGAAGAGGCCAAAAAGTGGTATGAAGCGCATGAAAAGTATGACAAGGACGGATCGCCCATACTTCGTATCAAGGACCTGCGCCTTCTTGAAGATCCCATCTTCTATAGAGCTATAAGGATTGCTTTTGCAAAGGCCGGTCTTGAGACGGACATAGAAGCAGTACATATAAAGGCGCTTAAGAGATCTGTATATACTAACGCAGGTAACAAGACCGTCGAATTTCCCGGTGGATACATCGCATATATAAACCACGGAGACGTGGTATTTAGGAAAAGATAATGCGTCAGCACGTACTAAGGAATAAAGAAAAAATAATAGAAGAGAATATAGAGTATATAGCAGAGGATCCAAAGAGTCTCAAAGGAAGATGGAAGGAGATATTTCCCTTTGAGGGGCCTTTGTATATAGAGATAGGAAGCGGAAAGGGACAGTTCATAAGCACGAAAGCATCTCTAGATCCAAAGAGCCTTTATCTTGCCTGCGAAGGAGCTGTAAATGTTTATCCAAGGATACTCCAAAAGGCAGGCTCTATGAAGCTAAAGAACCTAAAGCTCATAAGAGAGTACATCATAGATCCTCTTGATTACTTCGAAAAAGGAGAGCTTTCCGGCATATACATAAACTTTTGCGATCCGTGGCCAAAGGACAGGCATGCCCACAGAAGGCTCACTCATGCTTCAAAGCTCCTTGCTTTTAAGGAGATAATGAAGGAAGGGAGCTTCCTTGAGTTCAAGACTGACAATGATGAACTATTTGATTTTTCCCTTGAACAGACCTTTCTTGCCGGGTTAAAAGCAGATAGAGTAGTAAGAGATCTTCACGCTTCAGATCTTGCAAAGTACAATGTAAAAACAGAGTATGAAGAGAAATTCTCATCAGCAGGAAAGAGCATCAATTATCTAAGGATAGTATTTTAGAAAAGATATGTGTATATAAGGCCGCCATTAGGGCGGCCTTGTGTTTTTTTGTGCTTAGTTCTTTACGAGATGTAGTCCTCTGCAACATCACGGAGATGCTCGGGCTCAAGCTCAAGCGCTGAGCATATCCTGGCAAGGTCTTCAACGGATCTTTTATCTGTGGAGATGTCTTCTACGCTCAGATACTTCTTGCCGTCCACAAGACAGTCTATGCCGTAGCTCGATACCTCTTCTTCATTTACGTCAAGTGTAGTTTCTTTTACTTCGTAGGTAATCTTTTGTTTCATGGTCATCCCTCCTTAAATATACAAAATTTACCTATTTGAATTTTAGCAAACAAGCACTTTGTCATCAATATACCAGTCAAATCCATTTAATTGTGGAACTTTACAACTATTTAGTTTTTTGTTTCGACCACACAAAAAATACATAAATTTTTCGTAGTTTCCTTGTGTTTTTCGTTGTAAATGAATATTTCTTGTGATATAATCTAATGCATAATTTAGAAAAAGGGGTTTGTACACAAAAATTTTCAGTTTATTAGGAGGTTTTTTGTAATTGGACAACAAAAATAAACGCCCAAGCGGTATAGGTATATTTATATCCTACGCGGTAACATTTGCTATCCTCGTCCTTCTTGTCAGTTTACTTTTCGGTAACGGCATGGGAGGCCAGGAGACCAAGCAGCTGCAGTTTTCGGAGTTCGTAGATCTTATATCAAACGAGAAGGTTGCTACACTGAAGATCGCCTCTGGAAGCAGGAGCTATACGGGAACTCTTAGGGACGGTACGAAATTCATAGCATATGCTCCGACGGATTATGACATGGCTGTCATATCTCAGGAATATGTAGTTCCTCAGTCTGCTGCAGGGACTTTGAAAGTTGAATCGACAAGGCCTAGTAACTGGCTTTCCATACTGTCTTTGATCCCGACTATCATACTTATAGTCCTCATGGTGATCATGATGAGGAACATGAACGGAGCCGGCGGCAAGGGAGTCATGTCCTTTGGAAAATCAAGAGCCCGTATGGTAAAGGATAAAAAGATAACCTTTGAGGATGTTGCAGGGCTTGAAGAAGAAAAGCAGGAGCTTTCAGAGATCGTAGATTTCCTTAAAGATCCTGACAAATATACAGAGCTTGGAGCAAGGATACCAAAGGGAGTTCTCCTCGTAGGTCCTCCGGGAACAGGAAAGACACACATTTCAAGAGCAGTCGCAGGAGAAGCAGGAGTGCCATTCTTCTCGATCTCAGGATCTGACTTTGTAGAGATGTTCGTAGGTGTCGGCGCTTCGAGAGTAAGAGACCTTTTCGATGATGCAAAGCGTAATTCTCCGTGCATAGTCTTCATAGACGAGATCGATGCAGTAGGAAGAAGGAGAGGCGCAGGTATAGGAGGAGGCAATGATGAAAGGGAGCAGACTTTAAATCAGCTTCTCGTCGAGATGGACGGTTTTGACGTCAACGAAGGCATCATCATCCTTGCAGCTACCAACAGGCCTGACGTACTGGATCCGGCTATCTTAAGACCGGGCAGATTCGACAGACAGGTCACCATATCAGTTCCTGATGTTAAGGGCAGGCAGGCCATATTTGAGCTCTATGCAAAGAACAAGCCTCTCGATGAGAACGTTGACCTTAGGGTCCTTGCAAAGAGGACTCCCGGCTTTACACCTGCAGATATCGAGAACATGATGAACGAAGCTGCTCTTCTTACAGCCAGAAGGAACGGTACCATTATCCATATGGATGATCTTGAAGAGGCCATAACGAGAGTCATCGCAGGTCCAAAGAAGACCAGCAGAGTCATGTCAGACAAGGAAAAGAGACTCACAGCATTCCATGAGGCAGGACATGCAGTCATTCAAAGATGCATACCGGGATCCGATCCTGTTCACCAGGTCACTATCATGCCGAGAGGTTCTGCCGGCGGTTTCACAATGACCCTTCCGGAAGAAGACAAGTATTATGCGACCAAGTCTGATATGGAAGATGAAATAGTCGACCTTCTCGGCGGAAGACTTGCTGAAGCCATAGTCATAGGAGATATATCTACAGGCGCAAGCAATGACCTTGAAAGAGCTACAAAGATAGCTCATGACATGGTCACTAAATATGGAATGTCCGAGGCTATAGGACCTGTAAACTACTCAGATGCAGACGAAGTATTCCTCGGAAGAGACTTTACTTCTAAGCAGAACTACTCTGAGGACCTTGCAAGCAAGATAGATAAGGAAGTCCGCCGTATCATGGATGAATCCTACGCAAGAGGAAAGAAGATACTCGAAGAGCACAGAACCGAACTTGACAGAGTCGCAAATGCACTTCTTGAACTCGAGACCTTAGGAGAGGATGAATTCGAAGATATCTTTACAGGAAAGAGGTCCTCTTCTGAAATAGCCGAGGCAAACGGTATAAAGGAAAAGGTCAGAAAAGAAAAAGAAGAGAAAGAAGCCGAAGAGAGAAAGAAAAAAGAAGAGGAAGCAAAGAAGCTCGAAGAAGAAAGCAGACTTGCCGAGGCTATAAAGTCAGGCAAGAGAGTTGCCTACATAGACAAAAAGGGAAACTTTGAGATCCTCAAGGAAATGACAGACGAGTTCTTTAACGGCAGCGATAACGAAGACGACTTCTGGACAGAAGAAGCTGAAAATAAACAAAATGGCGATGCTTCGGAAGAGGCATTGAGCGCTTCAGAGGAAGGAGCAAAAGAAGATCATAAGGAGGAGGAATAGAAAATGGCTGATAATTTTTCAAACAGTTTTCTTGTCAACACTATCTTTTATCTGCTGAATTTTGAAAAGTATGCTAATTTTCAGGATGCAGTAAGACAGGCAGCGATCAACAATAACTTTCAGATAGTCCTCTTCAGTAGTGACTTCAATACCATTTTTTCCGTTGAAACGAGGCACAATACTACCATAGAGGATGCCGTTCATGCCAGAATAGAGCAGGGCGGAGATTCCGAAATAGTCGGAGCAAGGGTCGATGTCAATGGAGTCGTGACATACTGGGGCCCTGTAAACATAGACAACAAGCGCTACTATATGATGCTTGTAGACAACGAGAACACCTATAGTCAGGATGACATAGCAAAGCTTGCAGAGATCATACAGCTGGCCATAGGCATGTGGAATTATGTTCCTGAAAGAGACGCTACTGCCGAGCTCATCAGAGCCGTCAGAAGAGGAAACAGGAGTCTTGCAAATGCGCTTCTTGAAGAGCTTGGAATAGCTGAAAGAGAGCTCGAAGGCGTCTTCTATATACCCGGTATCAAAAAGGATATTGCGATAAAGTACTTCACGGACTTTGAAGAAAAGTACAACTTGAGTCTCCTTAAGCTCTTTGAAGAGGACGAAGTGGCAGGCGTTATTTTGTCAAATCCGGTACAAAAGACTTGCGAATATGACGAGTGGAACGAGTTTACAAGAGAGCTTTACAAGATGGGCGTAAGGAATGTCTTTGCTATACAGCATGTGACCGGGATCGACGGTCTTTGCAACGGATTCCATCTCATAAATGAGACAGTAGGTTTTGTGAACTACATCTTCCCAAGGAAGAGACTCTTTAGCAAATTCGAACTTTCCTTTGTCGGGAACTGCGTATCCATAGCTTTCGCAGGCGGAGCGAACAAGAGAAATTATCTGGATCTTGTAAAAGCATTCAGAAAGAGTCCTGACAAAAAGATGAGAGAACTTGAAGAGACTCTCGGGGTATTCATGCTGGACGCAGGTCTTTCTACTGCAAGAGCATCAAGGATCATGGGAGTCCACAGCAATACTATTCAGTACAGGCTCAAAAGGATAAGAGAGATACTCGGTGTGGATATCACGGCTACTACCATAGTTCCGGGCCTTATGACAGCTATGGCTATTCTCAGGATAGAAAAAGATGCTCTCAACCACTGAGACCGAATTTCTTGGGCTCAAACTTAAAGGAAGAGTCATCCTTGCACCTCTTGCCGGAGTATCTGACGGAGTATATAGATACCTGGCATATAGGGAAGGCTCAGCTCTTTCGTATACGGAGATGATATCTGCAAAGGGCCTTTATTACAAAAGTTCAGGCACTGCGGAGCTTTACAAGATAGAGGAAAGAGAAGGTCCTGTAGGACTTCAGCTCTTTGGCAGTGAACCCGAGATGATAGACTATGCCGTAAGGCAGCTTGCAGACGAACCGAATGCATTCTTTGATATAAACATGGGATGCCCTGTTCCTAAAGTTGTAAAGAGTCACGAAGGAAGTGCCCTCCTTGCAGATCCCGATCTTGCAGCAAGAATAGTAGAGGCAGCAGTCAAAGCTTCATCTGAAACATCGAAAAAACCTGTCACGGTGAAGATGAGGATAGGTTTTGGGGAAGCAAGGGACTTTGTATCCTTTGCAAAACGCATGGAGGAAGCAGGAGCTTCTGCCATAGCAGTTCACGGAAGGACGAGAGAGCAGTACTACAGCGGAAAGGCCGATTGGGAAGCCATAGCAAAAGTCAAAGCGGCTGTAAATATCCCTGTCATCGGAAACGGCGATGTAAGGAGCCTTGATGATGCAAAGCGTATGCTCGAAAGCACAGGATGCGACCTCGTGATGATAGGAAGGGGTTCCATGGGAAACCCTTGGATATTCAGAGGGAAAAAGGATGAACTTTTCGATCCTGATATCCTGGGTGAACATTTCGAACTTCTTCTCAAAGAAAAGGGAGAAAGAAGAGCGTGCCTTGAAATGAGAAAGTATTTCGCCTGGTATACAAAGGGTATGAGAGGCGCAGCAGAGCTCAGACAGATAATAAACTCGGCGGAAAAGCCGGAAGAAATATTTAATATGATAAATAAAGCTAAACAGCTATACAAAGGAGTATGAAATGGCAGAAGAAGTATTACTTACACAGGAAGGTTACGACAAACTTGTTCAGGAACATGAATATCTTATTACGGTAAGAAGACCGGAAGTTTCCGAGCATTTAAAGGAAGCAAAATCCTACGGAGACCTTTCAGAAAACGCTGAATATGACGCTGCAAAAAATGAGCAGGTCGAAGTTGAAGAGCGTATTGCAAAGCTCGAGGCAATGATACACAATGCAAAGATCATTGCAGACGAGGAGATCACAGGAGAGACTGTAAACTTGGGACTTAAGGTCAAGGTCAAAGATCTCAATACTAAAGAAACTTTTGAATACACCATAGTCGGCGTTACCGACGCAGATCCTCTGAATGATATGATCTCCAACGAGAGCCCTGTAGGAAAAGCTCTCATAGGAAAGAAAAAGGGAGACAAGGTTGAGATCACCATCGAGACAAAGGAAGGAACTGACAATATGATCCTCCATTATCAGATAATGGGCATCAGCAAGGAGTAACAATGGCAGAAGAACTTAACATATCAGAACAGTCCCAAATAAGGAGAGACAAGCTCGCTTCCCTTCAGGCTGAAGGAAAGGATCCTTATGCTATAACAAAGTTCGATCAGGAAGTTTATTCATCCTTTATCAAGGATCGCTATGATCATCTTGACCCCGAAGAGCACAGCGGCAAATACCATAGGGTAGCCGGAAGGATCATGTCCAAAAGAGTCATGGGAAAAGCAAGTTTTGCTCACCTCAGGGATCAGGACGGCGATATACAGCTCTACGTCACAAGGGATAATCTTGGTGAAGAAAACTATACTTTCTTTAAAAAGATGGTCGATCTTGGAGACATAGTAGGCTGCTACGGAGAGATATTCAAGACAAAGACCGGTGAGCTTTCTGTAATGGTAACGGAGCTTACTCTTCTTTCAAAGGCTCTCAATCCTCTTCCTGAAAAATTCCACGGACTTACAGATCAGGAGCTTCGCTATCGTCAGCGTTATGTAGACCTCATAGTGAATCCTGAAGTAAAGGAAACATTTAAAAAGAGGAGCAAGATCATTGGCGAGATCAGAAATTTTCTTGATGAAAGAGGATATCTTGAGGTAGAAACACCTATCCTTACTCCTTTTGAGATCGGTGCCAGCGCAAGACCTTTTACGACCCATCACAATACTCTCAATATGGATATGGTACTTCGTATAGAGACAGAACTCTATCTTAAGAGACTCATTGTAGGTGGCATAGACAGAGTTTACGAGATAGGCCGTATATTCAGAAACGAAGGAATGGATACAAGGCATAACCCTGAGTTCACATCCATAGAGCTTTATCAGGCATATACGGACTTTGAAGGGATGATGGACCTTGTTGAAGATCTATTCAAGACCCTTGCAGACAAAGTTTGCGGCACCAGAGAGATACCTTACGGTGAACAGATTATCGACTTCAACAAATGGCGTCGCATGACCATGAAGGAAGCTGTAAAAGAGTATTCCGGCGTAGACTATGACGATTGGAAATCAGACGAAGATGCCATTGCTTCTGCTAAAGCACATAATGTAGAACTTCCTGAGATCAAGACAAAGGGTAATATCCTGGCAGAGTTTTTCGATGCTTTCGTAGAACCGAACTTGATCCAGCCTACATTCATATATGATTATCCTGTAGATATTTCTCCCCTTGCAAAGAGAAAACCATCAGATCCTGAGTTTACAGAACGTTTTGAATTCTTTATCAACGCAATGGAATTCGGAAACGCCTTCTCTGAACTCAATAACCCTATCGATCAAAGAGAAAGGTTTGAGAGACAGGTAGAGGAAAGAAAAGCCCTTGAACCAAATGCCAAGTGCAGAGTCGATTATGACTTTTTGAATGCGCTTGAATATGGTATGCCACCTACAGGCGGGCTTGGAATAGGAATAGACAGACTCGTAATGCTCCTCACCAATAACCAGAGTATTAGAGACGTCCTCCTATTCCCCACGCTTAAAGAAAATTCCGGCACAAAAAATGAACAAGAAACAGTCAATTTTGTTAAGGAAAATGATGTGATCGAAGCCATCGATTTCTCAAAAGTCGTCATCGAGCCGCTGTTTGAAGACCTTGTCGATTTTGAGACTTTTTCAAAGTGTGATTTTAGAGTCGTAAAGGTAAAGAATTGCGAAGCAGTTCCAAAGAGCAAGAAGCTTCTTAAGTTTACCCTTGATGACGGGACAGCCTCAGAACGCACTATTTTGAGCGGTATTCACGCTTTCTATGAGCCGGAAGACCTCATCGGAAAGACCCTTGTGGCTATCGTAAATCTGCCTCCAAGAGCAATGATGGGTATCGATTCCTGCGGCATGCTGATCTCAGCAAAGCACGAGGAAGAGGGCGAAGAGAAGCTCCATATCCTCATGCTGGATCCCCATATTCCGGCAGGCGCAAAACTCTGCTAAAAGGAAGAGTAATTAGAGACGTGACCTATCTTAAAAAAGAACACATTTTTTAAGGCATTTACACCAATTTTTACACCAGTTTTGGTGTAATCCGCATTTTTGATTTTTCAATAAGCATTTTTTCTACTACACACCTTCTAAGGACTAACTTAGAAGGTGTATTTTCTTGTTATAAGAATTACTGTCTGAAAGGAGAAAATTATTATGACAAAGGAAAGATTATCATTTGATGGACATGTTCTTTTGAAAGGTGAAAGTCAGAGAAAGGATGGACTTTATTGCTACAGGTGGACGGATGTAAATGGAGTACGCAAGGCGTTTTATGCAAATACTCTTATGGAGCTAAGAATCATAGAAAAACGTCTGCAGTTAATAGAGCAAGCTGGGTTGATCGAGTATTATTGCGCAACGGTCAATGATGCTTATGAGGTATGGTGTGATCTTAAACATGGGATACGTGAGAATACAATGTACAACTACAAACAAGTCTATAACACGCATGTACGTAATTCTCTAGGTAAAAGAAAAATATTAGAGATCCGACCTACAGACGTGAAACGCTTTTATTATTCTTTGCATGATACGAAGAGATTGAGTTTCAACACTTTGGATCATATACAAACTGTGCTGTACCAAGTACTGCAGCTTGCAGTTGATGATTCTGTTCTAACAGGTAATCCTGCTGCAAATGCGCTCAAAGATTTAAAAAGGGAGAAAAACTATCCCAAAAAAGACATAGAAGTGTTGGAGATCGAGCAGGAAAAAGGTTTTTTGGAGTATTGCAAAAATAATGCATCACATGCAAAATGGTATCCTTTATTTGCTGTCATGTTGGGGAGTGGGATGCGTGTAGGTGAAGTGTGCGCATTGCAGCATAAGGATATTGATTTCAGAAAAGGAGTAATACATATTCGTCATTCACTATCAGTAAGCGGTGCGGGATGCAGTGTCCATGATCCTAAAACAAAATCCGGGTATAGAGATATACCCATGCTTAAATCGGTGCGAAAAGCATTGCTTATGGAAATACATAGGCAAAAAAAGAATGGAATCAAATGCAAAGCTTCAATAGGCGAATATTCAGATTTCTTCTTTTTGAACAAACTTGGAAATGTTCATAATCAGCAGAGTATCAACAGAGCGCTTCAAAGAACTGTTATGGACTATAACTGTAGATGTATAGAAAGCGGTGAAAATGAGAAAGTGATAATATCTGGTATAACTTCTCATTCTTTTAGAAAAACTTTTATAACGAGAATGTGTGAATCCGGAATGAATGTACGAGATATAATGAAGATAGCGGGACATTCAGATATCCAGACTACGATGACTGTATACACACAGGTCACAGATCGGATGCGTCGTGTCGACATAGATAAACTTGAGAATTATGTAGATACAGAATGGAAGGATCTATCCTACAAAGATTGAGAATTACATTTCAGTTTATAAAATAAAAACTAATGCTTTATAATTACGGTATACCGTGATAATATAAACTATGGGTGAAGAAAATGAAGTTAAAAGACTATTTAAAGAGAGAAAAGATTAACATCAGTGATTTATCTAAATTGACCGGGATCTCATATATGACATTGAGTGATTTGTGTAAGGGAAGGACTGGCTTGGAAAAGACATCATCAGAAAATTTATATAAGATTTCGAAAGCTGTAAATGTTTCTATGGAGGAATTGATAGAAGATTATCTTATTGAGGAAAAGGCAGGTTTTTCTGTCCCGGGAGCATTGATAGAGCTTATCAAAGAAATCCAGAAATACAATGTCACTGATACGTACGGCTTTCGAATAGAAGCAGTTGATAATCTGGAGAACTTCTCAAAGAATTATTGTCTTGATGGGATAATATCGTGGGAACAGCGCAATGAATTGCTAGAGAAGTTTGCGTAGAAAGGGGTAAGCAGTTGTTTTTAAAAGATTTTAATGATTATGATGAGAACCTGAAGTTATACGGAGGCAATGCAGGAAGGAAACTGGGGGTTAACATTGATGGACAGGCATGGCTATTGAAATTTCCGAAAACAACAAAATACCTTCATACTGCTGCCAGTATATCCTACACAACATCTCCTTTATCAGAATACATCGGGAGCCATGTATATAGTATTCTCGGTTACGATGTTCATGAGACGATGCTGGGGATAAAAGCAGAAAAACTCGTGGTGGCATGTAAAGATTTTACTGATGAAAAGCATGTGTTACGGGAGTTTCGTGAAATAAAGAACTACTACAATAAACAGTTGGAAGACATGCTGGAGTTATCTATTTCCGGTTCTGATGATGATGCGCACTTCACCAGTCTAAATGCTCTTTTGATTCATCTCAAATATAACCCGATTTTGCAAGCCGTATCGGGCTGCAGCGAAAGATTTTGGGATTGTGCATTGATCGATGGGGTGATCAATAATAATGACCGAAACAATGGAAACTGGGGACTTATTCAGAATTTAGAAGACAATAGTTATAAATTAGCTCCCATATTTGATAATGGTGGGTCTTTTAATAACAAACTAGGACGAGAAGAGTTCAAGAACAGGCTGAATTCGGATGTTGCGATGCTTAATAGTGCTTTGAATACTGCGACATCTTATGCTCTAAATAATAAAATGCTGACATATAAAGCACTTCTTGAACTGGATAATAATGACCTCAAAGAAGCAATCTTAAGAGTGACAGTGATATTCAATGCCCGATTCAGCGAGATATCGGATTTTATTGATAAAATACCTGAAAGTGAAAACGGCGTAGAGATAATCTCAGATTATCAAAAAGAGTTTTATATAAAATCGATGGCTCTTAGAATAGAAAAACTGTTGATGCCGAGGTATACAGAATTGACAAAATCTAAATAGTGAAGTGTGAAAAGTATTAGTGGTGCAAAGAATACCTTGCTACACCAACTACACCAAAGTACACCATTTTGATCAGATAAATGCAGTTTTGCAAAAAATCGCACATTTTTCAGAGTTCCGATATTGATGATCGGAACTCTTTTTATATGTCATCGCGTACTTTGTAATTGCACAGTGTTTCTTGGAATGTAATAATAACGTTGTAGAATTAAGAGCGACAAATCGCCATTTGTGGAGGGGGCATGAGCAATATCATAAGGCTGAACAAAGCAGCGTCAAATGATGAATGGATCGTTATGTCCAACCAGGGGACAGATTGTTTTCTTGATCTTGTGATCGTTGCGGCAGAGCTTTTTGAAAAGACTGAGACACAGGAGAAACTGATATCATTTTTGAAGGATCAGAAAGATGTCAACGAAATCTCCCCGGGATCAGCCGGTTTTGACCTGGATGAAATGCCTTGGAGTAAAGATACACTTTCTGAAGATGCTGAATTTATGATGAAGATCATTGAGAAAGCAAAGACACCGGAAGTCGCAGGAAAGCTTGGCTATCGTCCAGATCTCAGGATCGTCTCTCCGTGGCTTGATCAGTTTTCACTGATGATCTGGGAACTGGATAAGGATTACCTCTATGGGACAGAGGAAAAGGCACTTGTCAAGCAGGGAATTGAAGCGATTCAGACGGTTTTGCTAGGAAAAGACAGCAGCGCCAAACGCCGGTTACTTTTTTACCTTGACCAGTATCTTGATCCGTTTTATCAGAACGATCTGTCTGAACTGAATGAACCATTAAAGGCATTGCTTCAGGAGGTAATGAATTCAGACAACGAAGTTGATGTCATTGAGGAAGCGCATCATCTTTTGGAAGCATATATGGAGATAGAGTAAACTGACATATCGGAGTTTGCGGGGTAGTTATAATGAAAAAGAGATTGTTTCGTACAATTGCTATTATACTGGTATTGATCATCCTGTATTTTGTCGTTCCGGGCTTTATGAAGAATCGTTCGGTAGTTATTGATAACTACATAGTGTCTGCAGACGGGAAAGAGATTACACTCAATGTCAGTGTTTTGTCTACCATGGGATATGTTCGATCTGCTAAGATTCACCAACAACAGGGCGGAAAACTGTATCTGGACTTTTATTCTGCGTTTGGAGGGCCAAACGGTTTTATAGGAGCAAAGAAGGATTATACAATTCAGCTTGATGAGAATACCACTATTGTTGCAGTTTACCGAAACCAGAATGCATATGAGGAGGTCCTTGTCAAAGCAGCAGATGGGACATGGCAAAGAGTAGAATAGCAACAAATTCTCATTTATCGGGATGTCGTAAAATCGAAGTTTATGGAGGCCTTTGGCATGGGAAAAGATTTATCTAAAATGACATTGGAAGAGTTGTGGGAATTGTTTCCCATCTTTCTTGTGGCGCACGATGATCGGTGGAAAGATAACTTCAATGAAATCGAGAAAACGCTGACCGGACTCTTAGCCGATCAGCCTGTTGTCCGGATCAGTCATATCGGAAGCACCGCCATTCAGGGAATATGGGCCAAGAATATAGTTGATGTGATGATTGAGATTTCTCAAAGCGCTGACATGAGAGGTATGGCCCGGATATTGGAACAGAACGGTTTTATCATCATGTCCTCCGAGTCAAAACGAATCTCGCTCAATAAGGGATATTCTATAAATGGATTTGCGGACAAGGTATATCATATCCATTTGCGATACGCCGGGGACAATGATGAACTGTACTTCCGTGATTATTTGAACGAGCATCCTGCCGTGGCAAAAGAATATGAAACCTTGAAGCTCCGGCT
>JAZQCD010000010.1:0-80350 GCA_045546135.1 Anaerovoracaceae bacterium
TGGAATGTCTCTGTTCTGGCGCAGAGAGCCGGTATCGCCGCCCTGAAGGAGATTCCTTTCCTTCAGACCACCAAGGAACTGGTTACCCAAGAGCGGCAGTGGCTCACCAAAGAGCTGGAGGCACTGGGCTTCTGGGTCAGCCCGGGCGAGGCCAATTTCCTGCTGTTTATGGCAGGTCAGGACATCCATACGGGGCTAAAAGCCAAGGGCATTGCCATCCGCAACTGCGACAACTACTACGGTCTGGGTGCAGGCTGGTACCGCACCGCCGTCCGCACCCATGAGGATAATCTGGCGCTGATTGCCGCCATGAAGGAAGTTTTGGAGAAAGCATAACCATGGCCAAATGTATCATGATTCAGGGCACCATGTCCAATGCGGGCAAGAGCATACTTGCAGCAGGACTATGCAGAGTCTTTAAGCAGGACGGCTACAAGGTCGCTCCCTTTAAAGCGCAGAACATGGCACTTAACTCCTTCATCACATCGGAAGGACTTGAAATGGGAAGAGCCCAGGTAGTTCAGGCAGAGGCTGCAGGCATAGAACCTTCGGTCCTCATGAACCCTATACTTCTTAAACCTACCAATGATGTGGGATCACAGATCATAGTAAACGGTGAAGTAAGAGGTCAGATGAACGCGAGGGATTACTTCGCCATGAAACACGAACTCCTTCCCGACGTCATGAAAGCTTATAATACTCTTTCAGAGCATAACGACATCATAGTCATAGAAGGAGCAGGAAGCCCTGCAGAAATCAATCTTAAAGACGACGATCCCTTTGTAAACATGGGAATGGCAAGGGAAGCGAAAGCTCCCGTATTCATCGTCGGAGACATAGACAGGGGTGGGGTCTTTGCTCAGCTCTATGGAACAGTAGCACTCCTTACAGACGAGGAAAGAGCTATGGTAAAGGGCCTCATCATAAACAAGTTCAGAGGCGATGAATCCATACTCACTCCGGGAGTAAAGCAGATAGAAGAGCTCACAGGAATACCTGTAGTAGGAGTTGTCCCCTATGTGCATCTTGATATAGACGACGAGGACAGTTTGTCAGAAAGACTTTCAGACGGAGCTGCAGATCTCATCGATATAGCGGTCATGAGAGTCCCAAGGCTATCCAACTTTACAGACTTCAAGGTCCTTGAGAATATAGAGGGAGTATCCCTTCGATATGTAGATTCTACAAAGAAGTTCGGAGACCCGGATCTTGTTATCCTTCCAGGCACCAAGAACACTATGAAGGATCTCATGTGGCTGAGAGAATCAGGGCTCGAGGCAAAGATAAAGCAGCATGCGGCAGCAGGAAAACCGGTCTTCGGCATTTGCGGCGGATACCAGATGCTCGGGCAAAGCCTTTCAGATCCCTATGGAGTCGAAGAGGGCGGAGAACTTACAGGCATAGGACTTCTTGATACAAGGACTGTCTTTACAAAGCAAAAGGACAGGACCAGAGTGAACGGAGTCTTTAATATCGTTGGAGGCGTTCTAAAAGGCCTTTCCGGATGCCCTGTAGAAGGCTACGAGATCCACATGGGCGAAACTGCAAGTTCGAAACCTGTCACTGAGATAGTGGACAGCGTTTCAGGAGAGGGCAAGAGAGACGGGTGCTTTAAGGACAATGTATACGGCAGTTATGTCCACGGAATATTCGACCTTCAGGAAACAGCAGATGCGCTCATAAGAGCACTTGCTGAAATGAAGGGCATAGATCCTGCGCAGGTCGGAAAAGCTACAGGCAAGGAATACAAAGATCAGCAATATGACCTGCTTGCAGATACTCTTCGCGCTCATATGGATATGAAAAAGGTCTACGAGATCATAAACGAAGGACTTTAAGATTTAAAAAGTTTTTGCTCATTTAGAAAGATTGGAGTAATATCAATGATAAAAATAGACAATGTTGCGCCGGCAGATATTGAAAGAGAAAGCTTTGCGACCATCACAAGAGAGCTTGGAGACAAGCAGCCACCGGAAGAACTTGCTCCCATAGTCAAGAGAGTCATCCATACTACAGCTGATTTTGAATATGCAGATACTCTTTACTTTTCACCTGATGTAGTTGAAAAGGCCAAGGCTGCCATAAGAGGCGGTGCTACCATAGTTACGGACACTCAGATGGCTTATTCAGGCATCAACAAAAGGTCCGCTGCTAAGTTCGGCTGCGAAGTACATTGCTTCATGTCTGATGAAGATGTAGCAAAAAGAGCAAAGGCAGAGGGAGTTACTCGCGCCCGCATGAGCATGGACAAGGCATCAGAACTTGGCGACAATGTGATCTTTGCCATAGGCAATGCTCCCACAGCACTGATCAGGCTTCGAGAACTCATCGATGACGGCTACAGACCAAAGCTCATCATAGGAGTCCCGGTTGGTTTCGTAAATGTAGTTCCTTCAAAGGAACTCATAATAGAGACTGATATACCATGCATCGTTGCAAGGGGACGCAAGGGCGGCAGCAATGTTGCTGCATGCATTGTCAATGCGCTTCTCTATGTAATGGATGAAAAAAGAGGAGACTGATCAAGGAGATCTCATATGGAGAACAGTTCTAAGTTTTTTTGCAACAAAGAATGCCAATACTTCCCTTGTCACGAAACAAAGGACCCGGACAGCTTCAACTGCATGTTCTGCTACTGTCCTTTGTATTCCTATGGAGACAAGTGCGGAGGGCATTTCCATTATACGAAAAAAGGTGTAAAGAGCTGCATAGACTGCACTATTCCCCATCATGCCAACTCCGCTGAATATATAAATGCAAAACTTAAGGAGTTCAATGCATCAAAGCCTGACCAAAGGGATCAGCTCATGGTATGTTTGGATATGGAAGGCACCATATTCCCGGAGATCTGGGAGGCGGTAGCTGATACTTTTGGTGTCCCGGGTCTTAGGCGTACGACAAAAGATGAACCATCCTATGAAAAGCTCATGGAATACAGGATTAAGACTGTCAATGAGAACGGCATAGATCTTCCGAAGATACAAAAGGTCATAGAAGGTATGGAGCCTTTTGAAGGGACCGTAGGATTCCTTGAAAAGATAAAGACCTTCGGTCATGTGATCATAGTGAGTGATACTTTCGAGGAGTTCGCAAGACCGGTAGAGAAAAAGCTTGGGGTAAGTGTCATATGTAACCGCCTTCTTACCGATGAAGAGGGACATTTAGTGGGTTATGAAATGAGGACGAGAGAGACTAAGGCCTCTGCGGTCAGGGGTTTTCAGTCTATGGGATATCATGTCATAGCTGCAGGTGACGGCTTTAACGACATAGCAATGATCAGAGTGGCTGACGGCGGCTGCCTTATCTGTCCTTCAGATGCAGTAAAAGAAAAAGCCGAAGGCATAGACATCGTAAACAGCCTTGACGATCTTTACCAACATATCTGCAAAGAAGTAGAAAATATGGGGTCAAAAGACTAAGCATATTAAGATAAACGATACAAAGGAAAGCAATACAAAACCTCCCAGATTTTTCTCCGGGAGGTTCCTTTTTTTCTTCGGTATATTCTACTTCTTGCACTTGGCAAGATGATCTTTTATAGCTTTGAAAGTTGTATCACTTATGTAGTGCTCTATCCTGCAGGCATCGTCAGTCGCAGTCTTTTCATCTACACCGAGCTCCATGAATATGGCTGTAAGGATAGTGTGCCTTTCATAGATCTTTTTTGCCTGAGCAAGGCCCTCCTTCGTGAGGCTTATGTTTCCCGCAGGGTCTGTCGTGGCAAGTCCTCTTTTTTTAAGTATTCCAAGACCTCTGCTCACTGAAGGCTTTGAATAGCCCATTTCAGCTGCAACATCTATACTTCTTACATTGCTCATCCTTTGGGACAGCACATATATGGTCTCCAGGTACATCTCGCCAGACTCATGAATATCCATAACAATACGCCTCCTCTATTTTCACCACTGAATAAACCATAGCACAGATATTGGAAAAAAGCAATGTACCTATTCTTCGCCAAAGAAATGGTCGCATCTGAAATATACGTCTGAAAGGCCGTCTTCAAGGTCCAGATGCTTAAGGACGCTGACTGTGCTCAGCACATCTGCAAGGGCGTTATGGGCTCCGTTTGGCTTTTCATCGAAATAGAAGAGAGCATAATTAAGAGGCCACTGCCTTCCTTCGCCCTTTTCCATATCATCGAACATGAGCTGTCCGTCAAAGGTCCGAGGGAGCCATGATGAGTCAAAGCCGAAATATAGAAGGTTGTTTTCCAGCATGCGTATATCGTCCGGTCCCCATGATATGAGCACTGCATCATCGCCGAGCCAGGCTCTGAAGCCTTCGTATGCTTCCTTAAACCCTATGCCTTTTTCAAGGTCCTGATCCTTTATGAGGGTAAGCTCGGAAACATGCCGGTTCATCTTTTTGTATACGACCGGTTTTATGAGTCTGTCAAAGGTCGAAAGGATGCTTCCTTCAAGGTCGATCTTTGCTGCGCCTATTTGTATTATTTCTCCTCCGAGGCCTTCGATGGGCTTTCTCCCGTCTAAGGCCTGGTTCCACTCTAGATCGAAAACTGCTATATTCATATCCCTATTATATCACATCTAAAATAACACAAAAACGTCTTGACAAATTAGCGTTAACTAACTATACTATAGGAACGTTAGCGAGGACTAACTTTGTTCTCGAAAAAAGAAGTAGAAAAAAGGTGATCAAGATGATGACTTTAGCAGATGCAAACGAAGGTCAGGAATACAGGATCGAAAAGATAGATACAGACGATGATGAACTTGATGAGTTCCTCTTCAGGCTCGGATGTTACAGCGGAGAACCTATCACGGTCGTTCAACGCGTTCACGGCGGATGCGTCGTAGCTATCAAGGACGGAAGATATAACATAGACAACGAGCTTGCAAAAGCGATAATCATCTAGTTTAAAAGCAAGGCCGTTTTTTGGTCTTTGCAAAATATAGTATCAAAGGGGCGTATAGAGCCCCTGTTAAAAAGTTCAGAAGTTAGCATTTACTAACTAACAAAGGCCGGATATCCGGTTTTTAAACAGGCCCGAGGTTAGCATCGGGTAACCAAACAGTCTAAAGGGATCCACAGGATCGTTTATCGTAATCATACAAGGAGGAAAGTCCAAATGAGAATTGCTCTGACAGGCAACCCAAACTCAGGTAAGACCACAATGTACAATGCCCTTACCGGTCGTAATGAAAAGATCGGAAACTGGGCCGGTGTTACTGTAGACAGAAAAGAACACCCAATCAAGAAGGTATATGCAGGAGACAAACAGCTGGTAGCTGTAGACCTCCCGGGCGCATATTCCATGTCACCTTTTACAAGTGAAGAAAGCATCACAAGTTCCTATGTAAGGAATGAGCATCCTGATGTCATCATTAACATAGTAGATGCTACTAACCTTTCAAGGAGCCTCTTCTTCACCACCCAGCTCCTAGAGCTCGGTATCCCCGTAGTCGTAGCACTGAATAAGCACGACATCAATGAAAAGAAGGAAACTAAGATCGACGTAGCTAAGCTCTCAAAGACTTTGGGATGCCCCGTAGTTGATACAGTATCCACATCAGGAGACGGACTCAAAGCTGTAGTAGAAGCAGCAGTCGAAGCTGCAGGAAAGGATCAGAAAGCTCCTTATGTTCAGGGAGATATAGATCTTACGGACAAGAACGTAGTAGAAGAAGCAGACCGTAAGCGTTTTGAGTATGTTAACTCAGTAGTCAAAGAAGTCGAGAACAGAAAAGTCCTCACAAAGGACAAGACCTTCGGAGACAAGATCGACGCAGTGCTCACAAACAAGTGGCTCGGTATCCCTATCTTTGCAGTCGTTATGTTCCTCGTGTTCCAGATCTCTCAGAACTGGATAGGAACTCCTCTGGCAGACCTGCTCGTTGGCTGGCTCGAAGCCTTCCAGGGCTGGGTAGGAGAGCTCATGGCAGATGCAAGCCCGCTGCTTCAGGCTATAGTAGTTGACGGTATCATTGGTGGCGTATCTGCAGTAGTAGGATTCCTCCCACTGGTCATGGTCCTTTACTTCCTCCTGGCTCTCCTTGAAGACTGCGGATATATGTCAAGAGTTGCAGTAGTTCTTGACCCGATCTTCAAGAAAGTAGGACTTTCCGGAAAGTCTGTTATTCCTTTCGTTATAGGAATAGGATGCGCAGTCCCCGGTATCATGGCAAGCCGTACTATCAGAAACGAGCGTGAAAAAAGAGCAACAGCAATGCTCACACCTTTCATGCCCTGCGGCGCAAAGATCCCTGTCATAAGCCTTTTTGCAGGCGCTTTCTTTGAAGATTCAGGCTGGGTAAGCACCATTGCATATTTCACAGGTATAGTGCTCATCTTCGTCATGGCCTATGTAGTAAACAGGATAGCAGGATGGAAAGCAAAGAAGTCCTTCTTCATCATAGAGCTTCCTGAATACAAGGTCCCGTCCCTTTGGTTCGCATTCAAATCCATGTGCAGCAGAGGCTGGGCATACATCGTAAAGGCAGCTACCATAATCCTTCTTTGCAACATGGCAGTTCAGATCATGCAGACCTTCACATGGCAGTTCACAGTAGCAGAATCTGCAGATCAGTCCATACTCGCATCCATAGCAGCTCCATTTGCATATATACTCCTCCCCTTCGTAGGAGTCCTCTCATGGCAGCTTGCTGCAGCAGCAGTTACAGGATTCATCGCAAAGGAAAACGTTGTAGGAACACTTGCAGTATGCTTCGTAGGTCTTGAGAACCTCATCGATACAGAAGAACTTGCTATGATGGAGGGTGCCGGCGCAGAAGTTGCAGGCATCATAGCTATCACAAAGGTCGCAGCTCTTGCATATCTCATGTTCAACCTTTATACACCTCCTTGCTTTGCAGCTATAGGTGCTATGAACTCTGAGATGAACAGCGGCAAGTGGCTCTGGAGCGGCATTTGCCTCCAGCTCTTCACAGGATTCAGCGTTGCATATCTCGTATACACCATAGGTACACTCGTAACAGGAGGAGATCTTGCAGCAGTTCCTGCGATCATAGGACTTGCAGTGGTAGTACTCTTTGTATGCACTCTCATCTATCTCATTAAGAAGACAGACAGAGAGCTTGCAAAGGAATATGCTCTTGAAAAGTAATTAAAAGGTGAAGATTTCCTTCGATTTTACATTTAAGGGCTGATATAATTGGGAAAAGAGATATAGATCAAAAAGGTAAAATCAATGGAAAATGTCATAGTAATATTGATCTTGGTGGCTATCACAGGACTCATAGTTCGCTACCTCATAAACGAAAAAAAGAAAGGAAAAGCCTGCGTTGGCTGTCCGTATTCAGGAGGGTGTACAAAAGCATCCTGCGAAAGTCTTGACGGCGTTAAGATCAAGGTTGATGAATAAAGCTAAGCTAGGGGGGATGCTTTAAAGCATCCCCCCTTCGGTACGAAAGGCATAAGATATGGAGAACGTGATCATAGTATTAGTCATAGCAGTGCTTGCATTCTTTGGCATCAGAGAGACGGTAAAACACATGAAGGGCCAGGGAGAGTGCTGCGGAGGCGGTGGATATACGCCGAAGAAGAAAAAACTTAAACACATAGCATTTCAAAAGGACTTCAAAGTAGACGGCATGAAGTGTGATAATTGCAAAAACAGAGTCATGGAAACTGTGAACGATATAGATCATGTTTCAGCAAAAGTCGACTTAAAGAAGGGTATGATGACCGTTTCTTACGAAGAAGATGTAGCTGATGAAGTCATCATAGCCAAATTGAAAAGAGTAGGCTATGATGCAGCAGTCATTTAACAGTCTTTTGCCATAAGTCTGGCGGAAGTACTATTGATATAAAAAAGAGGTATTTGTAATAAGGAACACTGCAGGAGATAAAAGCTTCCTTCTGCAGTGTTTTTTTGCAAAGAAAAATGCCCGGCAGTGCCGGGCATAGCTGTCTTTAAATATTATCTTCGAAGTTTATTCTTCGACCTCTCCTGCTTCTCTTGCGCAGAAGGAGCAAAGCTTTGTATATCCGTGGTTGATAGCTTCTTCTATTTCGATTCCGCCTTCATACCACTGTGCTTCCTTTACGAGGTAAGGATTGCTTCTTGTAAGTGACTGGCAGTCAGCATAGTAGTGATAGCAGTGACCGTAAGGTGTTACATAGATAGTGTCTGTTCCGTGGTTTGCGATAGCGGCGGTCTTTTCTTCTGAAGAGATAGGATCCCAGTCAACAGAGAGGAGTCCGCCGAGAAGGAGCGCTACTACTGCGACTACAAGAACGATAGTCTTGTGCTTCTTTCCTATAGCGAGTGAACCTTCCTTGTCTGTCTTGAGGAGCATGACTATGAACGGTACGAAGCAGATGATTGACATGATGAGTCCCATCTGGTTCTGAAGGAAGAATTTTACCTTGTTCTCCTTTGATGCAGGATCGATGTGGTTTGCTTTCTTCCAGAACTGTGATCCGATGATGAGGAATATAAGGTCCAGTACCAGGAAAGCGATGAGGTAAATGATAGGATTGTCAGGAAGTCCTGCGATGAGCGTAGGAAGATACCACTTACCTGTCAGGTTCATTATAGCTACCAGCTCGCAAGCTACTGCAAGTACCCAGAAGCAAACAGCAGCAACTCTTTTTCCTGTTGCGCCTTCTGTTGAGTAGTTCTTTGGAGCTTCAGCAGCTTTTTTTGTTGTTTTCTTTTCTGCCATTTGATTTTCTCCTTAAAAAAATGCTTGGAATGATTTCACTTTATTTCTTTGAAAGAAGGCTCTGAAGGAGCGCGCCTGCAAGGTCTCCCATGAGGTCGTTTTCCTCTTCTTCTTTCTTTGAAGTCTTTTTCTTCTTCTTTGAGGATGATGGTTTTTCTTCCTCTTCTTCTGCTCCTAAGAGTCCGCCGAGGAGGCTGGAAAGAGCATCCTCAGAAGCGCTTTCTGTCTTCTTCTTTTTCTTCTTTGAAGATGATGTAGTTGTCTGCGCGCTTGTATCTGTACTGACAAGGCTCATGACCTTCTTGAGAAGGAAAGGCGCAGCTGCAATGAGTACTTTGCTTACAGTCTTTGCGTCAAGGCCGAGGCTTTGAGCTATCTGAGCAAGTCCATTGGTCGTATTCTTCTTTCCTCCAAAAAGGGCTGAAAGAACAGAGTTGTTTGCAGCGTCGGCTGCTTCTATCTCTTCCTCATCCTCTTCCTCTGCTGCCGTTCCCATAAGTCCTGAGAGAAGTCCAAGAGTATTGTTTTGGTTGGAACCTGAAAGGTTTCCGAGGAGCAGCGGGAGTGCTGCTGAAAGGATAGCGCTTGAATCTCTTGTGGAAACTCCTGCATAACCTGCTATCTCTCTTGAAAGTTCTTCATCGATATCGGCTGCCGCCGGCTCTGTTTTAGTCAATTTAACGGTTTCGAGTTTAGATGTATCCATATAATCCCTCCTAAAATCGATTTTTATTCATACATCAATATATTACCATATTATCAGATAGGAATAAAACATAAAATTAATGTTAAAAAAAAGGTCGAAATATGGTACATTATATGGTGAGACAAAAGTTGCTAAAGCACATCTATATGTAGGAGGTAAAAATACATGGCAGATGAGGAAAAATATTTAAAGAGCGACGAACTTACAACAGAAGAGACAGCTCTCGTTGAGACCTATGCAAACACCATAGATCTTACAGACACAAGCACGATCCTTACTTACGGAGCAGAAGCTCAGAAAAAGATCGCTGCATTCTCTGACACAGCCCTTGAAGGTGTAAAGACAAAGGACCTCGGTGGAGTGAGCAATCTCATTACAGGACTCGTAACAGAGCTCAGAGGATTTTCTGTAGAAGAGGAAAAGAAGGGACTCTTCTCCTTCCTTAAGAAAAAGAGCAACAAGCTTGCAGAACTCACAGCAAAATTCGATTCCGCAGAGAACAATGTAAACAAGGTAGTCACAGCTCTTGAAGCACATCAGGACACCCTTACAAAGGACGTAGTCATGCTCGACGAGATGTACGAAGCAAACCTTGATTACTTCAAGGATCTGAGCATGTATGTCATTGCAGGAAAGAAAAAACTTGAAGAAGCAAGACAGACCACACTCGTAGAACTCCAGAAAAGAGCAGAGGAATCAGGTCTTGCAGAGGACGCACAAAGAGCATCCGACTATGCATCCATGTGCGAGAGATTCGAGAAAAGACTTGCTGACCTTGAGGTAACAAGGACCATCAGCGTACAGATGGCACCGCAGATCAGACTCATCCAGAACAGCGACAACCTGATGATCGAAAAGATCCAGACGACCATCAACAACACCATTCCTCTTTGGAAGAACCAGATGGTACTCTCCCTTGGTCTTGCTCATTCCGAGCAGGCAGTTGCAGCTCAGCACGCTGTATCAGAAGCTACAAACGAGCTCCTCAAGAAGAACGCAGAAACTCTTCACACAGGCGCAGTTGAGATCGCAAAGGAAAGCGAGAGAGCTATCGTTGATCTTGAGACCGTAAAGTATACCAATGAACAGCTCATGGCAACTCTTGATGAAGTGCTCGCCATCCAGGAAGAGGGACATCAGAAGAGAATCGAGGCAGAGGCTGCTCTTGCCAAGATCGAGAACGAACTGAGAGAGAAGCTCCTCTCCATGACAAAGACAGGCCAGAACTCCGGATACGTAGAAGAAGTTCAGGTCCAGTAAGGAGAACTTAAATGGGAAGAAAAAGAGGCGGACTGGGAATGCTCCTTGCATGCCTGGTTGGATTCTGGATACTTAGGGCTTTGCTGCCCGCTCTTGCAGGAGTCTTCGGATTCTTACTTTGGGCTGCAGCCATAGGATTTGTCGTGCTCCTTGGAGCCATCATAATCTCAGGACTCAAATCAGGAGAAAAGGAAGCGCAGAAACCTGCAGAAGGCGAAACGAAAGCCCTGACCTTTGAACAGAAGAAAGCTGTAGATGATACCAAGGCGCTCCTCAACAAAATCAGGATCAATTCCGTAAGAGTGAACGATCCCCAGATCAGGAACGATTTTATCGATATCTGCAATGCGACAGAGAAGATAATAAACTACCTTAAGGACGATCCTACAGATTTCCAGACAGGAAGAAGAGTCATCAATTATTACACATCCAGCGTAGCAGAGATAGAGAGCAAGTACGTAAAGCTGCAAAACAGCGGTACGGACATGGGAAATACCTCTGAAAAGCTCAAAGGAAACCTTGAAGAGATCAAGGGAGCTCTTAACAAGCTTTATCAGAATCTCTTTGATGACGACAAACTCGACCTTACAGTTGAGATGAAGGCTCTTTCTATCGCTCTGAAAAGAGACGGTCTCGTTGACGACAGCTTTGCAAAGATCGCTCAGGACTTTGCTTCCGGCAAAGCAACTGAAGAGCAGATCCTTGCTCAGGCAGATGTCATAGAAGACGTGATCGCAAAGGCTGAAAGTTCTGCAGACGTTGCTCACGATGCAGCAGAGGACTATGCCAAGCAGACAGCTGCGGCTGCAGAAGCTGCTACAGGCGAAGCCATAGAGGAAGTAGGAGAGCTTCTCAGAAACGAATAGGGCTATACACTAAAGTTTAGCCAAACAAGGACTTTGGAGGTCCCGCAAAAGCGGGGCCTCTTTTTTGTATTCTTAACAACTGACAGTTGTTGGCTCTGCATCCATATAATTGTTTTATTTTGCACCTTCTTGATTGTTAACATTAACATGTTAAGGAGGCATGACAATGGTCCGCAATCTTAAATATTTAAGA
The DNA here is from genome assembly GCA_045546135.1 of Anaerovoracaceae bacterium. Classification (GTDB taxonomy): domain Bacteria; phylum Bacillota; class Clostridia; order Peptostreptococcales; family Anaerovoracaceae; genus RUG13409. The sequence goes on from JAZQCD010000010.1 coordinate 11,677, forward strand.
GAAAAAAGAGGGCTCTCTCAAAGTCAATTAGCAGATGAACTTGGCGTTACTCAGCAGTCAGTGAATAAATATGAGAATCATACGACAGAACCCGATATAGAGATGCTCATAAGAATAGCAAAGTTTTTCGATACGTCCGTGGATTTTCTTGTAGGTAATACGAATATCGAGAGAAAGTACGAAGTGGTCTACAGGACCGATCTCAATGACAGAGAGATGCAGGTCATGGAAGATTTCAGAGGGATAGACGAAAGCAGCAAGACTGCTGTTGAGATCGTCCTAAACGAACTAAAGAAAAAGTAGTATGCATAAAAGCAAAAGAGCTGCTCTTCCTATTCATTTGGAAGAGCAGCTTATTTTTAGAAACATTCATTTGAAGATGGCACTTTTATGATATAGAATGTAAGCGGTCGATTACAAGCAAAAAACGAGGGAGAAAAAATGAAGATAGAACCTATCATAGCTGAAATGAAGAAGGCAGTTTACGGCAAGGATGACGTACTTGAAAAGATACTCATGTGCATCCTTTCAGAAGGGCATGTCATACTCGAGGATAAACCGGGCGTTGGAAAAACTACTATAGCAAAGACCATATCAAAGGTCCTTGGCCTTGCATCAAAGAGGATACAGTTCACAAGCGATGTAATGCCTTCAGATGTTACAGGATATATAACATACAATAAAAATAAAGGGACAGACGAATTTGTTCCGGGTCCCATATTCGATACGAACATACTTCTTGCTGACGAGATCAACAGAGCAAGTTCAAAATGCCAGGCAGCTCTTCTTGAAGTAATGCAGGAAAGGCAGGCAACCATCAGTTCCGTCACAAAGAAAGTAGAGGACCCCTTCGTTGTCATCGCTACTATGAACCCCTATATTTCTTCTCTTTACGGAGTCAGCGTCCTGCCTCAGTCAGAACTTGACAGGTTCTCAATGGCTCTTTCAGTAGGATATCCTGAAAGAAAAGATGAACTTGAGCTCCTTGCATCAAGAGACAAAGGAGACCCTGTAGACAGCCTTTCTGAAGTTGCGACCAAGGAAGAGATCCTTGCCTGCAGGAGGGAAATAGACGATGTCTATGTGGATCTTGCCATATATACCTACGTATACGACCTTGCGTCTGCAACGAGAAAGCATCCTGATATCGAGGTCGGTATGTCTCCAAGAGGAGAACTCGTCCTCCTTCGCATGGCAAAGGCAGCTGCATATTTTGCAGGAAGAGACTATGTTACACCGGAAGACATAAAGAAGGTCTTTACGGATGTTTGCGTACACAGGATCAGCATGAAGGAACAGGAACTTACTGTCATATCCGAAAGAAGAGTAAACCTTCTTAAAAAGATACTTTCAGACACTCCTGAACCACCTCTTTTAAGAGCAAGATGACCATAATATTTATCCTCATTCTTTTGTTTGCTCTAAAGTTCAATTACCAGGTGACATACATAGATTATCTCATCGGGTTCGTTTTGCTTGCCCTTTTTGTATCCTTTGCTTTATGTTTTTATGTTAAAAAAGCATTGCTTCTTAACATAGAAGCAGACGACAGGTGGTACAAGGAAGGAGACAGCATAAAGCTTAAGATGCTCATCGACGCTCCCTCCTTTCATCCTGACATAGTGCCACAGGTGACTTTAGAAAACCTTCAGACAGGAGAGATAAAGACACTTTCCGGCATATGCGAGGATCAGGGAACAGTATATGAATTTAAGGACCTGTCTCCCGGCACCTTGAGACTGTCTGCAAAAAGAGTGATGATAAGCGGTTTCTTTGGAATTATCAAGCTTTCAAAAAAGACTGACTTTGAAAAGGTCTTCAATGTTTATCCAAAGAAGGCCCCAGTCAATTACAGATATGTAAGAAAGAGCTATATCCCGGGCGAAGGCGAGATACTGAATGCTAAAGGAGACGACTATACAGAAATCTTCGAAGTAAGGCCTCTTCAGGAAGGCGACGACCTAAAGCATGTCCACAAAGCTTTATCGGCTAAATACGATGAATATATAGTAAAGGTAGGATCGGACTCAAGGAAGTCCTTCTATACCTACTACCTAAATGACGGAGAAACTTTCAGCGTGATGCTGAACCTTTTAGGGCAGCTCGCGCAGCTAAGAGAGACTGTCATAAAGGATGAAGGAGCCTTCATCATGGCAGTATACAAAGGAAAGCAAAGAGAACTTGTCTTTGATTCGCAGCTTTACAGCCTTGTTGACGAAGTCTACAAGGATTATGTGATACCAAGAGAAAAGAAAGCCAAATGACATTTAAGGATATATCAAAAAGGCTTCCGGCCCTCACAGCGTATGTATGCAGCATCATCCTGGTACTAACTATCTACCGGGAGTTTTCCTATGCCGTTCCGAAAATGAAAGTCATAGGAAGTCTTTATGCGCCCATCCTTGGGATAGCTTTTCTTACTGCAGCATTCATTTTTGCTCTCATCAAGGAAAAGAAACTGATTTTCAGGTTCCTTTCCTTTGCAGCAATGTTTGTTTGCAATGTGTTTTGCTACGGAGGCATAGAAGCTCAGGTAGTTCTCATCATAGCCTTGGTCCTTGACCTTGCTCTTGAGCACATAGACATAAGCCGCTTTATAAATCTTGCTGTCTTTATAATAGCTTTTATCATATGCGGCGCCATGGCATCTCTTACTGTTCCTGCCATAGAAAAGATAAAGACTCCTAAAATGATCACAGACCTTCAGGAGTCATGGTTTTCGATAATAGAAGATGAAGGCGAGCCGGAACCTTCCCACGAACCGGTAACAGACCCACAGGACGCTATAGAAGTAGACCTTGGAAGGCTCCTTGGCAATGTCATAACCAACGAAGCCTTCGATCCCTCCGATCCTACGATGAGCATGGGCATAACCTCATCCTATCCTTTGGAAAAGATGATGGTATTTGCATGCTATGACTACGATCCTGTGGAGACCAAGTTCGATCTTGCTGTTGCAATGCCCTTTTCAGAGGACAGCGCTGATAAATATTTTGGCAAAATATATACAGAGCACACTGTGCCTGCGCCTCTTCCATACTGGATAGAGATAGAAGACAACAGCATATACAAGGATATGAGATTCATTCCTTACTGCGATTTCAGGACAGAAGACCTTCTCCTTGTATGCAAGGATTCCTATGTATTCCTTGGAGAAGAGGGCCATCCTCAAAAGTACACCTATTACATAGATCCTGACAGCTATTACGAAACTTCTGCTCCCGGGTACGGAGAATATGTAACGAACAACTACATAAGGATACCGGGAGAATTCAGAGAGACTCTGACAAACTTCCTTTTGTCTCACGGCATAGACGTTTATCCGGAAGACAGATATGAAGCAGTCTCAAAGCTTTGCGAAGTATTCGACAAAGAGTATATTTACAATGATATACCTCCTGAACTTCCTCAGGGAGAAGATCCTGTTCTTTGGTTCCTTAATGTGAGCAAGACAGGCTACAGTAAGCACTTTGCAGCAGCTCAGGTTCTCCTTTTAAGAGCAGCAGGAATCCCTGCAAGATATACCTACGGCTACAAAATGAAAACAGAAGCAGGCCAGCCTGCCATCATTACGGAAGGCGATGCCTATGCCTTTTGCCAGGTATATATAGACGGACGCTGGCAGATAGCGACTGAGCTGAAAAAACCTGTAGAAAAAGAAGATGAAGAAAAGGAACCCATCCTTCCAATAGATCCCGTAGATCCGGAACCCACCCCAACAGACCCTGCTGAGCTTCCGGAAGAAAAGGGACCTAAGATCCCGTGGAAACTGATCGGCATCATAGGAGGAGCGATAGCATTAATAGCTTGTCTTACACTTCTTTGGAGGCACCTTGCAAGGAAATTTAGACCAAAAGCGCTTCAGATCATAAACGGCGATTACAAAGCTTTGAAAAAGTTCTACTTCATAAGGCAGGACATAGGGGACAGGATGCTTAAGGTCAGGTACTCAAAGGAAGGCCCCGAAGATGATGATGCAAGGCTCCTTGAAAGAGAGATAAGCGCTGCAAAAGCGCAATTCAAATACAGAAAAAAATATCTCACTGTGCTGAGGCTTTTGATCTTTACAAAATGGCAAAAGACTAAATCTGTAATATCAAATATGTTTCAGCATTAAGAAGAAAGAGGGAAAGAAATGATAGATAACAAAACTAAGATCATTTGCACCATGGGTCCGGCTACAGAGGACGAAGCCGTACTTCGCCAGATGATAGAAAACGGCATGGACGTTGCAAGGCTAAACTTTTCTCATGGCACTCACGAAAGCCATGGAAAGACCATAGAGATGATAAAAAGAGTGAGAAAGGATATGGGCGTGCCCCTTCCCATCATGCTCGATACCAAAGGCCCTGAGTATCGTATAAGGACCTTTGAGGGCAGCTCGATAGTCCTTGCAGACGGAGATCCCTTTGAGTTTTGGTGCGTAGAAAAACAAGGTTCAAAGGCGGGCGTCAGCGTATCCTATCCAAAGCTTTGCGAAGAACTGAGTGAAGGAGATACCATCCTCGTCAACGACGGCCTTGTATCCTTAAGAGTAGATTCCATTGAAGGTACTACCATAAAGTGCACGACTCTCATAGGAGGAAAGCTTTCAGACAGAAAGTCCATGAGTTTCCCCGGAAAAGTCCTTCACCAGGATTACTTAAGCGAGCAGGACAAAGAAGACCTTCTCTTTGGTATAGAGCAGGATGTAGATTTCGTTGCATGCTCCTTTGTTTCAAACAGCCGGGATATCATAGACCTTAGGACCTTCCTCACAGAGCACGGAGGAAAGGACATACAGCTGATCGCAAAGATAGAGAACCGCTCCGGAGTAGATAATGCAGCAGATATACTTAGTTACTGCGAAGGACTCATGGTAGCAAGAGGAGACCTTGGCGTTGAGATCCCATATACAGAACTTCCTGCAATTCAAAAGAACCTCATAAAGCTTTGCCAAAGGAAGGGTGCTGTATGCATCACTGCAACTGAGATGCTCGAATCCATGATAGAAAAACCACGTCCCACAAGGGCTGAGATCTCTGACGTTGCAAATGCAGTATTTGACGGATCCTCTTGCATAATGCTCTCAGGAGAGACTGCATCAGGAAAATATCCTGTCCAGGCAGTAAGAGCAATGGCACTCATCGCCATAGATGCAGAAGCGCACATAGATTATGTAAAAAGATTCGAGACCACAAGCTTTGATATAGAGGACCTCACGGATGCTCTTTCTCATTCTGCAGGAAGGCTTGCCATCGACACTAATGCTTCTTGCATCGTTTCAAGCACCATGGGCGGAGAGACAGCAAGGATGGTATCAAGGAACCGTACTCCAATGAGGATAGTGGGCATGACCTGCGTAGAAAAGACCTACAGGCAGATGGGTATGTATTGGAACGTGACTCCTGTCATGGTCGATGAATTCGACGGGCTCGAGGAGCTCATCCTAAGCGCAAGAGAAATGGTCAAAAAGGAAGGCTTTGCAAAGAGCGGCGACGTAGTCGTAGTGACGGGCGGCCTTACAAACACAGCAGGCGGAACGAAGCTCATTCACGCAGATACTATAGATTAGATATGGAAAGACAAGATAAAGACTTAGCTTTCATGCTAAGATATGACAACATAGCAAGATTTGAGGATGGAGAAGTCCTCATACTTGACAGGCGCATATATCCTTCAAAGACAGAGTTCGTAAGGTGCAAGGACTATACTGAAGTCGCAAAAGCTCTTACAGACATGGTGACCCAGTCTGCAGGACCATATACTGCAGGTCCCATGGGCATGGCTCTTGCTGCATGGCAGTGCAGGGATATGAAGGAAGCTGAGCAAAAAGAGTTTTTAAAGAAAGCTGCAGACGTCATCTCTACTGCAAGGCCTACTACGACAAAGCGCATGAGGCTCCTTTGCAATGAGTGCCTCGATGCGGCCTTTGGCGCTCTTGAAAATGGAGAGGATACCTATGCCTCAGTAATAGACAGGACTATAGAGCTCAATAATGTAAGGTACGCTCAGATAGGCGAGATCGCAAAGCATCTTGTGAGCACCTTCCCTAAAGGCGGCCATGTCATGACATACTGCTTTGCAGAGACCATAGTCGGCATGATGCTCAAAGAATGCAGGAATGAAGGAAAGGATATAAAGCTGTTTTGCCCAGAGACAAGGCCATATTTTCAGGGAGCAAGGCTCACTGCCACTGTTTGCAATGACATGGGATTTGACGTTACGGTCATAACGGACGGCATGCCTGCTTTCGTCATGAAAAAGGAAGGCATAGACGTATTCACTACAGCAGCGGATGCTATATGCGGTGACGGTCATGTAGTAAACAAGGTGGGTACCTGCAATACTGCCATAGTAGCAAAATATTTCGGAGTTCCATACTATGCTACAGGAGCTCCTGACGGAGGCCATCCCACTGTAGATACCATAGACTTAGAGCTAAGAGACGGAGAATTCACTCTTCAGGCCATGGGCGTAAGGACAGCAGCAAAAGGAGTCAAGGGATATTATCCTGCTTTTGACATAACGCCTCCCGAGCTTGTCACGGGAATTGTCACTGACAAAGGCATATATTCGCCTTACGAACTTGATAAATATATAAAGGCAACAGATGGGAAGGTAAGAGTGGTAGTATAGGGGGCTCGATTGCAGCGAAAGGAGCATTGATATGGATCAAAAGAAAAGAAAAGAACTTTTAAAAGAAGCTATAGAAGCAAGGAAGAACGCCTATGTACCCTATTCACATTTCATGGTAGGCGCTGCGCTCCTTGCAAAGGACGGCAGGATATACAGAGGCTGCAACATTGAAAATGCAGCTTTTGGTTCCACCATGTGCGGCGAGAGGACTGCGTTTTTTAAGGCTGTATCTGAAGGCCAAAGAGAATTTGAAGCAATAGCAATAGTAGGCGGCCCTGAAGGGGGGAACCTCCTTCCCGTATGCGATCCCTGCGGCAATTGCCGCCAGGTCATGGCAGAGTTTTGCAAAGGTGATTTTGAGATAATCTTTGGCTCTTGCGAAGACGATATCTCCGTATATACGCTGGAGCAGCTCCTGCCCTTAAGGTTTGATTATGATGAGGCTATGAAGGCTTAGTTAAGTATAGTATTTCCTCTCTTTTTTAAGAGAGGCCTGCATTTTAAGATCAATGTCCGAGACATGCTCCGGGCGGAAAGGCACCGCATATTGCGGTAGTATGATGATATGGAAGTAAAAGAAATTTTGAGTCGCTGCGACCACACGCTTCTTGCAGTGGACAGCACCTGGGAACAGATCAAGGGCATTTGCGATGACGGTATAAAGTACGGTACGGCATCTGTGTGCATACCTCCAAGCTTTGTCAAAAGGGCAAAGGAATATGTAGGAGACAAGCTCGCCATATGCACGGTCATCGGTTTTCCAAACGGGTATAACACGACAGCTGCAAAAGCATTCGAAGCAAAGGATGCCATAGAATGCGGAGCTGATGAGATCGATATGGTCATAAACATCGGAGATGTAAAGGATCAAAGATTCGGAGAGATCCTTGACGAGATCAAAGCTTTAAAGACTGTGTGCGGAGATCACATCCTCAAAGTCATAATCGAAGCATGCCTTCTTACAGAAGAAGAAAAGCTCATTATGTGCAAGATAGTAAGTGAAGCCGGCGCTGACTATATCAAGACATCTACAGGTTTCTCAACAGGAGGAGCAACAAGAGAAGATGTTGCGCTTTTAAGAGCAAACGTAGGAGAGAATGTAAAGGTCAAGGCTGCAGGCGGCATAAAGGATCTAAAGGACGCTGAGGACTTCATAAAGCTTGGTGCAGACCGCCTCGGAACTAGCCGCGTAGTAAAGGCAGCAAAGGCTCTTGAGGAATCAAAGCCTCTTGACAATAAAGAAGAGTATTAAGTTTTGGTGAGAAAAATGGGTAAGAAAAGAGTATTTGTCATAGTTCTTGACAGCTACGGCATAGGAGAGATGCCCGACGCATACAAGTGGGGAGACGAGGGGAGCAATACTTTAGGAGCGATCAGAGATCTTCCTGAGTTCGACTGCCCCAATTTAAAGGACCTCGGACTTTTCAATATCGAAGGAGTCGGCGGAGGAATAAAGGACCCAAAAGGATCCTTTGCAAGGATGACAGAGCTTTCCGCAGGAAAAGATACTACAACCGGCCATTGGGAAATGGCAGGCCTTATCTCAAGAGAGCCTTTTCCCACCTTCCCTGAGGGTTTCCCAAAGGAGATAGTAGGTAAGCTTGAAGCAGCCTGGGGAAGAGGGACTCTTTGCAACAAGCCATATTCCGGCACCGACGTCATAAGGGACTATGGAAAAGAGCATGTGGAAACAGGAAAGCTCATCATATACACATCGGCTGATTCTGTCCTTCAGATAGCAGCTCATGAGGACGTAGTTCCCATAGATGAACTTTACAGATATTGCGAACAGGCAAGAGAAATAATGCAGGGCGAGTTTGGAGTCGGCAGGATCATAGCAAGGCCTTTTGAAGGCGAGTGGCCCTACAAAAGGACAGTAAGGCGTCATGACTTTTCACTTGAACCGTCAAGGACCATGCTGGACGTCCTTAAGGAAAAGGGACTTGACGTCATATCCGTAGGAAAGATCTACGATATATTTGCAGGAAAGGGTCTTACTGAGAGCAATCGGACCGTAAGCAACATGGACGGCATGGACAAAACTATGCTCATCGCGCAAAGGGATTTTGAAGGTCTTTGCTTTGTCAACCTTGTGGAGTTCGACATGACCTACGGCCACAGAAACGATGCGCCTGGTTACGCGCAGGCTTCTACTACCTTTGACATGCAGCTTGGACTTCTAAAGCCGCTTTTAAGAGAAGACGACCTTCTCTTTATAACCGCAGATCACGGATGCGATCCTTCAACGCCGTCAACGGACCACAGCAGAGAATATGTGCCCATGCTTGCATACGGCAAAAAGGTAAAGGAAGGTGTAGATCTTGGTACTCTTTCCACTTTTGCGGATCTGTCTGCTACCATACTCGAGTATTTCGGAGAAGAGCCTCTTTGCCCTGAATCAAAGAGTTTTCTTAAAGAGATACTGAAATAAAGTCGAAAAGAGATATCATCCAGAACATATGGATACAAAAAAGGCTTCAACGAGGACGTTGAGGCCTTTGATTTTTAATTCGTATTTTCGCCTACCAGGTTGTTTACCCAGACCCTCTTCTTTACAAGAGTCACTCCTATGACGAACTTTATGATATTTGATCCGAAAATTATGGCGTACATGTATATGATATTGAGATCTGTAAGCTTGAGAAGAGCAAATGCTATTGGTATGGTTATCGCCCAGGCATAGCAGCAGTCAAAGAGGAAGGTGAGCATGGTCTTTCCTCCGCATCTCATTGTAAAGTAGCATCCTGTCACCGTCGCATCCATTGGCATGAGCACAGCTGAGATCCTTATGAACGTAGTAGCAAGGTGCTTTACCTGATCTGTCGTATTGTAGATATTTGCTATGGCAGGAGCTGATATGAAGGTGATGACCGCAAGTATCATGGTCATGCCGCTTATGAGAGCTATTATCTTCCTGTCTGTATCCACAGCCTCTTCCATGTCGCCCTTTCCAAGAGCATGACCTACTATGATGCCGAGAGAATTGCCCATGGCCATATACAGAGTCAAAAAGAGGTTTATGGCAGTCGATGATATATTTACGGAAGGTACTACTTCTATGCCCCTTTGAGACATGATCTGGTTGAGCACTGTCTGGCTCGAGGACCAGAGTATCTCATTTGCAAAGAGAGGAGCTGCCGTAATGAAGACCTGCTTCAGCATCTCGCCTTTTATATCAAGCCTTGAGAACATGTCCTTTGTAAAGGGCGCAAGCTCTTTATGGCTGTGGGCCCATATCATATTCATGAGGCATTCTGCGGCTCTCGATATATTGGTCGCAATGGCTGCTCCGATAACCCCTAAAGCAGGAAATCCAAGTTTACCGTATATGAGTATGTAGTTTAGTACAAGGTTTAAAAACACTGCGATGATGCCTGCTCTCATTGGAGGCTTCGCATGCCCTGTCTCTCTTAATGTTGATGCGTAGGCTTGGCTAAGGCCAAAGAAGGGAAGTCCTATGACTATGACAGAAAGGTAGCTTTTTGCATATTCAAAGGTCATATTGAGGTCAAGGCCCGATTCTCCTTCGTGAAGGTAAAGCCAGATGAGTCTGTCTCCAAAGGAAAGGAGCACAAAGATGGCAATGGTTATGAATACGGTCACGCAAATGAGCTTTATCCTGAAAGTCTTTCTTTCTCCTGTTTCGTCTCCCTTGCCGTGGTATTGGGCAGTGAATATGCCTATTCCTGCCACCATGCCAAAGAGTCCGAGGTTGACTACGAAAAGGAGCTGGTTCACTATGGCAACTCCGGACATGGGTTCTGTGCCCGTCTGTCCTACCATTATATTGTCAAGTAAGTTCACGAAAGTGGTGATGACGTTTTGCACCATTATGGGCAAAGCAACCGCAAAGACCCTTGCGTAAAAGTCCTTTGATCCTATGAATTTTTCTCTGAATGTAAGTTTTTCCATCGCGCATGGATTGTATCATTATTGATATATGCAGTCAACGAAAAGGATGGCTTTGCACCTTCTAAGGAACATCGAGGGAAAATAAAAGGTGCTGCTCTCAGGGGACAGGAGAAAAAAAAGTTTTAAAAAAATACACAAATGTACCGCTAAGACCCCATATCTTTGAGAATATAGGCCTATTCTTTGAATTAGTATTGTTGTGTAAAAAAAATGTCTTTGATATAATATTAAAGGTTACGATGTATATAACGTAACGATATATATAATCTTTATTAAAAGGAGAGAAACAAAATGAAGAAAGTATTGGCAGTTCTTCTCGCACTTGCAATGGTATTCTGCCTTGCAGCATGCGGAAAAGGCGGCGAAAAAGAACCGACTCAGGAAACATATGAGATCGCGTTCGTAACAGACGTAGGCCAGCTCATGGACGGTTCCTTCAACCAGGGAACATGGGAAGGCGTTGAGAACTACGCTAAGGCAAACAACAAGACCTACAAGTACTATCAGCCGGCAAACGGTTCTGAAGCAACAGACGATGACCGTTATGAGGCAATGAAGGCAGCTGTTGACAACGGCGCAAAGATTGTTGTCTGCGCAGGATTCCTTCAGGATGCAGCACTTGAGAAGATCGCAGCTGAAGCAACAGACGTTTCCTTCGTATTCATCGATGGTTGGCCCACAGGACTTGCAAACATCGCAGGTATCGCATTCAAAGAAGAACAGTGCGGATATCTTGCAGGTTATGCAGTAGTTAAAGAAGGCTACACCAAGCTCGGATATTCCGGCGGCGGCGGCGGAGACAATGCAGCATGCTGCAGATACGGCTATGGATTCGTTCAGGGCGCAAACGATGCAGCAAAGGAACTCGGAAAGACAGTTGACATCAACTACACATGGCAGTATGGCGCAACATTCAGCCCATCCACAGAGCTCAAGACTCTCATGGACGGTTGGTATTCCGGCGGAACTGAGATCGTATTCGCAGCAGGCGGAAAGATCTCCGATTCCATCTTCCAGGCAGCAGAAGAGCACGACGGCAAGGGTATCGGCGTTGACGTAGACCAGAGCGCACAGTATCCAGGCGTTGTTATCACATCTGCACTCAAGGGACTTTCTGCAGCTGTAGAATGGGCTCTTGACAAGTTCTATGCAGGCAACTTCTCTGAGATCGCTAACGTTCCTATCAGCCTTGGTGCTGCAGAAGGATCCGTTGGACTCCCGACAGAGACATGGATGCTCAAGAACTACACAGTTGAAGAATATCAGGCACTTCTTGCAAAGATCGTTGACGGTTCACTCGTTGTCGACAACACTCTCTATGCAGGAGACTCCATCACAGGCGTAAGCTTCTCCAACGTAAACGTTCACTACTATTAAAGAATACTGAACCTATAGAGGGTGTCCCCTCGGTCTTTATGAGGCTAAAAGGGACACCCTCTTTTTTAAAGATGAAAGGAAGGAGAATTACATATGGCAGAGAATGAATATGTCATTGAGATGCTCCATATTACGAAAAGGTTCCCCGGTATCGTAGCAAACGATGATATCACCCTGCAGCTCAAAAAAGGCGAGATACATGCACTCCTTGGTGAAAACGGGGCAGGAAAATCGACTCTCATGTCGGTACTTTTCGGTCTCTATCAGCCGGAAGAAGGCGAGATAAAGAAAAACGGTGAAGTAGTCAAGATAAACAGCCCAAACGATGCTACGGCGCTTCACATAGGGATGGTCCATCAGCACTTCAAGCTGGTGGAAGTCTTTACTGTTCTTGATAATATAATCTTAGGCGCAGAGGATACCAAACTCGGTTTCCTCCAAAAGAAGACCGCAAGGAAGAAAGTAAAAGAGCTTTCTGAAAAATACGGACTTCATGTCGATCTGGATGCCAAGGTCGAGAATATCACCGTCGGCATGCAGCAAAGAACGGAAATACTCAAGATGCTCTACAGAGATAATGAGATCCTCATCTTCGACGAACCTACGGCGGTACTTACTCCGCAGGAGATAGATGAGCTCATGATCATCATGAAGAACCTGGCCGCAGAAGGCAAGAGCATCCTGTTCATATCGCATAAATTAAACGAGATCATGGCCGTTGCAGACAGAGTCACAGTGCTTCGTAAAGGAAAGTACATAGGCACTGTCAATACGAAGGATACAAACAAGCAGGAACTTTCCAACATGATGGTAGGCCGTCCCGTTCAGCTTCAGGTCGTAAAGGATGAAGCAAAACCGGGCGAAAAGGTCCTTGAGGTAGAGGACTTTACAGTTCCTTCTGATGTCCACAAAGGAGATGCAGTAAAGCACATATCCTTCGATGCAAGAAGCGGCGAGATACTCTGCATAGCCGGTATAGACGGTAACGGACAGACAGAGTTTATACACGGTCTTACAGGACTTTCAAAGTCATCAGGAAAGGTAACTCTTTGCGGAGAGGATATCTCAAAGTACAGCATCAGAAAACGCTCTGCAAACATGAGCCATATACCGGAAGACAGGCACAAGCACGGCCTTGTCCTTGACTTCAGCCTTGAAGACAATATGGTCCTTCAGCGCTTTAGAGAAACTCCCTTCCAAAAGGGCGGCTTCATAGACAGAGCGGAAGTCAGAAAATACTCCGACAAACTGATCGAAGAATACGACGTGCGTTCAGGCCAGGGTTCCATCACCCAGGCAAGATCCATGTCGGGAGGCAACCAGCAAAAAGCTATCATAGCAAGAGAGCTTGACAGAGACAAAAAGCTGGTCGTTGCCGTACAGCCCACAAGAGGCCTTGACGTAGGAGCCATAGAATTCATCCATGCTCAGCTAGTCAAGGAAAGAGACGAGGGCAAAGCCATACTTCTCGTATCCTTAGAGCTCGACGAGGTACTCAGCCTTTCAGACAGGATACTGGTCATGTACGAAGGCGAGATCGTAGGAGAATTCCTCTCAAAGGATGTAACTGCTCAGGAACTCGGACTCTACATGTCAGGAGCTAAGAGGATGGGCGAAGAAGAGATGGAAAAAGTAGAAGAAAAGGAACTGGAAGGAGGAAGAAAAGATGCCTAAGACAGATAAAAAAGGCCTGATGAAACAGGAAAAACAAGGCTCAAAGACCCTCCTTGCATCCCTTATTTCCATAGTAATAGGAATGCTCGTAGGAGCCATAGTAGTTCTCATCGTAGGAAGCGCTTCTCCTGATATAAGCGGCAAGGGTACACTAGACGGCATCAAGCTCATACTCTTTGGACTCTTCAATACAGGAAGGGATTCTGCAGGAACTCTTACATTTGGATTCAACGGAGTCAATATAGGAAACATGCTCTTTAGAGCAACTCCCATCATCCTTACAGGACTTTCCGTTGCCATAGCAAACCAGACAGGACTTTTCAATATAGGAGCACCGGGTCAGTACCTTGTGGGTACCTGCGTCAGCCTCTATACTGCATTGTCAATTCCTTCTGACAAAGTTCCGCCTGCGCTCATCTGGCTCATTGCATTCGTTGCAGCGATCCTGGCAGGAGCTCTTTGGGGAGCTATCCCGGGGATGCTAAAAGCCTTCCTCAACATTAACGAGGTCATCGCATGCATCATGTGCAACTGGATCGCAGCAAACCTTGTCACATGGATATTCGATGAGAGCAATCTCAAGAATACAGTAGAAGGAACAAAGACAGCATATATCTACAAGACTACATACAACAACGTGGCAACAGCCAAGATGGGTCTTGACAAGATATTCCCGGGATCTCAGGTAAACGGAGGATTCATCATCGCAGTAATCTTTTGTATCCTTGGCTGGGTAGTCATGTCAAAGACCACCTTCGGATATCAGCTCAAAGCCTGCGGCGCAAACAGACATGCCGCAAAATACGCTGGTATACCGGACAGAAGGAACATAGTTCTTTCCATGGCCATAGCAGGAGGCCTCGCATCCTCTGCAGGAGCTCTTTACTACCTTGCAGGTAATACAGAATTCTTCTGGTCTACATACCAGAGCCTTCCGGCAGCAGGATTCACAGGAATAGCCGTTGCTCTCCTTGCAGTGAACAATCCAATCGGAGTCATATTTGCAGGAAGCTTCATGTCCATGCTCAATGTATGCGGATCGCAGCTTACCTTCCTTACGCCTTTCAATGAATACATCACGGACGTTATCATAGCCGTTATCGTATATATCTCAGCATTCTCCCTGCTCATCAGAATGCTGCTCACCTCAAGGAAGGCAAAGCAGTACGACAAGCGTGACGGCGGAGAGCTGAAGGCGGAACCTGCCAAAGCAGAGCCCGCTGCAGAAGGAAAGGAGGCTTAGGGATGTCATTTCTTATCAGACAAACTTTGATGTTCGCCATTCCTCTTATGATCGTTGCTCTTGCAGGAGTATTCGCAGAGAGGAGCGGTGTCATAAACCTGGCTCTCGAAGGTACCATGATATTCGGAGCCTTCATGGGCGTAATATTCTGCCGCATACTTCAAAAGGGCGGTCTCTTTGAAGCAGCAAGAGCTGCTGAGAAATGGCAGGCACTCCAGGGATATCTCCTCCTGGCGCTTCTCTTTGTAGCATTGTCGGGAGCCGTGTTCTCGCTATTGCTTGCGGTGGCGGCCATAAACTTCTCAGGTAACCAGACCATCATCGGTACAGCTATGAACATGCTGGCGCCTGCCCTTGTACTTTTCCTTGTCAGGATCATAGCAAACCAGAATGCTCTCGGACTTCTCAACGGAGGTTCAGCTACATTCTTCATGATCAGGAAAGCAAACCTTGGAATAGAATCGGAAAGCTTCTTTGTTGAGACTTTCATAAACAGAGCATACCTTACGACTTACTTCTGCATATTGGTATTCGTGGTACTGTCCATAATACTTTACAAGACAAGATTCGGACTCAGGCTCAGAGCCTGCGGTGAGAACCCTCAGGCAGCAGCTTCCCTTGGTATCAATGTCTTCAAGATGAGATACATAGGTACCATGATCTCAGGCGCGCTGGCAGGCATAGGCGGATTCGTATTTGCAGTAACTAGCGCTAATACCACTTCTAACGGTGATGTTGCAGGAACAGGATTCCTTGCTCTGGCTGTTATGATCTTCGGTAACTGGAAGCCCTTGAATATAGCATTCGATTCACTTCTCTTTGGACTTTTCAAGTGCATAGGCGCAAGCTACGCTACACTTGATATAAACGGAGACGGTATCTATAAACTGGCTGAGATAGGCATCAGCCCACACTTCTACAGGATGATGCCATATATAATCACACTCATAGTATTGATGCTGACGTCAAAGAACTCCAGAGCTCCGAAGGCCGAAGGTATTCCTTACGATAAGGGAATGAGATAAACCAAAGATAAGCAGGGCAGGCCAAAAAAGACCTGCCCTGTAGTGTCATTGATCAAAGAACAGTATTTTCTTAGCGCGAAAAGTAGAGAAAGAGCACATTTAGGAGAGTTTTATGAACTACAAAAGTGATTATCAATATCACATACAATGCAAGCCCGGTGACGTAGGAAGATACGTCATCATGCCGGGAGACCCCGGCCGCTGCGAATCCATAGCCAAGCTTTTTGATGACTATCATTTCGTAGCATACAACAGAGAATTCAAAACATATACAGGTACCCTGGACGGAGTAAAGGTAAGCGTATGCTCAACAGGCATAGGCGGACCTTCTGCATCCATAGCCATGGAGGAACTCCACGACCTTGGCGCAGACACCTTCATAAGGACAGGTACCTGCGGAGGCATCAACTTAGACGTTCAGGCAGACGATATAGTCGTTGCATCTGCTGCTGTGAGATTCGAACATACTTCCCTAGAGTATGCTCCCATAGAATATCCTGCAGTAGCTAACTTCGACATAACGGCATGCCTAAAACAGGCTTCTGAAGCCCTTGGTCACAGGACTCATGTAGGAGTCGTTCAGTGCAAGGATGCTTTCTACGGACAGCATTTCCCCGAAAGATCGCCTAATTCCTATGAACTACTTCAGAAATGGGAAGCGTGGAAAAAACTCGGAGTCCTGGCATCGGAAATGGAGTCTGCAGCCATGTTCGTCGTAGCAGATGCTCTTGGCTGCCGCTGCGGATCTTGTTTCCACGTTGTATGGAACCAGGAAAGAGAGAATGCAGGTCTCGATCAGAAGATGACTGAAGATACATCTTCATCCGTAAAGACTGCAGTCGAGGGCTTAAGGCTCCTCATTGCAGAGGATAAAAAGTACGGACGCTGATCTAAAAAATATAGATATCGTCTGTTTGCGATATTTTGGTCATTAAGTGAGGTGAAAATAATGGCTGCAAAGCTATATTTCAAATACGGAGCCATGGGCAGTTCAAAAACAGCGCAGGCTCTCATAACCAAATTCAATTATGAGGAAAGGAACATGAAGGTCCTCTTCCTTAAACCGTCCACTGATACAAGAGACGGAGCTGATATAGTAAGGTCAAGGATAGGTCTTGAATCAAAGGCTGTCGTAGTACCTCCCGAGCAAAACATCTGGGAACTTTTCAACGAGAAGTACACAGACTGCGATGCTGTCATAGTGGATGAGTGCCAGTTCCTTACTCCCGAGCAGGTAGACCAGCTTGCTGACATAACCATAGACTTCGATGTAGCAGTCCTTTGCTTTGGACTTCGTACAGATGCATTCACTCACTTCTTCCCGGGAGCTCAAAGGCTCATGGAGATAGCAGAGTCCATTACGGAGATCAAGATGGTCTGCGACTGCGGAGCAAAGGCATCCATCAACGCCAGATTCGACGGTGACGGAAATATAGTATTCGAAGGTGAACAGATAGCCTTAGGTGGAAACGACCGCTACAGAGCCATGTGCCGCAAATGCTGGACAAAGGCAAGAAGAGAATATCTAAAGAATAAAAGTAAATAAACAAAGTATCTCAAGCAGCGGTCATACCCCGTGACAAATGTTCCGAGGAGGCAGCCGAGACTACAGGCTCGGCGTCGGCTCCGAGACATTTGGAATGGGCGTATGGCCGTGCTTGAGCAAATTGCAGTATTAAGGATCAGGAGGTTTTGAGATGAGTTATGAGTACAAAGATTACGTAAAAAGCGCAGAAATCGTAAGAGAAAAACTCTCAGGCTTTCAGCCTGAAGTCCTCATGATCATGGGATCGGGACTTGGATTCATGGGTAATCTTGTTGAGGATCCCATTTATGTAGATTACAAAGACATACCCGGATTTAAAGTCTCTACAGCTCCGGGTCACGCAGGAAGATTCGTCTTCGGCAAACTTTACGGAAAGAATGTGGCCGTCATGCAGGGCCGTATGCATACCTATGAAGGATATTCGCCTCAGGATGTGGTATACCCTGTTAGAGTTTCAAAGCTCCTTGGTATAGAAAAGATGATAGTCACCAATGCAGCAGGCGCTATCAACACAAGCTTTAGACCCGGAGACATCATGCTCATTACGGACCACATAAAGCTTGCTCTTGTGAGCCCCCTTTCCGGTGACAACATAGAAGAGTTCGGAACAAGGTTCCCTGACATGAGCACCGTATATGACAGAGAACTCCAGGAAAAGGCAAGGGATGCTGCAAAGTCCCTAGGTATAGATCTGAAGGAAGGCGTATATATGTTCTTCCCGGGTCCTCAGTTTGAGACGCCTGCCGAGATAAGGGCAGCCAGAGTCCTTGGAGCTGATGCAGCCGGCATGAGCACAGTGCCGGAAGCTATAACAGCAAACCATTGCGGGATGAAGATCATAGGACTTACTCTTTGCTCCAATATGGCTGCAGGAGTCTTAGACCAGCCTCTGTCAGGAGCAGAAGTAAATGAGGCAGCAGAAGCATCTGCGCCAAAGTTCTCTTCATTGGTCGCAGAGATCCTGAAAAGGATATAAACCTGATTGCGATACGCATCCATGCCGGGCCAAAAAAGGCCCGGCTTTTGTTTTTAAATTAATTCCTCTTTGCATCTTCATTGTATATTAATCCTCGCTTGTACCAAAAAAATGTGGACTTTTTTCATACATGTGAGTACAATATGAAAAAAGGAAAGAATATGCATGAGAAGGATATATATGCATATCCAATGGACGCAGTTTTTGCGCCGTGTATGAGAGGAACAAAATGAGAAAGAAAAGAAGAGACGGAGTCCGTATAGACGGACTTGACGGATACCACAATATACTTCCGTATATAATGCCCAAAAGAACGGAAGCAGAAGTCAGCCTTACAGAGACCTTCGATGTTACCGAGCTTCTTGAGTATATGAAGGAAAGAAATGAAAAAGAGGGACTTAACCTTAAGTTCTTCCATGCTTTCTGCACATCAGTAGCAAGGACCATTTACCTTCGCCCTGTCATGAATACATTCATTTCCGGCAGGAAGTTTTGGCAAAGGCAGGAGGTTAGTCTTTCCTTTGTCGTAAAGCAGGCCTTTGCAGATGACGGCGAAGAGACGCTCATGTTCCTCGTCGTAAAACCCGATATGAACCTTGATTCTGTATCAAAGCTGATCCTTGGTGATGTTCAAAAGGTAAGGAAAGAGCATACCAACGATCTTGACAAGCTCATGAACTTCGTCGGAAGCCTTCCAAGGTGGTTCCTTGAAATATTCTTCTGGACACTCAGGAAACTTGAATATCACGGCTGTATGCCAAAGGGCCTTACTGCAGGCGATCCTAACTACTCCACAGCTTTATTATCGAACCTTGGCTCCATCAAGTCAGGAGCTCCCTATCATCACTTAAGCGAGTATGGCACATGCTCCCTTATGATAACCATAGGAACGGTCCACAAGGAAAACTATATAAAGGACGACGGAACTGTAGGTTCAAAGGACATAGTTGAGGCCACCTTTACTCTTGACGAAAGGCTTGCAGACGGTTTCTATTACGCAAAGTCCTTAAGGATCACCAAGTATCTCCTTGAGCATCCTGAGCATTTGACAGAGACCATGGAGACACCGGTCCCAGTGGAGCTTTAAAGAATGAAAAGAATTTCGAAAAAAATTTCATTGATGAAACTGATCATCATGGCGGCAATAATTGCCGCCATGTTTCCTTGCAAAGCCTTTGCAGAAAGCACAAGTCTTGATACGGGCATAGAAGGACTTTATGCAGAATATGATGGAGGCTCATGGACAAGTTCCGGCAATATGATCACCGGTTCTGCTACGGGGACCGCAGAGGATATATGGGACTATGCAAAGAGCGCTGAAGGGACATTGGTCTTAAAGAATTCTCTCAATGAAGATGCAGTTTTGTCCTTTTCATATTCAGTTACTTTGGCGCAGGGCGGAAAAGTGACCATAGATGATGCAGAAGTTTTGGAGAGCGGCAGCTTTTCAAAAAGGCTCGCTCCAAATGAAACTGTTGAAATAACCATTTTTTCAGGAGATCCGGGAGCAAGGACCTCTGCTGCTGAACTTAAAGGCATCACCTTTACAAAGAAAGTCCACGCCAACGTGACTTTCATGCCTTCAGAATCTGGCGGCTACTATACAGTAGACGGAGAAACTGTCACAGAAAAGCTTGTCATAGGGCGCGATGCAGAAGATGGTTTTGATCTCCAAGCCTTCCCAAGTGAAGGATACAAGCTCCTTGGCTGGTATTCAGATGCGATCGGTGGATACTTAGGAGACTCAATAGCATTTACGGCATTTTTTGACAGGGACCAGACTGTCTATCCTGTATTTGCAGATGAAGACCTTCCCATATGGCAAGCAGGTGTATATAGATCTTCAGATCTTAATGATGCTGTCCTTTACGCAGCTGAAAATGATATAGAGACCATAGTCCTTGCATCAAGCGGTACTATTCCTGCAGGGACATATACTATTCCTTTTGGGCATACTCTCCTGATCCCTTATGACAATGCGGGCACTGTAAACAGGGAAACTCCTGATATATATAAGGCTTTGGATGCCTTTGCTCCCTATCCGTTCAGGACCCTCACCATGGAGGGAGGAGCTGTGCTTGATATAAAGGGCGCTCTCAATGTAAACGGCAAGATAAACTCTGACAATACAGGCTATACGGGAGTAACATCGGGTCCTTACGGATATATATCTATGGAAGAGGGCAGCTCCATAAACCTTAGCAGCGGCGCTTCTTTATACTGCTGGGGATATATAGCTGGAGACGGCAGCATCACTGCGGCAAGAGGGTCTTCTGTATTTGAACCATTCCAGATAGCAGACCTAAGAGGCGGTACTGCTACATCTGCAATGAACAACAATGCAGCAAGGGTCCTTCCTTTCCAGCAGTACTATATACAAAACATCGAAGTTCTCACTGTATACGAGTATGGTTCAAGAGGACTTGCTGTAGGCTCAACAACCATAGACGGAGACGTGGCAGTTCCTACTCTTAACTTTGCAGGACCTGAAGACGGAAGCCTGTTTAGACTCTCTGCAGGTTCTTCCTTTTCAAAGAGGTATGACCCAAAAGAAGACAGAGTATATTACGAGATAGACGGGGATGCGAACTTGTCTCCTGTGTCCATACATGCATATATAAATGTATATTCAGATAAATATACCCTTCCTTTAATGGAGAATACGACTGTCATCATAAAGTCAGGAACTGTTACTCTTGATCAGGACCTTTGCCTTCTTCCCGGCAATGAGACAGTAATTGAAAGAGGAGCAGCCCTAAAAGTATCTTCAGGAAACAAACTGTATATATATGACAGGGATGACTACATGGGCAAAGGCTTTCTCTTTGAAGGCGCTGACATGATGCCCAGCTTCTATCAGCCGGACAGAAAGCCGTCCGATGTATTTGATGAAAGCAAGATGGTCGATGCCATTCTTGATGTCTGCGGCAGGCTCGAGGCAGAAGGCAGTGTCTTTACTACTAAGGGCGGAGCAAACATCACCAGCTCAAACGGTCTTGGAAGAGTGGTCTTCATTTCTGCTGCTTCGGGTCCTGAACTTACCTATCAGACAGTCCAGACAGGTACAGAGGTCGAGTACCAAGGCATAGAGGCAGTACCTCCCATGCTGAAGAACGGAGTCTTTGGACAAGAGGATGGGTATACACTCACCACCGGCAGCGAAGGGGGTTCATATTTCAGCTATTGCAAAAAAGAGGACAAATGGCATACAGGAGATCCATGCCAGGATGCAGCTATAACGGTCATTCCTTATCCGCAGGATGCATTTACGGAGTGGACAGACTATGTGGCCCGCGAGAGGACAGTGAATGTCTTTTACGACATTCCGTGCAGAGCAGGCTATCTTAAGGACGGAAGGTATGTAAAGCTTGAGCCAAGGAAAGAGGCAGACGGAAGCTATAGTTTCGATGCTCCTGAAGGTGTAGATGAACTCATACTTGTGATACTTGGCGATGTGAATCTTGACGGCAGGATATCCAATGCAGATTCGACAAAACTCAAGGCCTCAGTAAAGGGAATGGCAGCCTTGGATCTTGTTCAGGAATTCGCTGCTGATGTCAACGGAGATAAAAAGATATCCAATGCAGATTCAACGAAATTAAAGGCTGTCGTAAAGGGTATGACGACCCTTGGCTGGTAGTAAGAAAATGACATATGATAAAGATATAACGGCATCCCCGCATCGGCGGGGATGTTTTTGTGTTATCCGTATCCTAATATTTTTTTATTATACAAACATAAAAATATCAAAAATTATTTGTATCCAAGAACTAAAATTATATTGCATCTGAGTTTTAAGAATAGTAAAATACCAAGGTATACATAACTAATATTCTTAATGTTATTCCATTTAAGAAGAGAAAGAGGAAATATTATGAAGGGATTCAAAAAAATCACGAGTTTGCTGCTCGTATTTGCTCTCCTTCTCACCTCAGGTCTTGTCACAAAGTTCTCCTTTGCTGACGAAGACGAGTCCAAGGGACAGGAAGTCTCCTGGCAGGTGGTAGAGAACGATGCAGACAGAATAGCAGACAGGCTCAACAGCAATGTGCCTTTCGATGATGTCACCGGAATGGAGACTCTGACAGGTACAGTGCGTGTATCCATCCTTCTGGATCAGCCCTCCACTCTGGATCAGGGATACGAAGCAGCATCCATAGCTTCCAACAGGAGCGCTATGAACTACAGAGCTTCTCTTGAGAAAGCTCAGGACGAACTTGCTGCCAAGATCTCAAAGAATATCCTCGGCGGAGAAGAGCTGGATGTTGTCTGGAACCTGACATTGGCAGCAAATATCATTTCTGCCTATGTTCCGGCAGAGAAGATCCCGGCTATCAAGGCTATGAAGGGCGTTAAGGACGTAGTTGTTGAAAACACCTACGAACCTATGGATGACGTAGAGACATCCGATGAACCTAACATGGCAGTTGCCTCCGGAATGACTGGTGCCCAGTACGGCTGGGGAGCAGGCTACACCGGTGCAGGCAGTCTCATCGCCATCGTCGATACAGGACTTGATGTTGACCATCAGTCATTCAGTTCTGTAGCATACGATATGGCTATAGCAAGACTCAAAGCCACAACAGGAAAAGAAGTAGACCAGCTCACAGCAGAAGAAGTTGCATCAGTATGGTCACAGCTCAATGCATCCAAGAGGACGAGAGGAACAGTCGATCAGACATATTTCGGTTCCAAGGTCCCTTACGGATTCAACTATGTTGACAGAAACTTCAACATCATCCACATCAACGATACCCAGGGCGAGCACGGTTCTCACGTTGCAGGTATCGCTGCAGGAAACAGGTTCATATATGAAGAATCTGAAGACGGCAGCTTCACACTGAAGAATGCTATTTCCGCAGTAGGAACACAGGGCAACGCTCCTGATGCTCAGCTCCTCATCATGAAGGTATTCGGACGCGGCGGCGGAGCTTCCGATTCCGACTACTTTGCAGCCATCGAGGACGCAATAGTTCTCGGAGCAGATGCAGTCAACCTTTCACTTGGTTCTGCAAGCAAGGGCTTTGCATACAATGCAACTTATGCAGATCTTATAAACAGACTGACAAACACCAATATCATCTGGGCTAACTCCGCAGGAAACAGCGGAGCATGGGCAGACGCCACCTTTGCAGGCTATACCTACAGCGACCATG
Source organism: Anaerovoracaceae bacterium (assembly GCA_045546135.1). Classification (GTDB taxonomy): domain Bacteria; phylum Bacillota; class Clostridia; order Peptostreptococcales; family Anaerovoracaceae; genus RUG13409. Next base: position 35,204 of record JAZQCD010000010.1, read on the forward strand.
TAAACATGGGCACAGGCGGATCCCCTGCAACCTATTCCAACACTCTGTCAACAGCATCTGTTGACAATGACGGATCTATCGGTGCATATATGCTTGTGGGCGAGGATATGATCTACTATACAGAGACTTCCGGATACGGAAATGCTCCTATGAAGACCATCCCCGGCACATATCAGTATGTATATATCGACAGCGCAGGACTTCAGGAAGAGTTCGATGCACTCGGACAGGAAATAATCGGCGGAAAGATCGGTATCGCAAACCGTGGAACAACATCCTTCTTCCAGAAGGCAAACGGTGCTATGTCCAACGGAGCTATAGCCGGTATCATCGTCAACAACCAGCCGGGAACCATCAGCATGAACCTGACAGGTTACGAGTATAGTGCTCCTGTAGTATCCATACTCCAGACAGATGGAGCGATCTTGAAGGCGGCAGCTGAAGAGACAGTAGAATATGATGACGGAACACTTTCCTTCACATACTATATAGGAACCATCACAGTTGATGACAAGCTCGGTATAAACAACTACAACAGCGAATACTATACAATGAGCTCCTTCTCAAGCTGGGGCGTTCCTGAAGATCTGTCCTTAAAGCCTGAGATCACAACTCCCGGCGGAAACATCTATTCCGTAAACGGTTATGCAAATTCAGACAGCGGAATCACTGGCGGACACGATCAGTATGAGCTCATGTCAGGTACATCCATGGCATCTCCTCAGACAGCAGGTATAGTCGGTATCATGTCCCAGTTCTACAGAGAGTCAGGACTCAAAGAAAGAGCAGATGCTTATGGCCTTACACAGCGCCACATCCTCCAGAGTCTCCTTATGTCCACAGCAAGACCTCTTTACGACAAGGATTCCGGTAACTACTACAGCGTAATGAAGCAGGGCGCAGGTCTTGCGGATGTCAACGCTGCCATGAACGCAAACGTATTCGTTCTCATGAATGGAACGACTGTCGGCGGTGAAGTCAGAAAAGACATTTCTGCATATGCAGCTGACGGAAAAGTCAAGGCAGAACTTGGTGATGACCCGCACAGATCCGGTTTCTATACAGTTGAGTTCACGCTCAACAACCTTACAGACGAAGATCGTTTCTATGATCTTGAAGCTGAATTCTTCACTCAGGATGTATTCGGATACTATACATTTGATTCCAACGGAGAGCCTATCGCTGATGAGGAAGGAAACCCGGTAGTATCCACATACCTTGATGAGTGGACAGCACCTCTTAGTGCAAATGTCAGGTGGTTCCTCGACGGAAGAGAATGCATTCCTGATTTCTTCATCGATCCTAACATGGACGGTGAGTTCAATGAGGAAGATGCAGATGCAATACTCGACTTTGTTCTTATGGACGGAACAGAAAACCCTGTAGAGATCAATGAAGATGACGCTGATCTCGACGGAGACGGCGCTGTCACCACATACGATGCATATCTTGCACTCAAGTATGCAAATATGGGAACAACAGTAGTTCCAGCAAACGGAACAACAACTGTTAAGGTCGAATTCGAACTTACAGACATTGCAGATTACGATGACCACGGCGCATTCGTAGAAGGATATATCTCTGCTACAGAAAAAGATTCCGAAGACGGCGAACTCGGAGTAAGACACTCCATCCCGGTACTCGGATACTACGGCAGCTGGAGCGAACCATCCTTCATAGATGTCGGATCCGTACGTGAATATGAATACGGTCTTGAGCAGAGAGCTCCGTATATGGCATATCCTCTCGGAACGGCTGCTGAAGACATCACCGCATTCTTAGGTACTCACGCAACACTCGGAGTCACCTATGTTCTCGGAGGCAACCCTGTCCTTACAGACAGCCAGTACTTCCCTGAAAGAAATGCTGTAAACAGCAACACAGCCCTTGCAGGTGCATCCTATACACTTATAAGGAACACCGTAGGACTGAAATATCAGCTCTTCGATGAGAGCGGAAAGCTCATAAATGAATCAACAGGCGGATCAAACACTTACTCCTCTTACTATCACGTGAACCAGGCTAAGTGGATGAACACCAGCACATCTTCTTCCTATGGCTACAGGCCATCTTCTGTAAAGGAAGGAGAAGAGGTAACTCTTGCACTGAGCTTTGCTTCCGAATATTATCGCAACAATGAAACAGGCGAGATAGCATGGGATGAGATCCAGCCCACAAAGCAGCTCTCATTCGTTATCGACAACACAGCTCCTACAGTATCTTCCGTATTTGGAAAGAGAATGACAACTGAGGACTCCGATACAGTCATACTTACACTCGCTGCAACAGACAACGAGTACATAGCAGGCGTATTCGTCTATGACGAAGCAGGCAACCAGCTCTATGGCGAAGGTTCAAGAACAGACGCCAAGAAGGAAGGCGCCCGTGACAGAGGAGACTATGCTATCGTTCTCGACGGAGCAAATGTACCTGATCATCTCGAATTCGAGATCTGGGACTATGCAGCCAACGTAACTACAGTCATGGTCAACCTCAACAAGGATGAACTCAGCGATCCTGTATCTGTAGTACTCGACACTGAAGAAGCTATGAGCGTTGTCGGCAATACTATCAAGATCAACGCAACAGTATATCCTTGGGGAACTGAGGATCAGAGAGTCACATGGACAAGCAGCGATGAAACAGTTGCAACAGTTGAGGACGGTCTCGTACTCGGTGTTGGAGCAGGAACTGCAACCATTACAGCTACATCAGTTCTCGATCCTAACGCATCCGCAACATGCGAAGTCAAGTTCATAACCATCGACAGAGACTTAAACGGAATCGTTTGGGATGAAAACGGTCAGGTATGGTTCTCAGAATTCAACCTGAACACACTTCCTGAATACACAAGACTTACAGATGAAAGCTCAATAGTTCCTCTTACATCAACGGCATACGGTGCAGACGGAACTCTCTACGCTGTGACTTTCGATACAGAAGGATTCCTTTCTGACCTCTATACAGTAGATGAAGGGACATTCGAGGCGACATTTGTAGGTTCCAATACTGAGATAGGATATATGGATCTGGCTCCTGCACCGAGCCTTGGAGAGAATATCCTCATGGGCGTATACGGACCTTATGCAGTCATCGTAGACGCAACAACAGGCGGATATGTCGGTGTATTCGATCTCAGCGCTTATATGACCGGAAGCTACCTTGTAGGTATCGCATACGAGGAACAGTACTATCATCCGCTCTACGGCAATACAGATTGGTACTTCTTCATTGATGACGCAGGTAATCTCTACAACTGTGGATTCCTTCCATACAACGGATCTTACAGCAGATTCGGAGTATCTGCTGTCGGAAACCTCGGATCAACAGCAGATGTTCCTTACTTCCAGTCACTCTACTATGACGGAACAGATCTTTACTGGTCCAACTACTCTGAAAGCAAGGGCGTTGTAGATGTCATATTCGTAAACGATCTCTATAACGACGGAGCCATCTTCAAGGCTGGTTCCTTCGCTCCGGACGTATGGCCTGTAGGAGGACTTTGGAACGAGAACATCAAGTCCATGATCGGCATAGCAGCAGAAGGCGGAGATAAGGCAGCTGCAGTTATTGACGAAAGTGGCGAACTCCTTGCAAAGGCAGAACCTATCAACTTCAGAAAAGTAAGCGCAGACGGCGGCCTCAATGCAGCAAATGTTCAGAGTGTTGTTTCCGGAGCAGGCCTCCTCGGAATAGAAACAGAAGTCAATGTTCCTGACAAGACGACCACAGCTACCATCACCATCGATGCAGCAGGCGACGTCCTCGGTGAAGACGGAGTTACTTATGTAACACACAACGGTCTTTACGAAGTTATCTACGATGCAGAGGTACTTGAAGTCGAAAGCTGCACATCAACTCTCGATCACTTCCGTGCATACGGAGTTGACGGCAGGGTCAAGGTCGTATTTGCAGACCTTGAAGGTGTAGCAGAAGGCGAAACAGTAGCAACCATCGTATTCAAGACGATTGAAAATGTTGATACTACAGTATACGTAGACACTATTGAATCCGAAGACAACTTCGAATCTTCTGAAGAAGAATACGAGATCCCGAAAGTAAAAGGCCATCTCGTTGTAACAGCATCTGATGCAAGCAAGGAATACGGTGAAGAGGATCCTGAACTCGAGTGGAGTGCAGAAGGATTTGTCGGAGATGACACCGAAGAACTCCTCGAAGGTCTTGTAACAGTAACAAGAGAAGAGGGCGAAGATGTCGGCACATATGTGATCACTGTCGCAGGTCCTGAAGAGATCGATGACTACACCATTGAATATGTAGAAGGTGAGTTTGAGATCACTAAGGCACACCTCGTGGTAACAGCATCCGATGCAAGCAAGGAATACGGCGAAGATGATCCTGAACTCGAGTGGAGTGCAGAAGGATTTGTCGGAGATGACACCGAAGAACTCCTCGAAGGTCTTGTAACAGTAACAAGAGAAGAAGGCGAAGATGTCGGAACATATGAGATCACAGTTACCGGTCCTGAAGAGATCGACAATTACACCATCGAATATGTAAACGGCACATTCGAGATCGAACAGAGCCTCACAGTCGTCGCTTACCCGCAGGATTCCTTCGTAGAGGATGAACAGTACCATGTTGAAGGCAATATACTTTGGGTCTCATACCCACAGGCATGCAAGGTTGGATACCTTGTAAACGGAGAGTATGTAGCACTTCCTTACCACAATCTGACTCAGAACAGTTACATCTACCTCGTACCGGCTGATGTAAAGGAAGTCATCATCGTTGTAAAGGGCGATGTAAACCTTGACGGAAGTCTTTCAAATGCAGATGCTACAAAACTCAAGGCAGCTGTAAAGGGAGCAGCAGAACTTGATGCAGTTCAGGCATTCGCAGCAGATGTCAACGGTGACGGAAGCCTTTCTAACGCAGATGCTACAAAACTCAAAGCAGTTGTTAAGGGTGCAGCATCTCTTGACTGGTAAAAACGATCAGACGTAACTTTTCGTAAAGTTTATGTTATCTAGCGGCGAGGTCTATGTGCCTCGCCGTTTCTTTTGTACGATTTTTCCAAAAATAACGGAACAAATGTCGAAAAATACTTGAATGTTGCGCTGGAAATCTGATACAATTATCGGTAAATCGTTATGCCCAAAAATAGGAGGTTCGGCTATGAAAAAAAGTAAATTTATTTTATGCTTTATCTTAGCTGTTGCAATGTTAGTAAGCGTCGTCCCCTTTGGGGACATGGTCTTTGCTGCGGACAAGGATTACAAATTTAAATACAGCGTATCCTCGAATGCGAACAACGGCACTGTAGGTAATGTTACAGGTACAGTATATGATGACTATTCTGCAGACATCGTCTTTACAGGCAGCGCAGTCAACAGAAGCAATGCTAAGGTAGAGATCTGGATGAAGAATGTTGCAAGTCTTGGCGTATCAGATCCTAAGTACTATGTGAGAAATGTAGAAACGGGTCTTACGGGCGAAGACACTTCCATGGATAACGTCAAAGCGAGATTCAATGGATTTAACGAGGAAACCACATTCAATGTGACCGTAAACGGTGACAAAAAGATGTCCTATAAGGTCAAGAACGAGATCGGCAGCGACATGAAGGTCGTTAAGGTCAACGCAACTCCGAGCAGCTTCGAGGAAGCTCATGATGTCTGGTATGCCATTACGGCTGAAGAAAACATCAAGACGACACATGACGGAGAAAGAGACAGCTTCTTCCTTATCAAAAACGGTTCATGGCTTCAGGTAGGAGACCAAAAGGTCGAATTCGAAGGAAGCGATGATCTTAAGATCGACAATGTAGGACAGCTCAAATACATCTATGATTCCATCAAGGCGGCTCTTGCTCTCAATACAGTTGAAGCAGGAGAAGAAGCAGAAGGCATAGTCCTTTACTTTGAACCCCACACTGTCTTCTCAGTAGGAGCAAGCAGCGTAGAACTGTTAAAGGATGCCAGAGTCACAGTAAAGATGGAGACCGAAGATCTCATCGATTCCATAAAGGCTCTTCAGGAAAGCGAAGATTCTGAAGCTCTGATCAAGGATATGCTTGCGTTCATCGAGAATGTGATCACTGAAGTAGGCGGAAAGTCAAACGATATCGACATAGAGTTCGGCCACAAGTATCCTGCACAGGGTGAAGATGAAAACAACCCCACCTGGGAATGGGCAGAGGATTACTCCTGGGCAAAGGCAACCTTCACCTGCACAAACAACGATACACACGAAAAAGAGACCTTTGATGCAACTGTTACATCAAAAACAGAAGGCGGAAAGACCATCTATACTGCAACCGTTACAGTAAACGGAGAAGAGTATACGGATACAAAGGAAGTGCAGAACGACATAATCGTTGAACCGCATGCAGAAAATGAACGCTTTTTCGAAAATGAGGACGATAAGGATGTAACTAACGATGCGTTTGATTCATATACGATCAACGGACATGTAGTAACGGTCAAGTGTAAGCTTCCATGCAGGATCGGATATCTCGAGGAAGGCGCAAAAGTATATACGCCTGTAAAGGCAGTTTTGCTCGAAGGCACTACCGATCAGTATACATATACGGTTCCTGACCATATCAACAAGGTAATACTCGTATTGGTCGGAGATGCAAATCTTACAGGAAACCATTCTAACGCTGATTCAACTGCCACCAAGGCACATATCAAGGGCATCAATTATCTTGATGTTATCGAGCAGTTTGCAGCGGATGCCAACTTCAGCAATTCAATTTCAAATGCAGACTCTACATCCATAAAGGCGCATATCAAAGGCATCAGATACTTTAAGTGGGAAGTGCAAGAATAATTCATATTTATGTAAAAAAAATGTAGAGTTTTGAACGTTATTGGATTATAATTAATGAAAGAGAATGGGTGGGTAGTCTTACTGTTCAAAACGATTTGGGAAGTAGGACTGTTCAGTCGATTCTTTAGATATTTTAGGTTTTTATTTTTCAAACTATAAAACGGAGGTCATGAGAATGAAAAAGAAACTGATTGCAGTACTCCTCTGCATGGTGCTTGTCATAGCGGCTGTGCCGAGCGTATTTGCAGCAAACGACAGGGAGGTCACATTTACAGTAACACAGAGTCCTGTAAGCCTCACACAGAGTGCCAGCGAACAGACAGTCACTCTTTCAGTTGATGCTAACAAGACCGTAACTGTAGACGGCATTCAGGCAATGCTCCCATATCCGAATGCAGACGGAGAAACAGGACCCTGGACAATAAGTGCTATTGGAAACAAGACACTTACATTCAGAGGTGCCCACTATCAGGTAAAGAAGGCTGACGATCCTACAACAGGTCAGATCACATGGGATTCTGAAGATCCTGAAACAGGTGATATGCCTTCTCTCGAAACAACTAATCTTTTCACTGTCACCTACAAGATTCCTGCAGGTACACCTGCCGGTGAGTATGTTGTTGAGATCAATGATTTTGAGCTCACAGACAACGGCGGAGACATTTGGGAATCAACAAGTCTCACATATACAGTTGTTATCGAAGAAGCTCCTACACCGCTTAACGGCGTAACAGTTGCTCCGGAAACAGCAACACTCTTCCCCGGAGATACTCAGGAACTCGTAGCTACATATGATCCTGAAAAGCCATCTATCCAAACAGCAACATGGACATCCAGCGACACAACAGTTGCAACAGTTGACGAAGACGGAGTTGTAAAAGCAGTTGCAGGCGGAACAGCAACTATTACTCACACAGTAACAGACGTTCTTGGCAACACAAAGACAGCTACAGCTACCATTACTGTTTACAAGACAGTTGACAAGCCGACAGCAGCAACAGGACTTAAGTATACAGGTTCTGAACAGACAGGCGTTGCAGCAGCAACAGGATACACAGTTGAAGGCGGCAAGGGAACAAATGCAGGCAACTACACAGCAACTGCAACACTTGCAGAAGGCTATGCATGGTCTGACAATACAACAGATCCTGTTCCGGTAGAATGGTCCATCGCTCCTAAGACAGTAGCAGCTCCGGCTCCGACTGAAACTGAGTTCGAATACAACGGCAAGGCTCAGACAGTTGCAGAAGGAACAAGCGAATACACAGTTGAGGGCGGAACACAGACAAACGCAGGCGAGTACACAGCAACAGCAACTCTCAAGGATGCAACAAACTATACTTGGGAAGACGGCAAAACAGCACCTGTAACCATTGAATGGGTCATCACTCCAAAGGAAGTTGAACTTCCGGAGGCTAAGACAGGTCTTGTATATAACGGATCTGAGCAGACCGGTGTAGAAGGAACTGACGAATATACAGTCGAGGGCGGCAAGGAAACAAATGCCGGCACATATACAGCAACAGTAGCTCTCAAGGATAAGGCTAACTATGTTTGGGCGAATAACGGACAGAGCGCAGATCAGACAGTAGATTGGGAGATCGAGCAGGCTGAACTTACAGCTGACAAACTCGAACTCGCAGTTGGCGGATCCAAGCAGCTTCCGGAAGAGGAAGGCGTATCCTATGAGCTCGTAGAGCCTGCAGAAGGTGAAGAGCCTGTTGTAGAACTCAGCGAAGACGGAACAGTCAAGGGTCTTAAGGAAGGTGAAGCAACCATCGTTGTAGTATCCAATGGACAAGGAAACTACAAGCGTGGTGATGCTGAGATCACAGTCACAGTGACCAAGCCTCCTGTAACCGGAGACAAGACAATGCTCTACATCGTTTCTGCAATAGCAGCACTCGTAGTTCTTGGTGCATATCTCATCGTATCCAAGAAGAAAGAGCAGAGATAATTAAGAAGTAATCGATATTAATTATCATGACCATACGGGGGTCGGAGTTAAATGCTCCGGCCCCTGTTTTGTGTTATGGACATAATCAAAGGTAAATCAAAGCTGCTGAAGGTCTTCCTTGAGGTGAATGTGAAGAAAATGTGAAAGAAGTAAAATTGTTAGCACTCATACTTGACGAGTGCTAACAATAGTGATATAACATAATTGTCCCAAGGAGATAGGGACAAAGATAAATAAAATAAAAGGCTCTGAAAAAGAGTCCAAGACATATAGGAGGCAAAATTATGTTATATCCAAGTATTTTTAGAAACGATCTATTTGACGACATGTTCAATGATTTTATGAAACCGGCAGTAAGCCAGAGAAACAATTTCTTCAGCCAGTCCAATATCATGAAAACTGATATCAAGGAATATGAAAAGGCTTATGAACTCGATGTAGAGCTCCCCGGTGTAAAGAAAGAAAACGTCAGCGTAGAACTTAAGGATGGCGCTCTTGAGATCAAAGTAGTATCCCAGTCAGAAAATGATGACAAGGATGAAAAGGGCAAATACCTAAGAAGAGAGAGATTCTACGGAAGCTGCAGCAGATCCTTCTATGTAGGAGAGGATGTAAAGCAGGAAGACATCAAAGCTAAGTTTGAAAACGGTGTTCTTGCAATAACTGTTCCTAAGGTAGAAGCTCAGCCGAAGGTCGAACAGAAGCAGCTCATTAATATTGAATAAAAAAGGGGTATACGGAATGATCTCCGTGAATACCAGAGGATAAAGGAAGGCCGATCGCATGATCGGCCTTTTCATTACATCACTTGTTTTTTGTCTCAAAATGGGCTTTTTTGCCCCCGTAGGATAGGCCTTTGGCCTTTCTCTTCTTTGCGGTGCTTTTCTTCATCACAGAGTATCCGTAGGTACCAAGCCTTCTTGACTTCAGACCGTAATACTCGCCATGTACTGACGCTACCAGGTTTGCTTCGTTTAGAGCAAGTCTTCCGCTTTCCTTCATGAGATTATCAGATGCGTGGATTGCAACTATTTCTGCAAGGAACATATCGTGAGAACCAAGATGCTTCTTTTCGACGACCTTGCATTCTATATTCACAGGGCATTCTGCTATCATTGGGCAGGATACCTTGTCTCCTTTCATCTTTGTAAGGTGCATTTCATTGAATTTGTCTTCATTCTTGCCGCTGGTTTGGCCGCAATGATCCATAGCAAAGGTCAGGTCTTCATTAACAAGGTTTATGATGAATTCTCTTGTTTCATCTATTATGTGATGAGAATACCTTTCCGGTTTGATGCTCACATAGGTCATTGGAGGTTTTGAGTTGATCGTTCCCGTCCATGCTATTGTTATTATGTTGCTTTCTTCCATCGTGCCGCAGCTTACCATGACTGCAGGTATGGGAGCGAGAAGTTCTCCCGGTCTTAGTGTCACTTTGTTCATATTATCCTCGATAAAAAAGCCTTGCATTGGCAAAGAGCAAGTATCTAGTCCGTTAAAAACGTAAAGACCCGGAGAAAGTGTCTTTGCTTTTCCTATCCCATGGACAGGTGGGTTTTCTGCTCCGTGCCTTCTGTCTTCCACTGATATTTGATGAGGCCTGACATAATGACATGGTAGACGTCCGAAATCCCGTATAGCAAATGTAGGAAAATAAATAACACCATCCCCAGGCGCCTTAAGTATATCATGAGACAATGTAAAAAGTAAATGACTCCATGTGATATCTGAGCATATGTGCCGTTTTTTTGCATTTTGTCGATAAAAAATAGGCAAATGTGTTTAAATCCATAAACTTTATGGACTTAAGCACATTTTAAACAAAAATATTCGAAATGTCCAAATCATCATTGACTAATGACTAAATACAATTTAGAATAAAGCGACTTAAATTGTTTGAATAAGTCATGAGGTAATGAAACATGGAACAAAAAAGAAATTTCCTTAAGGAACAGGGAAAGTACTATGGTTATGGACTCGGAGAATTTGGATTCACATTTTTCCTGATGTTCATAGCATATCATCTTCTGTATTTCCTTACGGATGTACTTCAGTGGCCTGCAGCACCGGCAGCTGTCGTTTACACAGTGATTCAGTGGTTCGAAAGCTCTACCAACATACTCATGGGTATATTCGTAGAGAAGGTCAATGTCAAATGGGGAAAATATCGTCCCTGGATGGTAATAGGCGCCGTAGGGTGCGCCATATTCACAGTCCTTTTCTTCGTGGACTGGAATACAGCTCTTTGGCTTGAGATAACCCTATTCTGTCTGTTCTACCTGCTGTCATATACCTGCTATAACCTCATGTGGGTCTCCTACAGAGCAATGGTCGGTGTAGCAGCTCTTACTGCAAAGGAGAATGTAAGCTATACTGCGAGTTCTGCCCAGCTCGGCGGTGTGTCATCTCTTCTTTATGCTCATACACTGGCGCTTCTTGTTAGAGCCTTTGTGACCATGCAGACCGGTTATATCGTATGCGCAGTTTTGTGCGGCATAGCAATGGTCGGGGGAAATCTCGTATCAGCTCGTGTTACGAGACGCTATGATAACGCTGCAACAAGAGCAAAGGATTCAAAGAGCAAGGAACAGAAGCTTTCCCTTAAGACAGTCCTTACCTGCCTTAACAAGCCAATGGTCATATTCTTCATAGGAAATTCTCTCAGAGGATCCAACTCAGTTATCCTGCAGTCACTCCTCATATATTACTGCACATACGTACTTCAAAAGCCTGCAGCCCTTTCAATGTACGTGACCTTGTATTCACTTACAGTTATGCTTGGGCAGACTCCTGCAGCCTTCCTTCAGAGGAAGTTCGGAAAGACCGTCATGTATCCTGTATCGGGGATCTTTTCGGTATTGTCCATACTGGCTCTCAACTATATAGGATCAAATATCATCCTTTTCTACATATTGGTCGTAGCAAATTCCTTCTGCTGCATATTCTCAGGTTCAATGATCCCTGCATATCTCAATGAGATCGCAGACTATACAGAATTTGAAAGAGGAGTCGAAGCAAGAAGCTTCATCATCTCTATTGGAGGAACATCAAACAAGATAGCATCCAGCATAGGAGGCGCCTTTGCATCATTCGGACTTGCTCTCATAGGATATCAGGCCGGTGCAGAAGTAACTCCTGCTCTTGCGACAAGCATAGCCAGACTTATGACATACAGCTCCGCCATATGCGTAGGACTCGGTACTATAGCATTCCTCTTCTATCCTCTTACAGATAAAAAGATGGAAGCTATCTATGCAATGAAGGAAGCAAAACTCAAAGAAGCCGAAAAAGAAGCAGGTTTAGTCGTGGAGGACTCTTTGGATGAAGCAGAAGAGTCTTTGGAATAGGTAGAAGAAAAGTAGATAAGTAGTAAAAAAGAAGTAAAGGAATGAGGGTTACAAAAATGACAAAGACACAGAACAAGATCTGTAAAGCGATGAAGGAGCTCCTAAAAGAAATGCCTTACGAGAAGATCACGGTACAGGAGATCGTAGGAAAAGCAAAGGTAAGTCGTTCGTCTTTCTATAACCACTTTGAAAGAAAGGAGGATGTCATCAGCCTCATGATCGAGCAGCTCTGCGACAATCTTGCAGGGGTCGAGGATTTTGCAGCTGTTGATACAATGGACGACGATACACTGTCCTCTGTAAGGACAAAGATCCTTGATTATTACAAAGAGCACAGAGACACGATATTACTCCTATTCAAGGCAGGGTTCGGCGGAGAATTCAGCAGGACCATAAAGATGAAGATCTACGAGATAAGACAAAGCTTTGCCTATGAGTTCGAAGATGAAAAGGGCAACAAACAGATGCTCTCTGACGGCATACTCTATGATCTCAAGACATGGTCAGATGTAAATGATACAGTCTCTGCCTTTGAGCTCTATTACGAGAAGTATTCCGACATGACCAGCGCAGAATACGACAAGATGGTCAAAAAAGCAGCTCACATGACCATGACAGGGAAGTTTTACAAGAAGTAAAGCCTCGTATAAAACTTAGATGCATTTCATTCGCAAAAGAAATGCAAAAGATATTTAAATATAAAATGGCTGTAGCCCTTTATTTTCAAGGGTCACAGCCATTTTTACAAGCTCTTTTTGTCCTATATAAACCTTTTTAACTTTTCTCTTTATATACTAGCCCATTGCTGCGAGTTCTTTTGCTATCTTTGCTGCGCATCTTGCATTGTTTAAAGCAAGCTGTACATTGGATTTGAAGGATTCGCCGCCTGTGAGTTCCTTTATTGTCGCAAGAAGGAACGGAGTTATGTCTTTTCCGTGTACGCCCTTTTCATCTGCCATTTCAAGAGCTTTTGTAATGATGCCTTCCATATAGTCGTAATCCTGAGCATATTCTTCCGGAACAGGATTTCCTATGAGAAGGCCGCCTTTGAGTCCAAGGTCCCAGGTGGTCTTGATTATAACTGCAACGTCCTTTGGAGAATCAGCTCTATAGTCGACTCCGAATCCGCTGTTCCTGCAGAAGAAAGCAGGGAACTGGTCTGTGCCCATTCCTATGACTGGAACTCCCATGGTCTCAAGATACTCAAGGGTCCTTCCTATATCGAGTATCTGCTTTGCTCCTGCGCATACTACAGCGACTCTAGTGTTACCGAGCTCCTGAAGGTCTGCTGAGATGTCCATAGTGTTCTGACCGTTCCTGTGGACTCCGCCTATGCCTCCTGTTGCAAATACCTTTATGCCTGCAAAGGATGCGCACATCATAGTAGATGCAACAGTCGTAGCTCCTGTTCTTTTGGTTGCAAGGTAAGCTGCAAAATCTCTTCTTGATACCTTTCCGACATTCTGAGCTTTGCACATGATCTCAAGTTCTTCAGGCTCAAGACCAAGTTTGATCTTTCCGTCTATTAAAGCTGCTGTAGCCGGGATGCAGCCTTCTTCTCTTATGACTTCTTCAACTTTTGCTGCAAAGTCAAGGTTCTCGGGATAGGGCATGCCGTGGCTAAGTATAGTGCTTTCAAGAGCAACGATAGGTTTGTTTTGATCAAGCGCTTCTCTTACTTCTTCTTTGATATCGAGATATTTTTCAAGTTCCATGTTCTTTTCCATATATATCGTTCTTAGACGATATATGCCTTTCTTTCAATACTTTTCGTCTTATTGTGTGCATAATAAATGCAGCATCTGCATTTTATCACGGACAATAGATATTCTCAATGAAATGGATAAATATTATGAACAGATGGCCTCTATTTGTGCTATACTGTAAAAAAATTGTAAGTGGAGGGATCCTGAATATGGAAAACAAAAACGCATGGAACAAGTATAAAGCAAAGGACCTTAAGGACCTTAACAGAGTCTGCGAAGGATACAAGGACTTCATATCAAAGGGAAAGATCGAGCGCGAATGCGTAGAACTTACCATTGACCTTGTAAAGAAGGCAGGCTACAAGGACATAATCGAATATATAAAAAGCGGAAAAAAGCTTAAAAAAGGCGACAAGATATACGCTAACTGCATGGGAAAGACACTTGCCCTTTTCCAGATAGGTGAGGAGCCTCTTGAGCAGGGAATGAATATACTTGGCGCTCATATAGACAGCCCAAGGGCCGACATCAAGCTCAATCCTCTTTATGAAGCAGAGAACATGGCATATCTTGATACTCATTACTACGGCGGCATCAAGAAGTATCTTTGGGTAACTCAGCCCATGGCTCTTCACGGAGTCGTATGCTTAAAGGACGGCACCACAGTAAAGGTAACGGTGGGAGACGATCCAAAGGATCCGGTATTCTGCTTTACAGACCTTCTCGTACACCTTTCCCGTCAGCAGATGTCAAAACCTGCAAACGAAGTTGTTACAGGCGAAAACCTTGACCTTCTCGTAGGAGGACAGCCTCTTGCAAAGAGCAAGCTGGAAAAAGATCAAAAAGAAGCCGTTAAGGCAAATGTTCTTGCTATCTTAAAGAAGCAGTACGGAATAGAAGAATCTGACTTCCTCTCTGCAGAACTTACAGTAGTACCTGCAGGCGCTGCAAGAGATTTAGGATTTGACCGCAGCATGATACTTGCATACGGACAGGACGACAAGGTATGCGCATATACATCTCTTCTTGCCATGCTCGATGAGGATAAACCTTTAAAGAGAACGTCCTGCTGCCTCATAGTAGACAAGGAGGAGATAGGATCCGTAGGCGCTACAGGTATGAGCTCACTCTTCTTTGAGAATACTGTAGCAAGACTTGTTGCTCTTCAGGGCGGAGACGCATATGTAGGAGGACATGATGCTCTTGCTCACTCCTTCATGCTCTCATCTGACGTAAGCGCAGGCTACGATCCTCTTTACGGAGAAGCCTTCGAAAGAAAGAATGCAGCATTCCTCGGAAACGGAATGACCTACAACAAATTCACAGGTTCAGGCGGAAAGAGCGGAAGCAATGATGCTAATGCTGAATTCGTCGCAAAGGTCAGAAAGATCATGGACGATAACGATATCTCATATCAGTTCTGCGAGCTTGGAAGAGTAGACGTCGGCGGAGGCGGTACCATAGCATATATCATGGCAAAGTACTGCATGAACGTAATAGACAGCGGCGTTGCAGTTCTTTCCATGCATGCTCCCTATGAAGTCACATCAAAGGCTGATGTTTACGAGGCATACAAGGGATACAGAGCATTTTTAAGAGATGCACAATTCTAAGTCTTATGATATAATCGAAATAGAGTATTTTCATTGATGCTGTTTTTAGCACCGGTGATATATGTATAAGCACAATATTTATATGATAGTATCTTTTATTGGAGGATCTAGTTATGGGCAAATTTGTGATCAGTGACGCAAAGAACGGCGTTAAATTCAACCTCAAAGCAGGAAACGGCGAGACCATCGCTCACTCCGAAGTCTATTCTTCTCTTGCAGCATGCAAGAAGGGCATTGCCAGCGTTATAAAGAACGCTCCTATAGCTCCTGTTGAGGATCAGACAAAGGAAGGCTACAAGGCAGAGCGCAACCCGAAGTTCGAAGTATATCAGGACAAGAAGGGTGAATTCCGCTTCCGTCTTAAAGCAAGAAACGGACAGATCATTGCAACAGGCGAAGGCTATACAACAATGAAGGCCTGCGAGAATGGTATCGCTTCTGTAAAGAAGAATGCTGCCGAGGGAAAAGTAGAGAGAGTTACTGAATAATCTCCCAATAATAAGTTTGATATCTGCCGGGCCGTTTTCGCCTGGCAGATTTTTTGTAGGAAACAAAGATGAATGAAGCATTAAAAAAGATAATAGACAGTTCAAAGAACATAGTATTCTTTGGAGGGGCCGGCGTATCCACTGAAAGCGGTATACCTGATTTCAGATCGGAAAAGGGTCTTTACCACGCAAAGACCGAGTATGGCAGGTCTCCTGAAGATATGCTCTCCGTAGATTTCTTTGAAGAAGACCCTGTGACCTTCTTTGACTATTACAAGAAGAATCTCATAGCTACATGGGCAAAACCAAACGACGCGCACATAGCTTTGGCAAAGCTCGAGGAAACGGGAAAGCTCAAAGCTGTCATCACTCAAAATATAGACGGTCTTCACCAGATGGCAGGAAGCAAGGCTGTTTACGAACTTCACGGATCTGTTCACAGGAACCGCTGCAGATGGTGCGGCAAGAAATATGGTCTAGATTACATACTTGATGAAAAGAACTGCGTAAATGCAAAAGGTGAGATGGACGGAGTTCCAAGGTGCAGCTGCGGAGGCATCGTAAAACCTGAGGTGGTCCTTTACGGAGAGATGCTGGACGAAGACTGTATAAGGCGCTCTGTAGAGGCAATATCGAGTGCCGATACGCTCATCATAGGAGGAACATCCCTTGCAGTATATCCGGCTGCAGGTTTTGTTCACTACTTTAGAGGAAATAACCTGGTCGTCATCAATATGTCAGCAACAGCCATGGATCATAATGCGGATCTTGTCATCAGAGACCCCATAGGTGAAGTTTTAAAGGATATATGGATGTAACAGTTCTTATTTATGATAAGTCTCCCCGGCATTTATCTTGAATGCTCTGTAGACTTGCTCGAGGAGTATCACTCTCATAAGCTGGTGAGGGAAGGTAAGATCAGAAAATGAAAGCCTAAAGTCTGATGCGTTTCTGACTGTATCGTCAAAGCCGTTGGACCCGCCTATTATAAAGGTTATATCGGATCTGCCCGAAAGGCCGAGATCCGATATTTTTTGTGCAAGACCTTCCGAAGAAAGGCTTTTTCCATTTACATCCAGGGCTATGACATAAGCCCCTTTTTGTAAATGCTCAAGTATACTTTTGCTTTCTTCTTCCTTAGAATCAGACTTGCTTTCCGGAAGCTCTGTTACTTTTAGTTTGCAAAATCTCGACAGTCTCTTTATGTATTCACTTGCAGCGTCCTGCCAATACTTTTCCTTCAGTTTTCCTATGCATATTATGTTTATATTCATATGATCATCTCCTCATATATATTAACATGTCCCCATAGTCAAAAGAAAGTTATATAATTAATAACACAGTTGTGGTATAATTCATGACTGTAAATATACCTAAGTCATTAAGGAGAAATACAAGAAATGGCTAAAAGAAGATTCGGTGACCGCAGAGACGGCACCCTCATTAGAGATCTTGATTCCATGCATTACATCATGCCGCTCATGTATCCTAACAGATGCGACAACGAGGCATATATATCCGAGACCCTGGACCTTACCAACGCTATGGCATTCCTTGAAAAGAAAAATGCTGAAAAGCCGGAGTATAAATACAATGTATTTCAGCTCATAGTCACGGCCATAGTAAAGACCATAACACTAAGGCCAAAGATGAACACTTTCATCGCTAATTACAATATGTATCAGAGGAATGAAGTTTCTGCGTCCTTCACCATAAAAAAGATATTTTCTGACAAAGGTGAAGAGGCTCTTGCATTCATACATACAAAACCCACGGACAACCTGGAAAGCATCCATAACGAGATCTACAGGCAGGTATCCTATGTAAGGACCGGCGACAACAAGGATCAGTCTACAGAGAGTATGGACTTTATACAAAAGCTTCCTTTCAAGAAATTCATAGGCAGAGTCGCAAGATGGCTGGAAAGACACGGCTGGATGCCAAAGGCTGTCATCGCTACGGATCCTTACCAGTCAAGCGTTATACTTTCAAACTTAGGGTCCATAAAGCTCCATGCAGGATATCATCATCTGACAAACTGGGGCACGACTTCTGTCATGTGCATAATAGGAGAGATCAAGGACAGGAACTTTGAACTTGAAGACGGTTCTGTTGAAAGGCGCAAGAGCGTAGACATAGGTCTTACCATAGATGAAAGACTGGCTGACGGTTACTATTATTCAGGTACTGTCAGACTCTTTAAGCATCTCGTAGAGAATCCTGAGCTTTTGGAAAGACCTCTTTGCGAGGAGGTGCAGCTGTAATGAAAGAATCTTTAAGAGCTCTCAAATTCACCCTTTTCTCAATCAGTGCAGGGCTCATTGAGATAGGTACCTTTACTCTTTTAAATGAACTTCTTCATCTTAAGTATTGGGTCAGCTACCTGATCGCTTTGACACTTTCCGTTCTTTGGAACTTTACTTTGAACAGAAAGTACACCTTCAGGTCTGCTGCAAACGTACCTGTCGCCATGCTTAAAGTAGCCCTGTTCTATGTGGTATTCACACCCCTTTCGACATGGCTTGAGCATACGCTTACAGGTATAGGCTGGAACGAATATCTTGTTACAGCCATAAACATGGTGATAAATTTTGTGACAGAATATCTTTACCAGAGATTCTTCGTCTTTAAGGATTCGATAGATACCAATGTAAAAGAAAAATAACGATCAAGCTTGATCGTTATCTCTGAATCTGCTATAGATGTTCTAAAGTGATCATATCAAAGCTGTTTCTCCGTAGGCTTTTACGAGGAGCAGCTTTTTTCTTTCTTCATCTGTAAGCTTTTCAACAAAGTCTTCTGCAGTTCCGACTGCTTCGAGTCCCTTATCTTCATCTCTGTAGTGCATTGGAATTATATATTTTGGATCTAAAACGCGAAGGATCTTAGCGGCCTGATCCGCATCTATCGTAAAGAATCCTCCTACGGGTATCATTATCAGGTCAAGTCCTTTAAGTTTTGCTGACTGCTCGTTATTTAAAAGGTGGCCGAGGTCTCCGAGATGAGCTACCTTCTTGCCTTCTGCTTCCAAAATGGTGATCCTGTTTTCGCCTCTTTTTGCTCCGTTTTCATCGTCATGAAAAGTCTCTATGAATTCTACTGTAAAAGGACTTTTTCCTCCATCTGTTATCTTTACTCCGTCCACATAGGCGTGATCGAAATGGGAATGAGAGCAAAGGACTTCGTTTGCTTCAAGATTTACATCACCAAAGCCTCTGACTCCTTTGTAAGGATCCAGTACTATGCTGTATCCATCAGATTCAACGGTAAAACATGCATGTCCATTGTAAGTGATCTTCATTACTTTTCTCTCCTTTTAGCAAAATGTCTTTAAGAAAGCAGGGAAGACTTCGCCTGCATATTGGCAAAGAGAATAACTGCCGCTTGAAAGGCACCAATCGTACATAAGAGCCCTTTCAAACATGGCATATCCTTTAGTTATATCGTTGGTAGTGAACTCTTTCCTGAAGATGCCCATATTCTGTGCTTCTATGGTTATCCTGCGAAGAAGCTTGTAATAGGTCCGCCCGGCATCTAGAAGGCTTCTGTCAGAGCTGGATACCAGCTGACTTGCAAGAAGCCTTCCGAGGATGTCGACGGAAACGGTATTTTCGATCATGAGAAAGAGTTCGTGGTTCATAAAGATGAGCTTATCAAGAGGCGACAGGGACGGATCCATGGTGCTCTCAAGCTCGGCATATTTTTCATCAAAAAGATAAGAAAGAGATGCAGGAAGCGCATCTTTACCTTCAAAGTAGTGATAGAAAGAGCCTTTTGATGTTCCTGACAGCTCTACTATTTCGTCTATAGTTGTATTTTCAAAGCCCTGTGTATAGAAAAGCTGCCATGCAGCATTGACTATGCGGCTCTTTGTATCAGATCTTTTCAAAGTATATTTTTTACTCCATATTTAAGTATATACTTTAGTCTAATCTAAAATGCTTGAAATTTCAAGGGATATTTCTATTTTATCTAATATATATTCTACATTTTAATACTAACTAAATTCTGTATTTTATTCTTCTTTGTTTTTTGCTATCATCATGGAAATACTTTTTAGGAGATCATCAAAATGAAAAACACCGAAGTCATCATATTCATACTCTACCTGGCAGTAATGCTCGGCGTAGGAGTTTTCTTCTTTTTAAGATCGAAGGGCTCTGGGGAAAAGGACTATTTCCTCGGCGGCAGGAAGATGGGTCCTTGGGTCTCTGCTCTTTCCGCAGGAGCATCAGACATGAGTGCGTGGTCTCTTATGGGACTTCCGGCTTCTGTTTATGCTCTTGGCATGGGAAAGACATGGATAGCCATAGGACTCCTCATAGGATATGCCTTAAGCTGGATCATAGAAGCTCCAAGGCTCAGAAGATTTACAATAACGGCAGGGGACTCCATAACCATACCCCAGTACCTGACCAACCGCTTCCTTGCAAAGAGCAAAACCATAAGGATACTGTGCGCTATACTCTTCCTCATAGCATATACAGTATATGCAGCATCGAGCATGAAGGCCTGCGGGACTCTCTTTAATACGGTCACGGGTATAGATGCAAAGTTTGCAATGTATCTGTCTGCAGCCATAATAGTCGCATACACATTTATGGGAGGATATTCCGCAGTATGCTGGACAGACTTTTTCCAAGGACTTCTGATGCTGGGAGCCCTGATGCTGGCGCCGCTTTTTGCTCTTTCAGCTGTAAGAAACGGAAATGCTGTCATCACTGCAGATCAGCTTCCCGGTGGATACTGGAACTTCTTTACTGCAAGTTACAGGGATATAATATCAGGACTTGGCTGGGGGATAGGATACTTCGGAATGCCTCATATCATAGTCAGGTTCATGTCTGTAAGGTCAGACAAGGACCTGAAGAGGTCCAGGGTAATAGGTATAGGCTGGACTGCTCTCATCCTTGGTTTCGGCGTCCTTGCAGGCGCTGTTGCAAGGCTCTTTTTAGGCGATATAGACGATTCTTCCATCATTTTTATATTGATGGTCAGAAAGCTGTTTCCTTCCGTCATATCGGGGATATTGCTCTCTGCAATATTGGCTGCTGCCATGAGTTCTGCAGACTCTCAGCTCCTTGCAGCATCATCAGCATTTTCAAGCGACATATACAAACCTATATTCAGAAAGGATGCCAAGGATAAGGAGATGCTCTGGGCAGGAAGGCTCATAGTAGTCGTCATCGCAGTCGCTGCAGTTATAATTGCATCCAGTCCAAACAGCGGAACTGTAATGTCTCTTGTTGAATATGCATGGGGACTTTTCGGAGCAGCATTTGGTCCGGTCATAGTTCTCTCTCTATTTTGGAAGAGACTTACCTTTGCAGGCGCTGCAGCCGGCATAGCAGCAGGAGGAGCTGTAGACATACTCTGGGCCATGTTCCTTTCGGGTACCGGAATATATGAGATAGTACCGGCATCCATAGCTGCAATTGCAGTCACAGTTTTAGTGACCTTCCTTACAAAGGAACCCTCAAAAGAAGTTTATGAATTGTTTGAAAAGGCTGAAAACAGCGAAGTCTAGATCACTTTGATGCCAAAAAGCCTGTTAACTAAAAAAGAGCATTACCCAAAACCTTCTTGGGTATGCTCTTTTTTATGAAACGCCTTTTTTATAGTCTCTTTAGAACTTTTCAAGTCCTGCTTTTCTTAGGATGATGCATCCAAGGAACAGGAGAGCCTGTCCTAAAATGTTGATCCCTTCTGCAGCCCAGTTCATGTAGGCCTTATCGAAATTCTTTGAGGACAGATATCCCATCATCATGCAAAGGAAGAAGGATACGACGAAGCATGCAAGAGCGGAACCTTTCTTCATCTTTGATGAGACAAAAGCAAGGGATGCATTGGATGCTCCCAGGCCCACTACCATGATGCCGACCAAAGCCATGGTGGGTATGAAGCCGTTGACTGTTTTTCTCTTCTTTCCCATGACGACTGTTGTAAGGGTGATACCTGCGATGAGGAAACCGAATGCCTGGTTGGAGAACATCTGGTTCGACATCCACTGGAAATCTCCTACGCCTGCAGCATAGAGGAGCTTGTAAAGAGCCTTGAGGCCTCCTGCTGCTACTACCATGAGAGTGCCCACTCTGTAGAGGACGGACTGAGCTGTGCTCATTTTGTGTTTCAGGTCTTTTGCGACTATATTCGTGGCCAGGAAATAGAGTATGACCGGAATAAAGTCGACTATGGCCATTGGAATGCTGAATTCTTTCATATGATCAGTCCCTGTAAACTTTCATTGAATGATACTGCTTTGTGAATGGGAAGAGAAGCGGTGTCGTATCTGAATATTTCTGATATTCAGGATCGAGGCCGTAGTTCTTTTCCTGCCTGAGTTCAAGCCTTTGCGCTGAATTGTACATTACGAAGGTGATGAGGCAAAGAGCGATAGCAGCGATTATCCACTGCTTGCCCCGGATGGCTCCGATGCCTGATACTGTGACTCCTACCCAGAACATGATCTCTGAGAAATAGTTGGGGCACCTTACATACTTGTAAAGGCCTGTGTCACAGAAGCGCTTTGGATTGATCTTTTTTGCTGCGGACTTCTGGCTGTCAGCTGTTGCTTCTCCTATGATGGCAAGGATCATGATGACTATACCTATCCATGCGAATACGTTGTCGGGAGCTCTGTTGATGACTCTGTAGGAAAGGGCTGATGTCTCTGCTGTATACATGAGCATGGAATAGACCCACATGAAGAGAGATACAGGGATAGGCATTGCCTTTGTAGAACCTGTCGACTCAAGAGTCTTCTTGTAGTGAGCATTGGTCAGCTCACGCTTTAGGATATATCCGCCGAGCCTGTATCCGTAGATGATGAAAAGTACGGACATGACGCCTGTTGCTATGGTAAGGGTTCCGTTTATGAGTCCGAATGCAAGATGGAATATACCTATGCACATTACAGCAAAGCCGTAACCAACGGACATGAACCATACGAATTCCTTAAATCCCATGCAGCAGCCAAGAGCTGCAACAAGTGTTACTCCCCACATGAAGAGGGGCCATACCTGCCCGATATATGAAGGATCCAATGTGAACATTACTTGTCACCTCCGAAATATTCTTTTATATATTCTGCAAATGATGCATCTCCTGTCACATCCTTACCGACAAGGTCGTGGGAGAGTGTCCACTTGGAGAAGAGGATTATGTCGTGCTTTCCTTCCTTTTTGATCTTCGGAAGGTTTGCAAGGATACCGAACATCCATACAGGAGAATCCTTGATGATGACTGGCTTTCCTGCTGCTCTAAAGCACATCTTTGCCATCTCTTCGTAGGTGTAGGTCTCTTTTCCGCCTACTTCGTAGATCTTGTTGTCGTCGCACATATGCTCTACTATGAACTTTGCAAAGTCAGGGCAGTCGATGACGTTTGCTTTGATGTCGTGATAACCTTTGAGGAGCTGCATCTCGCCCTTGTCTACATAAGGCTTAAAGACCTTTGCTATGTCATAGAAATATCCTGTCGGTCTGTAGATGACATAGGGCATGTCTCCCTTGAAGATCTCGTCTTCGAACATTGCTTTTGCGTGGAGCATAGGTACCTTTTCAGCGCCGGGCTCTCTGCAAGCGATAACTGAGATATAGTTGAATTTCTTTACTCCTGCCTTTACTGCTTCTTTGTAAAGGTTAAGGTTTCCCTGATAGTCAACATCATAGGATGTGAGTTTTGTGGATGCTCCTGTAAGTCCCATGGTGGTGATGACAAGGTCTGCTCCGTCGCAGACGCCTTCGAGGGTCTTTGGATCTGTAGCATCGATGGATTTGAATACATATTTGCCTTCAAGTCCGTTGTTTTCCTTTTCCTTAAGGTCTAAAGCGGCTACCTCGTGTCCCTGTTCGATGAGGACCTTCAGTATTTCGAATCCAAGATTTCCGAAGGCTCCTGCCAGTAATACTTTCATTTCATAATACCTGCTTTCTTTAAAACATTTATGTCAATTAATGATCATCCGAAAAGAATAGTGTCGAAGAATTCTCTTGTTTTATCCTTGCCCCAGTTTTTGATGAAGTTGTCTGTTGAAGTGCCGCCTTCTTCTATGAGGCGGTGAGAATAGGCCCTTGCTTTTTCTTTCTTTTCTTCCTTGCTGCAGGGGACTGCAGTCTTTAAAAGTTTTAGGAATGCATCAGAATATTCGTCTTCAAGAGCATCGACTTTGTCGCTTTCTTCAAGGCCTACGCTTTTTGCAAGGGTGCCCTTTAACTGAAGCTCATCATACCAGCGGGACTGCATGGGCATGTCTGAAAGGCCTTTATATTTTGAGCAAATATCCTCGAAGCTTTTTGTGTCTATTCCCTTTTGAAGGAGAGTGTCATAAAGTTCAAAGATCACCATGTCCTTTCCTCCTGCGACTATCCTGTCTGAAGAAAGGAGCGGTGCGTCTATTTCAAGAGGATCTATGACCAAAGTCTCCATTTTCATGGCGCCTCCCATGCCGGAAGCTTTCATGAAACCAACATGCCCAAGGCCTTTTATATAAAAGCCTTGGGTCTCAAAATCCATGCCTGTCATTTCAAAGGATGAAAACCTTTGGTCTGCGACTTTTTCAAGCTCATATTCTTTATTCAGTTTCTCTAGTATCTTTTCAAGCATAATGTCTCCCTTATATTTATTGAACCTATGTGCTAAGGCCTGTGGATATGTAAGATATTTTTTGATACAATTACCAAAAGGCTTCGTCCAAGGTGATATAATTAGGATAAATATATATTACTATATATGTATTATATCTTAAAAAGGATAAATTATGTACAGAATTGTAAGGAAAAAAGTGCTTAATCCGTCTGTCGTTCAGATGGAGATCGAAGCCCCTCTTGTTGCAAGAAAGGCAAGACCGGGTCAGTTCATAATCCTGAGGGCTTCAGAGGAAGGCGAGAGGATACCTCTCACAGTAGCAGGAACAAACAAAGACGAAGGAACAGTAAAGATCATATTTCAGATAGTTGGAGGGACGACAAAAGAACTCTCCTGTAAAAACGAAGGAGATCATTTGCCGGACTTCGTAGGACCCCTTGGAGAGCCTACAAAGACAGAAGGGCTAAAAAGGGTATGCATAGTAGGCGGCGGCGTAGGCTGCGCCATTGCAATGCCAATTGCAAAGGAACTCCATGACCTTGGAGCAAAGGTCACTTCCATCATAGGTTTTAGGAGCAAGGACATAGTCATACTCGAAGATGAGTTCAGCAAGTGCTCAGATGAGCTCATAGTGATGACTGATGACGGAAGCTACGGAAAGAAGGGTAATGTAACCCTTCCTTTAAAGGATATGCTTGAAAAGGGAGAAAACTTTGACGAGATCATAGCCATAGGACCCATCATCATGATGAAATTCGTAGTAGAGACTGCAAGGCCCTACGGCATACCTGTAACTGTCTCCATGAACCCAATTATGATAGACGGTACAGGAATGTGCGGAGGCTGCAGACTGACCCTTGTAAAGGACGGCAAGAGAGTCATGAAGTTTGCATGCGTGGACGGACCTGATTTTGACGGCTACGAAGTAGATTTTGACGAAGCAATGTCAAGAAACAGGATGTATTCTGATTTTGAAAGGCATGCATACGATAAGGCATGCAATCTTTTCGGCAAGGAGGCAAAGTGATGGCAAATATCAAAGACAGGAATCCTATGCCCTCCCAATCACCAAAGATAAGGGCTCATAATTTCATGGAAGTAGCTCTCGGATACGATGAAGAGACTGCTCTTTCAGAAGCTTCAAGATGCCTTGGATGCAAAAACAGGCCCTGCGTTACAGGCTGCCCTGTAAATATCAAGATACCCGATTTCATAAAAAAGATAACAGAAAAAGATTACGAAGGCGCATTTAAGATCATCAGCAAAGATTCATCTCTTCCTGCAGTTTGCGGCAGAGTTTGTCCTCAGGAAAGCCAGTGCGAATCAAAGTGCACTCTTGGCATAAAGTATGAGCCTGTTGCCATAGGAAGGCTCGAAAGATTCGTTGCTGACTATCACAGGGAGCACAGTGAAGAAAAGCCTTTAGCGTCTGCTTCAAACGGACACAAGGTGGCAGTAGTAGGTTCAGGACCTTCAGGCCTTACATGCGCTGGAGACCTCGCAAAGAAGGGTTACAAAGTCACTGTATATGAAGCGCTTCATACAGCAGGCGGAGTCCTTGTTTACGGTATCCCTGAATTCAGGCTACCAAAATCCATAGTAGCTGCAGAAGTAGACGGTCTTAAAGCGCTTGGAGTAGATGTTGAGACCAACGTCGTCATAGGAAAGACACTGACTGTAGACGAGCTCTTTGACATGGGCTTTGAAGCTGTCTTCATAGGTTCCGGAGCAGGGCTTCCCAATTTCATGGGGATCCCCGGAGAATCTTTAAAGGGTGTATATTCTGCAAATGAGTTTTTGACAAGATCGAACCTCATGAAAGCATATTCAGATGACCCTGCTACTCCTATCATGAAGGGCGGAAGGGTCGCTGTAGTAGGCGGCGGAAATGTAGCTATGGATGCTGCAAGGACAGCTTTAAGGCTTGGGGCAGAGAAGGTCTACATAGTATACAGAAGGTCCATGGAAGAACTTCCTGCAAGAAAGGAAGAAGTGGAGCATGCCATCGAAGAGGGCATAGACTTCAGGCTCCTCAACAATCCTGTAGAGATCATAGGATATGAAAATACAGAGGATGCAAGGGACCCAAAGAACGGTTTTGTCTGCGGCATGAAATGTATCAGGATGGAACTTGGAGAACCTGACGCATCAGGCAGGAGAAGACCTGTTGAGATCGAAGGGTCTGAATTCGTCCTCGATGTAGATACAGTCATCATGGCCATAGGCACATCTCCTAATCCTCTCATCAAAAATACGACAAAGGGACTCGAAGTAGGAAGAAAGGGCGGCATCATAGTAAATGAAGACGGCCTTACATCAAGAGAGGCTGTCTATGCAGGCGGCGACGCTGTAACAGGTTCTGCGACCGTTATATCGGCCATGGGAGCAGGAAAGCTTGCAGCAAAGTCCATAGATGAGTACCTGAGCAAGAAACAATAGATGAACATATTTCTTTCAGCAAATGAATATACAAAAGAGCAGCAGGAAGAAAGAGACCTTGTCATAGCATCCCTTGAAAGGCAGGGCTTTAAACTTGTTTCTGATATTTCCTCCTGCGACCTTGCTGTGTCTTTAGGAGGAGACGGAGCGCTTCTTAGGGCTGCTGCTTTAGCTTTGAGAGACGATAGGCCTATCATCGGTATCAATGCGGGTATGCTTGGCTTTCTTTGCGCTTTGAAGCTTTGCGATATAGAGGACTTTGGAAAAGTTCTTAATGATTCTTTGGTCAGCGAAAGGCTGGTCCTTGAAACGAGCACAAGCAAAGGAAAGCTCTTTGCAGTAAACGATATAGTCTTTGGCAAAAGGTATTTCGGAAGACCTGTTGATATATATGCAGCTGCAGGCGAAAAAGAACTCCTCTCCTTTAAAGGAGACGGACTAATAGTTTCTACGCCTACAGGATCTACTGCATACAGCAAAAATGCGGGAGGCCCTGTCCTTGAGGCAGGCAGTTCTTCTTTTGTCCTTACTCCTATCTGCGCTCCGGCAAAGCCTGTGATACTTGATGAAAAAGAAAATGTGACAGTGTCTCTTAAAAAAGGAGAATGGGATATATTCATCGACGGAGAAAAGCTTGATGAAAGCTGCAGTAAGCTTTCTTTGCAGCCATCATCAAAGAGCCTTAAGCTCCTTCTTCCAAAAGGCAGGTTCTGAATATATCAGCACAAAAAAATGGGCGATTTCGCCCACACGATAGTTTACAGATCACCAAAGCAATAGATCATGGCATAAAAAAGTTCCCATCAAGGGAACTTTTTTATCTAAGAAGCTGAATGTCGCTTACATCTATCTTGTCTGCTATCTCCTTTGACCTTTCGGCAAGGGTATTGAGAGCATCCGAGTTGATGCCAAGAAGCAGAGCAAAGACCTTTGAAGGGTCGAGGCTTATGCTGTCCTCTGACAGATCCGAGTAGGTGCCTTCGTAGTATCTTTGCCAGACCATATAGAAGGCGGCGAGGGACATGTCTGTGTAGAATTCGATCTCTTCCTTGCTCTTCTCTATGCCGTAGTACTTTGCTATCTCCGCGACAGAAAGCTCGAGCCTCTCCCTTGTGACTTTGACAAAATCATCTATGGAAGCCATCTCCGAGATGAATCTTACATTGGCCTTATCCTTTACTATGATCTTGTAATGAAGTCTCATATGAACGAATCTTCTAAGGAGAGGGTTTTCTATGTCTCCTGCAGCGCTGTCCATACGTTTGTAGATATGCTCTACGGCCTCTATTATGATCTCGTTAGCGATGTTTGATTTTTGTTTGAAGTAATAGGAAATCCAGGATGGCTGCAGATCGAGGGCCTGCGTGACCTCCCTCATGGTGGTGCCTTTATATCCTTTTTCGGCAAAAAGCTCTTTAGCTTTGTTGTAAATTGCCAGTTTTGTGCGATCACCTTTTTCCATACCTTGATTTTAGTTCCGAAATGGACAATAGTCAATAATATGATCAATAAAAAAAAGTGATTTTTAAAGCATTTTTTTAAAAACAGCTTAATATTTCTGATGTTGTAAAAAATGCAATTTTGCATTTGACTTTAAAAATGAAATAATATATATTCATTTTAGGTTTTTGGATGATCTTAAATCTAAAGGACCATAAATAGACATTTGGACAGGATATGGTCAAACATATAACCACGCTACAATAGCCAAAAGCTATTGCATATAGTAATGGCTTACTTAACGGGCAAGCCAATTTACTACCTCCCCATCCCCCGCTCGCCGCGGGGGATAATTTTTTAGCATTAACCACCATTGTATGATAAAATAAAAAATAGTTTCTGTGAATAATATGCTTGGCCATTCACTTTTTCGGCTGAATGGATGGCAGCATGAATGATATAGGTAAGGAGAAATATTATCATGAAGAGTCCTCTGATCAAAAGGGTTGCAGTACTGTTGATTGCTCTTCTTGTTTGCTTTGTACCCTTTGATCTTGTCTTTGGGTCTTCGGACAATTCCTACGGGAAATGCCCGGGCTGCGGAGGAGATCTCGTATTTACAGGATGGACGACAGAACCTACCTGCACTGAAAACGGATACGGATGGGTCACTTGCGTAAACGGTGATTACCGCACTCAGATAGAGGAAGCTGCATACGGTCACGATTTTCATTCTGAGACTTTCAAAGAAGCCAGCTGCGTAGAGAATGGCCTTGTAGTCTATACCTGCTATAACTGCTGGTACAGCTTTGAAGAAACTACAGAAGCTTTAGGTCACGATCTTTCATACACTGATATCGAACCGACCTGTACCGAAGAAGGTCACCACGACGGTCACTGCTCGAGATGCGGAGCCGATTTCAAGGAGACCATTCCTGCAAAGGGACATAAATATCCTTACCTTTGGACCGTAGAACAAGAAGCCGGATTCTTTAGAGAAGGCCTTGAGACAAAGACCTGCGAAGTATGCGGCGAAAAGATGAGCAGGAGCATACCAAAGAAGGACAAGTCGCCTTTGGTATTTGCAGCCATAGGAACTGTTGCAGCTATCCTTCTCATCATCGTTCTTGTGATCAAGCCGAAGAAAAAGAAAGAAAAGCCTGTTTCGAATGCAAAACAGGTGCGGTCAGTAAAACCTGAAGTATTGCCTTTAGAAAAGGAAATGATCCCGGCAGCAAAAGAAGATGCTCCGGTTTCCTTAGCAAAGGAAGGACAGCTCTCAGAAAAAGAAGAAGCAAAAGAATTTCCAAAGGTAGTCATATGGCCTCCTAAAAATAAGGAGGAACCAAAGCCTGATGTAGTAATATGGCCTCCTTCGCTTGCTGAAAAAGAGGAAGTAATGCCGCAGGTCATCAAATGGCCGCCTGAGCTGTTTGAAGAGGTCCTTGTATGCACTAAGAACGAAAAGCTTCTTGGCATACTTAAAAGAAAGCATTTCCTCGGAGTAAAGACCTGCGAAAAAGAAGAACTTTTTAAGACTCTTGAGGATTCAGCTCCTGATCTTCTCATTGCAGACATATCCGATAACTATACCTTCGAGACTCTCCTTGAAAAGAAAAAGGATGAGCTGAAAAATACTGCCCTTGGCCTCATCATATGCGGAGAACCTAGTGACGAAGGAAGAGAAGAACTCGATCAATTCAAAAAGGACGGATCGGTCCTAGAATACTTCTTTGAAGGCGACGATCCTTATGAGATGGCAATAGGTTTCGAGCTTCCTGTGCTGAAACCCGATCTTAATTCTGATGCTACCTTAAAGAATGAAGGCAAAATAGCCGGACCTGATGAATAATACAAAAAAAGGGGGAGAAATGAATGATCTGCCGTAACTGTCACAAAAATATTCCTTCAGACAGCGAGATCTGCCCGGAGTGCGGCGTGCGAATCAAAAAATCTGAGGGCAAGTTTTATGATGCTGCTTCGAAAGCGGGTTTTGAGAGCAAAGGAAAGGAAACGAGTTCCTCCGGTTTTACAAGTTCTGTTTTCGATACGCCTGTATCAACGCAGAAAAAAAGAAAAAATCCAAGAGGCGTGGTATTCCTGGTGATCGCTCTCATCATGATGGTAGTCATAGCTGTCACTTCCTTGATCTTTGTGAACATGTCAAGGATGAGAAAGCGCGGACAGGCTGTAGAAAAGATGGAGGAGCTCATAAATGAGCTTGGGCAAGAAGACCTTTCCGTAGATGAGCTTTGGGATATCGTCGAAGGTCTCGAGGAGATAGACACAAGTGATTCTGAAGAGATGAAGGAAATGGTCCATAACCTCTACGAACAGGTCCTTGAGCAAATGAAACAGCAGACCGAAGAATTAGACACTCCTGAGGAGTACAAAAAGTATCTCGAGCTCTTTAATGAAATTTGGAACGAGGGCGGAGACATCGATATGGAGAAGTTTGATGAACTTTTCGAAAACTTTGATCCAAGTAAGCTCCGGGAGATGTACGAAAGCTTTGACCAAAGCCAGCTCGAGGAGATGTTCAATGGTATCGATTTCTATGGTACCGATGGAAACTATACGATCGACATCACGGACATGAATAAGGATATGAGCGAATTCATGAAAGAATTCCAGGACATGGTCAAGAAACATATCGGTGATTAAATTAACCAAGAAAGGACGGGATCCCGTCCTTTTTTCAGTTTGCTTCAAAGCGGTTGAGATTACGCTTCATCAATGATAAAATATGATACATCTAACCGAAATAGTATGAAAAGGAGTCAAAATGAGCAGTTTTGAAAATTTGAGAGTAGTAGATAACTTCTACCAGACATCACTGTTTTTCCCAATGCCCACAGTAGTCATAAGCACTCTGTGTGACGACGGATCCACATCACTTGGACCGTATTCTTTGGTCCAGCCATATTATGTAGCAGGCAAGGATTTCTATGCAATGCTCCTGTCCTGCAGGAACTCTTCCAATACAGCGCAGCACCTTCTTAAGAACGGCAAGTGCGCTATAAACTTCATAGATGACGATCCAAAGACCTTCAAAGAAGCTGTCAAACTCAGCTGGCCCGGAGATACGCCTGAAGAGAAGATGAAGAATTGCAACTTCAGACTTGAAAAGAGCCAGATCGAAGAAGAAACAGGAGAGAAAAGACCTATGGTCCTTTCCGACGCCATCGAAGTCATCGAGTGCACCTGGGTAAGAGAACTTGACCACGCAGAAAACGATCAGCCCGGACAGCTCAACGGATATGAACCGCCTTATCACGATTTCAACGGCATCACATCCCAGTTCGGAGCTCACTTCATCCTTAAAGTTGACAGGATCCTGATGAAGAAAAAGTACAGCGATGCTATCATAAACGGTGTAAAGGCATCCGACTTCCCGCCCCTTCCTGTAGACTACGGCTACAGAGACAGCAAGAACTTCTGGTTCCACAGAAAGAAGAGAATGAGAGCAGAACTCCTTCCTGTAAGAAAGACAGACCTCTCTTCCGTCAGATATGCAGCTGACAGGATCGACGACAAGATCAAGTTTACAGATGAAGCACTTTCAAAGCTCCTCAATGTACCTAGGATCTTCCTTCCTACAGCACTTAAAGGCTGCGTGGAGTGGGCAAGAGAAAACGGCGTTGAGCTCATCACAGAAGAGCACATGAACATAATCAACGACAAGAGATCTAAGGAAAAGAGCAAAAAGTAGCTAAAGCTCAAAGAACTAAATTCAAAAAGAACGGAACAAAACTCCGTTCTTTTTTTCTTATATATCATTTTGAAAAAGCCTTGTTTGACTGTATAATATGATAGTCGGTTATTACAGAAAAAAAGAGGTATTATGGGATTGATCCAGGACCTCATCGATGCAAATGACAATTCTTCTACAGTGATTAGGATATGAAAGACGCAACATACTATTTAATAAAAGAAACTCTCGAAGAATGCAGTGAAGAGGATATCCTTTCGTCCGGAGTTCCATATGCAGCAGTTGTGACATCTGAAAAATGGAAAAAAGATAAAGATCTTTTTTCCATGGGCATAGACTTAGAGTTCGAAGCCATATATCAGACAAGGGCCGTCGTAAACTACGATTCTCTTACGGGATGCATATCGATTCCCGATATGGGCTTTGACGACTATATCTCCGGCAAATTCTATTTTGCTCTTGACGAAAAGGGCATAGTCTTCATAGACGACCAGGGCCTTGCTCTTGACACAGTAAGAGCTGTAGCTGAGACCAGGAGATGGAAGATGCCGGGCCTTGAGCGCTTCCTTTACGACTTCCTTGAGCAGATCATTTCAAAGGATCAGATAAGGCTCGAAAACGTGGAGCTCATGCTCGAAAATATGGAAAAGGAGATCCTAGAAGGGGAAGCAGAACCTGTCCTTTCAAGGCTCAACAAGATAAGGGGAGACCTTCTCGACATGGACCTTTACTACAGCCGCCTCCTTGATCTTGGCCAGGAACTTTACGAAAACGAGAATGATTTCTTCGGAGAAAACGAGCTCAGATATTTTCACATGTTCATGGTGCGTGTTGAAAGACTTAGAGAAATGGTCTCAAATCACAGGGACTATTCCGTGCAACTTAGGGACCTGATACAGACAAGGATAGACGTAAAGCAGAACAGAGTCATGACTCTTCTTACTGTCGTATCTACCATATTCATGCCCCTTACACTTCTTACAGGATGGTACGGGATGAACTTTAAGCATATGCCGGAGCTTGAATTCAAATGGAGCTATCCTTTGGTAATGCTCTTAAGCCTTGGCATAGCAGTTGCATGTATCATATATTTCAAGAAGAAAAAGTGGCTTTAAGGAAAGGAAAAAGATCATGAAAAAAGAAAATCTTAAAAAATATACGGACTTCATCGTAAAGGAGACTACAGAGCTTCTTTCCATCGACTCGCCAACAGGATATACGGATGAAGCTGCTGCCTGGGTCAAAAAGGAATTCGCGGGCCTTGGTTTTAAGACCTGTTTTACTAACAAGGGCGGAGTCATAGTAGACCTTGGCGGAGAAAATAAGGAAAAAGGGCTTTTGCTCGAGGCTCATGCAGATACTCTTGGGGGTATGGTCGCTGAGATCAAAGGAAACGGAAGGCTTCGCCTTACAAACCTTGGCGGCATGAATCCAAACAATGCTGAGACAGAAAACGTAAGAGTAGTGACCAAGTTCGACGGCATATATGAGGGGACCTTCCAGCTTTGCAATGCATCGACTCACGTCAACGGCGAATATAATGATACAAAGAGGAGCTGGGATACCTGCGAAGTTGTCCTCGATGAGGATGTCAAAGAGAAAAAGGATACAGAAAAGCTCGGCATCTCAGTGGGAGATTTCGTATGCTTCGATCCTAATGTTAAGGTCACAAAGACAGGATATATAAAGTCCAGATTTTTAGATGACAAACTGAGCGTGGGCATACTCCTCGGACTTGCCAAATATATTAAGGACAAAAATATAGTTCCAAAGAGAGCTCTTTACGGTCATGTGACCGTATATGAAGAGGTAGGTCACGGAGGATCGGGAAATGTTCCTTCCGGATGCACTGAAGCCATATCAGTCGATATGGGATGCGTAGGAGAGGGCCTTCAGTGCACTGAAAAGCAGGTCTCCATATGCGCAAAGGACAGCGGAGGCCCTTACAGCTATCCGGTCGTAAAGGGACTCATAGAAGCTGCAAAAAAGAGCGGTGCAGATTATGCAGTAGATATTTATCCGTTCTACGGAAGCGATGTTGAAGCGACTTTAAGGTCAGGAAACGACCTAAGGCACGGACTCATAGGAGCAGGGGTATATGCATCTCACGGCTACGAAAGGAGCCACAGAGACGGAGCAGAGAATACGCTTAGGCTTCTCATAGCCTACGCGCTGTAATCATGTAATATAGCAAGTTCTAGACACAAAAAAGATAAGGTTCAGGCCTTATCTTTTTTAGGGTATTATCTTTTTAGAATATGCACATTATTGCAAGACTTATTGCTCCAAAGTACATCCAGTATTTGAATACTTTCTTTCCTGTAAGTATTGAATACATCCAAAGTGCGCAGGCTGCAAAAAGTACTGCAGCAAACCAGCTGCTCTGAAGCCTTAAGGGCGTTATGCCGTAGCTTGAGATGTAAAGGGCAAGCTTTGATATGGCTATGACTGCAAAGAGCATGCTTTCTGCAAGGAATACTACAGTGCTGATTTTAAATCCTTTTGATCCCTTGATCTCTTCATTTGCCGTCCTTGTTGCCATCCAAAGGAGGAAGAAATTGAGCGCAGTGACCTTGCAAAGCTCAAAGAAACCCTTCCTTGCGTAGTGAGACACTATATATCCTGCAGGGATCTTTCCAAGGAAAGCGCCAAAGAGGTAATTGCCCTGTATCACGAAGAATATTATATAGAAGACCGAAAAGACTGCTATGACTGTGGTCCAAAGGCTTGGCGCTACCTTTTTTATGGTCTCAAGGAAGCTGAGTATACCTTGCCTGCTTTTATCTTTCTTTTCATCTTCATATCTGTATGCCCCCGAGACAAGAGAAAAGAGCCATCCTCCTACGGGTATGCTTAAGAAAAGCTTGAACCAGAATATTTCGTCGAATCTTATATCGAAGATATCCTTCATCCTGCTGAATATCCTGTCAAAGGTCTCATCAGCCTGCATCAGCAAGGATACAGCCATTATGAGCACTACTGCGCTTGCCAGTACTGCAGCTACGCTGATCCACGGGAAGCTCTTCTTTTCCTGTTCATCCTTTTTTGAACTGATGCTTTTGATCCCGAATATGAGAGTGCGGATCCTTAGGAATATGTTCATGATGGGGATGACTGCAAAGCCATTTATTGCGTCTGCAGGCAGCAGGTGGCCGGTCTCTCCTTCAAGGAGTTTTCCGCTCCTTGACATCACATACCATACAAAGAAGATGTGGACGAAGAAGAATACCTGTCCTTCTCCCCATATGCCGTCATAGGTATAGGGATAGGGGAATATATGTATCCTTCCGAGGATCTGGTGAAGTGATAAAGAAAATGAGCAGCAAAGAAAGCATAAAAGAAGCATCACGCTTTCAAATGTCCTCTTTTTTTCCATATACATGATCTCAGCAAAGATCGTTAAAGTCAGCGCTAAGGCCATAATGAAGTACGGCCTTACTTCGATGTTTTCGTTGATCGTCCCTTGTATATACAGCCATCCGATGATGAAACTAAGAAGTGCAAAGCAAATCTCTTTTTCTTCTGCAGCAAAGGGCTTTTGGATAGAAGCCTGCGGGAGACCCCCTTCATAGGGCATGCTGAACGACTGCTCTGTTTTTGATGTATCAGTTGCCATTTTTTTAAGCTTCCTTTTTGTATTCGAGTATGTCGCCCGGCTGGCAATCAAGAGCTTCGCAAAGCTTAGCAAGGGTCGACACTTTTATAGCTTTTGCTTTTCCTGTTTTTAATATGGACATATTTGCAAGGGTTATTCCTACCTTGTCTGCAAGTTCAGTTACGCTCATCTTTCTTTTTGCGAGCATGACGTCGATGTTGAATATGATATCGCCTTCCATGACTCCCTCCTTATATGGTCAGATCGCTTTCTTCCTGGAGAGCAGCTGCTTTCTTTACAAGGTGAGAAAGGGCTGCCGCTGCAACGGTTATTGCGACTCCGATGAAAGTGATGATGAGTGACCCTATTACTATGCCGGGGTGGTTCATGTTCATAAACCAAAGTGCTATGTTTCCGAGGAAGAAGAATGCTGAATCTCCTCCTGCAAGCCAGGATATCCATTTGAGATATCTTGCGTTGTCATAGGAAAAAGATCTGTTATTTCCTATATTTCCTGCTATCTTCCATCCAAAGAAAAGAGCTGCAAAGCAGGGTACTGAGAATATGCACGCGAATATGAGCCATGGCATATACCAGGAAGCATACTCAGGGTTTGCTTCGATGATGCTCTTTCCTATCGAAGGGATAATGAGAGCAAGGCCTATAATACCGCAAACTCCGACTCCCACAACTATGACCTTTAGCCATCTTGATAAAGCTTTTTGTTCCATCGTTAACTCCTTTTTTAAACCGATCTTTAAGACAGGTCTTTTTTGATCGTGTCCTTGATCTTGGATCGGCATAGTTGACTTATCTTTAGTGCCATCATAGAGCATTAAAAGGATTTTGTCAATAAATATTTATCGTAAAACAATAAAATATATTCGAAAATCGAGAAACATAGCTCCTCTGGCAGCATTGCGCAGTACTGTCTACGGGACTTCACAGATTCAAGTATACCAGTATATTTACCGATCATGCTATGGAACTCCTTAATAATAACAGTTATAATCAAGTTGCAAAGATAACAGGCATTTCAGTATCGACTCTCGCTAGAGAGAAGAGAAGAAGAACAGTATCATAGAGACAAACCTGGATTTGATAAGGAGACGATTCATGGGAAAAGATTTAGGAATGCTGAATCTGAATTCAGAGGTCGTGACATACACTTATAAGAATGAAACATATCAATTGTATTCTCATCCGTATGAGCCATGTTTGTACTTATACAGAGGGAAAGAACTTGTCTGTACTCTGCATAATGCCTACAATCCGGAACAGCTTGTGAAAGCATTTTTGGCAGGGGAAACAGTTAAAACGAATTACGGAAAAGATTACGATAAGGAATTCGATGAAGCGGGATTCTGCAGGGTTTTGGCGGCAGCTCTGGACAGCGGACGTGGCGACATGGATCTCTTCTATGCCGCCAAATTAGCAAAGGGAAAAACTCGTTAAATTACGGTTTGTGGAGGAGGACTTATATGCAATTAGTTGCAAAACCAATTGAGGTAATACTATATGTCAACCGCCACGGAGAACCAAAACCCCTCAGGTTCCGATATACTGACACCGATGGTGAAGAACAAACCGTTGTGGTTGAGGATATACTTAAGATCGAAGAAAAAAGTATCCCTGGGGCAAAGGCATTTCTCTATATATTCCCTTTGCAAGAAGCGTAGAAATGTCAAGGACGGTGCTTCTTGCAACAGACGAATCCCAAATATGGGATTTCTATGTCATGAAGCTTGGATTCAGAATCTTGCGTCAGCTTGTCCCGGAAGAAGATCCCGGAACATCATTTCTCTTGCAGCTTGGCAGTTCTCAAGTCGAGATAAGATGCTCTAACAAGCAAGAAGATCTGCAGAAACAATATTTGGCCATCTCTGTGACAAAACCTGAAAAGGTAAAAAAGCGCCTTGAAGAAAACGGTATAAAGGCAGGACCCATAGAAGCTGATCCCTACACAGGAGTTGAAAGTTTCAGTTTTGAAGCACCTGACAATGTAACTGTTACCATACTGGGACAGTGATATGACTTTTTTGGAACTCGCGGTAAAGGAAAGGATCAAATGAAGAAATCAATAATAAAAAATTATTCCGGACTGATCGCTGTGTTGATCGTATCCTCTGGCTTGATTTTATCCCTTGCAGGATGCAGCAGAGATCAAGGAAAGCAAAATGACGATCCCAAATCCTTGGAAAAGATCGTTGAGGAAATGGCCGTTGATTACGGCAGCTACGGCATGGAGGCAAAGGATAAAATCGGATCTCTGCTCGAGGAACTATCTGAAGCAGATAAAAGTGCGGGAACGCGCTGGGCCAAGATCATGGATATATGGATGTCGGATGACCTTGGAAAGCAGCTAAATTATGATGTCCTTCCGGACGGACTTCCTGGTACGGATGAGCTTTGCCTAGTGGTCCTTGGTTTTCAGCTTGAGCCTGACGGGTCTATGAAACCAGAGCTTGTTGAGCGTCTCAATGTGGCTTTGAGCAGCGCAAAAAAGTATCCTAATGCATATATAGTTTGTACAGGGGGCGGCACTGCAGCAGAAAACAGCAGTGCAACAGAAGCCGGTGAAATGGCCAAATGGCTCGTGGAGCAAGGTATAGAGGAGAAAAGGGTCATAATAGAAGACAATTCCATAACTACTGCTCAGAATGCCATTTTTACTTATGACATACTTACATCGCGCTACCCGTCAGTAAAGAAACTTGCCCTAATCTCCAGTGACTATCACATTGCCACAGGAGAGCTTTTGTTCAAGGCAGAATCCATACTGAGAGCCAATGTCGCCGGAAATGAAAAGCTTGATGTCATTTCCAATGCAGCATGGAAGGCACCTTCTGGCCAGCTTTCTTCAATGTTCCAGGCAGGCGCTTTGATAGAGCTCTTTGGAGATGTGGAAACAGCTTTTGAAATATATTACGATAACTACGACATACACAGCCTGCCTCCGCTTAAGTAGAGCTGGCAGACGGAGCCGTAGCTGTGGGTCTTCCATGCTTTAAGAAGAAAAGGGAACAAATATGAAAAAAGTCAGTTTAAAAAAGAGATTTCGCTATTGGCTGGACGAAAAGATGTCCAAGGGAACGGCAAGCATGATAAAGCTGCTGCTCATTACCGTTCTGTCTGTGGTAGTCATAGTCACTGCATTGGTGGTAGCTTTTGATCTTCATGCAGATGGGAAGAGTATAATTGCTGTTTTTTGGGACAACCTGAGGTCAGCAATGTCTTCATCCTTTCCGGCATCCAATTCAGGTTCATTTCTCTATATAGTCCTATACACGATGCTGGGACTTACGGGAATGCTCTTTACAGGAATGCTTGTAGGTATTTTCTCCAGTTCCATGAGGGGGAAGATCATTGCTCTTCAAAAGGAGAATCCCGAGATAATCGAAACAGGACATAAAGTCATTTTAGGATTCAGGATGGGTGAATATGCCTTGCTTTCGGAAATGATAGCTGCTGCGGAAAATGAAAAAATGACCATCGTAGTCGTTGAAAATATGGACCGCGAAGAGATGGAACAGGCTATCAGGAAAAATGTGAAGATCCCTAAAAACGTTCGCATCACTGTAATAAAAGGGGATCCTACAGTACCCAATTCTCTCATGTGCTGCGCCATACCCGATTGCTCGGTGCTGGTAATCAACACAAGAGACAGGGGACGCACGGTCAAGACTATGCTTGCAGTTGAGATAATTCTCATGAATTCTGAGAAACGTCCAAGGATAGTCGCTGCCGTAGATTCCAATATCACTATTTTCCCGAAAACAACCTTAAGGGCCAAAGGGATCGCCATGCTTCATTCAGGCGACGTGGTGGCAAGGATCATGGCTCATGCTGCGACACAGACCGGTATTTATGAAGCCTTTATGGATATCATAGATTTCGATAACTGCGAGTTCTATTTCGAAGATGCAGCGCCTCTTGAAGGCCTTGTATTCGGGGCGGCGGTTCTGGCCGCTTCAAACGGAACTGTAACCGGTATCTACAGAAACGGAGACGTTTTACTGAATCCTGCTCCGGATACGCTTTTGCAAAAGGATGATCTTTTGGTGGTATTCGAAGAAGGGCCGGGAAGCGTTTCCTTTGCCGAACCCGCAGCTGCTACAATGCCGGAGCTAAAGACGGCGAAGCCTTTGGAATCAATCCCTGAGCTCGTTATATTCGGCGTGAATACAGCTGCTGCGACGATCATAAGAGAACTTCCTGACAACGTAGAAAAGATCAAACTCATCGGTCTTACTCCTTCGGAAAAAGAAGCGTGTATACCCTCTGATGAGGAGTTCTCATCGGAGATCACTGCTGACTACCGAAACACCGACTACGAATATGTTCTGACAAGCATGATCAGAAATGCAGATCATATCATAATCCTTTCCGACAGAAAGAAGAAGGAAGAAGATGCGGATACCGAGACCATGCTTCGCATAATAAGGATAAGGGATATAAGGAAAAAGTACGATCTAAAGTTTACGGTCACTGCTGAGATCAGGAGCGAAAACAACAGAAAACTCATTCAATCCGAAGGTAGTGAGGACTTCGTCGTTGCTACAGACCTTTCATCGATGATGCTTGCCCAGATCACCGAGGATATGCGAAGAGTCGGTATCTTCAACGATATCCTTGATGAGGAAGGATCAGAGATCTATCTTAAGCCCTTGTCAGATTTCGATATAGAAGAAATGACTCTGTCAGGAAGCGAATTAAGGCGAATAATGTACTCCTACGGATATATACTCATGGGGTTGCGCCGAGCAGACGATCCGTTCAAGGCAGTGGGAGGTAGCGAGACCATAACCTTGTCGGAAAGCGACAGATTCATAGTTATAGGCGAAAAATGAGCGGGTGTGAAGTTAAAAAACCAAAGATAGTGGATATACCAACTTTTCTGAATTTGTAAGTATAGTCGGTTTTTTAAGTTAAGGCTGCATCAGGAACCCGGGAAAATGTCCTGGATGTTTTTGGAGCAACTGTAAAGGAGTAAAATGGATATGAGCCGGATGAGTATAATGATGCTATCATGCAGCGGATTATGGAGATCGCAAAATCTGAAAAAAAAATCTTCAAAATTCAAAAGGTATAATATATTTAAAAATTTTTTTACTTACAAGATTTTTTATCCTCTCTTTTTCAAAAATGAAAGTCTTTAACCTTTTTTCGGTGTTCATCCTCAACGGCCGTGTAATGCTTCTTCGTGGTATTAATATCGTCATGACCCAGTGCGTCGGCTACCAGCAGGACATCTCCGGTGGCATTATATAAGCTGGTACCAAATGTTCTCCTTAGCATATGAGGATGTATATCCCTACCAAGAAGAGCTTATCCGAACCCGGTTTTTTCAAAACTGCGTTCGGATTTGTTTTTCCTATGGAAAGTCTAGACGAGCTCTACGATACTTTTTCTACTCTTCAACAGTTAACATATATAAAGCGAGTTCATACGCATCACGTATGAACTCATGGATTATTGGCATTGGACTCTTTTTACTGCAGCATACTACAATTTATATAGAGTTTTATCGATATAATGCAAAGAAAGGAGAACCAATGAAAGCAGTCAATGAAAAGATGGAAGAAAATCTAAAGCTCATTCGTGATACTTTAGATTTCAAAGAAACAAAGAAGATCCCTGTGGGTATTCAAACTACTACCTGGCCCATAGGTTATGCAGGGGTGAAACTGAATGATGTTTTGGATGATCCGGTAGCCAACATGATGGCCTATACAAAGGTCTACGATGATGTTGAAGTAAACATATCTACCTTCGGAATGAATGAGATGCCGCTTCGTCTGTTTCAGGCACTCGAAATAACAAAGTACTATTTAGGCGGTGACGAAGTTGCGATCCTGCACAGACAGTCAGGAGAAGAATATTTCGGTCCTGAATTCTATGATGATATCCAGGCAGATGGACTGAATGCTCTGGAGAAGTATAAAGCTCTGATCTACAAAAAGAATATTCCTGTTTTGAACGGACCTATGGAAGAAGCTTACGATCTGTTCAAGAAAGCTTTGCCTGCAATGCAGAACTTCTTTGCATTTGCCGGTATGGGCACACAGAAACTCATAGAAAAAGGCATACCTATCGTGATGAACACTACGGATTTCGCAGCTGCCGGTGTTCCGTACTGGATGGGACCCTTTTCAAGCGTTATGGATTCTTACAGAGGCATAAAAGAATCCATGATCGATCTTCGCAGAAGACCCGAGGCCGTCAAAGTTGCCTGTGACGTAATAGCGGAAGATCATGCAATAGGCGGAGGCTATGAGACTGATGCCGAAAAGATACGCAAGAGCTATGAGGGTCATATAGTTTGCTTTGGACTTAATATTCTCAATGCAGAATGCTTCCTCTCACCAAAACAGTTTGGTCCATATTACCTCGACTATTTCAAGAAGCAGATGGGTCCATATATCGAGGCGGGAGGTCATGTACAGATCTTTATGGAGGGAAGTCTATTGAGAACCGCCGATCAGTATCTGGATCTACCGAAGGGTTCATTATTCATCCAGCCTGATCTTGATGATGCCTTTGAGATGTACAAGATCTTCGGTCATCACCACACCATCTGTGCAGGAGCAACGGTGGAAATGATGAAGGACGGAGACTCCCAGGGCTGCATCGATTATGCAAAACGCTGTATAGACACATTCGCCCCCGGCGGCGGATTCATATTCTAGCACAACAAAGCCCTTACCGGAGGCAAGGATGTCGATCCGGAGACCTTCAGAGCAGTTTATCAGTTTGCAAACGAATACGGACGCAGATAAGGAGGATCAAAATGGAAAACAACGAAGAATACACCATAATGGATATCATTACGAGACTGTCTCAGGATGAAGAGATCTCCCCTGACCCTCAGGTGAGGGCAGGACTGGCTTTCGGTCTTTTCGGAATGCTGTCAACGCTGGTGATGTAGAGAGATATAAAGGAGCAAGAAAAGAAATGAAGAGTGTAAATGATCCTAAGGATTATAAAGCGAAAAGCAAAAGGATCTGGAATACAAAGACATTTCAGTCTGCAGACAACAGATAATGTTTGCTACAGACCTCAATCATGACAACATGAAAGTAGTTGAAGAAGTGGTAAATTTCTTTCGACAAAACCTTGATTCTGCAAATTATTGCGGTACAATCATAATGAGAAAAATATCAATTTAAACCTTACTTTAATTTAGGACAGGGAAGCTATAGCCTTGTCTTTTTTAGTAGTTGACTATTGTTACAACACAGGATAAAACGGTAAGGAAAGTAAGGAACACATTACAATGGAGGGATAATTATGGAACTTGCGAAAGTTACTTCCAAAGGACAGATAACAATTCCGGCTGATATTCGAAAAAAATATGGATTCCAAGAGGGCGGAAAGGTAGTATTTCTTGAAGACAACGACAGGGTGTATATCGTTAATTCCACGATGCTTGCGCTAAAAGAAGCACAGTCGGAACTTAAAGGTCTGGCAACAGAACTTGGATTAGAAAACGAGGAAGATGTTGTCGAGATGATTAAAAACTTTAGGAAAGAGAGACAACAAAAAGCATGAGGGTAATGCTCGATACAAACGTACTTGTCTCTGCGTTACTATTTTAAAGTAATAAGCTCAACAGACTGATAGAGATCATTTCCATGAAACATGAACTGGTATTAGCTACTTATGTTATAG
Source organism: Anaerovoracaceae bacterium (assembly GCA_045546135.1). GTDB lineage: Bacteria > Bacillota > Clostridia > Peptostreptococcales > Anaerovoracaceae > RUG13409. The sequence continues at coordinate 78,556 of JAZQCD010000010.1, forward strand.
ACGAGTTTAAGGACGTTATAAGAAGCAAGATCCCGCAAAAAGCATATGTGGTTGACGATTTCTTGGCAAAGGCAAGTTACGAGCTTGTCTATACTCCGGAAAATATTCCAGCTAAAGCGGTTTCAATTAGAGATGTAAAAGACGTTCCGGTTATATACTCTGCGATTATAGGGGAGGTTGATGTATTAGTGACAGGTGATAAGGACTTTTCTGATCTCGATATCGAAAAACTGGAAATACTTACTCCGGCAGAGTTTTTGGAGCGATTTGAAAAAAAATAGCGCACAGTCATATTTTGAGTGCTATATTTTATAATTGAAGAGATATAAAGGTATATGGTATACTTTTCTTGCATAAAAGTACATATTTACCTAGCCTCTCCGATCTAAAAATGTAATGGCAATCGGGGGGGGGTAGACAGAAATTACCATCAGCAGATTTGGGTGCATGGGCCTTAGATCTGCCTTTTATTTTGCGAGGAAAGACATATGGCAATAGCAGAAGTGATCAAATACGAAGGTGATAATTCAACCTTTGTCTGGAAACATCCAAGTGAAGATTATAATACTCTTACTCAGCTGATAGTACATGAGTCTCAGGAAGCGATCTTCTTTATGAATGGAGACGCATTGAATCTTATGAAATCAAAAGCGATATATGATTATTGAGATACCATCCGATTTGACTATTACAGCTATTTATGCTATAAGAAAGACGTGTGTTTGCTGGTGCAACTGTTAGACAGACCCAGCCGGGCCTGGATGCCACCCCTTTAGGAGCTTCGCAGGCCATTTTTATTTTTTCTTTAATTTGTTTAAACGGAGAGATATAATCTATTAAAATATCTATTCCGAGGATGTATGTAATGTACCATTGGTTTGTCTGAGCCATAAGTATAGTGTCAGTAATATGAGGAAAACAAAATGAAAGAAAACAACGAAGAATATATATTCCGTGTAGAAACTGTGCCCAGCGAAGAGCTTCTGACCGAGGGGTTCCGGGCAACGATTTTCCGCTCCTGGCGTATGGCATTGTACATCGTCCTCATACTCGTCTATCTGGCGATGTTTGGTTATTGTCTGGATAAAGCTATTCTCACCGTACGCATCGGCTGGCCGGCCGCATGGGTGTACGTAGTCCTCACGGCGGTATGTCTGGTCGGAGCCGTTTTCATGGTCGTGAGGATGCTTACTTTCCCGAAATCTGCTGCGCGCAAATACATGAAGCGTATGGAAATGCTCTTCGGTGATACCGCTTCGCTCAAGGCCGTTCGCTGCTTCGGAGACAAGAGTTTCAGCGTCGACGGAGGAAGCATGGGAGAGTGTATAGATACGGATTACGATCAGATCGTCGCAGCATACGAAACGCCCCATGCCATAGTGCTGCGCAGGAAATTAAACATGATGGAGGTTCTGGACAAGAGAAAAATCGAAGGTGGATCCTTGGAGGAGCTTAAGGCTTTCCTCAAGGAGAAACTGACCGGGGCAAAGGTACACTGGAAATAGATGGTAAGGTTTCTTTTAGATTTAAATTAAGCATCGCTTAATTGCGATGCTATGGGGCAGTTAGTGCCCTATTTTAATATAGCTGTTATAGTCAAAACTCAAAAGTATTGACGGAGGTAGGAGGATGCGGTAAAATCAAGGCGTCCGAGATGGTCATAACTAATGGTCAAAATCAAAGGGGTAAAAATGGCTGAAAAGACGATTCTAAAGATAAGAAAAGGCGTTTACGGGTTTCCTTATGCGATCTGTAATGAACAGGGATATTGGCATGGCAATGCGAACAGTCTGGG
>JAZQCD010000011.1:0-34839 GCA_045546135.1 Anaerovoracaceae bacterium
CAGCTGATCCGACAAGCGATGTCAAGGTCGGCGATACAGTTACATACACAGTAGTCGTAACCAACAGCGGCAATGTAACGATCACCGGAATAGAACTTGAAGATACGCTGGTAACCTTAAGCGAGGCAGCCTTCGATCTTGCTCCACAAGTTACAAAGACCATCACCTACGAGTACACAGTAACTCAGGCTGATGTCGATGCTGGAAAGATCGATAACACAGCAACTGCTACAGGCAAGGATCCTAAGGGAAGCGATGTCACAGCATCTGATGATGCTACCGTAACAACAGTAGAAGCAGCAGCTGAACTGACAGTTGAGAAGACAGCTGATCCGACAAGCGATGTCAAGGTAGGCGACAAGGTAATTTACACCGTAATCGTAACCAACAGCGGCAATGTAACAGTCACCGGCATAGAACTTGAGGATAGCCTGGTAACCTTAAATGAGGCAGCCTTCGATCTTGCACCTGCAGGCACAAAGACCATCATTTATGAGTACACAGTAACTCAGGCTGATGTGGATGCAGGAAAGATCGACAACACAGCAACTGCTACAGGCAAGGATCCTAAGGGAAGCGATGTCACAGCATCTGATGATGCTACTGTAACAACAGTAGAAGCAGCAGCTGAACTGACAGTTGAGAAGACAGCTGATCCGACAAGCGATGTCAAGGTCGGCGATACAGTTACATACACAGTAGTCGTAACCAACAGCGGCAATGTAACGATCACCGGCATAGAACTTGAGGATAGCCTGGTAACCTTAAATGAGGCAGCCTTCGATCTTGCACCTGCAGGCACAAAGACCATCACTTATGATTACACAGTAACTCAGGCTGATGTGGATGCAGGAAAGATCGACAACACAGCAACTGCTACAGGAACTGATCCTAAGAACAATGAAGTGACTGCAAGCAACGATGCAACAGTTACAACAGTCACAGCAACTCCTGCACTGACAGTTGAAAAGACTGCAAGCCCAACAAACGGAGTAAAGGTCGGCGACAAGGTAACCTACACCGTAGTCGTAACCAACAGCGGCAATGTAACGATCACCGGAATAGAACTTGAAGATACGCTGGTAACCTTAAGCGAGGCAGCCTTCGATCTTGCTCCGGAAGCTACAAAGACCATCACCTACGAGTACACAGTAACTCAGGCTGATGTCGATGCAGGAAAGATCGATAACACTGCAACCGCAACAGGAACTGATCCTAAGAACAATGAAGTAACTGCAAGTGATGATGCTACAGTCACTACAGTGGCAGCAGATCCTAAGCTCATAGTTGATAAGACAGCAGAACCTGAAGGCGAAGTCGAGGTCGGAGATAAGATCACATACACAGTAGTGATCACCAACAGTGGTAACGTAACGGTAACAGGAATCACTCTCGAGGATACTCTGGTAACTCTGAATGAGGAGGCATTTGACCTGGCACCTGCAGCCACAAAGACCATCACCTACGAGTACACAGTAACTCAGGATGATATGGATGCCGGTAAGGTAGACAACAAGCTTACTGCTACAGGTAAAGATCCAAAGGGAAGCGATGTAACAGCATCTGATGATGTAACAGTTACAACGTCTCAGGACGGACATCTGACCATCGAAAAGGTGACAACAAATGAGCCTGCAAATGGTGAGACCTATGTACTCGGAGAGGAGATCACCTACAAGATCACTGTCAAGAACGACGGTAACCTGACCATTACAGACATCACCGTAACAGATGAATTGACAGAAGAAGAATGGCAGATCGCAAGTCTGAAACCTGGCGAAAGCAAAGAGTTTGAGACAAGTTACACGGTAACAGAGGAAGACATTCTCGCAGGAGAGGTAGTCAATGTAGCTACCGCTGAGGGCAAGAGCCCAGATCCGGATGTACCTGACGTACCGGTAGTACCCGGCGAAGATCCTGAACCGACAGATAAGCCGAACGGACATATAACCATCGAAAAGATCACCACTTCAACACCTGCAAACGAGGATGGTTACACTCTTGACGAAGTCATCGAATATCAGATCACGGTCAAGAATGACGGTAACCTCACCATTACAGACATCACAGTAACGGATGAGCTCACTGAAGAAGAGTGGACTATCACAAGTCTGAAACCGGGTGAAGAGAAGGTCTTTACAACAAGCTATACAGTGACCGCAGAAGACGTAATAGCCGGAAGCGTACTCAATGTAGCTACTGGTGAGGGCAAGAGCCCAGATCCGGATGTACCTGACGTACCGGTAGTACCTGGCGAAGATCCAGAACCTACAGTACCGGTCGATGCAAGGATCGTGGTGACCGTAAGAGAACACAGCGGTACATACGTATACGACGGAACTCAGAAGACAGTAACAGGATATGATCTTGTAACTATTACCGGAGATGAAGAGTACAGCGTAAAGTACACAGAAGAAGACTTCAGGTTCACAGGTAATGACACTGTTTCAGCCATCAACATAGGTACCTACAACATGAATATTACAGCTGCAGACTTCGAGAATCTGAGCAAGATCTACAGCAACGTGGTATTCGTAGTACTTGACGGAACGCTGACCATCACACCGCCTTACGTACCGCCGGTACCTCCAAGACAACCGAGTCCGCATGTAACGGCCTACAAGACAGTAGTCTCCACGCCAAAGGATGACGCAGGTTATCAGCCTGGCGAAGTCATCAGCTACAGCATCACAGTCACCAACGATGGAAACGGCGATGCAGCAGACGTGATCGTAGTAGATGAACTGACCGGCGATACATGGACCATAGGAGTCCTGGCACCGGGTGCAAGCAGGACCTTCACGGCGACCTACACCGTAACGGAAGACGATGCAGCTAACGGAAGCGTTACAAACGTAGCTGTAGTAAACAACAGCAACGAGGATCCTGATGATCCGAACACTCCGGGAACTGTAACGACAGAAACCATAGAGACCATCGATCCTGATAATCCGCCATTGGTCAATGACAGCGCATGGGCTCTCATCAACTTGATCGCAACCATAGGCTCAGTGATCACAGCACTCATCCTTCTCATCAAGGCACTTGGTAAGAAGAAGGAAGAAGAGGATGATGAGGAAGAAGAAGTCGATGAAAACGGCGAACCTATAGTCAAGGAGAAGCCGGAAGACGGTGAAGAGGAAGAGGAAGAAGAGGAAGACGAGACGACAATCAAGCGTCACAGACTCCTGAAGGTCCTCTCCATCATACCGGCTATAGCAGCAGTGATCACCTTCATCCTCACAGAGGATATGAGAGCTCCGATGGTACTGGTCGACAAGTGGACCATACTCATGATCATCTACTTCGTAGTAGACCTCCTGCTCGGAATACTTTCCAAGAAAAAGAAGGAAGAGCCGGAAGACGAAGATGAAGATGACGATCAGAACGGTGAAGACGCAGTAGAAGCTGCAAAGTAAATAGGAAAAGGCTATAAAAGCTTTTAAGAAATACCCTCCGGGAATAGTTCTCGGAGGGTATTAAATGTGTGATAATTTACAGATATTGACAGTGCGCGAGGCGGGGTATACACTTATACCGTATTAATCTTGTTGACAAAGAAAGAGGAGAACTATAATATGGGATTAGAAAATATAGCTAAGTTAGCTAACGATCAGAGGGTTTCATCAAATATGCAAGTTAATATTTTTGATGCAAAAACTGAATTATCTAAGCTTATAAAGAAGCTGGAGAATAATGAAGAGGAAAGTATCATTATAGCAAGAAACGGAAAACCTGTAGCTTGTCTTGTTCCTTATACAGGAAATGAGGTCGCAAAGCGTATTGGAATTGCAAAGGGTAAGATACCGTATATCCATATGAGTGACTGGGAAGCCATGGATAATGAAATAGAAAAAGAGTTCATGGAGGCCGTCGAAAAAATATGAAAATATTGCTTGATACTCATTATCTTCTTTGGGCATTGGAGGGGAGTCACCTAAGCGATGAAGTAGTTGAATTGCTTTTAGACCCGGGGAATGAAGTATTTTACAGTGTGATCTCCCTTTGGGAGGTAGGGATCAAACATCATAGACATCCGGAGCACATGCCATGCTCTTCGAATGATATATATCGTTACGCAAAAGATGCAGGATATGAAATCATCAGGTTAAAAGAAGATCATATATTTGCCGTGGACGGCATAAGAGTGAAAGATGGAGGAAAAGAACATGGAGATCCCTTTGATAGAATACTGCTGGCACAAGCAAAATGTGAGAATCTCCGGTTGTTGACAACCGATGGCAAGATGAAGGTATATGACGAAGCCAATCTCCTAATAGTATAAATAATCGAGTAGGCTTTAGCTTATGAGCGACATATTGACAAAAGTATATACATAGATATATACTTTTGTTGCAGGTAGGAGGGGCTTGTATGGAAAAAGCAAAAATATTTATGAATGGCGGTTCTCAGGCAGTTCGGCTGCCTAAAAACTGCAGATTTGAAGGGGATGAAGTTATGGTAAACAAGGTTGGGAATGTAGTGATGCTATTTGATAAAAAAGATGCAAATGAGCTTATGCAAATGGCTCTTGAGATGTTTACAGATGATTTTCTAAAGGGAGGTATAGAGGCATTAAGGGATTAGGTAATGATCTATGAAATATATGCTTGATACAAATACCGTTATTTATGCTGTAAACAAAAATGAAAAAGTCATAGAAAGGATACTAGAATGTGATCTGGATGATTTATGCATATCATCTATTACTCTGGCAGAATTGGAATATGGCGTATGTAACAGCGAAAAACAGTATTACAATAGAATGGTTTTAATGATGTTTTTGAGTAAGTTCAGTATTGTGGATTTCGATGCTTTGGCTGCAAAGGAATACGGCGACATCAAAAGCAGCTTAAAGAAACAAGGAAACATTATAGGACCAAATGATCTCCTGATCGCGGCGCATGCAAGGTCTTGCGACCTTACTCTTGTCACAAACAATGTAAGAGAGTTTGAGAGAGTCGAAGGATTAAAAATTGAAAATTGGGTATAAAAGAACGGGCAGCTGCCTGTTCTTTTATACTAGAGAATTACTTAAACAGTCTATCCTTTACAGGCATTAAAGCTGATGCCAAAAGTTCGCCAAGGATATAGCAGCCTCCTACTTCTCCGAGGAAGATGTATCCCATTTCGAGGATGATAGGAAGGTCCAGTCCGTATCCGTACTTAAGTACGAATGGGATGATAAGCGTGTTTGCGACTATTGCTGGGATGGGTACGAGCCAGCGATTCTTCCTCAGCATATATCCAAGGATAGCGCCGATGAGGGTAGCAAGACTTCCGAAAATGATATCGATAGCCACTGCGCCTCCGAGCATGTTTGCAATGAGGCACCCTATGAAAAGTCCGGGGATAGCTGCAGGTGTGAAAAGAGGAAGGATCGTAAGAGCTTCGGAGACCCTAAGCTGTATTTCGCCGTAAGAGATAGGCGCAAAGATGAGAGTGATAGCAACGTAAAGCGCTGCTATGATGCCGCCCTGAGCAAGAGTCAGGGAACTCCATTTGTGATCAGACATATTAAATTACTCCTTGTTTTTTAGGGGTGGTTTACAAGAGACACCCTTTAGATTTATCTGCTTTTTGGGGAGCAGACTTTTTGTATATTAACACAAAGGCTTCTTCCTTGCAAGAAAAAGAGTAAGGGTGAGTATATATATGTGGCAAAGGGCATATCTTTTATGTATAATCAAAATACAAGGAAGCATTTGCCATATATGTAAACAGGAGGATATGCCCAAAATGAAACACCTCACACTGCTTCACAACAATGATATGCACGGAGATTTCCTGCCGGAAGAAAAGGACGGAAAGATGGTAGGAGGATTGCCTCTTCTTTCAGGTTATCTCAATCAGATGAGAAAAGAAAACGAAAATGTGATCTATGCAATTGCAGGCGATATGTTCAGAGGATCAATCATAGATTCTGAATATATGGGTCTGTCTACCATAGAGCTTGTGAACCTCCTAAATCCTGATGTTGCGACCGTAGGAAATCATGAAGTAGACTACGGCATCGCGCACTTGCTCTTCCTTGACAAGTGCGCCACATTCCCAATCATAAATGCCAACCTCTTTGTTACCATGAACAACCAAAGGCTCTTTGAACCCTATATAAATATCGAAGTGGGCGGTATGAAGATACTGTTTATAGGGATACTGACGGATGAGGTCTTGGCCAGCACAAAGCAGGAAAAGGTCATAGGATCCTTCATAGACATAGAGCAGGCCGCAAAGGAGATAGGTATCATGTGCGATAATTACCGCACTACGAGTACTGACATGACCATAGTCCTGACACATATAGGTTATGAGAACGATCTAAAGCTGGCAGAGCTTTTAGACCCAGCCCTTGGCGTAGATTTTATAATAGGTGGACACTCTCACACCTTTATGGACAAAGCAGAGGTTGTAAACGGAATACCCATAGTCCAGGCAGGGACAGGTACAGACATCATAGGACGCCTTGAGATAGACTATGACGAAGCCGAAAAAAGGATAGCAGCTTGGTCATGGACTTGTGATGAGATAAACAGCGATGTAGCTAAAGCAGATCCTGTCATGAAGGATATGCTATATAGGTACAAGGACAAGACAGACGCAAAGTACAAAAGAGTGGTCACACGCTGGGCAAGAAGGCTCACTCATCCGTCAAGAGAACAGGAAACAGAGATGGGCAATCTTTATGCAGATATAATGCAGGACGAATCCAGTTTTGACATCATGTGCTTTGGGTCGGGGAGCATCAGAAAGCAAGAAATGGGCCCCATCATCGAGTATCAGGATATGATGGAGAATACTCCATTTGACGATGTATGCTGGATGATAGAGGTCACAGGAGAGCAGTGGCGCAGGATGATAAAGTATCTTATGCGGGATGAGGCCTGGACAGGAGAGACAGAGTTTTATCAGTTCTCAAAAGGTGTACGCATCAAGTACAACAGGACTACAAAGGAACTCTTGGAGCTTAAGTTCAACGGAGAGGATGTAACTGATGACATGAGGCTCAAACTTTGCCTTCAGAATTATCATTACAAGAATTTTGATGAATTCTTCGGAGTCCCCATAGAAGAAGTGATACAAAACAGAAAACCAAGGATAGTCGCAGTTTCTCAAAACAATATCATAGAGGAGTACTTTTCGACCCATCCGGGACTGGATGCTCATGTAGAAGGAAGGATAGAGATAGTGGACTAAAAAAATCACCTTGAGCTGTATTTCATTACTCTTCCGTTATTACTACATTTTGTCAGCTCCAATGTTTTAAATGAAGATAAAATATCAGAGAGTACTGTATCAAATGATGTGCTCTCTGTTTTTATATCGTCACAAAACCAGATGGTATATGCTTTTCCTTCTCCATAAATCGATATTTTCCCATCCATCATTTCTCTTTTCGGTATGATGCCCCAAGGTGTAGATGATAGGGAATAATACGATCGTCTTATGACGATACTGTCAATGGAGCTTAATACTAAAGAAGCATTTTTAAAACATATTGAAAGCTTTTCAGCTTCTGTTTCGTATTGAATACTGTAAACAATGCCCGGCAAGTGCAATGTCATTTCCGGGCAAATGACTCTATAGTACAGGAGCAAAAAGAAAACAAACAATACAGCATAAACAGCGAAAAATTGGCTCGCATTTGCTTTGAAGGCCCCGTTGTAATAGAACACAAATATGCCGATAGCAAGAAGGATCAAAGTGGAAATGATCACTATGGCTTTCCTTAAGGGATATTGTTGGCAGACGATATTTTTCATAATATTCCAAAGCAGAGTAAATAACGAAAATTGATCAAGAGGGAACCGCAAATGCGGTTCCCCCTTGCTGTAATGATCAAATATCCTATCTTTCGAAGTTTAGATTCTTTCCGTAAAGATCCATGAATTCAGGCCTTGATGCAAGCTCGAGGAACTCGACACCTTCGTAAAGCCTTCCGGCATATTCGAACTCTTCTTCGTTTATTGCTGCGAGTTTTGATCCTTCACCGGCTGCGTTACCTATGCTCTTGATCTTTGAAAGGAGAGCCGGCGGTATCATTCCTATCCTGCATGCGGCTTCAGGACTCATATAGTTTCCGAACGCTCCTGCAAGGAGGACTTCTTCGACCTCATCTGTCTTTTTTCCAAGACCCTTGATGAGAAGGTCTATCCCTGACCTTATAGCAGACTTTGCAAGCTGTATTTCACGAATATCCTGCTGAGTGATCCTGACCTTTGTACCGGGTATCTGATAATACGGCATATTTCTTACATTGCCTGCTTCGTCTGTATATTCAAAGCTGGTGTCGGAATTAAGCTTACCTCTCCAGTTTACGATACCTGCATTGAGAAGTGCTGCTATGACATCTAGGACTCCTGAACCGCAGATACCTACAGCTTCTGTATCTCCTATTACATGATATTCAAGGTGATCGCCTGCCCAGGTGGCATGATCGATGGCTCCTGTTGCGCCTCTCATTCCCTGAGAGATCCTTGCTCCTTCAAAGGCCGGACCTGCAGCAGTTGAGCAGCATATCCTTCTGTCTTTGTTTCCTATGACCATCTCACCGTTGGTACCGATGTCGATCATAAGCGTGACTTTATCTTTTTGGTCAAACCTTGTAGAGAGCATGCATCCTACAGTATCTGCTCCTACGAAGCCTGCTATGTTTGGAAGAGCTCTGAATTCTCCCTTAGGGAAGATCGGCAGCACATCGTGAAGAGGAAGTGACATCTTTTCATAAACGTTGGGCATATATGGAGGAGTAGTAAGGCTCTTTGGATCTATGCCCATCATCAGGTGGTGCATAGCTGTATTTCCTACCATAGACACAAGGGTTATATCCTCTACCTTGATCCCAGCTTTATTTGCGGCTTCCTTTGCAAGAGATTCCATTGCAGTTCTGATGCAGTCGCGAAGCTCTGTTGATTCAGGGTTCGTTACCTGATACTGTACTCTTGCAATAACATCTCCGCCATATGTGGTCTGAGGATTGAGAAGGGATGCTGTAGTTATCTGCTCTCCGGTCTCTCCGTTCATAAGATATGCTACGACAGTCGTTGTTCCGATATCGTATGCAAGTACGTATTTGTTCTTTCCGTCAGGAGTTGTCGTTGCAACAACGCCCTCTGTTAGGATCGTATTGTCTGCTTTTTCAGGAAGCTTTACAAGAATATCTCCCTTGACTTCTGTCTGGCATGCAAGGAATTCTTCTCCGTTTACGAGTACCTTGCACTTGCCGCACTGGCCTTTGCCTCCGCAGGGAGCATCAAGGGCAAGCTTTGCCTCTTGGATGGCTGAAAGAAGGTCCTTTCCGTCTTCGACCTCAAGTTTAAGGTCGTCGTTCAATATAGTTACTAAGTGTTTGCCCATATGTGGTCTCCTTTTCGACTAAATGTGATAATATAGTATATCACGAAAAGAGAAGAAAAAAGAGATTTGGAAGAAAATATCAAAGAATCATGGATAAAACAGAAGTAAAAGCATGGGCAAAACTGAATCTGATACTCAACGTAAAGGGAAAAAGAGATGATGGTTATCATGAGATAGAGACCGTATTTCAAGCCATATCTCTTTGCGATATCGTTACAGTGGAAAGAACTGAAAAAAAGGACGAGGTCAGATTTCTTTCGACCGGAAAATATGTGCCTTGTATAAGCAATGAAGAAAACCTGGCATACAGAGCTCTTGAATTGGCAAAGAAAAGTTTTGGCAGAAAGGAATGCTACCTTGTATCCATAGAGAAAAACATACCCCTTGCAGGAGGTCTTGCAGGAGGCTCTGCAGATGCAGCAGGAGTCCTAACAGCCCTTTCGAAGCTCTGGGAACTTGATGAACTTGATGAAATGTATGACATAGCTGCAGAGCTTGGCTCTGACATTGCTTTTTGCCTTGCATCGCAAAACGGTCATCCTTGCGCAATAGGAAGGGGCAGAGGCGAAAAGATGGAGTTCATAGAGCCTGTAAAAGGAAGACTCGATCTATATATGAGCGATATTCACATAAACTCCAAGACTGCTGTCGTATACAAGTCTTTAATTCCTGATGATTATTTGGTACAATATGATGTTGCATCTTTTAGGGAAGCGAAGACCCTTGAAGAAAAGATAAGATATATGGGGAATCACCTGCAGCCTGCCTTTGAGAGGTTGACAGGCAAAAGCAAAGATATGCTCCTTTGCGGCGCAGGACCAACATATTTCAAATTCAGCGAAAACGGAGAATTCGAAACGATAGTATGAAAAAAAGAATAGGTGTGTTCTTCGGAGGAAAGTCCGGTGAGCACGAGGTATCGAGAGTATCAGCTACTACAGTCATAAAGAGTCTTGATAAAGAAAAATATGACGTTGTCACTATAGGCATAACAAAGAGCGGAGAATGGCTCCTTTATGAAGGACCAATCGAAAAGATCGCATCAGGTGAATGGGAAGAAAAGGCCAAAGAAGACCTTGCGAGAGATCCTTTGCACTTTGCTTTCTCTGTACTTGGCAGCGCAGGACAAAAGCTTACTGACATGATCGATTTTGCTCTTCCCATAATGCACGGACCAAACGGCGAAGACGGGACCATACAGGGAGTATTTGAACTCCTAAATATACCTTACGGAGGTTCCGGCGTCGCAGGATGTGCAGTTACCATGGACAAGATAATAGCCAATGAGGTCTTTGCAGACGCAGGCCTTAGGCAAAGCGCATTCATAGCATTCACATCTCATGATATAGGCCCGGAGCTTGAGGAAAAGATTAATAAGAGCCTAAAGTATCCTCTCTTCATAAAGCCTGCAAACATGGGATCATCTGTAGGTATCACAAAGGTCCATAGACCTGAGGACTTAGAAGCAGCTCTAAAACTTGCTTCAAGATACGATTCAAGGATACTCGTAGAGGAAGGTATCGATGCAAGAGAGATAGAGATAGCCGTTATGGGCAATGAGACACTTTGCTTTGGCGCCATAGGAGAGATAATCCCTGCTGCAGAGTTCTATGACTATGATGCAAAATACAACGATGATAACTCAAAGCTCCTTATACCTGCAGACATCACAAAGGAGCAGGAAGAGATCATAAGGAATATGGCCGGCAAGGCTTACAAGGCTGCAGGCTGCTGCGGTTTTGCAAGAGTCGATTTCCTTGTTGACAAGACCACTTCCGACATATATATTAACGAAATAAACGCAATACCGGGGTTCACCAGCATATCCATGTTCCCCATGCTCATGATGGAGACGGGGCTGACACTACCCGAGATCACGGACAAGATAATAGAATTGGGATATGAAAGACATAGTACTAAAAATAACAGGTAAGACCTTAAGCACCATGCCAAAACCGCCGGAGGGCCTTGAAGACGACTCCGTTGAGTTCATCACGGAAGGAAAGCTTTCAAGGAGAGGAAACATAACATATATAAGCTATGAAGAAACTCCCCTGTCCGGCATGGAGGGCTGCAAGACCTCTCTGACCATAACGCCTAAAAAAATAAAGATGAAAAGAACGGGCGAAGGATTAGAGGGCGATACGGTCATGGAGTTTGAAAAGGGCAAGAGGCACGAGGGCATCTACGAAACGCCCTTCGGGCCCATAAGCATGGAAGTACTTGCAGACAAGATCACAGGTCTTGAACCTGTAGGTGACAACAAAAACAGGATATCCATTGAGTATGCCATAAGCCTTAAGGGCCTTATGGAGTCGAGAAAGTCTCTTAATATAGAGGTAGTAGATAAGAACTGATATGAGTAAGAAAGAAAACAAAAGAGGAATAGCAGCGAGGATCCTTGCAATAATACTTGCGCTCCTTATGGTGGGCGGATCTTGCTTTTATTTGATATTGCTTATAGGAGGACAATAATGGCAGAGTGTGATTTCGATTGCGAAAGCTGCGGAGTAGAAGATTGCGACGAACCGGAAGCAAAAAACTTCAACATATTCCGCGCTTATCTTAATAAAGAATCAAGCGTAAAGAAAGTGATAGGCGTAGTATCAGGAAAGGGCGGCGTTGGAAAGAGTCTCGTCACATCTCTTCTTGCTGTAGAAAGCTCAAAGAGAGGAAAGAAGACTGCTATCCTTGATGCTGACATCACAGGACCTTCCATCCCTAAGGCCTTTGGACTTACAGAAAAGGTAGTTCCTCAGGGAGAATATATAAAGCCGGCAGTGACTAAGGGCGGCATCGACGTTATGTCTCTTAACCTCGCTCTTGACAACGAGTCAGATCCCGTTATCTGGAGAGGACCTATGATCGCAAGCGTCGTAAAGCAGTTCTGGACAGACACCATCTGGGACAGAGAGGATGTCATGTTCATAGACATGCCTCCCGGGACAGGAGATGTAACGCTCACAGCATTTCAGAGCCTTCCTCTTGCAGGTCTTGTCATAGTCACATCGCCTCAGGACCTTGTAGGAATGATAGTCGAAAAAGCCATGAAGATGGCAAACATGATGGACATCCCTGTCCTTGGCATAGTAGAGAACATGAGCTACATCAAGTGCCCTGATTGCGGAAAAGTATTAAGACCCTTTGGAGAGAGCAAAGTAGAAGATCTTGCAAAGAAGTACAGGATAGCCCTCACAGCACAGATGCCTCTTGACCCCGAGCTCACTAAGAAGGTAGACAGCGGAGAGATAGAAAGCATAGAAGAAAATCCTCTTGCAGACTTTGCAGCAAAGCTTCTCTAGTGCGTTAAAAAAATAAGAGCAGGACTTTAGGGTATAGGTGCCCCGGACTCCTGCTCTTTTTTGTTTGTGTTTTATTGTTTTATCTGTTTTCTATATCCTTTATGAGGTCTACTCTTCTTTGGTGGCGGCCGCCTTCAAATTCAGTCGTAAGCCAGGTATCGACTATCATCTTTGCCATATCAAGACCTACTACTCTTGCTCCAAAGGCGAGCATGTTGCAGTCGTTGTGAGCTTTGCTCATTTTTGCTGTATAAGGTTCTGAGCAGACGCAGCAGCGTATGCCCTTTACCTTATTTGCAGCAAGAGATATGCCAAGTCCTGTTCCGCAAATGACTATGCCGTAGTCTACTTCACCGGCTGCGACTGCTCTTGCAACCTTTTCTCCGTAGACAGGATAATCTACGCTGTCATTTGTATCTGTGCCGAAGTTTACTACTTCGTATCCGTATGTAGCTTCGATATGGGCTTTGATCTGGTTTTTAAGTTCCACTGCAGCGTGGTCATTTCCTATTCCTATTTTCATTTGCTTCCTCCCAGAGATATGTTATTATTTCTTTTCTTTAAGCAGCTGTGAATATTCTTTTCTCTTTGGATTGCGGAAAAAGAATACCAGCTTACCAAGAGATATGATGGCAACTGAAAGTATAAGTGAGCCTATGACATCAGATGGCCAGTGGACTCCGACAAGTATCCTCGACATACCTATGATGAGAGGCCAAGCGATGAGCAGCACTCTTATGATGACAGAAGATGACTTTTTTCTTGGGTATACGGTCGTTGATCTGTCCCTTGCATATACAGGAAGGCTCTTTCCTTTGGTCAGGAAGTAGTAGCCTACAAGGCTTGCAAAGACTACCCAAAAGACCGTGTTGTTTAGAGTATGACCTGAAGGGAAACTGAATCCGTGCTCAGGGCAAAGCCAAAGAGATGCATCGGGCCTTGGTCTTTTAAAGATATGCTTAAAAAATTCGTACATTCCTACGCTTGTAAGGACGCAGCAAGTCAGAGGAAGTCCGTAGGAAAGGCGTGTCTTTTTTAGAGCTACCATGACGACGCACACAAGAGCAGGTACAGGCCAGTGGCCTATGTATTCAAGGGCTACTCCTATGGAATTGAATATGGGGTTTCTTAGAGAAAAGAAGAAGCTCTGAACGGCAAGGTCAAAGCTTTCAAGCTTACCGCTCAAGACAAGGTGCGCCCATATACCGAAAAGAATTGCAAAGATGGGCAGCAGTATCAGTTCTTTTACATTGTTATTTTTGTTCAAAATGTTACCTCTTTGAGCTTTATCTGCGGTGCCGAAAGAGAAGGCTTTAGCATCTTTCTTCACCTAAAGCTTACTTGTAAAAAAAGATATATTAGTATATCATATTAAAGGTTTTTAATGAGTGAACATTTGAAAATATAAAGGAGAAAAAACATGGATAAAAAACCGGTTCTTGTTGTAATGGCGGCAGGTATGGGAAGCCGTTACGGCGGACTTAAGCAAATAGACGGCATGGGACCTAACGGAGAGATCATCATAGATTATTCTCTTTATGACGCAAAAAGAGCTGGCTTTGATACAGTCATCTGCATCATCAAGCATTCAATAGAAGATGACTTCAAGGCTATCATGAACAGAGGAGCAGCAAAGCACCTCAATATAGAATACGCATATCAAGATCTTGACGATCTGCCTGATGGCTACAAGGTACCTGAAGGAAGAGAAAAACCCTGGGGCACATCCCACGCTATAAGGGCTGCAAGAGCTCTTGTGGACAGACCCTTTGCAGTCATCAATGCAGACGACTACTATGGTCCGGGAGTATACAAGACCATGTTCGACTACCTCTCAAAAGCAGAGGACAAGAACGGAGTATATGACTTCTCCATGATGGGATACAAGCTGGAGAATACTCTTACAGAGGCAGGCACAGTAGCAAGAGGCGTATGCGTAGACAAGGACGGATACCTTGTTGAGATCGAAGAACGCTTAAAGATAGGCTGGAAGGACGGCAAGATAGCATATACAGAAGACGACGGAGAGACCTGGACTGAAGTTCCAATGGGAACGACAGTATCCATGAACTTCTTCGGATTCACACCGTCCCTCATGAAGGAACTTGATGAAAGATTTCCGGCCTTCCTTGACAAGGCTCTCAAAGAGAACCCAATGAAGGGTGAATACCTCATCCCAAGGACCGTAGGAGACCTGGTAAACGAGGGCAAGGCAACTGTAAAGATACTTCCTTCCGAAGATAAGTGGTTCGGAGTCACATATCACGAAGACAAGGAAGCATTCGTAAAAGCTATAAACGAAAAAATAGAAGAAGGCATCTACCCAAGAGATCTTTGGGCATAGATCCTTTCATAAGGATAAAAAGAGGAGGAACAAAATGAGCGCAGCAGTAGCAGGAAAAGACGGAAACAAATATGTTCCATTTGAAGAGCGCACAGGAGAAAAGTCTGTAGTATTCTTTACAAGAGATCTGTCAGAAGCAGGACTTCAAAAGATCTATGACAAAGTATCATCAGTGCTTTCAGGAAAAATTGCCATCAAACTTCACACAGGTGAAGCAGAAGGTCCTAATATCATACCAAGGCCCTGGGTAAAGAACCTTATCGAAAAAAGACTACCTGATGCTACCATCATCGAGACAAATACATATTACGAAGGAAGCCGATATACGACAGAAGAGCACAGAAAGACTCTTAAGATCAACGGATGGACATTCTGCCCTGTAGATATAACGGACTCTGAAGGCGTTGCGACGCTCCCTGTAGAGGGCGGCAAATGGTTCACGGAGATGCACGTAGGAAAGTCAATGCTTAACTACGACTCCCTTCTGACACTGACACACTTCAAAGGACATACTATGGGCGGCTTTGGCGGATCCAACAAGAACATAGGCATAGGCTGCGCTGACGGACGCATAGGAAAAAGAGACATACATACATATCCGGGACAGGACATGTGGTCCATCGCTGAAGAAGAACTCATGGAGCGCATCAGCGAGAGCACAAAGGCAACTATAGATCATTTTAAGGATCACGTATGCTTCATCAATGTCATGAGAAACATGTCAGTTGACTGCGACTGCGCAGGAGCAGAAGCAACACCTGTCGTAACTCCTGATGTAGGAATCCTTGCATCCCTTGACATACTTGCTGTAGACAATGCATGCATAGACCTCATATACAACCTGCCTGAAGGCGGCGGAAAAGATCTTGTCGAAAGAGTAGAGACTCGCCACGGTCTAAGACAGCTCAGCTACATGAAGGAGCTCGGCATGGGCAATGACCGCTACACCCTAATCGATCTTGATAATGATGAGAAAGAGATCACTGCTAAAGAAGCAGTAAAGGATGTAAAACCTGAATGGGTGCCTGACCTTTACAACACCTTCTGGGGAAGAAACCTTAAGAGATAGTAACTTAAAAGTTCAATGAGTCCCGTGCAAATGCGCGGGATTTTTTGTATGCCGAAATATCATCTCTTCCTGTGGATCCTTAGCGTAAAGGGCGGGTCTATAGGGTCAGGCAGGAATGGATCAAAAGGCCATGAGGTCCCGGGTCCTCCCGGATAGGGTATATAGGAACTTCCATCATAGGTGCCGTAATAGAAGATGAGTTTAAAGGGGCAATAGAATTCAAGAAGGATTGCTTCTTCAAAGGCAAGTTCCCCCTTTTTTCCTATGGTATATAGGGAGCTGTTTTTGTTTTGCCCGTCAACATTTATGATAGTTCCTTCTTTAAAAGAACCGTTTGTCCTTATCTGAGTCGGGTGCACAAGGGGCGGACTTGTCCTTAAGGGCTCCCTTGAAGAAAAGAAACCAAGGGCTGTTCCCGGCGCTCCGTAATATGGATAGACTCTGTAGAGGTTCCTCCCAAAGTGATGATCGATAAGGGGGATCGTGCACGAAAGGCCTCCTGCAAAGTCGTTTAGAGTATATTGCCCTATATATGGCGTAAGGTGCAGTTCTAAGACCATAGTTTCTTTAGACTTAAAGGAATATGAGAAAACAGAAAAGTCAAGGCAGCTTAGACTTTGTGAAGGCTCGAGGCGCACCCTTAGGAAGGGATCTTTTTCAAGGGCATCAGTCACTTCTTTTGGAAGAGTATAGCTAAGAAGTATGCTTCCTATGCAGGAAGCATATCCTGCTGCAGGATAGATGCTGCTGTCATAGATTATGGATGCGCCTTCATTGTTTGATAAGTACCAGTAGCCGGCAGGGTTGTGCATGAAGATAAAGGATGGGTTCATATTAACGCTGCACAGTTCCTCATAGCTTTTGTCCTTTGCATAGATATCACTTGCAAAGACTTCCGATAAAAGAAAAAGTCCCGCAAGAAATATTGCGAGACTTGTCATCATTCTTTTCATTCCTATCCTTTCTGCCCCTCGCCGAAAGGATATACCATATTATGGAAATTGTCAAGAGGCTTAAGTCTAGCCCATATAAAGGTTGTTCGTAGAGAACTCTGCATCGCAGGTGGCATCTATGCCAAGGTCGTGGAAGACTTGAGCGTCTCTGTCTGAGAGTATGGCTGTGCAGTGAGCCGTGCAGCCTCTTAAGTCTTTGAGCCTGTCGACTGCAGCTTGTGCCATTGGGTTAGATACGGCAGAAATGGCAAGGGCAGAGAGGACCTCGTCTACAGTAAGACTGACCTTTTCTTTGTGAAGAGCGCCTTCTTTCAGTTTGTGCATAGCTGTAACTACTTCTTCTGAAACAAGGAGCATGTCGTCATCATATCCGCAAAGGGCTTTCAGAGAATTAAGAAGGAGTGCTCCGCCTGCAGCCATCCTGTGACTTGATCTGCCGGTAACTATCTTTCCTGTAGGAAGTTTCATTGCCATGACTACGCAGTTCTCATACTTTTTGTTAAGACTTACCTTGTACTCTTTGTAATCCCTTGCAGGTTTGACTGTATCTCTGTATTTATCGTTAAGTCCCATGTCATCCATGAGGAGTTTTGCTCTTTGAAGGGCTTCTTCATCGCATCTGCCCTTTTTGTAGTCGACGCAGGCCATGAGGTACCTTCTGACCACTTCCTGTTTGCATGCTTCGCAGACTACAGCGTCGTCTGTTATGCAAAAACCGACTCTGTTGACCCCCATGTCTGTCGGTGACTTGTATTCTGATTCGCCCCCTGTGATCTTTTCGATGATCCTTCTTACGACAGGGAACATCTCCACATCTCGGTTGTAATTGACTGCAGTCACGCCGTAGGCTTCGAGATGGAAGGGGTCTATCATATTAACATCCTTAAGGTCGACTGTCGCAGCTTCATAAGCTATGTTCACAGGGTGCTTTAAGGGCAGGTTCCATACAGGGAATGTCTCGAACTTTGCATATCTTGCTGTCTTGCCAAGCTTGTATTCGTGATAGAGCTGCGAAAGGCAGGTAGCAAGTTTCCCTGATCCCGGTCCAGGTCCGTTGACTACGACCAGTGGCTTTGTTACTTCTATATACGGATTTGCGCCATAGCCTTCTTCCGATACTATAGTCTCAACATCTGTTGGATAACCCTTGGTGAAATAGTGCTTGTATGTCTTGATGCCCCTTCTTTCAAGCTTGTTGATGAAGTTGTTTACAGCGGGATTGTCTTCGTATCTTGTTACAACTACAGAGTTTACTGAAAGGTCGTAGCTTCTGAACATGTCTATGAGTCTCATGACTTCGAGATCGTAAGTAATGCCGAAGTCCTGCCTTGTTTTGCTTGCAATGATGTCTCCTGCATATATGGGGATTATGATCTCCGTATGCTCTTTCATCTTTGCAAGGAGTTTTATCTTTGCATTTTCATCAAATCCCGGCAAAACTCTTGCTGCATGCTTGTCCTGAACGAGCTTTCCTCCGAATTCAAGGTAGAGCCTTGTCTTTGAGGTATCTCCTATCCTTTCGAGTATGTACTTTGATTGCTCTTCAAGATACTTTTCTGCATCAAATCCTAACTTCATCATAATAAGGGTCCTTTTCGTTTTAGGTATATCAACAAATATGGATTATACCAAAAAGACGGACTTCTTTGGAGATAAAAATAGAGGAAAAACAAAAAAATAGTACTCATTATTTTCACTTATCTACCATGAGTGACGAGACCTATACGAAGGCCGCCAAAGGCTTTCGTCCTCTTTGTATACTCTTTGCAGATGTGGTATATTATGATTAACAGGCGAGGTGTAGATAAGCTTCAGAATGTCTTCAAAGGAGAGCGAGTGATGAAAAAACTGATGGAGACCTTAAAAAAGGTACCAAAATGGGGCTGGTGGTTTGGCTTTGGCTACTTTGCTCTTCAATACGGTATGTACAGACTGGGAGACTTTCTCAGTATGGTCATAGGCACTAAAGACTTTGCTCATGCCGTAAAGATCGCAGCCATAGACGACCTTATCCCGGTGATCCCTGTCTTTGCTCTCATATATCTTTTCTCATATGTATTTTGGATATGCGGTCCCATATCCGTATCTCTTACAGGAAAAAGGAACTTCGTAAACTATATATCAGGCCTTACCCTTGCATATTTCATAGGATTTCTCATCTTTACTTTTTATCCTACATATATGGACAGGGCTGCTGAAGGGCTTATGGATTACAGCGGGAACGGGGGTTTCTTTGACGGACTCCTTGCCATCATATATGCGGCTGACGGAAGCGAACTTGCTTTCAATCTGTTCCCGTCGTACCACTGCCTCATAAGCGTTTACTGCTACCTTGGCGTGAGGAAAAGAGAAGAAGTCTCCAAGGGATTTCGCATCTATACTTTCGTCATGACCATACTCATCTGCCTTTCCACTGTCTTTACAAAGCAGCACTACATAATAGACACATTCGGAGGTCTTGCCATATCGATCCTTTGTTATATGCTCATGCAAAGATTGGATCCGGGCAAAAGATGGATCGAAAAACATGAAAAGCAAGAGGTTTAGATCCTCATAATGAAAGATATACCACGGCTTAGGGAAACTTTTCCTGCGCCCCGTGAAATTTAATGCTTGCAATTTGAATGCTTCGTGGGTATAATGTTCGTTGCATTCGTCTTACACAATGCTCTCTGCCGGGAGGAAGATCTCGGCCATTTAGACCATAGGGAGGTGAAAAAATGAATAAGTACGAGCTGATGGTTATCATCGATCCTGCTCTGGAGGATGACAAGAAGGAAGCTGCAATCGAGAACGTTAAGTCCATTATTGCAGAAGCCGGTGAAGTGTCCGAAACAGACGTTTGGGGTCTCAAGAAGCTTGCTTATCCTATCCAGAAGAAGACAGAAGGTTATTATGTAGTGATGCAGTTCACAGCAGAACCTGAACTTCCGAAGGAACTGGACAGAAGACTTCGTATAGCTGACGCATACATGAGACACATTATCGTAAACAAGGACGAGAAGTAAAGAGGTAAACTTATGAATTCTGTATCTTTGATAGGAAGACTTACAAGAGATCCAGATATACGCTACGGCGCAGCCAGCCAGACTGCAATTGCCAAATTTACATTGGCAGTTGACAGACCCTTTGCAAAAGAGGGAGAACAAGATGCCGATTTTATCAGCATCACTTGCTTTGGCAAAACTGCAGAGCTTGTTGAAAAGTATCTCACAAAGGGCCGCCAGATAGGAGTCACGGGACGTATACAGACCGGCTCTTATGAAAAGGATGGCAGAAAGGTATACACTACCGATGTCATAGCTGACAGAGTTGAATTCTTAGGAAAAGGAAACAGCAGTCAGGATAGTTCGTCAACTTACGGAAGGCAAGACACTTTCGGAGGAGATGACGAAGACGATTCGCTCCCGGGCGGATTCGCAAAGCTTACTGACGATGACATTCCTTTCTAGGATCCTTAAATGACAGGAGAAAACAATGGAAAGAGATAATCAGAGAAAAAAGAGCTACAGCGGAGCTCACAGAAAGAAAGTCTGCCAGTTCTGTGCAGATAAGGAATCCGTTGTAGATTACAAGGATGTGGAAACACTCAAGAAGTATGTTTCCGAAAGAGGCAAGATCCTTCCAAGAAGGATCACAGGAACCTGCGCAATGCACCAGAGAGCTATTACAACAGCTGTCAAGAGAGCAAGAACAGTTGCACTCATGCCTTTCGACGCAGACCTCTACTAAACAAAAGAAAGACCCAAGGGAATTGCCTCTTGGGTTTTTTATTGCCATAAAGGACCGTTTTTGCAGCGAAGGGATCAGAATATATCCCTTGCTCTGTCAAAATAGGAAAGGCTATGCATGGTCTCCTCACCCTTTTCATAGGTCTCTCTTGGAAGCTGCCCTCCTATGCTGCAGATGAGCATATGCTCATCTTGTCCAAAATATTCAGCGGCCGGCTTTCCTTTAGGATCCCAGACAGCCAGGCCTCCTCCTTTTCCGTTCATTAGGAGATTGCATGCAAGTGCAAAACATCCGTTGTCAGAGGCTCTTGCAGGCAGGTGTATGCTCCAGTTCTCTTTGCACTTATCACCTGACATCCCGCTTGCATAGGGAAAGAGCAGGACCTGGGCGCCCTTTTTTCTGTATGCATATGATATTTGAGGTATGTGAGATTCCCAGCATAGCTGCTGCCCAAAGGATATACCGAAAGCTTCAAAGATGGGGAATGTATCACCGGGAGACAGGTATAGGCGTTCCTTATCCGACAGGTGCGTCTTGCGGTATATGGTGTGGCTTCCATTGTAATAGAATTCCTGAGATATATAGATCTTTTCATGATCTTTCATGTCCCTTTCCATAAAACCAAAGGAAACGGCTATGCCCAGTTTGTTTGCACAAGATCTTATGCCTAAAATATCAGCATCGTCTATTTGCAATGCAATGCTGTTTGCTTCTTCCGGAGCATATCCGGTGAGGCTGCATTCCGGAAAAAGGATGAAGTTTGCACCTTTTGCAGAGGCTTCCTCCATGAGATCTGTCATCTTCTTTGCATTTTCGGAAGGGGTCCCTTTTGAAGCGTTCATTTGTACCAGCGCCACTCTTAGATCGTTCATATATATACCTCAAAAAAACAAGGACTTTGGATTTGCAGATCCAAAAGTTATTTGTATCTTGTATATTGTCCTATGGATGCGCGCTCTGTGTCAAGGGAAAAGGAACTGTAAAAAAAGAATGCCCGGAAAAGCTATAGCTTTCCGGGTCGAGATTTTGACCGATGGGCGAAAGAACTCTAAGAAGCAGAATGTTTGGGGGCTTGGTATAGAGATTTGATCAAGACTACCCATCGGGCTCGCAGGAAAATACTACCATCTAATTACAAGAAGTGTCAATTTCCTGTTGGTTGTTGTTTTCAACACCTGTGCGGTATATATGTAGGAATCCCTAAAAAGAAGTCTCAGCTTGTTGATTTTTGCTGAATGACAAAGGGTGTTTCCTGGGCTAAAATCCTATATTGGAAGATGTATACAAGAAGGTTAAATATGAGCGAAAAAAGATTTGAAATAGCTGTATACGGCAAAGGCGGCATAGGTAAATCGACCATATGCGCAAACCTTTCTGCGGCTCTTGCAGAGAGAGGAAAAAAGGTCCTTCAGATAGGTTGCGATCCAAAACATGACTCCACAAGGCTCCTTATGAACGGCAGGATCCTCCCTACGGTCCTTGAATATTTAAGAGATACGCCAAAGGAACTTGCCGTAATAGACAATATCCTTGGCAGAGGATACCTTGGTATAGGCTGCATAGAAGCAGGAGGCCCAAGGCCCGGCATAGGCTGCGCAGGAAGAGGCATCATTTCAGCATTTGAATATCTTGAAAAGAACAAGGTAAAGGAAGATTACGACATAGTGAATTACGACGTCCTCGGCGACGTAGTCTGCGGAGGCTTTGCAGTTCCCATAAGAAGAGAATATGCAGATGCAGTCTTTCTTGTTGCCAGCGGAGAATTCATGGCCATTTATGCGGCCAACAACATATTAAGAGGCATAAGGAACTTTGACTCAGATAAGCATAAAAGAGTGGCCGGCATAATCTTTAACCGCCGCATGGTCGCAGATGAAGTGGAGCGTATGGAGCGCTTTGCAAAGGCTGTAGGCCTTCCCATTTGCGCAACAGTCCCAAGAAGCGATCTCTTTGCAAGAGCAGAAGAAGAAAAAAGGACTGTCATGGCTATGGGCGTAGAAGGCGAAGAAAGAGATGTCTTTTTAAAACTTGCAGATCTAGTTGCAGGCGGCATGCCCCTTTATGAAGCAAAGCCCTTAAGCGATGAAGATCTTGAGGCCGTAGTCCTTGAAGGAAAGAGCGCAGGGAGAGAACTTCCCATATCACCCGACATGCCAAGTTCCTGTGAAGGATGCGAATTTGAAAAAGCAAACGCTATGGACCTTGGACCGTCCGAAGAGGAGACGAAAACTCTTGAAAGCTACAAGGAAGAGAAGAAAGCACCGCCAAGGATGCCCCTTTACGGCTGCGCTTTCAACGGAGCTTCAACTACTGCCATACATCTTACAGATGCAGTAGTCATAGCCCATTCTCCAAAGTCCTGCGCGTTTTATACATGGCAAAACATCAGTTCCCCCGGCAGAAGGAACCTCTTTAACAGAGGGATACTCATGCCTTCAGCCATCAGCCCCAATTTTGAGACGACAGGAATGGATGAGCATGATGCTGTTTTCGGAGGGATCGATAAATTAAGAGCAAAGGTCTCAGAAGCTCTTGCTAAAGAACCGGGAGCTGTCATAGTCATAAGCGCCTGCGTTTCAGGCATCATAGGGGACGACGTCCTTTCTGTAGAGGATATGTCTACTCCTAAAACTCCTGTCATAGTCATCCCTGCCGACGGAGACATAGCAGGAGACTATATGTTCGGGATCGAGATGTGCCTACACAAGCTTGCCGAAAAGCTCGTTGACAGGAATGTCAAGGAGGTCCCAAAGACGGTTAATATCATAGGAGAGATAGGCGTCAGCAACAACAAGGACGTAAACTACGAAATTATGAAAAAGCTCCTGGGAGGAATGGGCATAAAGATAAATTGCCGCTTCCTTGGAGATGCAACGGCAAAGAAAGTAAGAGAACTCCTTTCTGCGCCTGTTAATATCCTTGCATCTGAAAGTCCTGACAACCTAAAACTCAAAGCATGGCTCGAGGAGAATTACGGATGCAGGTTCTTTGGAAGCGCTCTTCCTGTAGGTTACAAGGCAACAGAAAAGTTCCTTGAGGATATAGGAGACTGTTTCGGATGCAGGGAACTGGCAGAGCCTGTCCTTGAAAAGGAAAGAGAAAACTTTAGAAAAGAGCTAGAAGCACTGAAACCTGTCCTGGCCGGAAAGAAAGGCATAATGACCACCATCAACGCCGATGTCGATTGGCTCCTCGATACGGCTAAGCAGGCGGGCGTCGAATTCCTTTGGATAGGAGTTCAGAATTACCTTCATCAAAAGGTGAATGTAACAGGAAACGAAGAAAGAAAAAAAGTCGTACACGAGATCGCATCAAGGGAAGATATACATGATGCCATCAAAGAATTAAGACCCGATATAGTCATAAGCAATTATACGGAAAATGCTCCTGAAGGTGAGTATATAACAGACAGTCTTATGATGACACAAAAGGTAGGCTTTGCTTCCGGTATAGATGTGCTTGAGCGCTGGGCGCATCTCCTTGAAAACAGAAGGGAAGGAGAATGGAACGATGACAAACGCTTCTTTGAAAAGTATTTCGCCTGACAGCATAACGGGCATGATATTTGCCATAGAGGGCATGAAAAACGCAGTAGTCCTTCTCAATGGCCCCATGGGATGCAGGTTTTATCACAGCACCACATCGCAGTACCTTTCCATAAGGCCGACACTATACCTGCCCGAAGGAGAGGACGGCAAAAAAGCGCCCATAGATTTCAATTCTCTGAATGAGTGGTTCTTTAGGACTGAAAGGATACCTTGCACCTATCTTGACGGCTATGACTATGTATACAGTACGAAGGACAAGGTCAGCAGGGCCATGGCATATATCAAAGAGAATATTGACTTTGATATCATTGCCATAATAAACTCCCCGGGTGCAGCTTTAATAGGAGACAATCTCCTTGAGATATCGAGGGAGATCCTCGGAAACAAGAGAGTCGTCATGCTTGAGTCCTCAGGATATACTCAAAGCTTTGAAAAGGGATACAGCGACGCATGTCTTGAGATGCTGAAACAAATAGGAACTCCTGCCTGGAAGGAAAGAGGAACAGTCCAAAAAGAAGGATCCAAAAAGAAGGTCAATCTCTTCGGACTTTCCATATGGCACAGATATGTCCAAGGGGATATGGAAGAATTAAGAAGGCTCTTTGAGCTAAATGATATCGAAATAAATGCTGCCCCCTGCAGCGAATGCTCCTTTAAGGAACTGGAATCGATCCCCGATGCGGACCTTAATGTGGTCCTCTACCCTGAAATGGGCCTTGAGTCAGCAGAATATCTCAAGGAGACCCAAGGCCTGCCCTTCTATGTCTGCGAGACCCTGCCTATAGGGTTCAAGGAAACGGAAAGGATGATAAGTGATGTCTGCAAGGCTTTAGAGATCCCTGTTTCCAAAGAGTTTGAGGAAGAGACAGGAAGAGCAAGAGCCCTTGTATGGTACAAATTAAAAGAGCTCACTACAGCTTACGGCAAGCCAAAGGGAGTGCGCTTTTATGTAAACGCAGGGCCCTCCCTTGAAAAGGCATATACATCCTTTTTAAGAGACTACTTAGGCATGGAAGCCTCGGATGCAAAGGATGCGGAACTGGTCTTTTCCAACGCCAATGTCATAGCCGAGCTCATGCTGGAAAACAAAGTCTTTTGCGGCATAGAGATAGCCCTTCCCGGCATGGGATACACAGACCTTGTTCCAAAGACCCACATGGGCATAAAGGGTGCATTGTTCCTTACGGAGCAGGTAATAAACGGCATAATGTCAAAAATATGAAAAATAGACAGGTCTCCAAAATTTTGGGGCCTGTCTTTGCTTTTTGTTTTTATATATATGGATTTGTAATATAATGAAAAAGGAATAATTACATCAAATCCCAGATATTACCCGTAAGTTTAAAGGAGAATTTGGTATGAAACGCAAAAAAATAGGTCCGGCAAGAGCAGCATGCTTTTTGGTCTTTGCCCTTGTCATAGCTTTTTCTTCGGTCCCTGCATGGGCTCTTAGATACAGCTATTCACAAGATCCCGGTCCTAATGCAGAGATCATACATTCAACTTACTATTCCATCACTGCGGACGATTATCATACCATGGAGGTAAGGTATGATCCGGACTGGTTCAAAACAAGCGCAAGGGTATACAACCATGACCTTGCAAAGCTGTCCATGGGACTTGCAGAGGCGGCCTTCAGGCCCAGCAGCGCTCATCTTGAAGGGATCACAAGCTCTGATATGAACTTGAATAACTTCCTTACGGAAGCGCACTTCAAGGACCTTAGGAGCGATGACTACGACAAGGATCCAAACATCTATTCCATATCCACAGTCATGGGACACCAAAAAATAGGCGAAGGAGACGAGGCTTTTGAGCTCATCGCAGTCGGTGTCTGCGGGCAGTTCTATGAAAATGAATGGGAGTCGAACTTTACCATAGGGTCAGGTAAGACCCATGAGGGGTTCCAAAGATCTGCAGATCTTGTCTTTGATAGAGTATTTGGATATATTGCGAGCCTTCATCTTGAAGGACCCTACAAGATATGGATATCAGGCTTCAGCCGCGCTGCTGCAGTGTCGAGCCTTACTGCATCTATGCTTACGGACTCCAACATGTTCGATCAGAACACTGTCTACGCATACACCTTTGCTACCCCAAGGTATGTAAAGGATCCTGATTATGCAAGGTACGAAAATATATACAACATAGTCGGAAAGACAGACCCTGTCCCTGCCATTCCATTTGCAGAATGGGGATTTGAGCGTTACGGACAGACCTTTTACCTCCCCACCTTTGAGACGGATTCAAATTACGAGGAAAGAAGAACGAGAGCCAACGAAGTATACAAGGAACTCACAGGTCTTGACTTTTGGTACAACAGAGAAGCAAGCTATCTTTTAAGGACCGTTCTTGGGTATCTCCTTGAGATATGTCCTACTCCGGAAAAATACAGGGAGTGTCTCCAGGAGAGGATAGTCGACATCATGGACAACAAGACTCCTGTCAATGTCATGGCAAACCTCCTTAAGATAGCAAACGATGAGAGACTCATAAATGATGAAACTAGATTTACAGCAAACCAGTTCCTCAACAGTCTCGTAGCTCTTTTAAGAGACTATAGAGAAGGCGCGGCAGTATTTAAGGAATGGAACGAAGACACATCCGTGATGATCAATCTCGCCCAGGCACATACTCCTGACCTTTATGCATCGTGGCTCTTTTCTACTGACTCCATAGAGGAGCTTTACAACCCCTATGATGTTTATTCGGAGATAAGCATATCAGGCGATGCGGAGGTATCCATAGTCAAAGACGGAAAAGTCTTAGAGACCCTTCCTTCCATCACAAAGCATAATCAAAGAAACGATACATACAGCACAGTAAAGAAGAATCAAAGGGTCAGCACGGCTGACAATCAGTTCCTAAATTATTCTGACTACTTTACTATTGCGCTGGTACCAAGGGATGAAGAATACAGTCTGGTACTGAAAACTGACGGCGGGACTATCATCAATGTTGCGCAGCTTGACTATACTATCAATCTTCAAAGAGCAAACAAGGCCGTTTTTTACAGCTATACCATGCCTCCCGGGACTGATCTCATATTTACCTTTACGGGACTTGCCATAGAATTCGGACCGGATGATCCGGTAGATATGAACCTAAAGCCTGAGCTTACTACAAGCATAAGCTCTACTGCGGGCATGAAGGCCGGGGACCTTGTGGAGTACGGCGAGGAAGGGACAGTGAACGTGACCAATGCCATTCTCATGACAAGAGAGAGGGCATCGTCTCTAAACTGGGGCACTGCAGCTATGATAGGTATAAGCGGAGGTCTGTTCGTCATCTCCCTTATATTCTTTACCATCACATATCTCTTTGGACGTGTCAGGTTCAACAGGAGAAAGAAAAGAGGAATGCTCCTTCAGGATGCAAAGTACAGAGGACTTCCTACGCTTTGCGTATATGCAGTATTCTTCCTCTTCATGGTCATGGAGTTTTATTCAAGGCTCCTTCCTGACAATAAATATGTCCTTTACATATTCAAGTCCATAATAGGGTCCATGTCAGTGCTCATAGCATTTTACGGCTACAGGAAGAACAAGAACAGACTGTCGCTTCACATTATGATAGGACTGGTGCTCCTTATGATAGCAGATGTGTCTATGACAGCAAATGTCAATGTGGGACCGGTATTTCACATCCTTGCATATGGTTTCTTAAGCTATGCATATATAAGGGATGAAAGACCGGAAAAAGTACAGTACATCATATGGATAGCCCTGACCGTTGCAGCTGGTGAGATCATAAGGAATATAGAAGGGGACAATACCCTTCTAAAGGTACTCGGGATGATATATGCGGCGGCAGCTTTGCTCATGGCAGTGACTTCTGTCGACCAAAGCAGGACAGTGCTCATAGGATCCATACTTCTTACAGTGGCCGGAGGTCTTACAATTTACAATATTGCAACAGGCAATGCCTTTATAAGCCACATCATATCCCTAGGGACATATTATGCAGGTGTTGCTACCTTAGCGTCTTCGACTATACAAAGGCAGATGTATAGATACATACCGGTGCCCATACAAAATATCGAGACAAAAGGAGCATAAATGTCGAAAAGCACTTTTTGTTTTAACGCACGTAAAAGTGTTATTATGAAGACATCTAGTCATTATTCTATTTTTTAGGAGGTATAATCATGAAATTATCAAATGCACAAAGCGGCGTAAAAAAGATCTATGTCGCAGAGATCTTCACCATGATCGCAACCATATGCATGGGACTTCTTTCCGGCATCAGTGAGCAATTCGCTGCAAAGATCGCAAACGGCGGCACAGGAGATGAAGGTACGCTTGCCCTTCTTGGAGGACTGCTCCTTGCAGCAGGTATCCTTGTTTTGATTGCAGCTATCCTCAAACTCATCGGCGTTATGAAGGCATCAAAGGATGAGAGCTCATTTAAGACAGCTCTTATCTGGATCGTTCTCGGCATCGTATTCAGCGTTGCTATGGGCACTCTTGGGGAAGAGCACCAGTTCTATCGCTATCTCGCCGTAGGAAGCCGTCTTTCAAACATCCTGACCACCGTATACATCATTATCGGTGTTACCAACCTTGCAGCTAAGGTAGGGGACAATGATCAGGAAGCAAGAGGAAAGAGAGTTCAGAACATCATCATAGCTATCTATGGTATCAGCTTTATCCTTGATACTGTAAGCGATTTCACAAAGGGCAATATCCCGGCTCCTGTACTTGCAGTTTGCGGCATAGTAGCTCTTGTTCTTATGGTCGTTTACTACTTTATGTACTTAAAGCTCCTTTCAAGATCAAGAAAGATGCTTGAGAAGTAAAGAATAATACGCTTTTTAGATCGAGAAAAATGAAGATCCGAGGTTTCTTTAGACCTCGGATCTTTTTTAAAGTAAGACGTGCAGCAGCTGCGTGCCGGCAGTTTTGATCATAATGCCAAAAGGCTGCTATTTGCAAAGCTCTGCTACCACTTCATTTATGAGTTGCAACAAGGAGAGAGATGGCTTCTTTTCTTTCTGCATCGCGAGCTTTCATGGCGGCGATCATTGCCTTTTGCAGATCTTCAAATTTCATCTTGTAAATACCTCCTTTGTTTCTTTTCCGATTATAACACAAGAAGTCAAGTGCGACGCGTTTTCTGCTGAGACTCACGTTCGCTGCGCTCACTGAAGGCACTCGGAAGGCCCAAGCGGCCTTCCTCGCCCAGAGACTGCTCGAAGGTCCACCGGACCTTTCTCGATTGAAGATCATATTACGACTTGACGATTGAGTATGGTGTGGTATTATTGTCATAGAATATTCATATTGCGCACAATTATCATAGTAATATGAATATTAATGCGATAAATAACACCAAACAATTCATATAGGAGCGTTTCATGGAGATTATTGGCAGGAAAGATGAACAGGATGTTTTGGCTCAGGCAATGGAGTCCCAAAAACCAGAGTTTATAGTTGTATACGGACGGAGGAGAGTCGGGAAGACTTACTTAATAAAAGAATATTTCAATAATCAATTTGCTTTCTATGCATCAGGTATTCCTGATCAAAAGAGCAATAAAGCAAAAATAAAGACATTTTATGAATCTTTAAAAAACTATGGGGATAAAGCATCAAAAGCTCCCGAAGATTGGTATGAAGCGTTTAGGCGACTTAAGAATATTTTGAACGATCCGAACGTGTATCGGGATCCTGTATCAAATAAAAGGGTGGTTTTTTTGGATGAAGTACCCTGGTTTGATAACAAACAAGGACTTTTCAGAGAAGCATTGGATTTCTTTTGGAATACCTGGGCATCGTCTCAGGCGGATCTGTGTTTGATAGTATGTGGATCAGCGACATCATGGATCACAAAAGAAATACTGTTAAGCAAAGGCGGGTTTTATAACAGACTTACGAGAACGATCAACTTGAAGCCATTTACGCTTAAAGAATGCGAACTGTTTTACAATGCACATGGCGCAAATATCACCCAAAGTGATATCGTAAAATCATATATGGTATTCGGCGGCATTCCATATTATATGAATTTATACGATACACGCATGAGTCTGGATCAAAACATAGATGCTTTACTGTTCAATCAGACAGGTCAGTTGAAAAATGAGTACGACATGCTTTTTAAGTCTCTGTTTGCAAATCCACATAATCATTATGAGATAATCGAAGCGCTGTCGAAAAAATCGACTGGTATGACCCGTGCGGAATTAACTGTGAAAACCGGGATCAATAACGGGCGGGCGCTGACAGATGTACTGTTTGATCTTGAGCAATGCGGATTTATACGGTCATACAATTCGTTTAAAAAAGATAGAAACGGAAAGATATACCAGATAAT
Source organism: Anaerovoracaceae bacterium (assembly GCA_045546135.1). Lineage (GTDB taxonomy): Bacteria > Bacillota > Clostridia > Peptostreptococcales > Anaerovoracaceae > RUG13409. The sequence continues at coordinate 30,618 of JAZQCD010000011.1, forward strand.
CGATCCATATATATTGTTCTATTTTGCGTTTATTCATAACAGTAAAGTGTCTAAATGGACGGACTATATGGGGAAGCCGGGATACTATGTATGGCTGGGGTTGTCATTTGAAAAAGTATGTTTATGGCATGTTGATAAGATAAAATCAGTGCTTGGTATCAGTGGTATATCAAGTTCTGAATATGCCTGGAGGTCTGACGGTTCAGACAATTTGAAAGGCGCGCAGATCGATCTTTTGATCGATCGCGCGGACAATGTTATAAACCTGTGTGAAATTAAGTATACGGAAAGTCCTTTTGTCATAACAGATGATTACTGTAAAGATTTATTGAATAAAAAGACTTTGTTTAAAGAAAAAACTAAGACAAAAAAAGGCATCCAAATAATCCTCATAAGTATGAATGGTGTTGCTAATAATCAGAAATACGGCATAGCCCAAAGGGTGATAAACGGAGCCGATCTGTTCAGCTAGATGACGCTATAGATGCAAGTAAATCAAATGTCTTGGTCATTCCAATAAATGGCACTGTTAAACAATGGATGGATCAAGGGCAGTCTTCAATGAGGACACAAATTCTCTCTTCGATTGTATATGAGTTAGATGGAGGCTTTGTGATCGTAGGTTGAGTTACATTAAGGTTTAACGCAGCATATGAAATGTTCTGAGTCTTTGCAACCTCATAAAAATACTTGATATCTTGAAAATTCATTGCTTCATCCTCCTTTATAATTATACAAAGTGATATAGACAAAAGCAATAATCGGTATAGATATTAGCAATTAGACACAGTAGATGTATAGGGTTATAATCAAATTGAGGATACTTGAGTTATTATAGTGGGAACTGGTACTATCACTATATACCTATCCAAAGATTCAATGGACCAGATGGAACAATGACTCTATACGACGGACACTATAGTTCCTCCTTTTATGGTACGCATGTAGAGAATGTGTCCAATGTTTATAATAGTGTGCATAGTGTATCATGGAGGTATTTGATAAGCTATTGATGACTAAGAGTACAAGAAACCATTTTGTTTTGACGATGTTAATTCTTTTAGTATCTTTGCTGACATCATGCGCAGTCGGATCGGGAGATATAAATCGTTTAGACGAAGGGGAATTGGATTTTGAATATAACAGAGGAGACGTTATAGAGGTCGAGTCACGTATACCAGCAGATTATAATAATTATCGTTGCTTTATCGTTCCATGCCAAGATAGCAATAATTGGTATACAATTTTGACTCATGATTCCCCGACTGGACAATTTGAGGACGAACTAATAATATTAGGTTATGACGCAGACGAAAAAGAATACGATACTGTATATGCTGAGACAGATGCGTCAATCGTAGTTCAAAAAAGCGTTACAGTAGGTAATGATGTTTATGCCTTGATCTACCAAGTAAAAACAGGATCTACTGAACTCTGCTCCTTCAAATACGGAGAAAAAAAGTTGATTGCATCATATGCTCCAAATGAATTTACAACGATTTGCAATGGGTATGAAAATCTACCGATATATAGATATGTTGGTGATGAAATCTGGCTTGAACTCTACGACCCCAAAAAAGAAACTATAGATAAGTGTATCAGCGGATTAAAAAGTTACTCTCCTTTTGAGAACCCATGTATCAATCGCTATGGATGGACTGCGGTAGTACTAGGAGATAGCCGACCATATATTATGCTTGTCGACGCAAAGGATAGTGCACACCCAAACAAGGTTGCATATACATTTGTTCCCAGACAAGGAGTGTTACCTGCACGGATAATTATCAATGAGAAATATATAGTTTTTACTGATGGTTATGGAGGAGAATCAGATATTTATTTTATTGATATAGGAGAATTATTTGAGCCCACAGTTACAGTACGATCAAAAGATATACCTGTGAGTAAAGTCACTTTAGAAAAAAACAATACATCAATTTTTTCTTTATGCATACGAGGAGATATATTGTACGTGCTAAATGCACCAGATGAATTAGATATTATCAACCTTAAGAAACAGACGGTAACCTCGCATATGCTTTCAAAGGATATCTGGGGAATGGAAATATCGTCGAGGAATCTTTTTCTTTATGATGTGGGAAATGGTGACTTTACAATTGTTCCAATTAATCAAGTTATTGATTAATACGTGTAGGTCTTGGCAAGACCCAAGCTCTCAACACATAATATGATAGTAGTTGTTTATATTTATCAATGGAGTATTTTATTTCTTGATCACATCGAAAAAAGAATTACAATATCTGCAAGAATCGGATGTACTCTGTATCTACGATGAGGAGATAGAATCTAATTCTATATTTAGACTAGATGATGAATGATCTGACTTGATTGTATCGATATGCCACCTCCCAAGTAGACATTTGCAATGATAAAACTGTTTACTGGGAGGTGTTTTGTAAACTTAAGAAGATTCTTGTCCTTTTGAGCTGGTGTAATAGCATTGGTTCGCGCGCAAGCATCGCCTTTGTATATACACAAAGGCAACTAGTTGGGTTGCCCCAAACCCTTTATGGTATATAGCAATGTTCTTGCGACTTAAATCGCATATTTGTAATATATAGTTATAGGCAGTAATACGTATAGCAAATTCAGAACTATGATTATGCGATCAAGGAAAGTGAAAGGGATGAAAAAACTCTTATCAAAACTGATATCGATCACATTAGTTTTTGCAATGATCTTTCAAGTATTGCCTCAAAAGGTGTTTGCAGATATAGGGGAACTTACTTCAGTTGAAGAATCTGAGGAGAGTATTTCGAATTCGACATATGAGTCGCCTGTAGTTTTTGTGGAAGGTGAGGTTAAAGATTTTCGCAGTGAAGACGGTAAACACTTCAAACTATCAGACGGCAGTTTTTTGTCAGTATCATATGGAAGCAGTGTGCACTATCTTGATGAAAAGGGCAGTTGGCAGGATATAGATAACAGTCTTTCCCTTGATAAGGATGATCATTATTGCAGTACGAAAAAGAATGGCAATACCTCCTTTAGCCTTGCTAAAGAACTGTCTTCAGGTGATCTGGCATTAGCCGGTTATGGTGATCAAGAGTTATTAATAAGTCTGCTTGGAGAATACAACAAGGGATCGATAATTAGTATAAATGAAACGAATACCTCTATACACGAGAAAGAGAATTCAGCCTGGAAAATAGAGGACCTGATCCCAAAAGATCTTACATCAGAAGCAGTTTATTATAATGTGTATGATGGGATAGATATAAAATATATACTTAGTGGTTATGATCTTAAAGAAGAGATAGTATTAAAAGAGTATCAGGAAAAAAATAGTTTTGATTTTCTTTTAAGATCAGAAGGTCTTAAAGCTGCGTTGCAAGAAGATGGTAGTATACATCTTTTAAATGAGGATGATGAGATAGTCAGTTTTATCCCTGCTCCATATATGGAGGATGCAAAAGGGGTTATTTCAAATAATGTCAGATATATCCTTACTGAAACAGAAGATGGCTTTAGCCTGACTATAGAAGCAGATCCACTGTGGATAAAAAGCGATGAAAGAGAATATCCGATCATAATAGATCCAACGCTATACTCTGCAGCAAGAATGAACAACATGAACAGCAGTTCGGGAATATATTCGGCGTATGTTATGCAGGGAATGCCGGGCGCTATATACGCAAATTGTCAGTTTCTCTATCTTGGATATAGTGGGAGATATGCACAGCAATGGGGTTACTTCCATTTTCATGATCTTCCGGAAGTTCCTGAGGGAGCTTCTATAGTCGGTGCGTACTTCAGTATGTACGATGATGATACAAACAACGGAGACTGGGGATATTCACACTACAACTGCCCACAACTTCCATTGGAACTGTGTGAGGTTACGTCTGAAAAACCGTCAAATCAAAGTTATTATGGCTGGCTATGCAACCTGACGTGGAACAATAAACCGTCAGTCGATACACAAAGAGTCTTGGACTACGCTGTAACATCCTATGGAACTCAAGGCACAAGAGTGAAATGGGATATGACTGGGATCGCAAAGAAGTGGTATGAAGAAGGTACAGAAAACAGGACAGTTGCGATTATTCCGGCAGAACGGAACACATACAGTGCCAATAAATGTGCACTGGCTAAATTTATAGGATACAGTGCTGATGGACAATATACGCCTCTATTTATCACTGAATACAGAGATACTGAAGGCATAGAACCCTACTATACATACACTTGCGTTTCGGCA
>JAZQCD010000012.1:0-10818 GCA_045546135.1 Anaerovoracaceae bacterium
ATGTCTCATATACCATGTTCGTCATACATATGGCAGGAGTCTCGGGAAGCTACGGAATACCCGTTACCGCTCCAAACAACCCGTCAAAGGGAGCCATAGATTTTGGCATGGAAGTACTAATGGCAAATCTTCTTGGTATGAAGGATCTTTCGCTTGCGCTTAGAAGAAGCTCTGACAAGATAGAAGAATTCGTAAGAGCATTTGATAAGCAGCATATAGATCCGGTCGTAGAAAAGGCTCTTGCTTCAGAGGGCCCCAATGCTAAGTATTGCTGGGATGCTTCGACCATGATGCTCGTCCATAACGTCCTAAGCCCTCAGCAGTTCGAAAGGTTTTATCTGCCGTCACTAAAGAAACTCTACGATGCATATGAATCAAAGGATATGCATGTAAGAGTCTTTACTGAAGGAAAGATCCTGGGATTTAAGGACTACTTTAGTGACTACAAGAAAGGGACCCTTACATTCCACGTAGAGCAGGACGATCCATTGGAATTCAGAAAAGAGCTTCCGAACGTTGCATTCATGGGCGGCCTTACTACAGTCATGCTGGCTGAATCCACTCCAAATGAGTGCGTGGAAGAGACAAAGAGGCTTTGCTCTGAAATGGGCAACGGAGGCTTCATACTTTCAGAAAACAAGATGATGTCATACAGAAATGACTGCAGCAGCGAAAACTATCTTGCTGTCTGCAATTTCATGAAGGATCAGCAGCTTTAAGGAGGAGATATGAAAGATTTTGATTATACGACATATCCCGAAGGATATGAAAAACTCATGAACAAGATAATACCTTTCTATTTAAAACCTGCAAAGAAAATGCTCGTCGGTCTCTTTCTTCAGATACTGACTGACGATTAAGGGAGGATATCATGAGCAAAAAAGAAGGTTTCACATTTGGACTTGCGCTTCTTGACGCAGTTCCTGTCGTAGCATTCGGAATAGATATGGTGCTCCTTGCAAAGCCCCTTCAAAGCAAACTCTTCCTGGTCGGAGCGATCTTTTCCATATTGGCAGGGACCTGCATGGTAGTATACAAACTCATACTTGCAGGAGCAGGGAAAGAGGTCCCTGTTCTTAAAAGGATGATGCCAATTGGAATGACACTTGGCTGGGTCCTCATGATAGCAGCTGCTGTCATAAAGAGAAAGAGTATAAGCTTTCCTGCCATCTGGGCTGATGTAAGTTCAATGCCTGCATGCATATTTTTTATCCTTGGTATTGCATTTTTTGCAGCATTCATCATATATTTCAAAACGAAGTTCAATGCTGATTCAGCAAGGGACAACTGGATAGAGGAGATACTCAACGCAGGAACACAGGTCTTCATACTCATAGGAGTATGGCTATCAGTACACTAAAAAAATATCAATATTTGAAGCCCGGTCTTCTGATCGGACTTTTTTATGATACAATAAGATGTTTGAATTTTTTTAAAGGAAAAGAATCATATGGATCCAAAGGTCAGCATAATTCTTGCAACATACAATTCAGATCTTGAAAAAACAAAAGAAAGTCTTCTTTCATGCATGAATCAGGAAGGCATAGATATTGAGATCATCATAGCCGATGATGGATCTAAAGACAGCCACGAAGAGGAACTGAAAGAGTTTTTCAAAGAGAATGATTTTGACCGTTTCTCAATGGTCATGAACAAAGAAAATCACGGTACTGTCAAAAATCTTTTATCAGGCACTGAAAAAGCAAAGGGACAGTATGTGAAGTTCCTAAGCCCCGGAGACTTGCTTCTTGGAAAGGACCTATTGAAAGACTGGGTATCACGGACTGAAGAAAAAGAGGCTGCATGGTCATTTTGCGATGTCCTTTGCTACCATATGGAAAACGGCAAAAAAGTGATCACACAAGAATACGGACATCCTCAGGACCTTTCTGCGTACTTAAAGAAAGATGAAGAAAGAGCAATGTGGAACTATATAGTACTCATGGATACAGCTATTGGAGCTGCAGTTTTGGGGAAAACGAAGTCTGTAAAAAAGTATCTCAAAGAAGTTTCTGAAGCAGGTGTCATATATACGGAGGACAATATCTGGAGACTTATGTTCTTTGACGGACACAGAGGACTTTTTTACGGCAGCGGCAAGGTCCTTTATGAATATGGGGACGGAGGTATATCCACATCCGGAAACGACAGGTGGGCAAAGCGCATTAGGGATGACAACCATAAAACAGACGAGATCATTATAAGCAGGGTGGTTACGGATCCATTTAAAAAGAAGATACAAAACTATCTTGCAAAGGATGTACCTACGAGTAAAAAACTCCTTACAAAGTACAATCTTGGATACTATATAAAGACAAAACTATTCACAAGAAAAACAGCAAAGGAATAAATAGCCAATGGAAAAGGTTCAGCATATATTCATAGCAGGGAGCAAGAGCATAGGTCAGTACGGAGGATATGAGACCTTCGTAAGCAAGCTCCTTGAGCAGCATCAAAATGATATGTCCATAAAGTATCACATTGCCTGCAAAGCAAACGGCGACGGATGCATGGACGAATCAAAACTAGACAGAGTCACAGTTACAAAAAGGAATGAAGACGGATCCGTATCTGAATTTGAATATATGAACGCTCATGTATTCAAGATCAAGTGCCCAAATATAGGGCCTGCTGTTGCTATATATTATGACTGCAAAGCAATAGAATATTCCATCGAATATTGCAAAGAAAATGATATCAAGGACCCTGTCTTCTATATCCTTGCATGCAGGATAGGACCCTTCCTTGGATCTTTAAAAAGAAAGATCAAAGCCATAGGCGGGACACTTGCTTTAAATCCTGACGGACATGAATGGAAGAGAAAGAAGTGGGCAGCTCCTGTCAGAGCTTACTGGAAGTGGTCAGAAAAGCTCATGGTAAAAAGATCCGATATCATCGTATGCGATTCTGTAAACATAGAAAAGTATATAAAGGATGAATACGAACATCCAAATACAACATATATAGCTTACGGCGCTGATGTAAGGCCATCTATACTTTCTGACGATAATGAAAAGTATACGTCCTGGATGGACAAGTTCTCCTTAAAGAGCAAGGAATACTACCTCATAGTAGGCAGGTTCGTTCCCGAAAACAATTACGAGACCATAATAAGAGAATTCATGAAGTCAGATTCTAAAAAGGATCTTGTCATCATAACAAATCTCAATGATAAGCTTAAAGCTGCGCTCGAGGACAGTCTTCACTTTTCAAAAGACCAAAGAGTCAAATTCGTAGGTACTGTATACGATCAGGAGCTCCTCAAAAAGATAAGAGAAAATGCTTTTGCATACTTTCACGGTCATGAGGTGGGCGGTACAAATCCAAGCCTTCTTGAATCGCTCGGAAGCACGGAACTGAACCTTCTTCTTGATGTAGGCTTTAACAAAGAGGTGGCAAAGGACGGTGCTCTTTACTGGACAAAGGAAGAAGGCGATCTTTGCAAAGTCATAGGAAGAGCAGAGGTCATGGGCGAAGAGGAAAGATCAGAATTTGCAAAAAAAGCAAAGGCCAGGATCAAAGACAGCTACAGCTGGGAGTTCATTGCATCTGAGTACAAAAGGCTTTGGGCGAGTCTCAAATCTTGATTTTATTACCATGATTTGATATTCTTAAGTTTATAGTTTTTGCATTAAAAAAGTAGCTATCATTTAGTACGGAGGAAATACATTTGAAAGGTATAGTTTTAGCAGGCGGCAGCGGTACGCGTCTTTATCCGCTTACAAAGGTAACGTCTAAACAGCTTTTGCCCATATATGATAAACCGATGGTCTATTATCCTTTGAGCACCTTGATGCTTGCAGGGATAAAGGACATACTCATAATATCTACACCTGATGATACGCCGAGATTTGAAGCACTCCTTGGTGACGGAAGCCAGTTCGGCATATCACTTCAGTACAAGGTACAGCCTTCTCCTGACGGACTTGCTCAGGCATTCATCCTCGGAGAAGAGTTCCTCGGTGATGAAGCAGGCGCTATGATACTGGGAGATAATATCTTCCACGGAAACGGATTCAGGACGCTTCTTAAAGAAGCAGTAAAAAATGCAGAAGAAAACAAGAGAGCAACAGTCTTCGGATACTATGTCACCGATCCCGAAAGGTTCGGCGTAGTGGAATTTGACGAGAACGGAAAGGCTCTCAGCATAGAAGAAAAACCAAAGGAACCAAAGTCTAACTATGCAGTCACCGGTCTTTATTTCTATCCGTCAGGAGTAAGCAAGAAGGCCAATGAAGTAAAGCCTTCTGCAAGAGGAGAACTTGAGATAACCACCCTCAACGAGATGTATCTTGATGAAGGAAAACTCGATGTCCAGCTGCTGGGACGCGGCTTTGCATGGCTCGATACAGGAACGATGGATTCTCTCCTTACTGCATCCAATTATGTTGAAATGATACAGACAAGGCAGGGCATAACTATCTCCGCACCTGAAGAGATAGCATTCATAAACGGATTCATAGACAAGGATATACTGTTAAAGTCTGCCGATGCCTACGGAAAGAGCCCTTACGGCCAGCATTTAAGAGCTGTGGCGGAAGGGAAGGTCAAGTATTAAATGAGCGAAGTTCTTTCACTTAGAGAAGTACAGGAATGCTCTCTTGAAATACTTAAAAAGATTGATGCTATCTGCAGAGAGCAAGGCCTTACATACTATATTTTCTACGGAAGTCTCATAGGCGCTATAAGGCACAAGGGATTCATTCCTTGGGATGATGACCTTGATATCGCTATGCCAAGAGATGACTATGAAAAGCTCCTCGTATATTTTGATGAGAACAAGGAGGCTCTTTTGCCTTTAAAACTTTTCGACTGGAAAAGAGTCAAGGATTACCCTTATGACCTTGCAAGGATAAGCGATACATCCTACCGCATGATCCCAGAAAACGAAAAGGAATGCGGCATGGGTACCTTCATAGATATCTATGTCATAGACGGCATGGGAAATGACTACAAAGCAGCTGTAAAAAACAAGAGGATGACAGCAAGACTATCTTCCCTTGGATTCCTTGCCACAAGAAAGAGATATGCAAGGGACAATACAAAGAGCACTCTTAAGATGATCATAAAGGTCCCTGCATTCATAGGAGCAAAGATCATAGGTAAGAGATGGATCTTCAGCAAGATAGACAGTCTGTCAGATATCTATCCTATCGAAAGCAGCAAATACGTAGCCAATACTGCCTGGTCTACAGGAGTAGAGGAAAGCATCTTCAAAAAGGAATGGTTCGACCATACCATAGATGTGCCCTTTGAAGATGCGGTATTCAAAGCTCCGTCCGGTTATGATGAGCTGTTAAGGCAGCTTTACGGCGACTATATGCAGCTGCCTCCCGAAGAGGATAGGACTCAGCAGCATTTTTATTCCATAGTAAAGAGGGAGAATTGACCCGGAAATGACTCTCAAAGAGACCATCGCAGTCTTCAAAAAGAAGGGCGGAAGCTCACTTCTAAAGCAATATCTCAAAGGAGGCGCCTTTTTTACGGCAGCCTCTGAATTCGTGTTGCTTGGAAAAGACAGGACGGCTCTTGAAATACTAAGGCTTGCAGCCGGTTTTAAGATCAAGAAGAAACTCTCTAAAAAATATGGCAGGTATATCAGCGAGTTTGAGCAAAAATATGATGCTTCCTTAGAGCACAAGTCATCAGACAAGGTCTGGATATGCTGGCTGCAGGGTATAGACAAGGCTCCTTTGCTTGTTCAAAAGTGCTATGAAGAAGCAAAGAAGATGCTTCCAAGGAAGGATATAGTCCTTATCACAGAAGATAATTACAAAGACTATGTGACTTTCCCAGATCACATCATCGACAAGTGGAAGAGAGGCGTCATAACTCATACCCATTTTACCGATCTTTTAAGGCTTGAACTTCTCATCAGATACGGCGGTCTTTGGCTGGATGCTACTGTACTTTGTACAGAAAAAGAAGAGAATATCCCTGATTATTTCTTTGATTCAGAACTGTTCTTTTTCCAGACTCTAAAACCGGGAAGAGACGGTCACTGCACATATATGTCCAGCTGGCTAATGAGCGCAAGGACCAATAACAAGGTTCTTTGTCTTACGAGAGATCTTTGCTATAAGTACTGGGAAACAAACGATAAGATGGTGGACTATTTTCTCCTTCATGAGTTCATGTCCATTGTTCTTGACCGTTTCCCTAAAGAATGGAATGCTATAATCCCAAGAGATAATTCAACTCCTCACATATTGCTCCTTAGATTCTTCGATCAATACGATGAAAAACTTTGGAGATATATAAAGGAACAGAGTCCTTTCCATAAGCTTTCATACAAGTTTACGGAAGATGAAATAAAGAAAAAAGGCACATTCTATGACGTGCTCTTTGGAGATAGGTAATGCAAAAAATAGCAGTCCTTATGTCTACATACAACGGAGAGAATTACTTAAGGGAACAGATAGACTCCATATTAAAGCAGGAAGGAGATCTTGATATTTCCATCATAGTACGCGACGACGGTTCTTCTGACGGTACAAAGGGCATACTTGACGAATACAAAGATAAAGGAAAGCTTTACTGGTACTCAGGACCTAATATGGGACCTGCAGGGAGCTTCATAGACCTTGTAAAAAGGGATCCAGGCTTTGATTACTATGCTTTTGCCGATCAGGATGATGTGTGGTGCAGTGACAAACTTTCAAGAGCTGTAGAGAAGATAGGAGCAGCAGGTAAGCCTTTTGTTTACTGCGCTAATGCAAGGCTGGTAGGTCCTTCTCTTGAATATCTTGGAAGGAGCGTATACAAAAGCGCTCCTGCAACCGATCTGTTTGCTTTGTCCATAGCCGGAGGTATCTTAGGCTGCACCATGGTATTCAATGATGCCCTTGCAAAGATCATAAGGGATCACGATGCGCCTTCAAAAATGGTCATGCATGACTTCCTTGTATGCGAGCTTTGCCTTGCTGTAGGAGGAAAAGTCATATTCGATGACCATGATTCCATAAATTACAGGCAGCATGGCAATAATACTGTAGGTGTATCCAGAGGACTTGCAGGCAAGGTCAAAGAAAGATTAAAGGATATTACTACAAAGGCTAAAGTCAGCACTGCAGAGCAGGCATCAGAACTGCTTAGGATCTATGGCAGTTTGATACCTGAAGAAAACAGGGCATGGCTCCAAAGGGTCTCATGCTACAGAGATTCTTTTGGCAAGCGCTTGTCACTTGCACTTACAAGCAAGACAAAATACGCATCAAAAAACAGCGCATTCAAATTAAGAGGCGCTTTGCTTTTTGGAAACAGATAAAATTTTAGGCTCTATATGTAGAGCATTTAGTGGAGATGATAAATATGCTTAATTTTACTGTTGGACCCGTTATGTCCAGCGAATCTGTCAGAGCCATAGGCGCTGAACAGGTCCCTTATTTCCGTACTCCTGAATTTTCAGAGGTCATGCTAGAGAACGAAAGGCTTTTTGCAAAGTTTGCAAAGGCAAAGAAGGGTTCAAGAGTCTGCTTCGTTACAGGATCAGGTACTGCATCCATGGAGGCTGCAGTCATCAATGTATTTTCTAAAGAGGATAAAGTCCTGGTCGTAGACGGAGGAAGCTTTGGTCACAGATTCGTCGAGATGCTGGAGATCTATGAGATCCCTCATACAGCCATAAAACCTGAATTCGGATACGGTATCACTAAAGATCAGCTTGATGAATATGATGGAAAGGGATACACAGGATTCCTTGTAAATATCGATGAGACATCTGTAGGAGTCCTCTATGACCTTAAACTCATAAGCGATTTCTGCACAAGGAATAACATATTCCTTGTTGTTGATTCCATCAGCTCATTCTTCTGCGATCATTTCAACATGGAAGAGATGAACATCAAGATGGTCATCACAGGTTCCCAGAAGGCCCTCGCATGTCCTCCGGGAATATCTGTAATAGTTCTTTCTCCTGAAGCTGTCGAAAGAGTCTATGCCCACAAGCCGAAGACCATGTATCTTGACATAAAACTCATGCTGGACAACGGAGAGAGAGGTCAGACTCCATTTACTCCTGCAGTAGGAATACTTCGCCAGATAAACAGAAGGCTTAAAGACATTGATGAGGCAGGCGGAGTTGACGCTGAAGTCGAAAGGATAGCAGGACTTGCTTCATATTTTAGAAACAAACTGAAAGAAAAGGGTATTCCGCTTAGCATAGTATCCCATTCTCTTTCTAATGCTGTAACTCCTCTTACTTCTGATAACGGTGTTTCTGCATATGACATATTCACTGTTCTTAAGGACGAGTACGGCATATGGGTATGCCCAAACGGCGGAGAATACAAAGACAAGATATTCAGAGTAGGACATATCGGAGATCTGCACGAAAAAGATTATGATACTCTCATCGATGCTCTTCTCGATATGAAGAAGAGAGGACTTCTCTGATATTCCAGTATTTTTATTGATTTAGGTGTACATCAATGGTCAAAGTCATTACATACGGTACATTCGATCTGCTTCATTACGGTCATGTCAAGCTTCTCGAAAGAGCAAAGGCTCTTGGAGATTATCTTATCGTAGGAGTCACGAGCGATGACTATGATAAAACAAGAGGCAAGATAAACAATCAGCAGTCTTTAATGGAGCGTATAGCTTCAGTCAGAGCTACAGGTCTTGCTGATGAGATCATAGTCGAAGAATATGAAGGTCAAAAGATCGATGACATCAAAAGAAGGGGAATAGACATCTTCACAGTCGGGTCAGACTGGGAAGGGAAGTTCGATTACCTTTCAGAATTTTGCAAAGTTATATATCTGCCAAGGACACAAGGGATCTCAAGCTCAGATCTCAGAGCTGAAAAGAGGAGACTTACAATAGGAGTTTTCGGAGAAGAAGGTCTTTGCAAAAAGTTCATCAAAGAGCTTGACTACGTCAACGGCGCAGAATACAAGGAATGCGATGAGACCTATGAAGGCGTAGACGCCGTGTATTTTGCAACTCATCCGTCGAGAAGATATGATGATATAAAAAGAGCGCTTCTTGCAGGAAAGCATGTCATAACTGAGTCTCCGATAGCTCTTACTGCAGAAAAGTGCAAAGAACTCTTTGCTCTTGCTCATGAAAAGGGACTCATCCTTTGCGACGCAGTAAAGACAGCCTATTCGACTGCATATTCAAGGCTGCTTGTGGTTGCAAAGAGCGGCAGCATAGGAGAGATAGTCTCAGTAGATGCTTCATGTACAAGCCTTGAGGACGGAGCATGGAAAAAAGATGCTGACCTTACTTCAAAACAAAACAGCATATGCGCCTGGGCTCCGACTGCTCTTCTTCCCATATTCCAGCTCCTTGGAAACAAATTCAAAGATATCGAGATAGTTTCTTGCATGCTCGATAAGGATCTTATGTTTGACGGCTTTACAAGGCTCGATCTTCTTTACGATCACGCAGTTGCAACTGCAAAGGTCGGTAAGGCTGCTAAATCTGAAGGAGAACTCGTCATCACAGGAACTAAAGGATATATCTATGTACCGGCTCCCTGGTGGAAGACAGACTATTTTGAAGTCAAATTCGAGAACCAGTCAGATAACAAGAGACACTTTTATCAGCTTGACGGAGAAGGGATACGCTACGAGATAGTCTCATTCCTAAAATCCATTGAAAAGGGCAGTCAGGATTTCTTCATAACAGAAGATACATCGGTAGCCATTTCGGATGTGATGGAGCGCTTCTATAGAGGCGAGATAAAAGAAATATAGAAATAAAAAACGATCGGGTGATGATCCGATCGTTTTTAATATGTCCTGCATTATTTGTCTATCTTCGCAGACACAAGTTTAAAGGGTCTGTCGAATACGAAATGATATATGATGTGTATGATAAAGGCAATCAGATAGATACCTAAGGCTGTTGCAAACTGGTGGGGTATCAATATGTACAGAGGTTTTGCTGCAAAGGATTCTATTGCAGCATATTTTATGAAATAGGAATGGACTATAAAGCAGGTGAATGCAGCGCCTGCAAGAGTGTTTATGACTTTGCTTTTAAAATGCATGTCCTTAAAAATGTAAAGTATGGCTGCAGCCGTTCCTATACAAAGAGGATTATTGTAATACCAAGCCTTCGTTGTAAAGAGGGAAAGCGCATAGTTTGCAAGTATCATGAGCGCGAGCAAAACTACTGCTTTTCCTTTAGATAATTTGATTTCTGCTGCTTTGATATAGTGTCCGATAAGATATACCAAAATGAAATTGACTATGGTATATCCTGCCTGCGATCCTGTAAGGGATACGGTGCTAAGACCATCCACATTGCCGAATATGCTCAGGATATCTACAAGGAAAGTATAGGCAGAGAACAGGCAGACAGTGAGTATTATGAATCCTTTCAAGCGCTTTTGATCCATGGAACTAAGCATTGAATTAAGATATGGAGATATGAGATAGAGAGCGCAATATATTATAACGAAGTAATTCATGGGAAGAAGGCATATTGCAAGCTCTTTAAGTGAAATGCCTGCACCCCTTTGCACTGCTCCTATCAAGTAGAAAAGGACCCTGAAGAATATGACCTGGAAGATGAGTTCAATGACTTTTGATATCTTTCTTTTGCCTCCGGATCCCAGGAAATATCCTGTGATCATGACAAAAAGGTTGACAGCATAAGCAAAGAGAGTCTCTACAAAATAGAGATAATAGTAGTTAAAAGAACCTTTTTCTACGGCTATGAATGCACCTCCAAAACCATTGCTGTTATAGTGGAGGAGCACTACTCCAAGCATGGTGATTATACGCAGCAGCTCTATAGATGAATTTCTTTCCTTCTTCACGATCTCGCTCATTTCATGATTCCTTTTTCTTTCCTTTAAAATGT
>JAZQCD010000013.1:0-118445 GCA_045546135.1 Anaerovoracaceae bacterium
AAAGGCCCTTTTGGTATGCATAAAACTGAAAAAACCGCTGATATTTCAACGGTTTATACATATTGAAAATTCAGATTTTTTGCATTTAACTTTGAAATTTCAAGGAGAATGGAAATTTTGCATTTACTATGAAAATTAACGCTATCAACTAACCTTGTAACTAACCTATTACTAAAAAAGCCCTTCGATACATTCTTGACACGAAGAGCTTTCATAAATATGGATCTAAATATTTATATACAAATCATCAGGAACCATAATATGCCCTATACTCCGAATGCTTGAAGATGTCAGAGACTCCCTGGCATCATACAGACCGATCCAGCCAAGCTTGAAGCTTTGCGGCAAGCTCCTGCAAAAGGTCAGTATCCAGTTTTTTATAAAAGGAAGCTTCATCCAGGCCGTCGGCTGTGATGTCGCTCCAATCCGCATAGGAAAAGGTATCATCAAACAGCATCGCCCGGATCCGATCAATATACTCCTGCCGGCGCTTTGCTACCAAATCAGGATCTTCATCTTTTTCCATAATCCAGTACTCAGCAATGTAACTTGATACAGGATTCTGCCAAGGAATCACGATTATATCGTTTTCTTCAATGTCGTATGAGGAAAGAATAGTCCGCATCTCTTTAGCGGTAGCGCCTTTCAGATTCCACAGCTCTTCGAGCGTCTTTTCTCGATTGGTACCTTCTAAAACACCAAAGGAATAACTGTTCGGCACAATCTGCCACACATAGACTTCCAGGCCTTTAGAAGTAGGCAGATCAAAATACTCCGGATACTTCGCTTTCAGAGCATCCATATCAGTGTCCAGTCCTAATATTTCATCTTTTGTATAGAACCTTGCAGTTACCAGCACATCTCTGTCAGGCATAACGAAAGAATACCCCCAGTAATCACTTTCATAGTGGGATTTGCTTATCTCCTGTCCATCCACATAAACATGGATATCCCCATCGTAAATTACCCCGTTTGTTTTTATCTCTACCAGATCTCCGGTTTTTGCTTCTGAAGGAGTGCCGATGAAATGGGATTCAGTACTGCCAAGATCGTATTTTATACTGTGGATGCCATTGATCGCTGATGCAATGTCTGTGCTTTCCATATCCTGATTGTATTCCAGCCCCCAGAGCTCATCTATTCTTTTGAAATTGTTAGGGAACCAGAACACTGAGGTTTTATGGTAGGTGGAGTCTTCGTCCAACAGACGATTCCAGACAACGATTTTGTAAGTGAGCGCTTTATATTCCTTTGTCCCGCCATCTTTGTATCTCCCGCCGGGGATCGGTATTATCAAGATAAGCAGCACCACAATGATGATCCATATTTTTTTCTTCAAGGTGAATGTCTCCTTTATGGTATATTAATCATTCTTTGAGGCTACTACAGAGGGTAGATGGACACAGCAACGGCTACCGCAAGAGAATACCAACAGTATTTTTTATAATTCGCATTACTCATGGTTTATTCTCCCTTCCAACCAAGATAGTTTATATACACGGTGCAGTGCTTATACCCTGCGCCGAATTGTGAACTTGCCAGCCCAGCAATGATACCTTCCCACGTCGCTGTAGGATCATCCACGAGAACGTAGTTGTCATAGCTTAAAAATAATGCTGTGGAAGAAGGAGCCTCTCCAGTAAAATGAAGAAGGTACTTGAATGTTTCCTCATAATCCAACGCCTCTACAGTACTCTCGCGCACCTTTACCGAATACTCTGTTCCATCGTATTCGACCAGATAGAAGAAAAGCTTTGGATACTTGTCTTTCTCTTCCGCATATAATTCTGCGCTCATACGCTCTTTATCAAGAACGTAGTAATGGGCGCAAAGGACCGATGCCGGAGTTCCTTTACTGACAGTCTGAAAGAATGTATCCCATACTTCATTTCCGGATGTGCACCCCTGCCGCTCAAAAACAGGTAATCCCGAATCTCTGGCCAATTCCAGTGCATCATCAGCAGAGCACACAGTTTGAAAAATAGATTCAAGATTCTGATTTGAATCGTTAGCCATTGTATTTCTCCCGTTATTTATCGAGCATGAGACAAGCATAATAACAGCAAGAGCGACCAATAGTATGACTGTTATTCTCTTCATGTCACACCTCCTCCTATCCCGCATTTGTCAGCAGGGTGTATATAATCGCAATAATCAACAAAGTGAAGCCAACGGCAGAAACTAATGTCATCTGCTTATATGACAGGACGTTCTCGATCCTTGTCCGGACTTTTGCTCCGCCAAAGGCAGAAACAAATACATTTTTACTCTGGGCACAATTCAAAAGCGTTCGAGCGTATTCTTTACGTTCTTCATCGGTATATTTTGAAACTGCTTTCTCATCACATGCCAGCTCCAGATCTGCGAGAAACACTTTCAGGAACAGCCAGGACAGCGGATTAAACCAATGGACTACCGTCAATAGAAACCCTATCAACCTCCAAAGATTGTCACAGCGCTGGATGTGCGTCCTCTCATGCTGCAGCACATACTCCCGATCCGTATCTGCAAAAGATGCAGGCAAAACGATCTTGGGTTTTATGATTCCGTATACAGCGGGGCTTTCAATCTTCTCAGACAAATACACATTCTGATCCAGGATACGCGAATCCTTGATTTCATGCTTCGTAGCCACATACAGTATTGCCAAGGCGATAATGATTGCCAACGTACCAATGAACCAAATCAGACCCGCTATTTCAAAGACTTTGCTGAGCGTATTGACCCTGTACGTAATAGGAAAATAGCTGTTTGCGGCCATAATAGCGTTTGTCGCAGAAAAAGCTATATCATCTGCGGGCTGGAAAACAGTAATTGTTTTGGTCGTAAGCCGCGATATGAGAGTCATTAAACTATATGGACTGTTCAGACCAAGCGGAAAGCACATCCGTAAAAACGGTACAACCCACAGAAGTACCGACACTCTGTGAGGAATGACTTTTACTTTCCTTATGAGCAAAACCAACAGACCCATCACAGAAGCAATAATGCTCATGTTGAAGATCCAATAGCAAAACTCACCGAGCATCATGCATCACCTTTTATCAATGAGGTCTTTAAGCTCCTCAATCTCAGCATCTGACAAATCTTCGTCTTCGAGTAACGCGGAAAACAGTGCCTTGCGTGATCCGCCAAAGAATTTGTTCAGCAGAGTTACTGCTTCCTTTTTCTGCATTTCTTCCTGCGAGACCAGAGGAGTGCAAATAAAGCCAGGCTCATCCCGCCTTATGAAACCTTTCGCCTCAAGTTTCTTTATCACTGTATAGGTAGTATTCTTATTCCATCCAATGGAGTCTGCTGCAATCAGACTAATTTCCTTGGCAGACAGGGGACCTCTTTCCCAAATGATCTCCATTACCTTAGCTTCGCTGTCAAACAGTTTTTCTTTCATATCTGCGCCTCCAGACTATTGTCATAGTCTATACTATCACGATAGTCTGTATTTGTCAATAGATTTGCTGAAACTGATGTGAAAAGCCCTTTTGCAGCATAAAAACCTCCCGGTACCAACGAATTGGTATCAGGAGGAAGGAGGAAAACCGTTATTCTAAGGGTTTCCGGACGCGGTTTCCTTACTGACGGAAAATAATGAATCGATTAAAATCCTGAATCCATGATTTGAAATAGTGTGATCAAAGAATAAAAAAAGATGGGGTAATCAAAGTTGTTGAGGGGCAACGGCGTTGAGGGTCTGATGATCTAACCACATTTATGCCGCGAAAGTGACTTTACAATGAGAAAAGCCTTGTTAGGCTTTTCTATGCCTAAGGCTTGATTTCCCAAGCTTTACTGCTTATATACAAGGCTTTTGAGGCTCGTTGTAAAGTTAACCGTGGAATAAAACAGGAAGTCTACATTGTGACTCCCTGTTTATTCCTTTTATGGATTTTAAAGGTAGACCCTCAACGCCGACCCTCAACGCGGGGTCAGACCCTCAAGCGGAACCCTCAACAACTTTGACAAAGCCTCAACAAGTTTGATTTGCCTGTTTTCTTTAATAAAATCTCCAGATAAGAGATTCTTTGTCTTATCTGGAGAAATGGATCCATTATATTGGTCATAGCTTTATCGCCACGTCCTCCATCAGGGTCACACCTTCCGGAAGATCGTCTGATACCCCTATTCTGTCTCCGAGCCAAGCTCCGATATAGTAGCATCCATAGGCCATCAAGAACGGCAGCGGCTCGATTTTATCTATACGGATAACGTCATCTTCCTCTATTCGCAGAACTTTGCTCTTTCTGGTAGAGTACGCAATCTTTTTGTCCTTGTTTATCACATACTCATATTCCCTGCCCATCCTTTGGAAGAATCCCTTGTAAGGATCTTTGATGTCCACCTTATATTCATTCCAAAAGTCTTTTTCTTCATAGTAGCGATACTCGATCATGGTATCTATCTCATGCCTTACTTTCTCTTCTGCCGCCTTGAAAAGACCCGAAATGTTGGTATAGTTATTGCTCCATACGACGTCCATGGGCGTCACGAAGCGCTCCTTCTTTACTTCTTTTACCAACACTTTGATGACAGGATTGCTTTCATTTTCCGGAATCACAACTTGGTCGCCAAGCCAAACTATATGGTCTTCTTTCCAGTCAGAAGCAAGAAGATCTTTTAATGCGCATAAAAAGGTATTCCCTTTAAAGGATGACTCGCCAACCTTATTTCCAAAGTCAAAGTCATTCGGAGAGATATACTGGTTCTTATCCACATTAACCCAGCTAAAATATTCACCCATTCGCTACGTTCCTTCTATTGATATCAACTACCGGGAAGCCCTCCTCTTCCGCAAGAAGGTCCAAAAGCGCATCAGCTCCTTGTTCCTGTTTTATCTGAAGTTCTTCAGGATATATAGGAAGAAGCTGATAGAAGTTTATCAGTTTTCCAGAAGACAGTCTCACGCTCATTGGCTGTCCATTAAGATCTACAGCAGTAACCAGCATAGTTGTATTGAAGCCCGTATTATCTGCATAAGGAGTCCCTTCTTCGTTTGCTTGTATAGTATGACCGTATCCAAGCCATGTGTTTGCTGCTACAGGAAGTCTTCCCACGCTCTTAAGAGCTCTCATCGGCCAGTAATCTTTTTCGTCCGGCGAGTTTATATTCCAGTTCTTTGGAAGATATATGACATACTCTGCATATTCAATCTCATAATCTTTAAGACCATCCGGTATATCCATCTTGTATGCACCGGCTCCCATAGTAACTAGTTTAATGAACGGTGCATCTTCTGTGGCTGGGATCGGGATCACGTCAAGATGAATATCTGGTGATGCGATCTCATGAAAGACCTGACTGTAGCTGCCAAGGCTCTTTTCTATATCTGGAGATACTGACTTAGACTCTTCTTATCTATAAAAATTTTACTGCAGTTCCATATGCCATGACTTCTGCAGCACCTTGCATAACGGCAGCTGAGGCATAACGAACTCCTACTATAGCATCTGCACCAAGGCTTTCTGCTTCTTCAACCATTCTCTTGGTTGCAAGAGCTCTTGCATTGTTCATCATCTCATTATACTTGGTAAGCTCTCCACCAACTAAGGTCTTGAGCCCCGCTCCAATGTCTCTGACAGCATTTACTGTCTGAATCGTGCTTCCCTTTACAAGGCCAAGCATTTCCGTTTCTTTTCCGCTTACGAAATCAGTAGTTACTAAGATCATCTTCTTCACCGCTCCTTATCTCTTTGATCCTCTTTACAAGCACTATTATAAGCCCAACCCCCAGCATTAATAAAGGGATTGAAATCAGCAGGAATAGTGGATTAAAACCTGCTGAAGCATAAACAAATATCAGGTATAGATATACGGCCAAATATATCAGGAAAAATACCGTTATGATGATCGGTGCGACCATCTTTTTTCTATGATTCTTATTGCTCATTCTAACACCTATTTTAGATAACCCCTAAGACTTCCCCGATGTACATATCATGAGGATCTGCCTCCCTGCCATAAAATCTTGCCTTTAGCTCTTCAGGGATCTTATCCTCATCAAGTGTCTGGACGTAGAGCTTTCTGCAGACCAGAGTGTATTCAGCTTCCTTGAAACTGATCGACTCCCCTACTCTGACCGGTGTAAGACCGCTGTCCTTCATCTTATCTATATCGCGTCCTGACTTAGAACCAAGCCTTCCCAAAATCTTCTTATATTCTTCTGGATAGAAACTGACTGTGAAGTAATCATTTTTATCCATGAACTCATGGGTATATCTTGACTTGCGGACATACACAGTTGCTACTTGCTTTCCCCATATAGATCCAAAGCCGCCCCACTCTATCGTCATCATATTAAAACTGTCTTCCGTGCCTGCAGTAACAAGAGCCCACTTTTTACCGAGAACTTCTAATGTCTTCTTGATATAGTCCATGTTTGTCTCCTGTAATTCTTTTACATACATTATATACCATGACAGATGAATGTAAAACTACAGATAAGGCTAGGGAATTATTATCTACAATAAAAAATCCAGATAAAGTTTGGCGTGTTCTTTATCTGGAGATTTAAAATGTGATTATATAACAAATGTCTCCGCCCTATTTGTGCAGTCATTCAAGGCTGGTTTCAATTTCGTAAAATATTATTTTCCGAAATTATACCCTAAATATATGGTCAGAAACGTCATATGTCCGGTTTCTGCCCTTACAGCTACTTTGGGAGAGTCGGCACCTTCGGGAATTACGAACACATGTACTCCATTGGAGCCTTCTTCAGATTCAATGAATCTAAATACAAGTCCAATATATCCATGCAACTTTTGTATAGACGGCGTCAGTCACGGTGCCTTCTTTTTCTGAAAGATTTTTGCAGGCATCAATGCACTTTGCTTTCAGTTCTTCACCATTGTCGTAATTGATCCATACATGTCTGTATAGATAATCGGCCATTTCTTCAGGAGTGCGATCATCGCTCCAGTTATAGTCTACTATCTTTAGTTTCGGATCATATCCTGCATCCTTTATAGCCTTTAGCACATCATTTACATCATCGAGTATGCCTGTCTTTGCGATGGTATCGTCAAGACTCATTTCCTTTGCGAGTTTATCTCTGAAGGGTTGATCCCAGGTATAGAACCTTGCCAGGAAACATGTGCCGTGAGTCATATTGCTGAATTTCCTGACAGTATCCACATCATGAATGGCCGGAGACATGGTGGATATGGATAGATCGAAGCCATCTTTAAATACATCTTCATTGCCTGTGATGGAATTGAAGTCACCAAGATATATCTGATGAGGAGTTTTAAACTGCTTTAGATTCTCTTCTGCATATCCCAGCATTTTTGGCGATATATCCATCAGAGTAACATCACAGCCTCTTTGGGCAAAATATACACCGTACTTCCCTATTCCGCAGCCGACATCAAGGCACCTTATCCCAGGTTTCAGCATACCTTCATCTTCCCAGAACTTAAGTAGCATTTCTGTATATTCGCTTTGTCCCATAGAAAACACTTTTTGGTGATCTACGGCTGATTCATCCCATATTTTATTTGTTTCTTCGTTTTCCATGATCATTATTTAAAGATGTTATAGTTCCTCAACACTGAGTGAATCGATGATATTGTCAAGTACTATATTTATACCATTTTCATTGAGATGTATCCTGTCAGGATGAAAATATGTCTTCCAATCGTCATACATATATCCAAGGTAAATATATGATACATCTTTGCCTGATAATATTTCCGTATAGTCAGTATCTCCATAAGAGATGACAGTCAGCTTGCGATCTATGAGCATATCAGTAAGCTCTGTCAACTCTTCATCAGTATATATTTCATTTGGCCCGAGTATCAGAACGACGTTCCTTGAAAGGACCCCTGCGGTCATATCTTCATTGAGTTTTCCCTTTAAAGCATCAAAATCGCCTGTTTCAAGCACCGTAAATGAACTTTCAGTAAAACTATCATCAAGCTTATGATTGAGACTCAAAAGGAGGTCATTTCCATAGAAACTGTATTTTGAATCCTCTAATTCGTTATATTCATCAAGCACTTTCTGCCTTATCGCTTCATACTTTTCAACGTAATACCCATGGATAGCTTCGTAGACATAACTGCCATAATAGTATGCTCCTGTAGGCGACATATGAAGTCCATCAGGACCGAACCAGTCTCTGTGACCCTTTGATATCACTTCCCAGTCTATCAGATGCGCATTATCATAATTCCTGCATACAGTCCTTATATCGTCATTGCACCACACATCTTTGCTTGTATTATTGCATACAGTCATCCAAAAGACCTGGATGTTATTTGCAACAGCATAGTTCATGATGCTGTATATTTGAGGTTCCCAAAGTCCACCGTTGTGCCCTATATGAATGAGGACAGTATTTGTAAGGAGTCCCCTTCTCTTCATATCTGCCATTATATCCCTTACATAAAGGCCCGGGCGGCTTACTACTGCATCGCAATAGAATCTGTCCATTTTTTGATAGATCCCGGGGCTTGCTCCGAGCATTACAGAATCTCCTATGCCGCATACCATCTCAGAGGAAGCCATCTTGTCTGCATAGTCCTCATCTTCATATGTTGACAGCAGATCGTCCCATTTTTCTTTTTCTTCAGCCAGTTTATCAAGGTACTCCTGTTCTCTTCTTTTTAGTTCTTCTTCCTGCAGCGCAAGCTCTTTTTGAAGAGATTCCATTTCTTCAGTATGATCTTTTTCAAGCGCAAAGGCGTAAGCACCAAGGGATGAAGTAAATCCAAGAACAATGCAAAGAAGAACTACAATTCCATTGTCCCACCTGCCCCTGACATTGAAGATCCTGTGCAGGATGAGCGATGAAAGTACAGTTACAAGTATGACTATGACTGTATTTCCTTCTTTGGTATATGCGTCTTGATAAAGATAAGGAAGTATGAAGATCAGCGGATAATGGAAGAGATAGATCTCGTAGCTGATGACAGACAAATTCTTGAACAATTTAGGCAGCATATCATTTGTATATCCAAGGTCTATTGCAATGGACAATGCAAATAAACTTATGAAAGTAAAAAGCACCATAAGTTCAGGAATGAAACTTATCTCCGGTCCTATATATACTTCTATAAAGAACATGGACAAGATAAGGATAAAAAACAATGCCTTTGATGCTTTGCGGTTTAGTGAGGATGAAGCATTTTTCTTTATAAAATAAAGGAATATACCTGCTGCAAAAGAGAAAAGCCTTTCAATACTGCCGTAATATCCTAATGTCTGTCCGTTCTCATTGAAACTAACATAAAAATATATTATGGAAACAGTCAATGCGAACAGCGATAATTCGGTCCCAAATGAAGATCTTGACCTATTACCTATCTTCTTGAACAGAAGGAAGATCAAAGGAAATATAAGTTCATACTGAAGCAGTATGGATATATACCACATATGGAGCATTGGAGAATCCATAGATCTTGCAAAATAGTCTGCTCCTGTGCTTATTTGATTAATATTATCGTACCCAAGCAGTATGGACGTAACTTCAGGCTTTAAAGTTATCCATACCATGTTGTTTACCGAATAATACAGGACTGTAAGAAGAGCAGTAACTACAAGAGGTATATACAGCTTCCTGAATCGTTTGGCATAATGCCTGAACAGATCAAAACCTTCCCTATCAAGAGATGAACTTAAGAAATATCCGGAGATAACAAAAAATCCGCATACAGCGAAAAAACCACCTTTCAGAATATCGAGGTGGTACAAAAGGACGAATATACAAAAGAAGACTCTAAGTATATCTACATATTCATAATGAATAGATCTTTTATTACCCACGCATATGATTATAGGATAATAAAGGATCACAAACAAGATAGATCATCTTGCTATATGACTCGTTTAAGGTCTTTTGGGGACTGTTTTTCCCCGTTCACTTTCATAAGGACTGTCGTAGGCCCAGAAAAGATCATTTACAGGATAATAATCAAAATATCTTCCAAGGCCGTTTATGCGGCAGATCACCTGATCACCGTTTTCATTCTTGATAACTGAAGTTTCCTGCAAAGTATCGTATGAACGATCATTTAGATCTATATAGGTACTGTAGTTTTGGTAAAACTCAGTGATCTTTTGTTTAAGCTCTTCTGCTGAGAGCTGCGTGAGTATATTTGTAAATAGAGCTATGGACATATCCCTTTCATCATCGAAGAAGTCGTTATTTTCTACTTTCTCTTTATACTCGCTGTATGGTATATAACTTACGAATGATGCCATTAAGGGATCTATCTTTCCGCTGTCTTTAAGTTCTATGCGAATATCTAAATCGTCATATCTTATGACTGCAAAGTCCCCTTCCCTTATATAGATCAAAGGAGCAGAAACACTTTTCCCAAGGCTCTTAAGAGATCTTCTAATGCTTTTTTCGACCTTTGCAATTTCTGTATTTTTTGCATTGCCAAAAGCATATTCCTTTTTCCCAAGGAAAGTTGCTCTGAGTGCATTTGCATTGCTTCCATCATAGACTGTACCATCCTCTGCTACTGCCTTTATGATCCGTACGGAAATGATAGGAACATCAGTAAGACTTCGCATGAAATTAAGGCTGTACTCATCGTTGATGGTACCCGGATAATATGAATACTTTTTAGCTGTATCAAGATATATAACTTTAGGAGATCCTTCGCTGTCTTTGAGGATCTCTCCGTTGCTGCCCAGGCAGGAAATCTCGTATGTAAGTCCTTTTATAGGCTTGTCGCCATTATTCCTCCAAAGCACATTGATGAACCTAACTATAGCGTCCTGACTTTTTTCGTAATAGTTGAGCTCTTCAAGAGATATGGGCATGCCCTTACCCTTGTTTCCGTTGACTTTGACATTGAAAGAAGAAGCTTTTTCAGCATTCCATGAGCTTCCGTCTGTAAATCTTACTTTTGAAATGGATATACGGTAGTTTTCTCCGTCCATAAGGCCGGGGATGGATACATCTGTTGATTCGTAAGCAGATCTTGGCTCTATGCCCTCTTGATCAAGTATGCGGTATTTAACAGTGGTGTTTTCTACCTTTCCTTCTTCCTGGCTGCTTTCCTGCACGAGAAAATTGCCTTCAAATGAAAGCTCAAGAAGATCTATTGACTTATTCTTTGATGTATTCTCAAATTCAAGATTCATATACCCGTTTTTAGGATCTGCTTCATATTCCAGGGTATATAAAGATAAGTCTTTGATCTTTACTCCTCCTGCAGACTTTCCGCATCCACATAATATGAATGAACAAAGTATGAAGAAAAATAATAATTTGCAGCGCTTGATATTCATAGTCCTATAGACCCTCTACTTTGATCTTTCGAGAATAGATGCCGGATCATAACGGTATGAATCAAGCAATGTATTTACAGCTTCAGTATCACTGAAATCAAGTTCGAAAAGCTGTGTTGTAAGTGTGCCTACATCAGTCAGAGTAAATCTCCTGAAAACAGGAACTGTTACTGATACGCTGTATTCTTCGGTCTCATGAAGTTTTCCGCCTACTGAGTATACGCCCTTGCATGTGATGTCGCAGGATTTTGTAGGTATTATGACCGTCTCGATCCTAAATGTATCATTGATGAGTGGAGTTGCATCATCTCCTGTGAATCTGATTGAACTTGGATTTTGATCTACATCAAGAAGAGCATAAAGGGTGATGGAAAAATCATCGCTGTCTCCCTTTCCGCCTCTAAAGATGCTGACCTCATCCTTGGAATACTCGTATTGGAGCGTATAGGACATATTGAACTTTTCATGGTCTCCGTATTCAACGGTCAGTTCTGCTTTGCAAAGGTTAGATACACTGCCTCCATATAGCTCTTTAAGCTCAGCTGTAGGAAGATCTGCTTCGATGAACTGCACTGCAGAACCTGCTTCTACAGTTATTGTTCCTGTCGTTTCCAATGCATTTATCAATGCTTCCGGGACGACTTTATCTTCACTTGGTTTTACTATGAGGCTGTATTTGATATCAGTTCCTGTGCCCCATCCGTCATTGTAGATATATCCTTTTATATGGTTGTTTTTGATGAATATGTCTCCAACAGGGACAGGACTTTCATTTACTTTAAGTGATGATATATCACATCTTATCTGTTCAACAAAAGCAGCGCTGTCTCCTTGATTGCGTATAAAGCTTAAGATGGAAAATGCAAGATCAGTCGATAGATCGTTATCGACTAAAGCTGCTCCGTCATTTGCTGTTTGATAGTATCCTGCCTTTGTATATGGAAGTAGCTCTGAATAGTATACTTCAAGTGATGATCCTGCAGGCGATACCTTTCCTCCCCCGATCCGTGGAATAATGATCGCAAGAAGTATTGAAAGGATCAGAACTCCTGCTATGCCCATCAGAAGAGCTTTCTTCTTTTTAGGATTTTTTTCGATGGTGATCTTGATCTCTTCTCCGTCTTCAAGATCATTTATATAGTCATGTATGGCAGTGATGACTCTTCTTAATGCTTCCTCTTCTTTGCTTCCGTATCCGGAAACTCTTTGAGCGTTGCCAAGGACCAAACTGAATTCATCATCAGGCTGGAAGTCTTGCAGCATATATGGAATGACAAGCTTGTTCTGATCATTTGCAGTGGTAACTTCCTTTTTGACCCATTTTGAACTTTCTGAGTTTTTGGAAACAAGAACTACTACAACATTGCATTCTCTCATAGCCTTTGCAATACGGGCTATGTAATCCGCTCCGGGAGGAATGTCATCATTGTCGAGCCAACATGAAAAACCGTTATCCTCAAGCACTTTCTTAACGCGTTGTGCTGATTCGTTGTCCTTTGAACTGTGGCTTATAAGGATCTGTTCACTCATAATATGTACCTTTGAAAAAACAAAATTAAAACAATATGATTATACAACATGGAAGATATAAACAAAAGTATAAGAATATACGGTATTTTTATGATCTAATTGATTTTACTAAGCAAAAGAGAACTTCCGATTTAGAAAGTTCCCTTTTGATGAATTATATATCTGTTCTATATGAAGCCGATAAGCTTTATATACGATAGCCTAGTTTACAGGTATCATTATGGTCTGTCCTGCACGAAGGTCAGATGCCTTGATATGGTTGACCTGGCAGATGGTATAGATTATGTCCCTGATATCTTTAGCGCTGCTTCCGTAAGTCTTTGCAAGATCCCAAAGAGTATCGCCTTCAACTACGCTTACTTCAATGTATTTAGGTTCTTCTGCGCTGTGGACTTCAAAAAGCTCTGTTATACCTGCAAAGGTAAATGACACGGCAAGCATCATTACTGTCACGAATACTATGAATCTGAATCTATTTGCTATTTTATATCTTTTCATTTGAGTCACCCCTTTTGACAATTCGGAACGAATGTTCGTGTATATAATATCAAAACATTTGTTCTTTGTAAAGAGGTTTTTAAAACATTTGTTCTCAAAAATCAAAATAATTTTCATAATAAAAGATCCCCTGATCTTTCATCAAGGGATCTGTGTTTGTATTTAAGTATTAAAGATATAACTTAGTAAACTTCGTTATTTGAACTGGCTTTCTGCTATAGTCTTGATCTCTATTTCAGTTGCAGAATCTGTGGTTCCTTCAATGCATTCGATAGCGCCTGCAGTGCCGTCGTTGTTTACTGCTACTACAGCAATGATGCTGTTGTATTCGACTACGACTATGTACCCCTGTTCATCGGAGATCCTGTAAACTTCCTTTACGTTAGTCTTGAGTTCAGTTTCAAGAGCAGTGGTGCTGGATCCCGGGAAGAGCTTGCTTATAGCATTTACGAGCTTCTGATCGTAGGTGTAATCAGGAGCAGGTCCAATGTTTCCGCTGTTTACGATAGCGAACTCTTCTAATGCTACCTGAGCAGATTCCTTAACGCAGTTTGATGTCTTAGTTGCTCCGGAAAGAGCATCTGTGGACTGAACTGCATCTACTGTGGAAAGCCCGTAGAACTTCTCATAATAACTGTCCTGAAGGACCTTGTCGCCTATTCCGGCAGTCTCGTTATGAGTGATCGTAGACATTCCTGTGATCTCGCCTACGCTGTTGACGCCGACCATCATAGTGATCTCTCCGCCCTGAGTACTCTTGCAATTTGTAGAGCAGACTATACCTGCGCCGTTTTCGGCTTGATAAACTTCTGTGACTCCCTTTATAAGTTCTACATCGAGTTTCGTGAATGCTGAGCCTTCGGGAAGAACTACTTTAAGAGCTGCATTCTTTGTATCTGCTTCTCTTTGAGCTATTATCGGAGACGTGATCTGATATACAGCTGCAAGAAGGAATGATGCAACGAGTGCGATACTTACGAGAACGATGACCGGTGAGATTATCGTTATCCTTTTAGAATCTGCCATGATATAAACACCTCTAAATTAATATATTAACTATATTGATAAACCTATTATAATACAATTCCCTTGTTTTTCAGATACTGAACTGCATTCATGACACCGAATTTTGAGTGTTCATATGTAAGTCCGCCCTGAAAATAGACTATGTAAGGCTCTCTTAAGGGTCCGTCTGCAGAAAGCTCTATGGTAGAACCCTGTACGAAAGATCCGCTGGCCATGACTATAGGATCTGCATAGCCGGGCATGTCGCCGCCTTCAGGCGCTGCAAATGCATCGACGGGAGCTGCAGCCTGGACTGCCTTGCAGAACTCTATGACTGCATCTTTTGATACAAGCTTTACTGAAGTTACTATATCCCCTCTCCTGTCAGGCGCTTTTGGACAAGTCTCAAAGCCGAGCTTTTCGAAGACTTTAGAGCAAAGGACTGCGCCTTTTACTGCATTCCTTACAACATTAGGAGCAACGAATAGACCTCTTAAGATATCTCTGTTCTGCCCGAATGTAAGACCGTATTCTCCGCCAAGACCCGGAGCTGTGAGCCTGTTTGCAACAGCGTCTATTATGTACTGCTTTCCTGCTATATATCCGCCGGAAAGAGCGTAGCCGCCTCCAACGCCTTTGATAAGAGATCCTGCGCATACATCTGCGCCGTTTTCTATGGGGTCTGTATAGTCAGTAAACTCTCCGTAGCAATTGTCGACCATGCATATTACGTCCGGCTTTACTTCTTTGCAGGCTTTTACCCATTCCTTTATCTGATCGGTATTGAAAGCCCTTCTGAAGGAATAACCGGTCGATCTTTGCAAAACGACCATTTTAGTACAATTATTTATAGCATTTTTAACGCCTGAAATATCTATCGAATTATCTAAAAGAAGATCGACTTGCTTGTATTTAATACCAAACTCGAGCAGATTGCCCGGCTTGTTGTTCTCAAGACCTATGACAGTCTTCATTGTATCGTAGGGAGTACCTGTGCAGTATATGATCTCGTCGCCGGGCCTTAAGAGGCCAAAATATACTGATGCAAGAGCATGAGTTCCGCAGGCGATAGTAGGCCTTACTATGGCAGCCTCTGCTTTGAATACTCTTGCAAAGATGGCATCCATCTTGTCTTTAGATACATCTGAAAGTCCGTAGCCGCTTTCCCAATTGAAATGCATGCTTGCAAGTCTTTCCTCATGGAAAGCATTGAGGACCTTCATCTGATTGAATTCGGAAATATCATCTATTTCCTTGAATCTTTCCTTTAGTTCATTTTCAGCTTCCGTTACGATACTGATGACTTCATCATCTATACCGTAGGAAGCTTTTAAAAATTCTCTGGTATTGTCGTTCATCTAAACCTCTATGATCTTTTGATCTTTATATTTTTTAAACCAGGTTATCTGGCGTTTCGCATAATGCCTTGAATTTTGTTTTATGAGATCTCTTGCGCTTTCGGCAGTGCCTCCCATATTTATAGCATCTATTATCTCTTTGTATCCTATGCCCTTCATTGCAACATCTTCAGATGTAAAGCCCATGTCCATAAGAGACCTTACTTCCTTTTCCAGTCCTAAGTCGTAGAGCCTATCTACTCTTCTGTTGATTCGGTCATAAAGCTTTTCTCTGTCCATGGAAAGGACCATTATCTCGCAGTCAAGTACGGAACTTTTGGTCTGTATGTTTTTGAATTCTGCCAGCTTTTTTTCACCCTTCTCAAGTCTTTCTACTGCTCTTAAGACTCTCTTTACATTGTTTTTGTGGATGCTTTCAGCTGCATCAGGATCAAGGGACCTGAGCCTTTCATAAAGAATTGCAGGGTCTTCACTGCACTCCTTCCATATCTTATCTCTATACTCCTGGGATCCTTCGGGAGCCGAAAAGTCCATATCATATACAAGAGCATTTACATAAAGTCCTGTTCCTCCGCAGACTATGGGAAGTTTGCCTCTTTCATGAATATCTTTGATATACTTCATGGCAAGATCTTTATATTCGTATACAGAGAAATCATCCCTTGGATCTATCTCGTCAACAAGGAAGTGCGGGACCTTTGCTCTTTCCTCTTTTGTGGGTTTTGCAGATCCTATGTCAAGATATTTGTAAAGCTGCATGGAATCTGCAGATACTATCTCGCCGTTATGCTTTAGGGCATAGTTTATAGCATATTCTGTTTTTCCTATCCCTGTGGGACCGACTATGAAAACAGTTTTTATCATTTGCGTTTGAACATCTTTTCAAGATCGTATTCCGAAAGCTTTATGAATGTGGGCCTGCCGTGGGGGCATGAGTAGGGATTCTTGCATTTGTCAAGATCAAAGAACAGCGCTTTCATCTCATCATAAGAGAGCTTGTCATGAGCTTTTACTGCTGATTTGCAGGATCTCATTATGATCTCGTCTCTTCTTATTTGAGCTCTTTGCTTGTATTCTTCTGTACCTCTGAAGAACTCTTCAAGGAAACTTTGGGCTTCATCAGCTTCCATGAAATAGGGTATCTCCTTGACAAGGTATGAAGATTCGCCGAAAAGCTCGAGGGAAAATGACATATCAGAAAGCATGGGAAGGTATTCTTCTGCTGTGATCATCTCAGTTCTTGTGAGTTCTATGATCATGGGAGCAAGTAAGATCTGCCCTGCTCTTTCACTGTCATTGAAGCTATTTAAGAGCCTTTCGTACATGACTCTTTCATGAGCTGCATGCTGGTCGATTATATACATGTCTGCATCACCTGATGCCAATATGTAAGTCCTAAAGACCTGAGCTATGGGATTCAAAGAAGCGAAAATGAGCCTTCTTGGTTCATAGTTTTCTGTGACGGTCTCTGCGAGCTGAGTCTGTTCTTCTTTGACTTCATATTTTGTACGGAGGTCTTTAAAAAGGTCAGAAGCAGAAGTTTTAACACTTCCTGACTGATAATTCATTATGATCCCGGGACCTGCTGCAGGACTTGAAGCAGGCAATGAAGTTTTGACCACATGCTCTTCTTCGGAAGGATTTACTTTTTCATCTTCTAAATGAGTGGATATATGTTTATCTGATATATCATCATCGAGGATCTGAGTTGCATTCTTATCAAGGAGCACTTCTCTTATGGCTCTTACTGTGAATTCAAATATGCGCTCTTCATCATGGAATTTGATCTCAGCCTTCCTTGGATGTATGTTAACATCAAGGTCAGATGGATCAAGATCATAGAAAAGATATACAGAAGGATATCTTCCTTCGAAGAGTTTATCTGAGTATGCATTTTTAACAGCCGTAGTCAATACTGCTGAATCGACGAGTCTTCCGTTTACAAAGAAGATCTGCTGCTTTCTGTTGTTTCTGCTCTCAAGTGGAGAACTTATATATCCTGAAAGTTTGAGGTCACCGTCAGATGTTGACAGCTTAAGAAGCTTCCTTGCGTTCTGAGGGCTGTATACAGTAAGTATTGTCTGGTAGATATCTCCTTTTCCGGGAGTTGAGAACCTGATGACGCCGTCACTGATGAATCTAAAGCGAATGGATGGATATGCAAGAGATATCTTTGAGACAAGATCTGATATGGAAGCTGCTTCTTTTGTTTCAGATCTTAGGAATTTCCTCCTTGCAGGAAGGTTAAAGAAGAGATCTTTGACAATTACGGTCGTTCCTCTGTCGCAGGCAGCGTCCGCTTCATCTTCTATCTGCCCTCCGGAAACGATGAGCTTTCTTCCTGTCTTGTCGTCTTCTGTTTTTGACAATATTTCAGTATTTGAAACTGCAGCGATGGAAGACAAAGCTTCGCCTCTGAAACCAAGGCTAAGTATGTTATCTAGGTCTTCTGCAAAGCGTATCTTGCTAGTTGCATGTGGAAATACGGAGAGCCTTAAGTCTTCTTTCATGATCCCCGTTCCGTTGTCGCTGACTCTTATATAGTCCTTGCCACCGTTTTTTATTTCGACTACTATTTGATCTGCTTCTGCGTCGATGGCGTTTTCAACAAGTTCCTTTACAACGGAGAGAGGAGACTCTATGACTTCCCCTGCTGCTATCTTGTCTGCTGTTTCTTTTGATAAAACTTTGATCCTATTCATTTTCTAATTCATCAAGTTTCTTTTGAGCTGCTGTAAGGACGCTCTCAGGAACTCCTGCAAGCTTTGCTACATGTATGCCGTAGCTTCTTGAAGCAGGTCCTTCGACTATCTTGTGAAGGAATACAATAGATCCGTCCTTTTCAGATACGTCGACATTGAGATTCTTTACTCCTTCGATCCTGTCTGAAAGTACAGTAAGCTCGTGATAATGGGTAGCAAAAAGTGTCCTTATCTTGTGCCCTTCCCTTGTCAGGTCTTCAACTACTGCCCATGCTATGGATAATCCGTCGTATGTGCTGGTGCCTCGTCCTATCTCGTCAAGTATGACCAGTGACTTTTCTGTTGCAGTATTAAGTATGTATGCAAGCTCGCTCATTTCGACAAAGAAAGTGGACTGGCCCATGGAGATGTTGTCCGATGCTCCTATCCTTGTATATATCCTGTCGCAAAGACCGATAACTGCTTCATCTGCAGGTACGAAGCATCCTGCCTGAGCCATGAGGACTATGAGTGCAAGCTGCCTCATATATGTTGATTTACCGGACATATTAGGTCCTGTTATGAGGAGGAGCGACCTTTCTTTTCTGTTTATATATACATCATTTGATATATATCCGCCGTCCTCTATGGTGTTTTCGATGACCGGATGTCTGCCCTTCTTTATGATGATCTCATCACCGTCATTTATGACAGGCTTTACATAACCGAGTTTTGAAGATTTCTCTGCAAAGCTGCAAAGCGCATCAGAAGAAGCTATTGCAGAAGCGCTTTTTTGTATGGCCGGAGCAAGGGATTTTACTTTGTCTCTTAGCTCATTGAAAAGCCTGTATTCGAGGTCGTTTATCTTGCTTTGGGCATTGAGCACTACGCTTTCTACTTCCTTAAGTTCAGGAGTTATATATCTTTCTCCGTTTACGAGGGTCTGCTTTCTTATGTAATTGTCGGGGATATCTCCCTTGTATCCCTTTGAGATCTCGATATAGTAGCCAAAGACTTTATTGAAACCTACCTTTATCTGCTTGATACCTGTGCGTTCTCTTTCGCTGTTTTCAAGGCCTGCTATCCAGAGCCTTCCGTCTTTAGCAGATTCGTAGATGCCGTCGAGTTCTTTTGAATAGCCTTTCTTTATGAGGCCTCCTTCTCTGACTATATATGGAGGATCTTCGACTATTGCATTTTCGATCTCAGAGCAAAGCTCTTCAAGAGGATCTATCTCATCATCAAGCTCTTTAAGAAGATCTGAATCCAAAGATTCTAGGCAGTTCTTTATATCGGGTATAACAGAAAGGGATACCTTTAAAGCAACAAGGTCTCTTGCATTGGCTGTGCCAAGACTGATCCTTGCAAGTATCCTCTCAAGGTCATAAACGGCTCTCAGAGCTTCTTTTAGATCGTTTCTGATAAGAATATTGTCTGTGAGTTCTTCTACTGCATCAAGCCTCTTTTGGATCGCAGTCTTTTCTATGAGAGGTTCTCTGAGCCACATCTTGAGCTTTCTTGAGCCCATTGCAGTGCCGCAGCAATCGAGGATACCGAAAAGCGAGCTTTGAGATCTCTTGTCATAGAGGCTTTCGGTTATCTCAAGGTTCCTTATGGTTGCTCTGTCAAGGAGCATGCATCCGCCCACTTCCTTGATCTGAAGCTGCGAAAGATGATCGACTTCCTGTTTTTGTGTCTCTTTAAGGTAAGCAAGAAGGCTTCCTACGGAAAAGAACAACAGAGGAACATCCTCCATAGCAAGTCCTACGCTCTTTTCGTAGGCTGTCTTGTAATGGTCTCTTATTGCTTTAGCGCATCTTGACTGTCCAAAGAGTCTTTCTCCTCCCTTGCTTATAAATATGCCCTGCTCGCTTGCAAAGTCCCAAAGGATAGGGATCTCTTCATTATCAAGGTTTGTAATGATCTCCTTAGGCTGTATCCTTGTAAGTTCTTCTGTAAGGACAGAATATGTATCGTCATTACGGAACTGCATAGCGCAAAATTCTCCTGTTGAGATATCTGTATATGCAAGTCCTGTAGATTTATCATCAAAGTACAAAGAGACAAGGTAGCTGTTGTCTTTTTCAGAAAGCATGGATGCCTGGACGACGGTCCCCGGAGTTATGACTCTGATTACTTCTCTTTCTACTATGCCCTTGGAAAGAGCAGGATCTGTCATTTGCTCTGCTATGGCTACTTTGTAGCCGTGTTCTACCATCTTTGCTATATAGTTTTCTACAGCATGGTAAGGAACTCCGCACATGGGAGCTTTTTGGTCCTTGCCGCAGGCCTTCTTTGTAAGGACGAGCTCGAGGACCTTTGATGCTGTGATGGCATCATCAAAAAACATCTCGTAGAAGTCTCCGAGACGGTAGAAAAGTATGCAGTCTTTGTATTCTTCCTTGACTGCAAGATATTGCTCCATCATAGGCGTATAGCCCATTTAGTCCTCCTTTTGAGCAGCTTTTACCACTCTTTCTATATCTATGTCAGAAGACACTTCAGTGTCTTTGTCCTTCCTTAAAAGTATGAGGAATTCTATGTTTCCCTTAGCTCCCTTTATAGGAGAATAGTCAAGCTTCAAAGGCTTAAAACCGGCATTTTGAGCGTAGTTTATGACCTTTTCGATAACTTCTTTGTGAACTGCAGGATCCTTGATTATACCGTGTTTTCCTACCTGCTCTCTTCCGGCTTCGAACTGTGGTTTTATGAGGCATACCATGTATGCGCCGTCCTCAAGGAGCATTGCTGCAGGCGGAAGTATAAGGCTAAGAGATATGAAAGATACATCGGTGCATGCAAAACCATAGGGACCTTTAAAGTCCTCTTCCTTAGCATATCGGAAATTGTATTTTTCCTTCACATCGACTCTTTCATCAACTCTTAGCTTGTAATCGAGCTGGTTAGTTCCAACATCTACAGCGCAAACTGAAGCTGCTCCTCTTTGAAGAAGGCAGTCAGTAAAGCCTCCTGTAGATGAACCTATATCTATACATGAAAGTCCTGTTACATCAACGTCAAATACATCAAGAGCTTTTTCAAGCTTGTAGCCACCCCTGCTCACATAAGGACATGTATTGCCTCTCACTTCAACAGGAAGGTCCGGATCTATCATGTTTCCTGCTTTGTCAGAGATCTGTCCGTTCACATAGACAAGGCCTGCCATTATGGCTGCTTTTGCTTTTTCTCTTGATGTGAAATATCCGTTGTCTGTTAAATATGTATCAAGCCTTACTTTCAATGAATTCTTCAGCTCTCTTTCTTATGGAATCTGCATCAAGGCCGTAGAGTGCCTTAAGCTGGCCTGTTGTGCCGTGTTCTATGAACTTATCCGGCCATCCAAGGTTCAGTACTTCTGCATAGTCTTTGCTTTCTGCAGCTATTGCTGATATCTTTTCGCCGAATCCTCCAAATACGCATCCGTCTTCTACGGTGATGACATGTTTGTATTTCTTTAGGACGGAAATGATATATTTTTCGTCAAGAGGTTTCAGGATCTCAAGACTGCATACAGCAACAGAGCTTCTGGACATCTCGTTTGCTGCTTCGACGCATTCTGCTGCGAAAGCGCCGTCACATAGGATCATGGTCTCAAAACCTTCTTTATGGATCACATGACCGGGCACGAAATCATCTTCGATAAAACCAGACTCCGGAACATTTCCTTTTCCGTATCTTATGGCAACAGGACCATTTTGTTTAAGGGCATAACTTAAACATCCTCTCAAACTGTTCTCATCCCAGGGTGACAGGATCGTCATATTGGGCATGGAATAAAGATAGGATATGTCATAAAGTCCTTGATGAGTTTCTCCGTCAGCGCCTGTTATGCCGGCTCTGTCTATAGCAAATACTACAGGAAGGTCCTGAAGGCATACTTCTATGAGTATCTCGTCATATGCTCTTTGAAGGAAAGTAGAATAAATGGCTACTACAGGCTTCATCCCGTTCAAAGCCATACCTTCTGCAAAAGAAACTGCATGCTGCTCTGCTATGCCTACGTCAAAGACTCTGTCAGGATACTTTTCTGACATATCTCCAAGTCCTGTAGAGTCTACCATTGCAGCGCTTATTGCTGCGACTTTTTCATTTTTTTCAACTTCTTTTAGGATCGCATCTCCGAAAATTTCTGACCAGGATCTTCCCTTTGGGCTGGGATCAGCTGTGACCGTATCTTTGTCAAAGGACGATATGCCGTGGAATTTCGTAGGATTCTCTTCTGCGGGAGCAAATCCTTTTCCTTTCTTTGTAAGGACATGAAGGACTATAGGTCTTTTTGCATCTCTTGCAAATTCAAGAGCATCTATTATCTCAGGTATGTCGTGTCCGTCGATGGGACCGTAATACTTGAAACCGAGTTCTTCAAATATCTGATCGGGAAGGAAGAGATATTTGACAGCATCACGTATCCTTTTTAAGGAGTTATAAACCTTGGGAGTATGCTTCTTTGTTCTTTTAAGGAACTTTTTGAACTTGTTGTATGACCTGGAAGTCCTGAGCCTTTCAAGGCTGCTCTTTGTACTTCCTACGCTGCTTCCTATAGACATCTGATTATCGTTGATTATGACGATAAGAGGTGTGTCTATATCTCCTGCATGGTTCAAAGCCTCAAAGGCTACGCCGCCTGTCAGGGCTCCGTCACCTATGACTGCTATGCAGGAATAGTCTTCTCCTTTTAGATCTCTTGCTTTTGCAAGTCCAAGAGCGACTGATATTGAAGTGCTTGAATGCCCTGAATCATATACGTCATGAGATGATTCTGCTCTTTTCGGAAAACCTGAAATGCCTCCAAGCTTTCTTATGCTCTTCATCTCTTCGCGTCTTCCTGTCAGCATCTTGTGCACATAGCATTGATGCCCAACGTCCCAGACTATTTTGTCTTTCGGGCTGTCAAAAACTTTGTGAAGAGCTACTGTAAGTTCAACTACTCCAAGGTTTGATGCAAGGTGGCCTCCTGAAACTGAAACATCGTCGATGAGTTCTTTTCTTAGTTCATCGGCAATGAGCTGGAGTTTATCAACAGGAGTTGCCTTGATAAGGCCTATTAGATTTTCCCTGTCATCAAATTTAGCCATTTATATATCTCCGATAGAAACTATCTTTTCGATGATCTCTTTATTTTCGTATTTATCAAGTATCTCCTTGAGCTTTCTCATGTGAGACGCAAGGAGTTCCTTTGCTTTATCTATCCCAAGTATTTGAGCAAGGTTAAGGCAGTCGTCAGTTTCATAGTCTAAAATGTCGTCTAGGAGCTGGAACGCCATTCCGAATTGAGTTCCCATGTTTATCATATCTTTGCAAGTCTCTTCATCTGCATCTGCTATATATGCTCCCGCTGCAAATGATGCTCTAAAGAGAGCTGATGTTTTGTTCTTATGTACATATTCAAGGTACTCAAGAGAAGGATTCTCTCCTGCTTTTATATCTGATACCTGCCCTCTTACCATGTCGTAAGCTGCTGTCATTATGGCATTCATAGCTTTTGAAGCGCCTGATTTATCTGCGCTTTTCTGAAATGCATCAGACATGATGACGGATGCTCTTGTGAGAAGAGCATCGCCTGCAAGTATTGCTATATCTTCTCCGAATGCTTTATGATTTGAAGGTCTTCCCCTTCTCATATCATCATTGTCCATGGCAGGCAGGTCGTCATGGATGAGAGAATATGTATGTATGAATTCCAAAGCGACGGCAAAAGGAAGAGCATCTTCTTTTTTTCCTCCGAGCATCTCGCATACAGCAAGAAGTATAAGGGGTCTTAGCCTTTTCCCGCCTGCTTCTAAGGAATAGCTTTCAGCTTTTTCAAGTATCAAAGAAGCAGGATCTGAGTTTGGAAGAAATCCGCATAAAGCATCTTCTATATATGCTGTAAGCTCATCTTTATCAGATATCATTGAATTCCTCCGTCTCACCTTTGATGGGATCAAATATTTCGATCTTTTGCTTAGTTTCTTTTAATATGCTGCTTGCCTTATCGTAGAGTTCTTTGCTCTCTTCAAAGAACTTTATGCTCTCGTCCATAGAAATATCGCCCGATCTTAATTTGTCTGCATTTTTTTCGAGCTTTTCTATGAGCTCTTCAATATTTGGCTTATTACTCATCGAGGACCTCCGTGACTTTAGCTATCAATGCTCCCTTTGCAAAACGGACTTTCAAAGTATCTCCTTTTGAGAACTTTGAAATATCAGAGATGTAGTCATCTCCCTTTTGAACTACGGCAAAACCTTTTGACAGGACAGTGCCGGGATCTGAAGCATCGATTGCCATCTTGATGATCTTGAGCCTTCGCTCAAGGTCAAAGACATGTTCTTCAAGATATCCGTATAATATTTTTGGATCAAGCCTTCTGAGCCTGTCCTTGTATGTATCTATGTGAGGTACTGCAAGCTCTGCAGCAGCTGTCGGTGTTGCGCCTCTTAGGTCTGCAACATAATCTGTTATCACATAATCTATTTCGTGACCTACAGCAGAGATGACAGGTATCTTTGAAGCATATACTGCTCTTGCTACAGATTCCTCGTTGAAAGTCCAAAGATCTTCTGCAGAACCGCCTCCCCTTCCTACGATCAAAAGATCAAGCTCAGGGAATTTGCTGTTCAAAGTCTCGATGCCTTCACAAACGCTTTTTGCGCTTCCTTCGCCTTGTACAAGAGCAGGATAAAGAAGTATGTCCACTGATGGATTTCTCCTCCTTACAGTGGAGATTATATCCCTTATGGCAGCTCCTGTAGGAGATGTGACGACGCCTATCCTTCTTGGCTGAGATGGTATAGGTCTTTTATGCGCAGGATCGAAAAGTCCTTCTTCTTCAAGCTTTCTTTTGAGTTTTTCAAAAGCTTGTTTGAGAGTTCCTTCACCTTCTGCTTCTATATCCCTTATCTGAAGAGAATATGAGCCTCCTCTTTCGTAAACAGAGACATTTCCAAAGGCAGTGATCTCCATACCTTCGTCAAGATCGAATCTTAAAGACGGGACTCTGCTTGAAGGCAGGAAGCAATTGATCCTTGAATCGTCATCTTTAAGAGAAAAGTACCAATGTCCTGAAGCGTGCTTAGTTAAGTTTGATACTTCTCCTTTGACAGCTATATTGCAAAGTATAGGATCTGTTGAAAGTATCCTTTTGATATATGTATTCAGTTGGCTTACAGATACAGCCTTCATTATCTGTTTCTTGATATCTCTCCCAAGATGCCGTTTACGAATTTGCCTGAATCATCGGTGCCGAATCTTTTTACAAGCTTTACTGCTTCGTTTATGGCAGCTCCTTCAGGAGTCTTCTTCTCTTCAGGGAGGTAATAACTCTCAGCAAGGCAAAGCCTCATGACAGCAAGGTCTACCTTTGCTATCCTTCCCAGTTTCCATCCCTTTGAATACTTCTCTATTGAGGAATCT
This sequence comes from Anaerovoracaceae bacterium, assembly GCA_045546135.1. GTDB lineage: Bacteria > Bacillota > Clostridia > Peptostreptococcales > Anaerovoracaceae > RUG13409. The sequence continues at coordinate 25,710 of JAZQCD010000013.1, forward strand.
ATCTCTTCCTTATTTGAAGCGAAAGCATCGCAGACATCCTTTATATATTCGATCTGTTTCTTGTCATCCTCTTCTATATTAAGTTCAATGAATCTGTCTAAAGCGTCTTTTGAAAAGTCGTTTTGAGCTTCCATCTGATATATCATCTGCATCAGATACTCTCTTGCATTAGTTCTGTTCATCTGTATTCCTTTGTTTTAAATTTAATACTGTCCACATGTATATTGATGCGGGAAATGTTTATGCCTTTGACTGTGTCAGTGGCCTTTTTGACTGCTTCCTGAACGTTCCAGGCTACCTCAGGTATGCTTACTCCGTAATCTACAGAGATGTGAATATCGAGGTCTATGCCTTTATCCTTAGGAATAGGCAAAACTCCGGGAAATACGATCCCGGAGACGCCTTCTGTAGCCAATGTGGCATCCTGTGCAATTTTTAGAAAATTGTCAGCCAATTTTAATAATCGTAAGGACTTGCTTTGTAGATCGCAACGTTTGCAAGGTGTTCTTCATATGTAACTGCAAAGTTGCATTCTCCGGTCCTGTCTCCTTTGAGCACGAAGTAGTAGTAATTATGAGATTCAGGATTCATCGCTGCCTCGATACTGTTGTATGCAGGGGAGCAGATAGGTCCTGCCGGGAGTCCGTCTACAAGATAAGTGTTGTAAGGAGAATCAAAATTTGTTGAAAACGGAGCATCACCAAGAGCATAGATGATAGTTACGTCAGATTGAAGTCTCATAGGCAGATCAAGTCTGTTCCAAAAAACTCCCGATATAGTCTTTCTGTCTTTTTCTGCTCCGCATTCTTCTTCAATGATTGATGCAAGTGTGACCATGTCATGGAAAGTATATCCTGATGGGACCTTGGATTTCAGTTGGTCATAAACATGGATCTTGAAATAGCTAAGCATGGTGTTGATGACAGTATGCGCATCAGCTCCTTCTACTATTCTGTAAGTCTCAGGATAGAGATAACCTTCCAATCTGTTGGCCTTTGCACTGATCTCTCCTACAGCATATCCCTTTGAAGGAATGAACTCATAGTTATAGTCATCCTCAAGAGCTTTTAAAAAGTCCTTCATTGAAGATACTATTCCGTCTTCCACAAGCTTTTCTCCGACTTGTTTGAGAGTATATGCTTCAGGTATTGTGAATGATACTTCAGGAAGCTTTCCGTTCTGAAGTAATTCCATGATCTTTTCCATGGTCATGGACGGCGAAAGCCTGTAGATACCGGCCTGATACTTTCCGTCAAGTCCGCAGAACTTGGTCTTGAATTTGAAGATCTGTGCAGAACGAATGATGCCGGCATCTTCAAGGACTTTTCCTATCTTTGTGGTGCCGCTTCCTGCTTCGATCTCAACTTCGATGAATTCTTCTGTGCCCGGTTTGTAAGCATTGTTATAGTTTTTTAAACCAAAATACGCAGCCGCTGCAACGCCTGCTCCAATAAGCACTAAGGCGAGCAGTACCTTAAGTACTGTTCGCCCTGCATTTTTCTTTTTCTTTGGGGACATTATTTTGCCCTGCTCAGATATTCACCTGTTCTTGTGTCGATCTGGATCTTTTCACCTGCTTCGATGAAAATAGGAACCTGAACTACAGCACCTGTTTCAACTGTTGCAGCCTTTGTAACGTTGGTTGCTGTGTTGCCCTTTACTCCGGGCTCTGTGTCTGTAACTTCGAGTACGACAAAGTTCTCAGGCTCAACTGTGAAAGCATTGCCCTGGAAGAACTTTACGGTAACTTCGTCATTTTCTCTGATCCATTTTACTGCTTCTTCTACCAGCTCGAAATTGAGCGGGATCATTTCATAGGAATCCGGGTCCATGAAATAGTAAAGATCTCCGTCATTGTATGAGTACTGCATCCTCTTTGTTTCAATGACAGCATCTTCGAATTTATCACTGGGATTGAAGGCTTCCTCTCTAGTTGCTCCCGTAAGGATGTTTCTATACTTTGTTCTTACAAAAGCTGCTCCCTTACCAGGCTTTACGTGCTGGAAAGAAAGAACTACACAGGGGTCTCCGTCCTTGATGAAAGTCTTTCCGTTTCTGAAATCACTTGCGTAAACCATTAAATCAATTTCCTCCGTATATAAATTACAATATTGTTAGCTCTTTTGGTGCATCTTCGAAGTCAATTATACCCGATTCCGTGACTAATGCCAAGTCTTCAATTCTGACTCCGAACTTTCCGGGAAGATATATTCCCGGTTCTATGGACATGATGGCTCCTGCAGGTATCACATGGTTATATGCAGGGCTCCAGTTTGGTGCTTCGTGGATCTTAAGACCTGTTCCGTGACCGAGAGAATGTCCGAAATAATCTCCGTATCCTGCTGCTGTGATGACAGATCTTGCATATGCATCGCCTTCTATTCCGGTGATGCCTGCTTTGAGATTTGCTATTGCGTTGAGCTGGGCTTTGAGAACTACATTGTATACTTCTCTCATCTCATCTGTAACGCTTCCTATGGCAACAGTTCTTGTCATGTCTGAGCAGTAACCGTCGACTTTGCATCCGAAGTCCATGGTAACGAAATCGCCCTTTTCGATCTTTTTGTGACCGGGAACTCCGTGAGGCATGGATGTCTTTACACCGCTAATGAGTATGGTATCAAAGGATGGACCCTCTGCTCCGCATTTTCTCATGAAGTATTCAAGTTCTGCTGCAGCTTCGACTTCTTCCATTCCGGGTTTTAGAACGTCGAGCATGTGAAGATAAGTCTTCTTTGCTATGTCGCAAGCTTTTTTTGTGCTCTCTATCTCGTATTCATCCTTGATCATGCGAAGCTTTTCTACGATACCGGATACAGGTACAAGCGTCTTTATATCTTTAAGACCTGTATTGAGTCTCATGAAAAGATCAAGAGAAACAGCTTCTTTTTCAAGGCCTATCCTTATTTCTTTTCTGTCTTTAAGGATGTCGAGGAGGCTTCTTCCCACCTTTGTGATCTCAGGTGTGAGCCAATCACTCATGCTCTGTGCCATCTCAAGGTATCTGAAGTCTGTGATGATATATGCTTCATCCTGGGAGACATACAGATAGCAGTCATCACCCTTTTGACCTGTAAAATAAGCTACGTTAGCTGTATCGTTTATAAAAAGAGCATCGATATCTGCCTCTTTAAGAAGAGGTCTTAATTTTCCGAGTCTTTCTGCAAATCTATTCATTTAGTGCATCTCCTATCATTTGATATATTTCAGTCACTATCTGTGAAACTGACATCTGAGCATTGAGATACTCCGCAGCGCTTGGATCGCTCATAACTACTGAATAGAGCTGCTGATATTTTGTAAGGCTCTCCTGATCTGGAGTCTGACCTGTCATGGTCATTGTCTGAAGTTCCACGCCCTTTTCAGTAAAATCATTGATCATTTTTGCAAGGTCTGCGTTGGCGTCGATCTTCGCTTTTGCAGCCTTGTAGTTTCTGTACTGGTCGCATTCTTTGAGTGAGTGGACCAGTTCTCTGGCTACATCATATACGTTCTGCATCTGTTATACCTCCATGTAAACAGGAACTATGACAGGGCTCCTGTTTATTTCTTTATATATGAAACTCTTTAAAGTAGTTACCAAAAGTTCCTGTATCTGTTCTTTCTTCATCTTCTTTGAATAGCCTTCTTCAAGGGCGTTATACATGGCAGCTCTCGCCTGATCGAGTACCTGCCCGTATTCCTTTACATATGTAAGGCCTTTCGTATGAAGCTGAATGTCAGAAATGATCTTTCCCTTGCTGTCGAATACTGCTGCAAGAACAAGGAGTCCGCCTTCAGAAAGAGCTTTTCTTTCGCTCAAGACCTTAGATCCTACGTCCCCTATTCCAAGTCCGTCTACAAGTATGGGTCCTGCCTGTACAGTTTTGTCAGAGATCTTTATCTTTCTCTTGGTAAGTTCTATGACGGAACCGTTCTCAGCGATGATTATGTCCTTTTGATCGACTCCCATCTCCTGAGCAAGCTCTGAGTGGCTTACAAGGAGCCTTATCTCTCCGTGGACAGGCATGAAGAATTTAGGCTTAAGTAGAGCAAGCATGAGTTTCAGTTCTTCTCTTTTTGCATGTCCTGATGAATGAACGTCAGCTATCTCGCTGTAAATGACCTGGCCGCCATGGGCCATGATCTCATTGATCATATCGTATACGCCAAGCTCGTTGCCGGGGATGACAGAAGATGACAGTATGACTACATCATCTTCGTTTATCTTTATATCCTTGTGCTGACCGTAGGCTATCCTTGTAAGAGCGCTTGTGGGTTCTCCCTGAGATCCTGTAGTCAATATGACAAGTTCATCATTTCTGTAATGCTTTGCCTGCTTTAATGTGATGATGGTATTAGGAGGTATGGTCAAGTAACCAAGGTCTGATGCTACCTTCATCATGTTCTCCATGCTTCTTCCGGTAATTGCGACCTTGCGTCCGTTCTCAAATGCCAGGTCAAGTATGGATTGTACTCTGTGTACATTGCTTGAGAATGTAGTAATGATGAATCTGTGTGTGTTTTTCTTGAAAATAGTCTCAAGGTTTTCTTTTATGACCTTTTCAGATTCAGAGAAACCTTCTCTTACAGCGTTGGTGCTGTCTGACATGAGAAGAAGTACGCCTTCTTGTCCTATCTGAGCTATCCTTGCAATATCTGTAGGATTATTGTCAAGAGGTGTATAGTCGAATTTGAAGTCTCCTGTATGGAATATCTTTCCCACCGGAGTGTCGATCAAAAGAGCCATAGCATCGGCAACTGAATGAGTCACATGGATAGCTTCTATCTTGAAAGCTCCAAGATCCAGTCTGTCACCGGCTATGATATCATGAAATTCATAATCAGTTATCTTATGCTCTTTGAATTTTAATTTCAAAAAACCTTGGACCAAGGGACTTGCATAAATAGGCACATTGAATTCCTTTAGAAGGAAAGGTACGCCTCCTATATGGTCCTCGTGAGCGTGAGTGAGGACCAGTCCTTTGATCTTGTGAGCATTGTCTCTTAAATATGTGAAATCGGGTATGACACAGTCTATACCCAGCATATCAGTAGTCGGGAAAGTCATGCCGCAATCGACTATGAGCATATCATCCTCATACTCAAAGAGCGTCATGTTCTTTCCGACTTCGTGTAATCCTCCGAGAGGAATGATCCTTATCTGTTTGGTCTTTCTTTGTTTCTTTATCATCTTATCCTTTCACTACGATGTTAAGGAGCTTTCTGGGAACAGCAATGACCTTTACTACAGCCTTGTCTTTTACAAGATCTTTGACTGTGTCGTTATCCATGCAGATCTTTTCGAATTCCTCTTTTGAAAGACCGGAAGGTACTTCGAGTTTTGCTCTTACCTTGCCGTTTATCTGGACTACGATCTCTATGCTGTCTTTAACGAGGGCTGCTTCATCAAAGCTTGGCCACTGAGCGTGATAAATGAGCTCTGTAAAGCCAAGTCCTTCCCACATTTCTTCACATGCGTGAGGAATGAACGGAGAAAGGAGAAGTACGAGTTTTTCTGCAGCAGACCTTAAGAGTCCGAGGTTGACATCCTCAAGCTCTTTGTATCTGTACATCTCGTTTGTAAGCTCCATTATTGCGGATATGGCCGTATTGAAGTTGAAACGCTTTTCAATATCGTCCGATACCCTTTTTACTGTGTTGTTTAAAATATAGTTGAGCTGTTTATCATCTTTTGTTTCAGCTGTGTATACAGGAGGAATGCCATTCGTTTCTTCAGCAAGTTCTGCTATGAGCCTGTATACTCTGTTTATGAATTTATATGATCCTTCTACTCCTGTATCAGACCATTCAAGTTCTCTTTCAGGAGGCGCTGCAAAGAGTATGAAGAGCCTTGCAGTATCTGCTCCGTATTTGTCTATGATCTCGTCAGGACTTACGATATTGCCGACAGACTTAGACATCTTTGATCCGTCTTTGAGTACCATGCCCTGAGTAAGGAGGTTCGTAAAGGGTTCCTGAACATCAACAAGGCCAAGGTCATGAAGTACCATTGTAAAGAACCTTGCATACATGAGGTGAAGGATGGCATGCTCTACTCCGCCTATATACTGGTCGACAGGCATCCAGTAGTTTGCTTTTGCAGGATCGAATGGCGCCTTGTCGTTCCTTGCATCTGTATATCTTAAGAAGTACCAGGATGAATCAAGGAAGGTATCCATGGTATCTACTTCCCTCTTTGCATCTTTGCCGCAGCATGGGCACTTGCAGTCTACGAAGGTCTTTGATGTTGCAACAGGACTTTCTCCCTTACCTGTAAAGACTACGTCTGTAGGAAGGAGTACAGGAAGGTTCTCTTCTTTTTCAGGTACCCAGCCGCAGTCCGGGCAGTTTACCATAGGAATAGGTGTTCCCCAATATCTCTGCCTTGAAATGAGCCAGTCACGAAGTCTGTAATTTGTTACAGCTTCGCCAAGTCCCATAGCCTTTAAGTCATCTCTTATAGCAACGATGGCATCTTTGTTGTTCATGCCGTCATACTTGCCGGAGTTGATCATTGTGCCCTCTGCTTCGAATGCAGCCTTAAGGTCGTTCCAATCAATGTCTCCTGTGCCCGGATCTACTACAGGTACTATGTCAAGACCGAACTTCTTTGCAAATTCAAAGTCTCTTTGGTCATGAGCAGGAACGCCCATGACTGCGCCTGTACCATAGGAAATGAGTACATAGTCAGAGATGTAGATAGGCATCGGTTTATGAGTAAGCGGATTAATAGCATATCTTCCTGTGAAGACGCCTGTTTTCTCTTTGCTTGTAGATGTTCTTTCTATGTCGCTTAAGGTCTTTACGTGCTCCTGGTAATCTCTGCAGGCCTGCTCATTTTCCATGCCTGTGATGAGTTTATCAAGATCCGGATGCTCAGGAGATACTACCATGAAAGTAGTACCAAAGAGTGTGTCGACTCTTGTTGTGAACACACGAAGCTTAAGGTCCATATCCTGAACGTCAAAGTCAAGTTCTGTACCTTCGCTTCTTCCTATCCAGTTTCTTTGCATGGTCTTGACCTTTTCCGGCCATCCGGGCATGTTGTCAAGATCGTCAAGGAGCCTGTCTGCATAATCCGTGATCTTCAGATACCATTGAGAAAGGTCTTTCTTTGTGACCTGAGTTCCGCAGCGTTCGCAGCAGCCTTCAACTACCTGCTCGTTTGCAAGTACTGTTGCGCAGCTTGGACACCAGTTGACAGGGTTCTCTTTCTTGTATGCAAGTCCTTTTTTATAGAACCGGATGAAGATCCACTGCATCCACTTGTAGTACTCTTCTTTGTATGTGCATGCTTCTCTGTCCCAGTCATAGGAAAGTCCCATCTGACGGAGCTGTCTTTCCATCTCTGCTATATTGGAAGAAGTCCAGACTGCAGGATGAGCGCCGTTCTTTATTGCAGCATTCTCTGCCGGGAGTCCGAAAGAGTCGAATCCTATTGGATGGATGACATTGTAGCCGTTCATAGTCTTGAATCTTGCTACTACATCACCTATGGAATAGTTCCTTACATGTCCCATGTGGAGCTTTCCGCTTGGATATGGGAACATCTCAAGGCAATAATACTTAGGCTTTGAAGCATCCTCAGTTACATGGAAAACATCTCTTTCTTCCCATGTTTTTTGCCATTTTGGTTCTATCTTTTTAAAATCATAATCTCTGTTCATGATACCTTTTTATTCCTCTTCATCTTCATAATAGAACTTTTCGCAGTCATTCCAAACACGCTCGATGTCGTAGTGTTCTCTTTGTTCTTTTGTGAACAGGTTCACTATGACGTCGCCGTAGTCCATGAGTATCCATCCGCTGTCGCCCCTGCCCTCTATGTGTCCTACAAGGATGCCTTGCTCAGCAAGTTTGTCTTCCACATTGGCTGCAAGTGCTGACAGCTGCCTAAGGCCTGCGGTGCTTGCTATGACGAAATAGTCGGCAAAACCGGATTTTTCGGCTATGTCGATGATGACTATGTCGCCAGCCTTTCTTGCGCTCATCTCTTTAGCTATGAAGTAAGCTATTTCTTTGTTTGTCATATTCTTTCCTAACTCTTTTTTTAGCCACTCGATAACGTCGTCGTTGGTAGTATCGTAATATAGACCTTTTTCAAGTATTATCTCTTTTTGCCTTTGCGCAAGGCGTATATAAGTCTTGTCTATATTGGTCTGAGTTTTTTCGTACTCTCTTAAAGCAGGACAATCCTCGTAGTCTCTGTTTTCTTCAAGCAGGTCTGCAAGCTTTATGACCTTTTCAAGAAGGCACATGCCTACTCTTCCTACAGTGTGATTTGCTATGGCATTGACTATCTCAGGATCTGTGACTCCGAATTCATCCTGAATGATCTTTGCTGCGGCTTTTCCGTGCTCAAGGCCAAGGTGCTGTCCTTTGCATGCATCATGAAAGACAGCAGCTATTTTAGCCTTTTTTACATCGGCGCCGTATTTAAGAGCATAATGTTCAGCAGCTTTGACTACTCCCATAGTATGTCTGTATCTGTAGTCGTCAACATGCTCTTTAACATAGGCATCAAGTTTTGAATAGAGTTCTTCAAATTCTTTATCAGTCATTTATCTTTACATCTATAGAAAGCTCATTGAGTGCCTTGTCGTCTACTGTAGTCGGCGCATCAGACATGACGCATTGAGCATTCTGGTTCTTCGGGAAAGCGATGACTCTTCTTATATCGTCTGTTCCAAGGAGGAGCATGCAAAGTCTGTCAAGACCGAATGCGAGTCCGCCGTGAGGAGGAGCGCCGTACTTGAAAGCATCGATGAAGAATCCGAATCTGTTTCTGATCTCTTCGTCTGTCAGCTTAAGCACTTCGAAGATCTTTTTCTGAAGTCCGCTGTCGTGGATCCTTATGGAACCGCCGCCTGCTTCATATCCGTTGATCACGATATCATATGCATCGGCGTAGATCTTGTCAAGTTCTCCTGTATCAAGGTAGTGAAGGTCTTCCTTCTTTGGAGATGTGAACGGATGATGCATAGCCATGAATCTTCCTTCTTCATCTGACCACTCGAACATTGGGAAGTCTACTATCCAAAGGAGTTTGAATTCATTAGGATCAAGCATTCCGAGCTTTGATGCCAGGTCTCTTCTTAAGAATCCAAGAGATGCCCATACGACTTCCTTCTTTCCTGAAACGATGAGGATCAGGTCTCCCGGTTTTGCATCGAATTCGCCGCAAATAGCTTTGAGCTCATCCTGAGAGAAGAATTTGTTTACAGAAGATTTTATTTCGTCTTCTTCATAGCGTATCCATACCATTCCCTTTGCGCCGAAGGATCTGATGGATTCAGTCATCTTGTCTATGTCTTTTCTTGAAAAGTCAGCGCTGTGACCGTTTATGTCTATGCCCATTACCTTTCCGCCTTCAGCTATTGCCTTTGTAAAGACTTCAAAGCTGCAGTCCTTAACCAGGGTCGCAAGGTCATGTAGTTCGAATCCGAAACGAAGGTCAGGTTTGTCTGAACCGTATCTGTTCATGGCTTCGTCCCAGGACATTCTCTGGAGAGGAAGCTCTATGTCAATGCCCTTCATCTCTTTGAAGAGAGTCTTTAAGAATCTTTCCTGTACTTCGATGATGTCGTCCTGATCTACAAAGGACATCTCAAGGTCTATCTGTGTGAATTCAGGCTGTCTGTCTGCGCGAAGGTCTTCGTCTCTATAGCACTTTGCTATCTGGAAGTATCTGTCCGTTCCTGCGATCATGAGAAGCTGCTTGAACTGCTGGGGAGACTGAGGAAGAGCATAGAATTTTCCCGGGTTTACTCTGCTCGGTACGAGGTAGTCTCTTGCGCCTTCCGGAGTCGGCTTTGCAAGCACAGGAGTTTCGACTTCCGTGAATCCGTTCTCATAATAGAAATTCCTGATAACATGGTACATCTTGCTCCTGAAAGCAAGGGTATCCTGCATCATGGGTTTTCTTAGGTCGAGATATCTGTATTTAAGTCTCAGTTCGCCTGATACATTGTCGTCGTCTTTGATATAGATGGGAGGAGTCTCGGATTCGCAGTATACGGAGAGCTCTTCTGCCAATATTTCTATGTCTCCTGTTGGGATATCAGGATTCTTTGAAGATCTTTCTCTTACAGTACCTGTGATACCTACAGAGAATTCAGATCTTAATTTTTCTGCCTTTTCAAGCATTTCCTGTGGGCAGTTGTCGTCGAATACTACCTGAACGATGCCGCTCTTATCTCTGATGTCAGCAAATATAAGGCTGCCAAGAGATCTCTGTTTTTGTACCCAGCCGTTAACTGTAACAGTTTTTCCGATGTTTTCTTTTCTGAGGACTCCGCACATGTGTGTCCTCTTTAATAACTTGTCCATTTTAAGCCTCTATTTTAAATATTTAATTATATCCTCTAATTTGACTTCTTCCTGAGAAGAGTTCTTCATGTCGCGAAGCTGAGCAATGCCCTTTTCAAGCTCGTTATCGCCTATGACTGCGCAATAAGAAGCGCCCAGTCTGTCAGCATATTTGAGCTGTGCCTTAAGGCTTCTCTCACAAAGGTCTATTATAACATTAAACCCTTGGCTTCGCAGTTCTTTTGCGATGGAAAAAGCTTTGTATTTTGCATTTTGTCCCATAGCAGCTATGAAAAGATCGCATTCTGAAGGTCTTTCGATCTCTATGCCCTCTGCTTCCATGAGGAGGAGCAGTCTTTCTATGCCAAGGCCAAAGCCGACAGCAGGTGTCTCCGGGCCTCCAAGCTCAGAAACAAGGCCGTCATATCTTCCTCCTCCGCATACAGTTCCCTGTGCCCCAAGGCTGTTTGTTACGAATTCAAAAGCCGTCTTTGTATAATAGTCAAGGCCTCTTACGATGCCTGGGTCTACTGTATAGCGTATATCCATGGCATCAAGATCTTTCTTTAGATCTTCGAAGTCGTTTCTGCAGTCTTCGCAAAGGTAATCAAGTATGGACGGAGCTCCTTCAGCAAGTTTTTTGCATTCAGGGTTCTTGCAATCAAGAAGTCTCATAGGATTCTTTTCGAAGCGTTCTTTGCATGTATCGCAAAGCTTATCGTAATTTGGTCTAAAGAAATCCTGAAGAGCTTTTCTGTATTCTCCTCTGCACTTTGGGCAACCTATGGAATTGATCTTAAGTGTAAGATCCTTGATACCCATATCAGAAAGGAAGTCGTAAGCAAAACCTATGACTTCTGCATCAGCGCTCATCTTTTGTGATCCAAAGATCTCAAGTCCGAACTGGTGGAACTCTCTTTGCCTTCCTGCCTGAGTGTTCTCGTATCTGTAGCAAGGAGTTATGTAGTAGTATTTTGCAGGAAGAGTATCAGCATAGAGTTTGTTTTCTATGAAAGAGCGAACTGCAGATGCTGTTCCTTCAGGTTTTAAAGTAAGACTTCTGTGATACATCTCAAAGGAATACATTTCCTTAGTAACGACGTCAGTAGTATCACCTATGCCTCTTTTGAAAAGCTCAGTGTGCTCTATTAAAGGAGTTCTTATCTCTTTAAATCCGTAATTGGCTGCTTTTTTTCTGAACCTGTCTTCTACGTATTGCCATTTGTAGCTTTCGCCGGGCAATATATCCTTTGTTCCTTTTACTATATTGATCATCCTTTGATGCCTTGTTCCTTTCTTTCTATCATTTCATCTATACGTTCTATATAGATCTGGTAATTGGATACGTTAGGTATCCTTTCAAGTCTGTTTTCTTCCGGATAATATATCTTTGAGATACCTCCTGCTCCAAGAGCTAATATGGATTGGTTCTCTTCCATTATCCTTATATTGTATAGGCTTGCAGTATCTTCTTTGCAATAACCTACATTCTCAAAATTGCCTGTCATATGCTTCTGGCGATAGAGATAATATGGATCATATCCTGCTTCTGACAATGCTTTTGAAGCATAGGACAGCTGAGCTCTTACAGTTTCTCCTTGCCTATAGTTATATTCGCTGTCCTGCTCTATGAGCCTGCTTGCTTTCTTTACTGCAAGAGTATGGACTGTTATGTTCTCGGGCCCAAGAGATATGACTTTGTCCAAAGTATCTTTGAAATCTTCAGGAGATTCATCGGGAAGTCCTGCTATAAGGTCCATGTTGATCTTGAAGTTTCCTGCAGCTCTTGCCATTTCGTAGCTTCTTAAAATATCTTCAGGTCTATGTTCCCTTCCTATGATCTCAAGAGTCTTTGCTTTCATAGTCTGAGGATTTATTGAGATGCGATCTCCTTTATGAGCAAGGATAGACTTTAGCTTTGCTTCGTTTATGGTATCAGGTCTTCCGCATTCTACTGTGAATTCAGTAGTCTTATCTGTAATGAAAGCATCTTCTGTCCATGTGAGGAGTTTTTCAAAGTCCTCATCACAAAGTGATGTAGGCGTTCCTCCTCCTATATAAATGGACTCAGCAAAAAGGCCTCTTCTTTCCAGTATGTCTTTGACAGCATATATTTCTTTATTTAAAGCTTCAAGATATGCTTTTGCTGCCTTGTCAGTTATCTTGTTCGATGTAAAGGAGCAATAAAGACATCTTGTAGGACAGAATGGGATACCTATATATATGCCTATAGCCCTTTTATCTTCGTTTTGAAGGGCTTTCTTTTGGGTCGTATATGTTTTCCTTAGGAGTATTACCTTTTCGCTTGAAAGGCAGTATTCCTTTGTCATTATCTCTTCTGCTTTTTCCTGTCCATGTTTTGAAACAAGTTCTGAATAAAGCTTTTTAGGCCTTACGCCTACAAGTATGCCCCAGTCCTGAGTCTTCCCTGTTTCTTTAACTAAAAAATCGTAGAGGACTTTACCTCTCACGAATTTTGAAGGGTCATCGGGGATAATGATATCATATGGTCCTATAGGATCTTCTTCTTTTGTTACAACAGAAAACTGATCTGCGGTCAGGAACTCTTTAGCAAGTTCGCCGAGATCATATTTGGATTTCTCTGTGGGTGCGCAGATCTTATACAAAAGGATTATACCTCTTTTCGATTCCTATTGTCGTTGCTTCATCGTGGCCCGGAAGCACCGTAGTGCTGTCCGGAAGTATGAAGAGTTTTTCAGTTATGGAGTCAAAGAGCAATTCTTGATCTCCTCCCGGCATGTCTGTCCTTCCTACGGACATCCTGAAGAGCGTGTCTCCTGAAAAAAGAACATCGCCCATTAGTATACACATACCTCCCGGAGTATGCCCGGGTGTAGATATGAATTTGAGCTTGATGGGTCCAACGCTCATTTCATCGCCGTCTTTAAGTTCTATATCGGCTGTTATGCCGCCCTTTCCCATGCTTTTATCTCTGTCATAAAGGAACTTTCTCTCCTTTACTGAAGCGCATAGCTTGATCTTTGGGAAAGTCTTTTTCAGAAGGTCTATGCCTCCTGTATGGTCTCCGTGTCCGTGAGTAAGGATGATATACTTTGGATGAAGCTGAAGTCTTTCTATATCGTCGTATATCTTTTGAAATTCATAGCCGGGGTCGACTATGAAAGCATCCTTTGTCTCATCGTCGTAAACAAGATATACATTGGTCCTGTATGAACCTGCCACGTACCTAATAATTTGAGCGGTAGACATCAAGCACTCCTTTTATTTGTTTCAGTCTTGCCATGATCTTTTCTATGGAATCAGTATTGGTTATTGCCAAAGTGAGATTCATGGTACAAAGACCGCTCTTATCAGCCTTTATATTTGCATAAGTGATATTGATATCAAGATCTTCGCATATCTTTGATACCTGGGCAAGGAGTCCCTTCTTGTCCTCTGCAAGGATGGTGATGGCTGCATTGAAAGTCATCTTGTCCTTGTTGAGATCCCATTCTACATTTATGAGCCTTCCTTGCTCATTTTCAGGAAGAGACAGTATGTTGATGCAATCCTTTCTGTGGATGGAGATACCTCTGCCCTTTGTTGTGTAACCAACTATCTCATCTCCCGGAACAGGGCTGCAGCATTTTGCATAATGGATGAGAAGGTCTGATATACCTTCTATGCTGACGCCTGCATTCTTTGCATCAGGCCTTCTAGCAAGCTGTTCCTGCTTCTTTTGGAACCTTTCCTGTCTCTTTATCTCTGCCTGCTCTTCTTCTCTGAAATATGAGATGCACAGCATCAGAGTCTTGTTTATTATAGCTCCGCCGTTTGCAAGATTGCTGTAAAGGTCCTCTGCAGATGTGAAGTTCTGTGATCTTGCAGCTCTTGCTACGAATTGAGGTTTAAGGACTCTTTCAAGATCAAGATTTTTGTGCTTTGCAGCCTTTTCCAAGGCTTCCTTACCCTTTGCAGGGTCAAGGTCGCTGTTCATCTTTTTGAGATATTGCCTGATCTTGTTCTTTGCAGAATTGGTCTTGACTATCTTGAGCCATTCTACTGTAGGTCCCGGGGAGTTTGGGTTAGTGACTATGTCTATGATCTCACCGTTTTGAAGGACATAGTCTTTAGGGACCATCTTTCCGTTGACCTTTGCTCCTATGCAGTGAAGACCAACGAATGTATGGACTCTGAAAGCAAAGTCAAGAGGAGTAGAACCTGCAGGAAGTTCCATTACATCGCCCTTGGGGGTAAATACATATACCTGATTGCTGAAAAGGTCGACTTTGAGTGTATCGATGAAGTCCTTTGAATCGTTCATGTCGTACTGCCATTCAAGGGTCTGGCGTATCCATGCCAGCTTTACTTCATCTTCGTTGCTCTTGTCTGTAATGCCTTCTTTGTATTTCCAATGAGCTGCGATACCGTACTCAGCGACTCTGTGCATCTCCTGAGTCCTTATCTGTATCTCAAAAGGCGTACCTTTGCTGGAAAGAACTGTAGTATGGAGGCTCTGATAATGGTTAGACTTAGGCATTGCTACGTAGTCCTTGAACCTTCCGGGTATGGGCGTCCACTTGGTATGAACGGCGCCCAGGACTGCATAGCAGTCTTTGACAGTATCTACGATGACCCTTATGGCAGTAAGATCGAAGATCTCATCTATCTCTTTATGCTGATAGATCATCTTCTTGTAGATGCTGTAGAAATGCTTTTTTCTGCCTGTTATCTCATATTTTATATCGAGACCTTTAAGGACTTCCTCAAGCTGATTCATGAGGATCTCTATTTGATCGTTTCTCGAAGTCTCTCTTTTTGCAAGTTCTGAAGCGATCTTTGCATAGGCTTCAGGTTCAAGGTTCTTGAATGCTATATCTTCAAGTTCAAATTTGAATTTGTAAATACCAAGCCTTGATGCAATTGGCGCGTAGATCTCAAGAGTCTCTTTTGATTTTTCTATGATCTTTGCAGGACTTTGATACTCTATGGTCCTCATGTTGTGGAGCCTGTCGGCAAGCTTTATTACAAGGACCCTTATGTCTTTGGACATGGCCATGAACATCTTTCTTACGTTCTCGGCCTGAGCATCTTCCTTTGACGTATATTCTATATTGGTCAGCTTTGTGACGCCGTCTACCATGACTGCGATATCTTCGCCGAAATCTTTTTTGCAGTCATCGAGAGTGTATTCAGTATCTTCAACTGCATCATGAAGCAGACCTGCTGCTATGCAGTGGTCGTCCATACCAAGTTCGGCCAGGATCTTTCCTACGGCCATAGGATGGATTATATATGGCTCTCCTGACTTTCTTTTCTGGTCCTTATGCAGTTTTGTGGCTGTCTCAAGTGCAAGCTCTAACAGGTCTTTGTCATAGTTTGCATTGAATTTCAACAATTCCTGAACATATTCACTCATGGTATAAATACAAAAATAAGGCACGCATGCACACATGGGCACACGTGCCATATATAGTTCTGATGACTTTTATTCTTCAGATCCTTCAGTCTCCTCTTCCTTCTTGGAGAGCTTCTTGATCTTCTTAGGAGTGACCTTATCGCCTTCTTCTTCCTTAGTCTCAGCCTTCTTGCCGGGAGCAGGTATCTCTCTGTTGAGAACTGTGCTGATAGCAGATTTTGAGATCTCGAGCTTAGTTTTTTCTGCTCCGGATGCGATAGTGATCCTGTCATCCTTAATGCGAACTACTGTGCCGAAGAATCCGCCTATGGTCATTACCTCATCGCCTACTTGGAGGTTATCGCGAAGATTCTTGAGTTCCTTTTCTCTCTTGTTCTGCGGACGGATGGTAAAGAAATACATGGCAACGAACATCAGAGCGATCAGTGCATAGTATATCCACATTCCGTTAGAACCGGCTGCTGTAGCTGCTATTATTGAACTGTTTGTGTACATATGTACCTCCTAATACATTAACTACTTAATTATTATAATATATATGAAAAAAACCGCAAGGATAATTTTTGAATACATACAATATGGAATTAAATCAAAAAGGATAGCAATGCTACCCTGTTGTATCAATTATTGGTGCCGGTGGCGGGGGTCGAACCCGCACCCTGTTGCCAGGACAGGATTTTGAGTCCTGCACGTCTGCCAATTCCATCACACCGGCACGAACAAAAAGTATATTAACACGGCATAAAGCCAAAATCAAGAAAAAGACATTTATATAATGCAAAAGGATCCCGCGTCCGGGATCCTTTCATTTGTCTTTAGCTAAAGTATAGTTCTTTATTATTCTTCTGCTACTACAGCCTGTCCGTCATAATAGTTGCAATTCGGACATACTCTGTGCGGAAGCTTCGGCTGGTGGCACTGTGGGCATACTGAAAGTCCCGGAAGTGTCTTAACCATATTGGCAGATTTTCTGCTGCTTAACTTAGCCTTGGACGTTCTTCTTTTAGGTGTTGCCATTTTAAGAACCTCCTTTCCTAATCATTAATAAACTGTGTCGAACTACTGAAGTATAATCAAATAGCAATCTGTTGTCAAGCACGATTTTTAATTCTTTGGTTCGGCAGCAGTTTCAGTTTGTTCTTCTTTTGCCTTATCAAGATCTGCAAGGCTCTCCTCTGCTTTCTTTGCAAGTTCTTCAAGACCGGAATAAACTCCCTGATTCTTTGAAGGCTTTGATTCAGCTTTCGGTTCTGAGAATATAGGCTTGTCTATATCGTCCGTGATCTTTTTCTTTATCCTTGTTGTAAGGGATGAGATAAGGGCGATGATGACCATAAGTCCAAAGGAGCAGAGGTACACCCATATGTCATAGAACTGCTCCGGAAGAAATCTTGCAATGAGTTCTCCGAGAGGTTTTATGGGATCATAGAAATAAAGAGTCCATTTCCCTATGATATTGTCCCAAAACTTTTCAAAGAAATCTATCTGTATGAAGACGAGCAGAAAATCAAGAAGCGCGGGAATGCATATATTCCCTACTGTCTTGAAAGTCTTCTTGCATATGAGCTTTCCCAATTTGACGATGAAGAACCATATGACAGCAAACAGTACTGCAGTAACATATGCTACATAGCCTTCAGTCATCTTAGGGACGAATGTAAGTCCATAGCCTATTCCAAATGGAATGAGACCCATTATGAATAACAAAATACCCATAACTAACCTCTTTGCACTTTATTTGCTTACAAGAGCAAGAGTATCCTTTGCGATCATGAGCTCTTCGTTGGTCGGTATGAGAAGTACCTTTACCTTAGAGTCGTCAGCGCTGATGACAGTCTCTTTTCCGCGAACATTGTTCTTTTCAGGATCGAGCTTGATGCCGAGGAATTCCATATCCTTGCAGATGCCTTCTCTTGAAGTGATGCTGTTCTCACCTATTCCTGCTGTGAATACGACTGCGTCTGCGCCGTTCATCTCTGCCATATATGCTCCGATGTAGAACTTTACTCTCTGCTGGAAGATATCAAGTGCGAGCTGTGCTCTCTTGTTTCCGCCCTTTGCAGCATCTTCAACGTCTCTTGAGTCAGAGGATACTCCGGATACGCCGAGGAGTCCTGACTTTTTGTTCATTATGGTATCCATCTCCTTAAGAGAAAGACCTTCTTTTTCTGCGATGAACGGAATGATTGCAGGATCTATGATTCCGCATCTTGTTCCCATTTCAAGGCCTTCGAGCGGTGTAAGACCCATGGATGTGTCATAGCACTTGCCGTTCTTGATAGCGGAAACGGATGCACCGTTGCCCAGGTGGCAGGAAATGATAGTAGTCTCTTCGAGAGGTTTGCCAAGCATTGCTGCTGCTCTCATAGCGATATATCTGTGGGATGTTCCGTGGAAACCGTAGCGTCTTACGGAATACTTTTCATAATATTCATATGGAAGCGGATAGATGTAGCTCTGAGGAGGCATTGCCATACCGTTGGATGTATCGAATACTGCTACCTGAGGAGTTCCGGGCATGAGCTTTTCGCATGCTTCTATACCCATGAGGTTTGCAGGATTGTGAAGAGGTCCTAAAGGAATGCACTCTCTGATAGCTTCCTTGCATGCTTCGTCAACAAGGCAGCTCTCTGTGAACTTTTCTCCTCCGTGGAGTACTCTGTGGCCTACAGCTCCTATTTCATCCATACTGGATACAACGCCGTGCTGTGGATCTACGAGAGCATCGAGGACAAGCTGAATAGCTGTTGTATGTGTCTCCATTGGCTGCTCAACTATGTATTTGTCCATACCCGGCTTCTGATGTGTCAGGACAGCATTTTCCATGCCTATCCTTTCAACAAGTCCCTTGCAAAGGACTTCATCATTATCCATATTGATGAGCTGATACTTTAAAGAAGAGCTTCCGCAATTTACAACTAAGATTTTCATATTAATTCCTTTCTTAAAATAAAAAGTCTATCAAGAGATTATACATTAGTTTTATTAGGCTTGCAAACATAATCAGAATGATCGTAGATGGTTCTTTCTCTGATGATAGAGTAAATATCGTCAGCTTTAACATCTAAAAGAAGGAACGGATCTTTGGACACTTTCTCAGGATCTAAATTAGAATACAGAGCCAGTCCTTCGTTTTTCTTTATATGCGAAAGAAACTTCTGACCCGTTTTATTGAATGCAAGCACGTGAGCATAAGGACTGTTTGGAGTGCTGGATGTGATCGACAGGAGTATCTGCATCAGCATCCTGCTTATCCTTGCATAATTGTACCTCTTGCTTTTGATCCTTAAAATAAGGTCATCAAGAGAATATGCTTTTGATACGACTGAAAGTATCCTGTTTTCAATACCTTCAGAAACTTCAGGGGCTTTCCTTAGTTCTTCTGCAGTTGATGATATTATCTTGTATTGAAGTAGTTTGAATACTCTTTCATCATAGGATATACCTAAATTCCTCCTTATATCCGATGCATGACCAAGGCTTTCGTCTATCTTTACTGTGTACGGAGCAATGCTTTCGTCTAAATTCCTCAAATACTCAGCAGCAAGGATGTTATTGCCCTCTTCTATCCCTTCTATGCCCTCAGTTGCCATAGTCTTTAGCTCATCAAGATCGCCTGATTCAGATCCAAAGCAAAGGTGATCTATTTTCATGGCTTTTGCTATGTCGACTGCGCCTTTTGCAAAATACTTTGCAGAGCTCAAAGATACGCATACGGGCATCTGAAGGACAAGGTCTGCTCCGCCTTTTATGGCGCAAAAAGCTCTGTGTCTTTTATCAAAGACTGATGGCTTTCCTCTTTGGACATAATTGCCGCTCATAATACAAACAAGTGCGTCAGGATCTATGTCCCGGCGCACGGTTTCTATAAGGTACTTATGACCCTCATGAAAAGGATCGAATTCGCAGATTATAGCTGCAGTTCTCATTTATTATCTTCCTGCTGAGCTTTGTAGATCTGCTCTTTTACTTCGTTGCGGCTTGCTTCTATATTGGAATACATCCTGTCGAAAGTCTCCTGAAGTGTATTGAACATGTCATTGAAATAGATGGCTTTGAGCTCATCTGTCTTTTCCTGAAGGTTAAAGAGCATTCCGTCTGTGTAGTCGAGTATGCTCATCTTCATGACAGAACAATTCTCCTTTGCATTCTTGAGAAGTTCTTCTGCTCTTGCTTTTGCTTTGATGGTGATCTCATCAGAAGCGATGTGCTTTTCAGCCTTTTCCTGAGCTTCGTTGATGATGGAATTGTATTCGTTCTTTGCTTCTTCGAGTATCCTTTGTCTTTCGCTCATGATCCATTGAGCCTGCTGGATCTCATCAGGGAGCTCTACTCTGATCTCCTTGATTATCTCCTGTATCTCTGCAGGATCGATAACGACTTTCTTTGACAGCGGAACATTTCCTGCTGCTTCTATGATTTCTTCAAGTTCATCTAAAAGATCAAGTACTTTCATTTATGTCTCCTTATTCGTTATATATCTTCATAAGGTCATAGACCTTGTCGCTTACAAGATTTGAAATATCAGCGCCTAAGCTGAAATTTTCCCTGACAACTGTAGATGATATGAATGAATACCTTGGATCTGTCATAAGGTATACTGTCTCGCAAGGAACATCTGGGTAACTTGCATATATCTGTGACAGCTGAAGTTCATAATCGAAATCATCTCTGCTCCTTAGGCCTCTGAACATGCATTGGCATCCCATTTTATGTACCTGCTCTGCAAGAAGACCTTCAAAACATACGACTTCCACGTTGTCATAGTCCTTTGTAACCGCTCTGACCATCGCTTCTCTTTCTTCTAAAGAGAACATATAGGTCTTTGAATAGTTTACCACGACACCGACTATTAGTTTATCACAAAGTTTAGAGGCGCGCTCGATCATATTTTCATGACCTAAGGTTATAGGATCGAAGCTGCCTCCGAAAAAACCTGTCTTCATTCGCCTGCCTCCATGTCTCCTCTTTGATAAAAAGTAAGTCCTATGGCGCCGTACTTCCTTGATTTGATCCTTGTAAAACCGGATACTTTCTCGGGAAGTTTATCTCTGAAATTATGCTCGCATACAACTATGCCGTCGTCTTTTATATTTCCAGCTTCGTCTATTGCTTCAAGAGCAGGAAGTATATAGCCGTTTGCGTAAGGAGGATCCAAAAAGAATACATCGACTTTATCTTTTATCCTTGCGATGTTCCTTTGGAATTCTCCTAAAAGAAAGACTGCTTTATCTCCTGCAGAGCATATATTTACATTTTGTTTTACAAGAGCCATGCTCTCTCTTGAACTGTCAGAAAAGTATACTCTTAAAGCTCCTCTTGAGATGGCTTCAAGACCAATGCTTCCGCTTCCTGCAAATACATCGACTGCTATATAGTCATCTTTTGTATATTGATAGAGTATATCAAATACAGCTTCTTTTACTTTATCTGTAGTGGGTCTTACGTCATTTCCCTTTGGAGAGAGAAGTTTTCTGCCCTTTAAATATCCTGCTATTATCCTCATGTTTAAAATATTATCATTTATATGGTCAAATTATCAAGTTGCATATACTTATTTTTGATCATTTCTCCAAATTTAATATTCTCAGGCATAGAAAGGTCAGGATCCTTTTCAAGGAGTTCTTTTGCTTCCTTTCCTGCATCTTCAGCTATCTTAGCATGCTTTATTGGGTCTGCAAGGGTAAGCTGAGGAAGTCCGTGCTGCCTGTATCCAAAGAATTCGCCCGGGCCTCTTATCTCAAGATCTTTCTCTGCTATGACAAAACCGTCGTTGGTTTCGCAAAGAGTCTTGACCCTTTCCTTTGATACTTCAGATTCTTCTCCGCTGCATATTAGGCAATATGAAAGCTCTGTTCCTCTTCCTACTCTACCTCTTAGCTGATGCATTTGAGCAAGTCCGAATCTTTCTGCATTTTCAATGAGCATGACTGTCGCATTGGGGACATCTATGCCTACTTCTATGACTACGGTGCATATGAGGACTGATATCTCTCCTTTATAGAAGCTTTCCATCACATCATCTTTTTCAGCCTGACTCAGTTCGCCGTGAAGTAGTCCACAGCTGACCTCAGGATGCTTCTTTACGAAAGCTTCATAGAGAGCTTCTGCCGATCTGCCGCTTACAGATTCAGAATCTTCTATGAAAGGTGCGACTATATATGCTTGTCTTCCCTTTTCTACTTCTTCAAAGAGAAGCTTATATGCATCTCTTCTTTCATGCTCTTTGAATGATAAAGTCTTGATCGGCTGCCTTCCGGGAGGAAGTTCATCTATTATCGATATATCAAGATCTGCATAAAGAACAACTGCAAGGGTCCTGGGTATTGGCGTTGCTGTCATGACAAGAACGTCTGGATCTTGGCCTTTTGAACTTAATTTCATCCTTTGAGAGACACCGAATCTGTGCTGTTCATCAGTTATTACAAGTCCTACGTTTTTGTACTCTACGCCTTCGGAAATAAGAGCATGAGTTCCGACTGCAATATTTGCATCGCCTGTCTTTAGGCTTTCTAAGACCTGTTTTTTATCTTTTGATGGCATGGTGGATGTAAGGAGCACAGTCTTTATCCCAAGAGGCTCAAAAGCCTTTGAGAGAGTATCAAAATGCTGCCTTGCAAGAATATCTGTAGGTGCCATGAAAAGTCCCTGAAATCCGGCATAAACGGCTTCTGCAAGGGCTGCCATGGCAACTGCAGTCTTTCCTGAACCTACGTCTCCCTGGACGAGCCTGTTCATGGATCTGTCGGATCTCATATCGCATAAGATCTCGTTTAAGACCCTTTTTTGAGCTCCTGTAAGTTCATACGGAAGAGATCTGACAAAAGCTTCTGCTTTTCCTGAATAGATATATATGCCCTTCTTTTCATGATTTTTTGAAGAAAGAGCAAGAGCAGTTTTTAGACCGAACAGTTCTTCGAATACAAGTCGATATCTGCTTTCCTTGTATCCGTTCTCATCTATAGGATAATGGATGTTCTTAAGAGCGTCTTTGTTGCTGCATAGATTCATATGCTGCACTGTAGAAAGAGGAAGAGTTTCTTCCAGTTCATTTATGTGATCTATGGCTATGGATGAGACTTTTCTCATATCTTTTTGAGATACGCCCTTTGCAAGAGGATAGACAGGCAATATGCCCTTATTCTCTCCGTCGTAAAGGGAAAAGTCAGGATGAAACATTGTGACTCTTCCGTTTTGTACTTTGACTTTGCCAAAGAATGTGTATTCGTTCCCTACTCGAAAGGCATTCGCCATATATCCGGCCATAAAAAAGAGGACTTCGAATCTTCCTGTATCGTCCTCTGCAAGAACGTGAAGAGTCCTTTTCTTCCCGTATCCTTTTCCTCTGTTTACGAGTATGACTTTGCCCTTAAGAAGCGCCTGCTGTCCGTCCTTTAAGTCGCAGGAATGAGCCATGTTCCTTAGATCTTCATATGACCTTGGATAATGATAAAGCGCATCTTTTAGAGAAAAGACCCCGAGCTTTGAAAAGGACTTTGCTTTTATATTACCGAATCCTTTGATATCTGTTATGGATGAACTGAGTGTTAAATTGTTTATTTCTTTAGTCTTGGGCATTTCCTATATATCTGAATACGACGCTTCTTTTTGCTATTCCTTTGGACATGATCATACCTGTTATGATGATCTCTATTTCGTCTATCTTAAGTCCAAGGTCATTTTTGAGAGTGTCGACTATATATTTTATTACATGATCTGCAAGTGTGCTCATGCTTAGTCCGAATTTGACCATGAGAGGTATCCTTATCTTTATGCCTCTTTCTGATTCGCTTGCTTTGATTTCAGAAAGAGCATCAAAAGTACCAAGCCTTACCAAAAAGTCCTGAGACCTTCCTTTATAGTTGGCGCTCCAGGCCTTTCCTTCATAGTCTCTAAGGCTGTCTTTGATGAGCTGATTCAAAAATGTATTGTCTATGGAGATGACTCCGTATTCGTTAGTTTCCTGGTGAAGCATTTCTTTTCCTCTTTAGACTGCAAATATTTTAACATAAAGTTCTTGCACATTAAATATCACTATGCTATAATTCGAAAGTCACTTAAGTTAATGATACGCATTTTAGCATGCGTTTTGCATGAAATTTCAAGCCCAAAGGCTTAAACAGGAGGAGCAGATCAATGTCAAAGAAATGTGCGATTTGCGGTAAAGGCCAGGTATCCGGAAACAATGTTTCCCACTCTGTAAGACGTACAAGAAGAAAGTGGAATGCAAACATTCAGTCCGTGAAAGTTTCCGAGAACGGTACAGTATCCCACATCAACGTTTGCACACATTGCCTTAGATCAGGTAAAGTAAGCAGAGCATAATCGATCATAGCGATCAATCGGGCTGAAGTTTTACTTCAGCCTATTTTTTTAGTTTAATGCTGCTTTTTTTAGCAGCTCATTAAGGAGAATAATTTAAATCATATGTCAGACCCCGACCCGCGAATATCTTATTTAGCAGTCGCCCTGCTCATATACCTTGCAGCATGGTTTGCAGTTACAGAAACAGCCCTTGCAAGTGTATCCAGAACTAAACTCAAAACCGCATCAGACCGTGGTGATTACCGCGCTGATGACGCTCTTTTTGCCCTCGATAATTTTGACAGGGCTATCACGACTATCCTTATATGCACTAATATAGTACATATCTCAGCTGCAACCATAGTAACTGTCACAGTGACAAGGACCCATGGTCTCAACTGGGTAACTTTGAGTACCTTCGTTACCACTATATTAGTATTTTTCTTCGGAGAGATGCTTCCAAAGAGCATAGCAAAAAAGACACCTGAAAAATATATACTTTCTCATGCCAGGATGCTCATCATCTGTATGAAGATCTTTAAGCCCTTCTCTTCCATACTTTCTGCCATAGGCAATTTTGCTTCAAAGCTCACAAAGAGCGAACCTGAAGTAAGCGTCACAGAAGAAGAGCTTCACGATATCATCGATGATATGGAAGAACAAGGTACTCTCGAAGAAGATGAATCAGACCTCATTCAATCAGCTATAGAATTCGGAGATCAGACCCTTACAGGTATATATACGCCAAGAGACAGTATTTTTGCTCTTGATATACACGAAGATATCGATGACATCCTTGCTGCCGTAAAAGAAACATCTCACAGCAGGATCCCTGTTTACGACGGAGATCTTGATAATATCGTTGGGATACTTCAAAGCAGAAAATTTATGATCGAGTATATAAAGAAAGGAAAAGATCTTGATCTTCACTCTATCCTAAGCAGACCTCTTATCCTCAGGAAAGACTACAACATAGACGATATATTGCAGCTAATGGCTGAACACAAGTATACTCTTGCTCTCGTAAAAGACAGAGAAGATAAACTAAAAGGACTTGTATCGATGGAAGATATACTTGAGGAACTTGTCGGTGAGATCTGGGATGAAGATGAACCTCAGGGAGGTGAAGAGCAATGATCATAGCAATACTCTCCGGAGGGCTTCTCCTTTGTATCATACTCTCAGCCTTCTTCTCTGCTTCGGAAATGAGCTTTAGCTCATGCAGCAAACTGAGGATAGAGAATTTAAAGGAAGTCGGCGAGAAAAAAGCAGAAAAAGCTTATCTCATAACAGAAAACTTTGATGATGCCCTGGGCGCTATACTCATAGGAAACAACCTTGTAAACATAGCAGCATCATCACTTGGATCCGTTCTCATCATAGAGATATTCGGAAATGACAAGATGGCATGGCTTTCAACTGTAGTCATAACCATAGCCGTAATCATCTTTGGCGAGACCATTCCAAAGATCATAGCAAAGAAAAAAGCAAACAAATTTGCACTTTCCTTTGCCTACCCAATCAGGTTCCTTGAAGTCATCTTAAAACCTGTTATCAAATTCGTCGTATGGCTCATAGATCTTTTGACAAAGAATATAAAGAGCGAAGATGAGAATATGGACGAAGAAGATGCCATAGACGAAGCTATCGAAGAACTGAGTTCATTGATAGAAACTGCAGAAGACGAAGATGTTCTTGACGAAGATCAATCAGAACTTGTGCAGGCAGCCATAGACTTCCTTGATGTATCTGCTGTAGAAGTCATGACATCAAGAATGGACCTCATAAGCATCGATATAGATGACGATCCTTTGGAAAACGAAAAGATCATATTTGAATCCGAATGCTCAAGGATACCTGTATACAGAGACAATATCGATAACATAATAGGTATTCTGTATACCAATCACTATCTGAAGGCAAGAACTGAAAGCGATACTGTAGATCTTGAATCTCTGCTCATGGAGCCCTGCTATGTCTACAAAACCACTAAACTCACAGCAGTTCTCGACCAGTTAAGAGCTGTTCAGCAGCATATGGCAATAGTATGCGACGAATACGGCGGCACCATTGGAGTCGTCACCATGGAAGACATGCTGGAAGAGATCGTCGGAGATATTTGGGACGAAACAGACGTTATCGAAGAGGATATCAAAGAGATCACAGAAACTACTTTCGAAGTAGACGGAGACCTCTCCATCGATGATTTCTGCGAACTGGTGGGCTTTGATGAAGATGAATTTGAAGCTGAGTCAGAAACAGCCGGCGGATGGGCTCTTGAGCACTTCGAGACCTACCCTGTCAACGGTGACAGTTTTGAAGACGAAGGACTAAAAGTGACTATTCTTGAGATAGAAGACCGAAGGATAATCAAACTCCTCATCGAAAAGCTTCCAAAGGAAGACGAAGAAGATGAGCAGTAAAACGATCACTATATTGACTTAGTCAATCTAGATTGGTATAAAAGAACGACCTCTGATCTAAGGATCAGAGGTCTGTTATTATCTTTGTATCGTCCCCTACCTTCCGAGACGCCTTCTCATCTGGTCTTCGTTGTTTGCATATGCAAGTGCAGTTTCTGAAGTGATGAGTTCCTTTTTGTAAAGTTCAAAGATGGATTGATCCATAGAGATCATTCCGTCCTGAGCGCCTGAGGCTATGGCATTGTCTATCTGATGGGTCTTGCCGTCTCTTATGAGGCTCTTTACAGCATTGGTCATAGTCATGATCTCAAATGCCGGTACTCTGCCTCCGTTCACTGCCGGAAGCAACTGCTGGCAAACTACGGTCTGAAGCACTCCTCCAAGCTGTATCCTTATCTGGTTTTGCTGTTCCGGAGGGAATGTATCTATGATCCTGTCTACTGTGTTAACAGCATCTTTTGTATGAAGCGTTGCAAGGAGAAGATGTCCTGTTTCAGCTGCTGTCATAGCAGTCCTTATAGTCTCAAGATCTCTCATCTCGCCAAGCTGTATGACGTCAGGAGCCTGCCTAAGACATGCTCTAAGGCCCGACAAAGCATCGCTTGTATCAATTGCTATCTCTCTTTGTGATACTATGCCTCTCTTGTTTCTGTGAAGATATTCTATAGGGTCTTCTAAGGTTATGATGTGGCAATCCCTTGTAGAATTTATCTCTTCAATGATGCATGCAAGAGTCGTTGATTTTCCGCTTCCTGCAGTGCCTGTAACAAGTACCATGCCGTTCTTTAGATCTGCAAGTCTTATGACTGATTCAGGTATGGCTAAGTCTTTCCAATTGGGGATCTCGAAATGGACTATCCTTATAACACTTGCCATTGAACCTCTTTGCCTATATGTATTTACTCTGAATCTTGCAAGCCCTCCTACAGCGAATGAAAAATCATCGTCCCCTGTTTCAAGGAAATGATCCATCTTTCTTCCTGCTGCAGCGTAGATCTCTTTTACTAAGCTTTCTACTGCATTGGGCATAAGTTTTTGATCGTCATAGGAAAGGAGCATCCCGTCTTTCTTTGCAGATACGGGAGTGCCTGAGACCATGAAGATGTCAGAAGCGTCATTATCAACAGCCCATTTTAAATAATCATAAAGTTCCATTATCAGTCTCCTATCCACACGGGAAGATCGGTATCAGGTTCCCAATCTGCAGTGCTGATCACCTGCCACTGCTCTATCATATATTCAGCTCCTCTTAGCTGCACTCTTACCTGAAGTACCTGATCTTCGTCTATTTTAACAGCATATACGGCTGCTCTTTCGTAAGGCTCCTGTATCACTGCCTCTTCGCTGCCTAAAAATCCTACACCCTCCGGCGTATTTCCTGATCTTAGCTGTGAGAGTATTTCATTTGCTTTGTATTCCGCTTCATAATACTTTGATGAAGCATCCATATTCTCTTCGCTTATTCTGTGATCTGCAGTTACAGTACTTAGCGAAAGCAACGCAAATACTGTAAGGCAAAGCACTGAAAAGATCACAAGAAGTGATGATGCTCCTGTTACTGCAGGTATGGATGAAGATGATCTTTCTTTGTATCTCATTTCGCATCCTCCTGCCATGAGGCTGTAACAGATACTATAGTGTTACCGTCTTTGTCATGAAAATATATTCTTGCAGATCCAAGGTAAGGGTCATCCTCGTCACCTTGGTCTATATATAGAAGATATGCAGGAGCCAAACTCTCGTCATCATCATACATGTCTTTGTGTATAGGTTCCATATTCTTGTTGAACGGTATTCCTATTTCAAAGACAGTATCGATATTGAGTTCCTTTAGAGCATAGTCCACATCGCCTTTTGAGTATTTGAGGAGTTCTGCTGTATTGACAGCATAATTCATTGCTTTAGCTTTTATATGGTCATCTTTTGACAGATCGTTTGAATAAACGAAAGTCCTGATGCAAAGAGCTGCAGCAAGAGCAAATACAAGTATCATCAAAAGTATTTCAAGGAGAGTCAAAACAGTTTTGTTTTTCATTGATCGAGACCTCCTTCACTTTGAAAATGAACTATAATTTCGCGGATATCTTCAAGAGCATAATGGTCTGTATGCTCTTTGCCGTTCATCATGAATCTGATGGTAAGAAGAGCATCATCTCCCAATTGGTCTTTTGAGAATGTCAGACCTTCGATCCTTGCTATCTTTTCTCCGTCATCTTTAGAGAACTTGTAGTCCTGATCGGAATATATCTCTCTTAGCCATCCGTCATGATAATATACCCTCGTTACATAAGGCCTGCCTGTTTCATCAAGAGTATCGTCAAGAATATATAGGACATTTGTATCATCTTCAGTCATATCAAGTACATGTGAAGATGAAACTGCCTGCCTTAACTTGTTTGCAAAGAATATGGATACTATCTGTTCATCTTGAACTTCTGCATCTCTTTGTGTAAGAGACCTGTAGCTGTTTGCGCCTGTCAGGAGCAATGAAAGTATGGTCACAGAAAAAAGGCACAGGACCAAAAGAACTGCAAGAAGATCGAATTTTAAATTACTTCTTTGATCGTTCATTATTTCACCACCACTGTAATATCAGGCATGAGATTCTCTGCAAATACTTCGTAAAATACAGCAAAGTCATCTCTGTTTATCTGTATACCGTATTTGTCTTCGATGTACTCAAGGTTTGGAGGATAATATCCTTTTGAAGCATAGCAAGACAGCGCCGCCCTTCTCAGCGCGTCTTCAAGATGTTGTTTTTCTTCTGCTCTGCTCCCTTTAGAAAAGTTTCCTATGGATGTGACCATAAATAGGATAAGAGCTCCTGCAAGAAGAAAAGGTATGCAGCTTTTGAGTACTCTTAAAAATGTTTTCATCTCTTAACCAATGGCTGCCATTATGTTCATAAGAGGCAGCATTACACAAAGGAGTATTAGTCCTACAAGAACGCAGCTTACGATGACTATTGCAGGTTCAATGCGGCTTACGATCTGAGTTATGGACCTTTCACTCCTGAATGTCATCCTTCCGGAGATATCTTTTATACTCTCATCGCTAAGACCGCTTTTTAAAGCAGTATTAAGTATCCTAGCTTCAGATGCAGGAAGCATTCCTGCTGACGATAGAGCGTCTGCTATATTCTTTCCTGAAGCAACCTCTGAAACTGCTTTGTTACAGAGTTCTTTTGCAGCAGGTATGTCTGATATGACATTTGCTGCAAGCTCTATAGCGTCTTCACTTGGCATTCCTGAGATCATGCCCATTGTAAGAGCCTGAATGAAGTGGGCAGATGATATCTGCCAGGAAATGCCCTTAGTTCCCCTTCTTATTCTCCATCTGTCAGTGACCTTTTCTCTGAAACTTTCAGAATTAGCAAAGAATAGAATGAATATGACTGCTGCAAGAAGAAGTATTGCAAGTACAGGCATGATCTTTGAAAGGAAGCTTCCGAGGCCTAAGAGCCCTCCTGCTATACCTGTAAGACTTGTACCAAGCTGTTTATATACTTCGTTGAAAATAGGTAGTACTTTTATGAGAAGTACACCTATTACAAGGAGCATGACAACAAGCAGTATGGATGGATATACAAGAGCATCTCTTAATTGCTGACTGAGCCTTGATCTGTCGTAGTAATAATCTGAAAGAGCATCCAAAGACTCTTCAAGATGTCCTGTCTTTTCACCCACCTTTAGCATAGTAGAAATATATTTGGGGAAAGCATCTTCCTTTTCAAACAGTTCAGACATGGAAGCGCCCATATCTGCTTCGTCTGCCATGGCTTTCAATTTTTCGGACAGGGTCTTGTTTTCTACATCCTCAGAAAGGACTGCAAAAGCGTCTGCAGTACCTGTACCTGAATGGACTAAAAGCGCAAGGTTTGCGCAAATATTACCTATCTCTTCATAACTAAGTTTAAGCTTTTCCATCTCAGCTCCTTAATAAAAATACTTTTCAGTATAATTGCTTCCGTCACCTATATATTTATCAACGCCTATCCTGTTCTTGCCTGTGGATGCAAAGGTAGGATCCATGCGTTGCCATGAGTGCCCGTCAAAATAGACAGCTTTTTCTATCCATCCTTCTTCATCTGACCACACATTAATCCAAGCGTGATAAGCGTCTCCTGCATATCCGACAACAAGCTTGCAAGGTATACCCTGGCTTCTGAGCATTGCTGTCATTATGGATGCATAATCAAAACATATGCCTTTCTTTTTTGAAAGGACTTTATCAAGGTCCGGCAGATAACCTGTTTGCACGCTCTCTGCAAGATCATAATCATATTTGAATTTGTCTACTACAAAATCATAGACAGATGCTACCTTTTCAAGTACTCCTTCTTTGCCTTTTACAAGTTCTGCTGCCTTTTTCATGGTCTTAGGAGCATCTTCATAGTTGACATATTGATTGGGTCTTAAGAATGGCGAAAAAGGGTCAGAAAGATATGCTGTAAACCCGGCAGAAAGAACAGCAGAATATTTGTTGTCCTGTATATTCTCGTAGACGATGACTTTGTATGTATCGCTGCCGTTGCCTAAAGGAAGCACGGCCCAAAGACCGGGAGTAAGGACGAAAGTATATGTGTCAAGAGAACATTTCATCTGGCATCTTAACTTCTTGTCTGTATCGACTTTGAATTTGACCATGACATATCCGTCGGCTATATTCGAATAATCGATAACTGCCTTATCGTTCTCTTCATATGCTCTTCCTGAAGCTTCCGGAAGAAGTATGATAGATTCAGGAAGAGGCGCACTTTGCTCGTTTTCTCCTCCTTCTCCTTCTTCATCGCTTCCGCAGGCTGTAAATACCAAAAGAGAAAGCATCAAAAGAATGATGCCAAGAAGCAGACCTTTATTTTTAATTTTAAAGATCTTTCTATTCAAATCAGTTACGCTTCGATCATTTCCTTTAATTTTGACAGCTTCTCATGTATCTCATCAAGGAGATCTTTGTATTCGCACTCTTCCAAAGGTCTCAATGCTTCTGTCAATTTAGACATAGGATCGAATATGGGAGTAAGATCGAGATTTCCCAGTATGCCTTTGAGGGCATGAGCTGCTTCAAAGGCTGATTTCCAGTCACAGGCTGCAAGGGCCTCATCAAGCTTTGCAAAATTAGGATCTTGTGCTGCCATCTTTACAAGTCTGATATAGAAGTCTTCATTGTTCATGCATCTTTTGAGCCCAGATCCTGTATCTGCGCCGTAATCTTCAAGATTATTGATATCCAGCATCTCTTAGTCCTTTCCTTAAGCTGTATAGAATGTATATGTGTCTTTGCCTTTGCCTTTTGAAATGTAAAGGGCTTTGTCTGCATCTTCGTATATGCTTCCTTGAGGATCCTTCCTGTCAGAAAAAGCTATGCCTATGCTTAGAGTAAGACCTATTACTCCGTCTTTCTCATCCCTTAATGCATTTGTTATATTAGTTATCTTGCTAGTTACGAGTTCCTTAAGTGATGATCCCGCATTGATCATTATGACTACGAATTCATCTCCTCCGAGCCTGCATATATAGTCCTCAGAACGGAAATTCTTTTTTAAGACTTTTGCTACTCTTTGAAGAGCTTTGTCGCCCATGGCATGCCCGTATTTGTCATTGATGATCTTGAACATGTCTATGTCAAGTATCATATATGTCATGAGATCGTTTTTATGAAGCTCCATTATGTCATCGTATGCTGCTCTGTTGTAGAGATCTGTAAGAGCATCATGCTTTGCTTCATAGGAAAGCTTAGACTTGTCTGCCTGAGAAATGTCGAACATTTCGTTATAGTTATCTGCAAGGAAGTCAAGTTCCCCTACTCCGCTGTGATCGAAATAGGAATGCTCTTTTATGCTCTTTACGAAGCCTTCTACAGGTTTGATGACATACTTGTTAGTTATGAACAAATAGAAAAATATGAGCAGCAGCACAAGAGCAGAAAGAATATATTGGATGCTTAGCTGTCTGCCAAGATCTTTAGAACTTTCTGTTTCCCTTAAATGCATCATTTCAAGGAGCTTTTCAGTACACATATCAACATTATCGTATATCTCGTCTTTTAACTCCTGATATACAGGGCCGAATACGAGTTCTCTTGCTCTTGAAATGAGCTGCTCTTTTGGAATAACTTTGTCTTCTTCCTTAAGATCTATGCTTCTTATTTCTTCAGGAAATCTTGAAAGATCATAACCAAAATATCCTATGGCAAGCCTGAAAGCATAATATTCAGTATCGATAAGCTGGTTTGAAAGTCTTAGAGAATTTTCAAGATAATAAATAGAATCAGGGCTAATATCTTTCAGCGCTTCATTTATATTTGCTACAGCTTTATCTCTTCTCTTTGTCGTATTAACTTCAGTAAAGTAATTATCGAGAGCGCTTATGTCTCCTGAAAGAGTGAATTCTCTTACCTGAGCTGTCAGATAGTCAGATGCCTGCCTCATGACAGAAGCATCGTTCCTTGCTTCGATATATTCATTGGTAGCAATATTAAGAGCCTGATAGCTTTTGTTTATCCTTGCAGTATTGATACCAAGGCATACCAAAAATACAGCTCCTATAGAAGCCATGATCATAAATATGTGTTTCAGATCCATGGATCTGTTTTCTGATTTGGTATTAGTATCTACCATAGTTTTATTACCTTGATCTATCTGAAATACTGCTCTTCTTTATATTATATCAAAAAATACCGCAGGAATATACCGGCGGTATCAAAAAGACAAATATTCAATTCCTTATTTTAGTATCCTTATTTTGAGAGCAGATATTTCATCCTGAGTCATACCTGCATCGAGCATGTATTTTTCAGCATAGGGAGCAAGGTCTATATTCTTGTAGTCCACATCAGCGCCTGCTGTTATGAGTTTAAAGAAGTATGAAAGGACTGAGTCTACTATTACTTCATATTTGTCTGCCTGGTTGTCTTTCCTGATCTCGTAATAATTATCATAAGTGATCATGTAATCATCTTTGATCTCTTCGTAGCCGGCTCCTGCAAATGCTTCTAAAAGGAAACAGACAAAACCTGTCCTGTCTTTACCTTCTGTACAATGAACAAGATATGGGCCGTTGGATGCTGCCATGGATCTAAGACCTTCAGCGACCTTTGATTTGAACTCATCGGAGAAATAGTTCATGTTAAGAGCAACAGGGACTACTTTTCCTGATTCATAAAGGCTAAGTAAATACGGGGAATCAAAATCATCCTTTGCAATATATCTGTTTATCTTTGATTCATTATCTGCAAGGTCTAAGACGAACATGACTCCTGCTTCTTTTATGAATTTGTCTACATAAGGCGCTCTGTTATGCTGGTTATCACATGGCGATGCAGATCTATACAGGGTATTCTCTTTTAAAGATCCTACATTTACAGCCCTAAAATTAGCAAAAGCTTCATCGCTTGGGAATTCGCTGCGATCATCTGAATAATGTATATCTCTTGCATTCTGTATATCTTTGTATGTGCCTTTAGTATTGACTTTAACAGATGCAGTGGTATCGTTACCGATATTTGCTTCAGACCATAAAGAATTCTTGGGTTTTGAAAGGCTCCCTTCTAACAAGAGCACCGGATCGATCTCATCCCATATATCATTGCCGCAATTGATGCACAGCTTTATATAATCGTAGCCGGGATATGCAACGAGAAGTATTTCGCCCGGGTCTACATAATATCCGTTATAGTAAGGTATACCTGTATAGGACTTGCCGTTGCTGAATTCAACATCGACGCTGTCTCCGTATTCAAAACCGAGCGCATTGAATTCATCAATGGTCATCTTTAGATATATACCGCCGAATTCAAGCTCGTGAATAAGTTCAAGACCTTCTATGTGAGCAAGTTCTTCATCCTTTCCTCCTTTTTGGCATGCTGCAAAAGAGCAAAGGATCATAAGAAGCGCAAGGATCAAAGCAAGTGATTTTTTAAACATCTCTACCTCCTTTTCTCAAGAAGTGTAATGCATTCCGTATGCTTAGTCATAGGGAAATTGTCATAAGCCTGAATGCTCTTTATGTCATAACCGTATTCATCTGCCATAGCAAGATTGACTGCCATGGTCTTTGGATTACACGAAATATACACTATCTGTTCTACGCTGTAAGACAGTATCTGTTTCATTGCCTTAGGAACTATGCCGCTCCTTGGCGGATCGACTACTATTACGTCAGGTCTTTCTTCTATCTTTGAAAGCGCAGTATTCACATCCTCTGCAATGAAAATGCAATTATCAAGCCCGTTAGATGATGCGCTCCTTCTTGCAGTTTCAACTGCTTCTTCTACTATCTCAACGCCAATGGCTTTCTTTGCTTTCTTTGCCATTGCCTGAGTTATGGTACCTGTACCGCAGTAAAGATCGTATACGACTTTGCCTTCAAGGTGATCTATAAGCGAGATGGCATCTATATACAGCCTTTCTGCTGCTTCCACATTTGTCTGAAAGAAACTGAAAGGTCCTATCTGAAATTTAAGACCCATTATCTCTTCTTCGTAATATTCTCTTCCGTAAATGAGACGAAGTTCATCGCATTTTACTGTGTCTGCAACTGAATCATTTATGGTATGAAGTATCCCTGCTACTTTGTCATCAAGTTTAAGACCTAAAATCTGCTCTTTGAAAGCATTTTCATCAAAGTCTGATTCAGAGGTCGTAACTATATTTATAACGAGCTCTTTTGTCCTTACTCCCCTTCTTATGATGAGGCTTCTTAGCAGTCCTTTATGAGTCTTTTTGTTGTAATGTATGTAGCCCTGCTTTTTAGCAAATTCTAAAGTAGCTGTAACTAATCTGTTGTAATCATCAGTGACCAGTGAGCATGAAGATACATCTACTATGTTCATGAAATGTCCTTTTTCGTGAAGACCAAGGAGCATTTCTCCGCCTTTGAAACGGTCTCCAAAGGTATATTCCATCTTGTTTCTGTATCCTCTTAAAGACTGACATGGAATTATGCCTTTAAGAAGGCTTTGGTCAATGCCGCATGCTGACAGATATCCTCTTACTTCGCCTTCTTTGTTTTTGAGCTGATCTTCATAAGATATGCCCTGGTAGCTGCATCCTCCGCAAAAGGATGCGCTTGGACATATGCTATTTGTTTCCGTTTTCGTATTCAAAGAGGAACTCCTTCTTGAACTGTGTAAAGCGATCTTCTTCTATGGCTTTCCTTGACTTTTCTGCAAGTCTTACAAGGAAATTAAGGTTGTGCTCAGAAAGGAGCATGGCGCCGAATATCTCATTTTCTCTTACGAGATGGTGTATATATGCCCTGGAATAATTTCTGCATGCATAGCAATTGCATCCCTCATCAATGGGTCTAAAGTCTTCCTTAAAGGGCGCTTTGTCAAGAGACAGTCTGCCGTGATCTGTCATTGCCATGCCGTGCCTTGCAAGGCGCGTTGGTTCTACGCAGTCGAACATATCGACTCCGTGCTCTATGGCTTCAAGAATGTAATCGGGAGTTCCTATTCCCATTACATATCTTGGTTTGTTTTCAGGAAGCATATCTACTGCATAATCGAGTACTCCTACATACTCTTCCTTCGTTTCACCTACTGATATGCCGCCGATGGCATATCCGGGCAGGTCCATATCTACGATGGCTTTTGCGCTTTCTTCTCTTAAGTCCTTAAAGAAACCGCCCTGCATTATGCCAAAGAGGGCCTGCTTTTCAGTATTATGATGAGCATCGACGCATCTTCTAAGCCATCTTGTAGTCCTTGCCTGAGACTCCTTTATATATCTATAGTCTGCATTAGGAGGAGCACATTCGTCGAATGCCATGATGATATCTGCACCAAGAGCATTCTGCACTTCCATAGAATTCTCAGGAGTGAACATGTGAGAAGACCCGTCTATATATGATTTGAACTTTACGCCTTCTTCAGAGATCTTGCGAAGTTTTCCTAAAGAAAAAACCTGGAATCCACCTGAATCTGTAAGTATGGCTCTGTCCCAGTTCATGAATCTATGAAGGCCACCTGCCTTTTTGACTATTTCATGGCCAGGTCTTAAATACAGATGATAGGTATTTGCAAGTATGATATGAGCTCCGTTTTCGCCAAGCTTTGCAACGTCTTCAGGCTTCATTGCCTTGACAGTAGCCTGAGTCCCTACGGGCATAAAAACAGGGGTCTGCACATCACCGTGAGGTGTATGCATGACTCCTCTTCTTGCTGCCGAATGAGCGTCTTTTTTTATAAGTTCATATGTTACTGCGTGTTTCATATCAGTCCGTTATATACATTGCATCTCCGTAAGAGAAGAATCTATATCTTTCCTTTACTGCGGTCTTGTATGCTTCTAATATCTTTTCTCTCTCATACAGGGCTGAGACGAGCATCATAAGAGTGGATTTTGGCAGATGGAAATTGGTTATGAGTTCATCAACCATCTTGTATTTGTATCCCGGATATATGAATATGCCCGTATCTGCAGATCCTGCATGTATTATGCCATTCTCATCAGTTGCGCTCTCCATGGTCCTGCATGCCGTAGTCCCTACGCTTATGATCCTGCCGCCTGCAGCCTTAGTTTCGTTTATGATCTTAGCTGCTTCTTCAGTTACGCTGTAGTGCTCAAAGTGCATATGATGCTCTTCTACTACATCTACCTTTACAGGTCTAAAGGTCCCTATGCCTACATGGAGTGTTACGAAAACAGTCTTTATACCCTTTTCTCTTATTTTCTCCAAAAGCTCCGTAGTAAAATGAAAACCTGCAGTCGGCGCTGCAACTGAACCTTCTTCTCTTGCATAGACTGTCTGGTAATCATCCTTGTCTTCAGCTTTTGTTTCTCTTTCTATATATGGAGGAAGAGGCATCTTTCCAAGCTCCTCTAAAGTCTCCATAAAGTCTCCGTTGCAGAAAAACTCAGCTATCCTCGTTCCTTCATCTGAGTATCCTTTTATGACAGCAGACAGTTTGCCGTCGCCGAATACGACTTTATCGCCGGGTTTGAGTCTTCTGCCCGGTTTTACTAAAGTCTCCCATGTGTTTCCTTCGATCTTCTTTGAAAGAAGGAATTCAACTTTGACTCCTGTGCTTTCTTTAACGCCGTAAAGCCTTGCAGGTATGACCTTGGAATCGTTCATTACAAGGCAGTCTCCGGGTCTTAGATAATCTATTATGTCTGAAAAAACTTTATGTTCAAGCTCTCCTGTCTTTCTATGAACTATCATGAGCCTGCAGGAATCTCGTATCTTTACAGGTTCCTGCGCTATGAGTTCTATAGGAAGCTCGTAATCAAAATCAGATACATTCATTAAAAACTGAGTTGCTCCTCTTCTACTGTATATTTTACAGGTCTTTTCATCCCTATATGCGAGTAGGCTTCGTCGGATACCATTCTCCCTTTTGGAGTCCTTAAGAGAAGACCAAGCTGAAGAAGATAAGGTTCATAGACATCTTCTATGGTTATCCTTTCTTCGCCTAAGGATGCTGCTATGGTATCTATGCCGACAGGACCTCCGTGGAACCTTACTGCAATGAGCTCTAATATCTTTCTGTCGAGATCTTCAAGTCCGTATTCGTCTATGCCCAAGGCTTCGAGAGTTGAATTTACGATCTTCGTATCGATATTTCCGTTTCCTTTGACTTGTGAGAAGTCTCTGACTCTTTTTAAAAGCCTGTTTGCGATCCTCGGAGTACCTCTCGATCTTTTTGCAAGGAGTTCAAGGCTGTCTTCATCTATCTCTACATTGAGTATGCCTGCAGTCCTTCTTAAGATCTCTTTGAGTTCATTAGTTGTATACAGCTCAAATTTGGCATTTATACCGAATCTGTCTCTTAAAGGAGCTGACAAAGAGCCTGCTCTTGTAGTAGCTCCTACAAGAGTAAAATGAGGAAGCGTGAGCCTTATGGAATTAGCCATAGGACCTTTTCCTGTGACTATGTCTATAGAGAAGTCTTCCATAGCGGAATAGAGTATTTCCTCTACTGACCTGTTAAGTCTGTGTATCTCGTCTATGAAGAGTACGTCTCCTTCGTTAAGGTTTGATAGAATTGCAGCAAGGTCTCCTGCTCTGCTTATTGCAGGACCCGATGTGATCCTGAACTCAACACCCATCTCATTTGCGATGATGCCTGCAAGAGTTGTCTTTCCAAGTCCCGGAGGACCTGAAAAGAGCACATGGTCAAGAGTGTCTCCTCTTTGTTTGCATGCTTCTATATATATCTTGAGATTGTCCGTAACACCTGATTGACCTACATAATCTGCAAAGGTCTTTGGCCTTATGGTCTTTTCGATCAGTTCTTCATCCTGCTGGAGCTTAGATCCCAGCATTCTGTGTTCATATTCCATGAATATCCCCTTTTATCTTCTTGCTCTTAGTGCAAGTCGTATATATTCTTCTGCAGTCAGAGTTTCGTCATTGATACCAAGAAGGTATGAATAAGCCTCTGATTTAGAGAATCCGAGTGCCTGCAGTCCTCTTAATGCTTCATCCTTAGCAGAGCCCTTTACTATGCTTACGCTTCCGATGGATGTTCCTTCAGGAAGATCAGCATCGCCTACTTTATCTTTAAGTTCAAGTACTACCTTTGCAGCGGTCCTGCTTCCTATTCCTTTTGCTTTTGCTATTGCAGCAGGATCTTCGAAGACTATAGCCTGCCTTAGTTCCCTTAATGTAAGCTTTGACAGTATTGCAAGGGCTCCTTTGTTTCCTATACCTGAGACTGTAGTAAGGAGCTTGAACATATTAAGGCTCTCTTTGTCTGTAAAGCCGTATAGGCTTACATCGTCTTCTCTTACTGCCATATATGTATATACGGTAACAGCTTCATCCTTTCCTGCAAGAAGCAGCGGACTGTTGTCTGCTACATATACTTCGTATCCTATCCCTGAGGACTCAATTACTATCATCCCCGGACTTGTATCAGTAATAATTCCTTTTATATAGTGGATCATAATATATACCTTTATTTCATCATATATATTCTTTTCTTTGCTTCACCTGAATATGCATGGCATATGGCTGCTGCAAGTGCGTCAGCCGTGTCGTCCGGCTTTGGTACTGATTCAAGACCAAGTA
Source organism: Anaerovoracaceae bacterium (assembly GCA_045546135.1). Lineage (GTDB taxonomy): Bacteria > Bacillota > Clostridia > Peptostreptococcales > Anaerovoracaceae > RUG13409. The sequence goes on from JAZQCD010000013.1 coordinate 65,126, forward strand.
TCTTCGTTACCATTGACTGTATCTGCTTTTTGTCTGCTCTTCCGAAACCTGTCATGGCAGTCTTTATCTGAAGAGGCGTATATTCGAATATATCAAGTCCTGAGTTGGTGCATGCAAGGAGTGCTACACCTCTTGCCTGTCCTACGAATATAGCTGTCTTTGCATTGTTGTTGAAATAAAGCTCTTCAATGCTGACTTCCGATGGATCGTATTCAGCAATGATCTCCATGAGAGTAGAATAAAGATGCTTGAGCCTTTCAGGCATAGGCGTATCTTTTTCGGTCTCTATGGAACCGTATGCTATTGGATAAAAACTGCTCCCCTTTTTCTCTATGACTCCCCAGCCCATTATCGCATAACCGGGGTCTATACCAAGTATCCTCATTCAAGTGTAATACGGCCTATGGTAGCTGATCTGAACTCATCAAGTAGCGTTTTGGCCGTCCTTTCATAATCTATCCTTTTCCCTGGAAGTATGAATCCTCTCTTCCTTGCTATGGATTCCATAGTATCAAGAGGAAGCTCGCATATCTCATCGAGTTTGTACCTTGCCATCAACAGATCCGGAGCTATCTTGCTCAGCTTTTCAATGAAATTTAGCGCAAGAGTCTCAAGATCCATGATCTCATCTTTGATACTGCCGCAATATGCAAGGTTCCTTGCTACTTCCTGATCGTCAAGGTTTGGCCAAAGAATACCGGGAGTATCAAGGAGCATGGTCCCGTCCTTTAGAGTGATCCATTGCTTTCCTGTTGTAACACCGGGCCTGTCGCCTGTCTTTGCAGCTTTAGATCCTGTGAGCCTGTTTATGAGTGATGACTTTCCTACATTGGGAATACCAACTATCATGACTCTTAATTGGCGCTTTCTGTCTTTGCCTTCATTGATCTGGAGTTTGATCTTTTCAAAGCAATCAAAGATATCTTTGCATCCTTCTCCTGTATTGGAATTGACAAGGATGACGAAATCATTTTCCTGTTTAAGTTTTGTTTTCCATTCCTTTGTCTTCTCAGGATCTGCAAGGTCTGTCTTGTTGAGTATGACTATCCTTGTCTTGTTTTTAGTAAGCTCCCCTATATCAGGATTCCTTGATGCTTTCGGTATCCTGGCATCGAGGACTTCTATCACTGCATTTATAAGGCCCAGATTTTCAGATATTAAGTTTTTGGTCTTTTTCATGTGACCCGGGTACCAGTTTATCTTGTTCATGAAAATCCTAAAAGTTCCTTTGCCTGTGCTCTTGCAGTATCAGTAATGCTGGCGCCTGAAAGCAGTCTTGCCAGCTCTTCTATTCTTTCTTCCTTACCAAGAGGTACTACTGTCGTTTGAGTTGAGATCTCATCGCTGACCTTTTCGATCCTGAAATGGCTCTCTCCTCTTGACGCTATCTGAGGAAGGTGCGTTATGCATATGACCTGATGATCCTTTGCAATTCTTTCAAGCTTATCGCCGACTACTGCTGCAGTAGCACCTGAAATGCCCGTATCTATCTCGTCGAATATGAGCGTAGGAATGCCGTCAAGTTCTCCTATGATGCTCTTGAATGCAAGCATTATCCTTGAAAGCTCTCCTCCTGATGCTATCTTTGCAAGAGGCTTTGGTTCTTCTCCTTTGTTTGTAGAGATGAGGAATTCAATGCTGTCTGTTCCAATTGCAGAAGAAGCAGTTTTTGAGAAACTGACTTTAAAATCTGCATTTGCAAAATTGAGTTCAGACAGTTCCTTGTCTATGAGTCCTTCAAGTTTTACGGCTGCTTTCTTCCTAATTTCAGAAAGTTTTTCAGCTTTTTCATCATATGTCTTTTTTGACGCCTTTATATTATCTTCAAGTTCTTTCATACGGTCATCGGCATTTTCGATGTCTGAGAGGCTGTTTTTAGCTTTCTGTGCATATTCAATGACTGAATCTAAAGTGCCGCCGTACTTTCTTTTGAGCTTATTTATGAGTTCAAGTCTTTCTATGCTCTCGTCAAGTTCGCTTTGAGAAAAGCTGACGCTGTCCTTAAGGCTTCTGAGTTCCTGATTCATATCATCAATCTCGTAATATGCATCAGCAACTCTTTGTATGAGAGAATCTATATCAGATGAGATCCCTTTTATGGATTCAAGAGTGGAAAGTGCATTGCCAAGAGAAGAACTTACCGAAGAATCTGAATCAAAGATGAGTGAATGGGCTTCGGATACGGCTTCATAAAGCTTTTCTCCGTTTTCCATTATCCTTATGCTCTCTTCAAGATCTTCGTCTTCGTGAGCTTTTAAGTCTGCATTACTTATCTCTTCATACTCGAATCTTAAGAAATCTCTCTTTCTTTCTGAATCTGCAAGTTCTTTTTTAAGTTTGTAATATTCAGAAGAATATGCAGCAAATACTTCGTAGGATTTTGATGTAAGCTCCTTTGCATCGGAAAGCTCTTTTCCACCGTAAAGATCCAGTATACCAAGGTGGTTTTCCGGATCTAAAAGTATCTGCTGGTCATATTGTCCGTGTATATCTGCTATTCTTTTGCAAAGCAAATTAAGCGAAGACAGAGGAACTATGGTCCCGTTCACTCTGCAAACGCTTTTGCTTTGAGAACTGATCTCTCTTCTTATTATCAGTGGGTCGTCGTCTGGTACGCCCATGTCTTCTAATATATCTGAAAGATCGCAGTCTGATCTGTCTACAAGGAGGGTTATGACTGCTTTGTCACAGCCTGTCCTCACATATGCAGTATCTGCTCTGCTGCCAAGGGCCATGGAAATGGCTTCAATGATGACAGATTTTCCTGCGCCGGTCTCACCTGTTATGATATTGAGACCCTTATTTAGATCTACATTCAGTTCTTTAACTATTGCAAAATCTTTTATGCTTATTCCTGATATCATCGTTTAGGAAATAACATCCTTGATCATGTTCATTACGAATTCAACATGATCTTTGGCATCAACTATGAGAAGTATGGTATTGTCACCTGCAATGGTGCCAAGGATCTGCTCATCCGGCACTCTGTCAATGACTTCTGCAGCTGCTCCTGCGCAGCCGCTCAAAGTCTTGATAATTATCAGGTTTTCTGAAGATTTGACGCTTACTATGGTCTCTGCAAGGATCTTTCCGTATTTGTCTAAGATCCTTTCGGGAACTTTGGGAGCGTCTGCATATATGCTTTTTTTTCCGTGTCCGGAAACTTTGACGAGTCCCAGCTCTTTTATGTCTCTTGATACTGTAGCCTGAGTTGCTTTGAACCCTTCGTCATTAAGTCTGTCGGCTAATTCTTCTTGTGTAGAGATCTCCTGTGATTTGATTATCTCTAATATTTTAGTTTGTCTGGCGTATCGCATAGTCCCTCCGGCAAAATTTATGGAATGAATATTATGCAAGAAGTATACCACATATAATAAAAAAATGCCGTAAATATACGGCACTTTTTTATAAACTTTTTGACTTTATTCGACAGACTTGATCTTTGCTGCCTTACCTGTTCTACCTCTCATGTAGTTCAGCTTTGCTCTTCTGACATCGCCCTTGCGAACTACTTCGATTTTGTCGATAGACGGGGAATGAAGCGGGAATGTTTTTTCAACTCCGATACCAGAAGAAAGTCTTCTTACTGTAAATGTCTCGGAAATGCCGCCATTCTGTCTCTTGAGTACGAATCCTTCAAAGACCTGGATCCTTTCACGGTTTCCTTCTTTGATCTTAATGTGTACTCTGAGTGTATCACCGACAGAGAACTCCGGAATATTATCCTTTTCATATTCCTGAGTAATAGATTTAATAAGATCCATTAATATTTCCTCCTTCCTTCTTAGACGTTCATAACATCCAAGCGCCCGAAGAACCTTCCATCTTCGGACTTTGCCAGCGGACCGTCCGTAATACGCAAAAGGGATTCTAACATAAGAATCCCTTTTGTGCAAGAAATATTTTTGTATTTTGCTCATTATTGTGCAGTAAGAGTTACGGTCAAAGTCTGCCCTCCGGGAGTAGTTGCTGTTATGACTGCAGTGCCTGCAGCGGAAACAGTTCCTGTAACGCTCTTGGTCGTGATGCTCACTCCTGTAAATATATCGCCGTTTACGGTCAATGTACAATCTATATTGGTATTGAGAATGAATTCATCTTCTACTGTTGCAGTATATGATCCGCCGCCACCTGCTGCTGAAACATATGTCGTTACAAGCATAGGCTCTATGTAGATTATCACAGGATTTGCACTTTCAACACCGTCTGCTGTTGCGCTGATCTGCATATTTGCTACATACTCACCTGTGAATGCATCGTTTGTTGTTATGGTGAGAGTGTTTCCGTTCTCGCTCGGTGTGATCATATTGTTAAGACCGCTGCTTAAATATTGCCACTCTACAGTCTTGACGTCAGCATCTTCAGGATAGATCGTTGCAGTAATGGTTATGGAACTGTTTGCTCCGTGTGCCAAAGTCGTATTAGGAGAAGATACATTGAGTTCAATCCTGTCTACTGCTGTATAGACTTCCACTTCAACAGGATATTCTATTCCGTTGTTAGACCTTGCAATGATCATGCATTTTCCGTTCTTCTTACCGGTTACTACGCCTTCTCTGGAAACGGTTGCGATCTCTTCATTGTCGCTTCTGAATGTTACTTCCTTGTTTGTAGCATCTTCAGGAACTATGACAGGATGGAGAGTGATGGTCTTGCCTTTTCCGAGCCTTACGCTTCTTCCTTCCTGAACTGTAAGGCCTGTTACAGGTTTTTCTTCTACAGTAATTGTAGTCGTTGCAGTAAATCCTTCGACCTTTGCAGTAAGAGTTGCAGTACCTGCTTTAAGTCCTGTTACCTTACCAAGAGCATCTACTGTGAATATGGTAGGATCTGAACTTTCATATGTGACTGTTTCTGTAGTATTTCCGGGCGTTACTACAGCAGGAAGTTCCTTCTCTTCTCTTACATATATCCTGTATGTTGGATTTGCATATGCAAGTCCTGTAGGTTTGATATAGTCTCTCATCTTAGCTTTGAGAACTATATCTTCCTTTATCTCCGTTAGGAAGCTGAAAACTTTTCCTTCTTCAGTGAGCCATGTGACGAAAGCTTTGTTCTTTACTTCAGGATCCGGATCAGGTTTTTCAACTGTATCACCTTCACCTACTTCAACTACCTTGAATTCAGTTCCGTCTTCATAAAGGAATGTGACTTTCATAGCCTTTTTGTAAAAGGCTTTCAATTCAAAGTCAGAACCTACTAAAGTAGTCGGATCGTACTTCTTTCCGTTGAGCTGCCATTCGATGAATACATAGCCTTCTTTTTTAGGCGCTTCTATCAGCTCGACTGTTTTTCCTTCTTTTACTTTTACAGTTTCAAGCACTGTTCCTGCATCATCTATGAAAGAAACATTGAACTTCTTTCCTGCAAAGAAATAGAAGTAGACGCCTGCAAGAAGCGCAAGAACAAGTACTACGGCAATGATAGGAACTATCTTGCTCTTTTTCTTTGGTTCTTTAGGTTCTTTTGCTGCTTTATCTTTTTTCTTATTCTTCTTTTTTACAGTTTCCTGTTCATACTCTTCATATTCTTCGTCATCGTAGTTTATATCCGAAGCGTCGTCATCAAAGAGTATTTTTGAAGCATCAGATGCAGATCCGTATATGGATCCCTGCTCGCTGTCCTGAGGCACTGTATAATAGAATTCAGACGGAGTTTCTCCGTCTCCCTCTACAGGCTTGTCAAACAGAGAGTCAAGTGATGATGCATCAGACACCTTTTCGTTATAGATCTTATCGAAATCTTCTGCCATTGATATTATCTCCTTATCACGCTCTTGGGAAAGAGTCGTTATAGACATCCATTACTCTGTTCTTTTTGAATTTTAGATATATTTGAGTCGCAGTTATATCTTCATGTCCAAGGAGCTCCTGCAATGTCTTCAGGTCAGCTCCGTGCTGTATGAGATGAACTGCAAATGTATCTCTTATCATCTGGGGCGTTACATCCTTTTCGATGCCTGAAACAGCAGAATACTTCTTAAGTATCTTCCAAACGCCCTGCCTTGTTATCCTGGTCCCTAAATGGTTCAGGAACAAAGCTCCTTTATCATCTTTTCCGTCAAGAAAGTTCCTTCTTGATTTGAGTATATATTCTTTTACAGCAGTTTTGCAATAGCGTCCTATGGGGACTACTCTTCCTTTGTTTTTCTCACCGCTGCTTATTGAAATGTATCCTATATTTAAGTTAAGATCCCCAAGGTCAAGGTCGCAAAGCTCGGATACCTTTATACCTGTGGCATACATCATCTCAAGAATAGCTCTGTCTCGTAAGCCTTGCTTGTTATTCCCGGGAGATTCTACGAACTTCGTGATCTCTTCTTCAGTAAGGTAAACGATCTCTTTTGCATCGACAACAGATGCTTTGCTTCCGTATGTAGGATCTCTTTCTATTATACCTTCTCTAAACAGAAAGCCGTAATAACTTTTTAGTGATGCGATCCTCCTGTTTACAGTAGACTTGCTTCTTCCTGCCTCTTCAAGGGACGAAATATATGCTTTTATATCATCGCTTCCTGCAGCAAGGATATCCGTAGGTCTATCAGAAAGGAATGAGACAAAATCATTTATGTCTGACATATATGCAGATACTGTAGAAGACGATGTTCCCTTCGATCTTAAATTGTTTTCAAATTCTTCAAAATAATACATAAGTCCACACTTCACATAATTATATCACCAGTTAAGTATATTAGACTATGGATCATCGAAAATTTTAACATTATATTGTGACTGTCAGATAACGATTTTAGAGATAATATATGAAGTCAATGTGTTGAATTCCTTATATTTGATCTCATTTCCCTGCTTTATGATGAGATAATTGCTTGCAAATCCGTCAAGATTTTTAAAATCATCTATATTTACAGGTAGTTTTGTAAGGTCGACATAAAGATAATCTTCCAGCTCTTTTGGGAATATCTCAAGTCTTGAAGCTCCTGAAAAAGAATCATATTCCAAAGAGAAATAGTCTTCAAATATGCTCATGGGCATCATTCCCTGGATAGTCTTTGCGTTTATTGTAAACTTGTTTATTGTCTCATAAACTCCGTCCACAAGTATTGCTATATCCCTTTCATCCACCTCCCTTTTAACTGTCAGAAGATATCCGTTTTCATAACGCACTTTATGAAAAGGTATGAAGCTAAGAGATGATGATATCCTTGCAAGCTGCCTGACATCGTCTCCGTTGTGAAGGAGTATCTTTTCTTTTGCATCTTCGTTTCCTCTTGCAAGGAAGCTGTTATATAGCTTTATGCACTCGCCGCCGTCTATTTGGTCTGTTCTTGACAAAGAAAGTCCAAGAGCCTTTTCGACTGAGGTCTGAGATAGACTGGGAAGCATCTTCCCTGCCAGCCAGTATTGTCTTAATATCTTGTATATGTCTATGTTCCAAACATAGGGACAGTCATTTTCGATACCGTATTTTTTTGCTCTTGCAAGTACGAAAGGAACGTCGAATCTCTCTCCGTTATATGTGATTATGGCATCAAGAGATCTGAATTCTTCGAAGATCTTTGTGATGAGCAGGTATTCAGAACTTGGATCGTCACAAAAATACTGTCTTAGATCTGTACTGTCCTCATTGCAAAAACTGGCTGAGATGATGCTGTCATTTGCAGAACTCAGTCCAGTAGTTTCTATATCGAATACTGCAGTCTTTAATTTTTCGGAATATGGATCGTATTGCATATTGTGATTGTAACACTTTTCGATAAAAAACAAAACAAAGTACATATGCACTTTGTTTTGTCAAAAGGGGTATTGGGATTAGAGATACGTATCACTTTGGGAGAGTGATACATGTGGTGCGTCAGAGAGGATTCGAACCTCCAGCCTACTGATTCGTAGTCAGGCACTCTATCCGTTGAGCTACTGGCGCATGTCCATCAGTATTATATTAAGGTTTATTCAAATTGTCAAAGCAAAAAGATGAAGCTTTAAACAAGATAATGGACAATTTATCGCTTTCGTGCGTAATAAAAAATATATTGTTGCATTATCCCGGCATAACCGTCATATTTTTCTACCGGAAATCTCCCGTTGTAATACTCTTTTTGCACTCTGTCTATCCAAACGTCAACAGGAAATGCTGCTATCCTATGGAATCCAAATAGTGATACGCAGTTAGCTACCTTGACTCCAACTCCTCTTAAAGAAAGAAGAGTTTCCATCAGCTCATTGTCGTTTGTTCCTTTCAAACTCTCAAGGTCAAGCTCTCCTGAATATACAGCTTTTGCTGCAAGATAGACGTATTCTGCTCTGTATCCAAGGCCGCATTCGCTGAGTTCTTCAAGGCTTGCTTTAGCAAGCTGTGAAGGCTCAGGGAATGAATATATGTCATTTGCAAGTGGATCTCCCCATTTCCTGCATATGCGTTCAACGCAGGTCTTGATAGAAGGGATGCTCCTTCTTTGAGAAATGATGAAAGTAATCAGCATTTCCCAAGGGTCCTGTCTTAGTATCCTGATACCCTTTCCATAGGATACTGCAGCAGAAAGAAAGCTGTCACTAGGATCTACAGAGTTTCTGTATCCCTTGTAATCTGTATCAAGGTCGAAATATTCATGCCAAAAGCTGTCATCACATGAAGGACAATCGATGATGACTTCAGATGAGGGAAGTACTATTGCATCAGTAAATTTGGATCCGGCTGCAAATAGCCACTTGCCCTCTCCTCTTTCAAACATCCTGAAGCATTGTCCGCTGTCAGCTATTTTTTTGATCTCTAGATCTTCATTTAATATTTTGAGCATGGAACTATTATATAACTTGTCATTTTTTCTTCAAGAGATTAAAATACTTTGTATGGCAAGATTAGAAACAAAAACTGAAAAAGAAAGAGGACTGAGTTCATTCTGGATCAGGATCATAGCTATCGCATCCATGATCATGTGCTTTATTTCCTCATCATCCAAACTCCCTCTTGGTAACAGAGCCATCGCAGACTGCATGTACTGGTTCTCCTTTACCCTATTTGCATTTCTTCTCGTAGAAGGCATAAACAATACGACCAACAGGATCCTTTATATACGAAGATTTGCTTTCTTTACTATCATATCCGAATTCTTATATGACTGGTACAAGACAGGAAACTTTTTTGATATGAAACAGCAAAGCGTCATGGTGACTCTTTTCATATTGCTGCTCGTCATGCTTTTCCTTGACTATATAAAGAGAAGATTCAGAAATACGGTCCTTGATATCATACTCATAGTAGTTCTGACTATAGCAACTATAAACGGATGCCTGTATATCAATTCTGAATTCGGAAGGTATGGCGTCCTCATAACCATGCTCTTCTATACCTGTCATGATATTACATATCCAAGGATATTTGAATTTGCTGTAATGGTCTTCTATTCTTTCTATGCAAAGATAGATACGATCATCACCGTGACCGTAAATGAACTTCAGTACACTGTACCTATCACCGTTTTTGCTATTTTTGCACTGGCAGTAACATGGTTCTACAGCAAAGAAAGAGGACCGAACAAACTTTGGCTCAAGATATATTTCTATATCGTCTACCCTCTTCTTTTGGTCATTTTTGGTGTTTTAGAAAATTTGATCTAATTTTAAAATAATGCTTTACAAGATCGGATGCTTGTGCTAATATACTCACTGTTGACGCGCGGCATTGGCGGAATAGGCAGACGCGTACGGTTGAGGGCCGTATGGTTAACACCGTGGTGGTTCAAGTCCACTATGCCGCACCAGCAAAGAAAAACGAGGTCTGATGACCTCGTTTTTTCGTATATATGAGACTTTACTTCCCCCCTATTAACGACCCTGGTTATGAACAAAAAAAGATCTCACACCGATATAGATGTGAGATCTAAGATGATCATTAGCTGGAAATATACTCTTTTATATATTCCTCAAACTCATCTTCTGGAAGAGGTCTTGAGAAATAGTAACCTTGCGCTATATCGCATCCCATGGATCTTAAAGTCGAAAGCTGCTCTAAAGTCTCGACTCCTTCTGCTATAGTAGGAACATTCAAAGCTTCTGCAAGCTTTATTATGATCTCAAGGAGCCTTGTATCCCTTTTCTCTTTGAACGCATTCCTTATGAACTGCATATCAAGTTTAAGTGCATCCACAGGAAGATCTGACAGCATATTTAAGGATGAATAACCGGAACCGAAATCGTCCATTTCGATGCGGAATCCCATATTCCTTAAGTCTTGGACAGTCTCTATGATCTGAGCAGAATCTTCTGTATATGCGCTTTCTGTGATCTCAAGGATCATGTCTTCATAACTTAAGTTATATGTGTCTATTATCTCCTTAAGTTTATCTGTAAGCGAAGGATCGTAGATATCAACTCTTGATACATTTATTGATACAGGAAGCGTTATACCAAGATCATCTTTCCATTTTCTGATCTGCGCTCCTGTCTCCTTCCAGACAAAGTTATCGAGTTCTCTGATGAGACCGTTCTTTTCAAAGAGCGGAACGAAGATACCGGGACTTATGAGTCCTGTATCAGGATGCTTCCATCTTACGAGTGCTTCTGCGCTTGCAAGGACCGGAATTTCTGCCTTTATATTGAACTTTGGCTGGAAGTATACGCAGAATTGTTTTTCTTTGATAGCAGTATGGAACTTTTCTATAAGCTGCTCTTCAAAGACTTCTTTTTCATGAAGAGAATCGTCATAGATACCTATAGGATCTATGTAGTTACCTTTGACTGTATCTGCAGCAAGCTTTGCTCTGTCGAATCTTTGCTCTATTTCAAGATCTCTGTCTGTAGACTCGTATACACCTATCCTTGCATGGATCTTGTTATCTGAGTTTATACCTTCATCTATGGACGCAGCTACTGTATCAAGGACTTTTGAATAATCAAGTCCGTGAGGACAGTATATAAGGAAAGTATCTGCTTCTTTTCTTCCTACTATGCCGCCGGTTTCGTGGACCATTTTCTTTATGCAGGAAGCGATCTTTTTTAAGATATTGTCACCTGCATCTTTTCCGTAACGCTCATTTATCATATGAAAATGATTGATGTCTATGACTATGGCATCGGTGCATATATCACTGTGATAAAGATCGTATTGTCCTGCTCTTAAGTAAAAGAAATCCTTGTTATACAGGTCTGTGAGCTGGTCTCTTTCAGTGAGTCTGATTATATCTCTGTCTTCGCTTAGCTCTATGATCCTGAGTATCCTTGCAAGAATTATCTCAGGCTGGGGATAAGGTTTTGGAATGAAGTCTATAGCGCCTTCTCTTAAGCTTTCGACCTCTGCATCCTTTTCTGCAGTCATTACGATCACAGGTACTCTTACGAGTCTCTTGTCTGATTTGATCTTTTTCAGGACTTCAAGGCCGTGCATATCAGGAAGATTAAGATCAAGGAGCACAAGGCTCAGAGTCTCGTATCTCGTGCTCAATATCTCTATTGCTTCACTTCCGTTTTCTGCAAAAAGTACATCATAATACCCGCTGAGTATCATATTTAGGATCTCGCGGTTTATGAATTCGTCTTCTACAACGAGCAGAGTCTTTTTGATCATTGCAGGATCATTATCCTTTAAAATATCAGGCATGATTCTCCTTTATTTATGTCTTTCCTTAAGAACTTCCATTCTCTTGATCTTCCTTGAAGTAGTATGCGGGAACTCTTCTTTTCTGATCACGATAGTAGCTATTTGCTTGTAGGAAGGAAGCGAACTCAATACTTCTTTACATTGATTCTTGAAGTATGTTTTCAGTTCTTCTTCCGTTTTGTCCTTTGCAAAATCGGCTGCAGGATAGATTTCGGCGCAAAGGTTTACTTCATCTCCGTTTTCATCGATATTGGAATAGACAATGAGTTCTTCTACTCCTTCGACGCCTGAGATATAGTCCTCTATCTCTTCGGGATAAACATTCTTTCCGTTCTTTAGTACTATGAGGTTCTTCTTTCTTCCTGTTATGAAGAGTTGATCCCCTACCATCTTACCATAATCGCCTGTAGAGAACCACCCGTCTTCAGTCATGACTTCTTTTGTAGCTGCTTCATTTTTGTAATAGCCCATCATGACTATGTCGCCCTTTACTACGATCTCTCCTTCGCCTTCTTCGTTTGGATCTTCTATCCTTACCTGTACGCAGGAAAGAGGAACGCCTACTGAACGGAAGTTGTTGTAGAACTGTCTGTTGCAGGAAAGGAGCGGAGCGCATTCAGTAATGCCGTAGCCGTTGTTAAGGCAAATACCTATAGCATCAAAGAAAGCTGCTATTTCAGGTCTTATGGGAGCGCCGCCGCAAACTATCATTATCATCTTGCCGCCGAAGACATCTCTTAGCTGTTTGAAGATCTTTGCTCTTAAGTCTATGCCAATCTTTCTTAAGCCGTTGGAAAGCTTCATCATCCTTCTTACAAGATCTGCTTTTCCCTGCTTTTCAAGATTCTTCCATATCTTTTTGTAGAAAGTCTCAACAAAAAGCGGGACAAGCATAACATATTCAGGCTGATACTTCTTTAAGTTGTCTGCAACTGTCTTTAAGTTTTCGTTGATGCAAAGGGTCGCGCCTTTATGCTGAGAAACAAGAAGGTCGCAAGTGCTTTCATAAGTATGGTTGTATGGAAGAACTGAAAGACCCACATCGAAAACCGTCATGGTCTGCATACCATAATATACAGAGCTGACGAGATTGTGCCTTGATAGCATTACGCCTTTTGGAGCGCCTGTCGTGCCGGATGTGTAAACTATCTCTCCAAGACCCATGTCTTCAGGTTCCTGAGATGTGTATGAAGTAGATCCTTGCTCAAGGAGCGCTTTTCCTTTTGCCATATATGTATCTGCTTTTACAAAGCCTTCAGGAAGCTCTTCTTTTGGCCTGTAAACGACGACTTTCTTCACTTTGGGTATTTTATCAAGGTTTAAGTAAATCGCTTTTGCAAAGGCGCCTGTACAAAATACGAGCTCCGAATCGCTGTGATCTATGACATTTAGAAGATCGGTCATGGGAAGTTCCTTATCAACAGGAACGAATACATTGTCTGATGCCAGTACCGTGATCTGTGTCAAAGCCCATTCGTAGCAGTTCTCTCCTACCATAGCGATCTTTATGCCGTGAAAACCGTCATTTGCTATGGCAGTGCCAAGAGCATTCATGTTATCGAAATGCTCCTTGTATGTTACATGTCTGTCTTCTTTGTTTACTGTGAACCTGAAAACATCCTTGTCCGGATGAGCAGCTACACGCTGCTTGATCATGTCCTTAAAGTCTTTGAACCACTCTATTTCATAGAGCGGATAGTTGTGTTTAAGATTTTTGTTCATAATATCATCCTTTCTTATATGCAGGAGCTTCCTCTCCCAAATGCATAAAGCTAAGACCGTAAGCTTCCTCTTGACGGTCATGAGAAATATTATATTTTGGTGATCAAAATCACCTATGTTATAAATTATATACTTATTTATGTTATAAGTACAATTATCAGAGATGACAAATTCCAATGGTCAATATTTAGGAAATGACTATATAGCTTTAAACTTAACGGATTATTGCTTCAAAATCACTGTAAAAACATATTAACAGTGATAAAATATACATGTTATGAAAGATGTATTACTAATAATCAATCCTGTATCAGGAAAAAAATCAATACTCCCAAAACTATTTGACATCATCAACGAGCTTTGCAAAGCCGAATGCAATGTCACTGTTCATGTGACCCTTCACAGAAATCATGCAGTCGAACTTGCTCAATCTGCAAGCATAGCAGGATTTGATACTGTAATCTGCTGCGGCGGAGACGGAACTCTCAATGAGACTCTTACAGGTCTTTGCCTTTCAAAAAGCAATGATGATATAAAACTTGGATATATTCCCTGCGGTTCAACTAACGACTTTGCAGATACTTTAGGTCTTGATTCCACTCCTGAAAATCAGATCAAAAATATCATCAATCAAAACGAGACTTTGCTCGATGTAGGTCTCTTTGAAAACAAAAGGTACTTCAGTTATATAGCTTCATTCGGAGCATTTACTGATGCAGCCTATTCTGCCCCTCAGGATCTGAAAAACAGATTCGGACATTTTGCTTATGTCCTTGAAGGAGCAAAGGACCTTACAAAAATAGAACCTATAAAAGCTACTATTATTGCTGATGGCAAAGAATACTCAGGCAATTATGTATTCGGTTCCGTATCCAATACAAAGTCTGTTGCAGGTATAGTAAAACTAAAGGATGACGTCGTAGACCTCAATGACGGCCAATTCGAAGTTCTTCTCGTTAAGTTCCCTGAAGACATCATCGACTTCTTTGATATCATGACAGGAGCCAGTCAATCAGATTTCAGGTCCGATATGTTCGATTTCTTTAGAGCAAAGGATATCAAATTCAAGTTTGAAAAGGATATCCCCTGGACATTGGACGGCGAAGAAGCTCACGGCGGAAAGCTTGTGGACATAAAGGTCTGCCCCAGTGCAGTACGCCTCCTTAAATAAATCTCAAAAGGATCCGGTGCAGATGATTTTAAAACTTAGCATAGATCCTTTACATATTCCTATAACAGCAAGGCCGGACATTAGTCCGGTCTTGTGATTTTATTATCTTCTAGTCTTTCCTCTTTATTCACATGCAAGAGCGATGATAGCATCAGCAAGCATCTTGCAATTGAATTTGAGCTGTTCAAAAGTTATATGCTCATTTGGTATATGACAGGTGCATACGTCCATATATCCTTCAGGTCCAAAGGATACTGCATTGGGAAGATGCCTTGCATAAGTACCTCCGCCCATTACTATAGGCTTAGACTCTGTATCCCCTGTCCTCTCTTTATATACCTTCATGAGCTTTCCTACGATCTCGGTATCTTCTGATAAATAGAAACCTTCAGAGAAATTGAACCATAAAAGCTCTGCTCCGCATTCAGCAAAGGCTGCGCAAAGCTTTTCTTTTACATTTTCAGCTTTTACAGCGCTTGGGCAGCGTAGATCGAGTGTTATCTCAAAACCATTCTTATCCCACTTCACAAGGCCTAAATTTAGGGTCTGAGTACCTGTCTCATCCTTGTAATAGAGATCGAATCCTTCTCCGCTGTATCCTTCGCCAAGATGCTTATCAAGAACTTCAACGACTTTCCTATCTTCTTCGTTAGATAATTCAAGACCTGCAAGAATCTTGATCATCTTCTGAGCAGCATTCTCGCCTTCCCAAGGCATGGATGCATGGGCCTGCACTCCTTTAGTTGTATATTCCTTGCCGTTTACTACAGCTTTTGCTTCCGGAGGAACTACATTGGCTGCTACGCCGGATTCAAAGCATATATCAGACTTGTATTCTTTCTTAAATGCAGCATGGCAAATGCCAAATTCACTGTTGCAAAGAGGATATGATCCGTCAGGAGTAAAAGAAATGTCAGGTATTCTTTCGTTCTTGCAATACTCATCGATGCACTTCATCCCTGTCTCTTCATTAAGACCGTAGATGAGCCTGACCTGTCTTTTGAAAGTATATCCGCTGTCTATAACTGCTTTAAGTGCATGTAATGCGCAAATAGCAGGACCCTTGTCATCTACAGTGCCTCTACCGTAAATTGTATCATCTGTAACTTCAGCGCCGAATGCAGGATGATCCCAGCCGCTTCCTTCAGGTACTACATCGAGATGGCAGACTATGCCGAGCATTTCTTTTTCTTTTCCTGCTTCTTTACCTGCATCTACATATGCGTAATATCCATCATGATCATGTGTTTCCAGGCCATATTCTTTGCCTGCTACTTTGAGCATGTAGTCTTCTGCGTCTCTAACGTCTTTGCCAAAAGGCATTGTCTCATCTACTCTCTCTCCCTCAACAGAAGGTATCCTTACTATTTCTCTTGTATGCTCAACCAGTTCATTGAAATGATCATCGATCCACTTATCAGTTTTTATGCTCATGATATATCTCCTTATCTAAATAATTCACTAGATTATACCACAACAAAATGTTTTTGATGCAACATATGACCTAAGTCAAGAATAATAAAAACAGGCCTCCGCTTTTAACGGAGGCCCACTTCTTAGATAACTGCTATTTAGTTTTATTAAGTTTTATTGAGTTTTATTGAGTTTTCTTTGCTTTAGTCGCAGCAAGGATCTTCCTTTGGTGCAGGTGCTTCAGGTGTGAGCGGATCTGTATGATCGCCAAGACCTGTTATCTCAGAGAAGAGAACATTGTTCTTTGTTACGTTTACTACATCTGTAGGAACTATGATCTTTGCGCTTGCGCTGTTGGACATACCGACGAGTGCTTCGAATCTCTTGAGTTCCAGTGCCTGCTGAGAAGGTCTTGCTTCATTGATGAGCCTGATACCTTCAGCTTCAGCTTCTTTTGCAAGCTTGATAGCCTTTGCTTCACCTTCTGCTCTTGCGATGCGTGCATCTCTTTCACCTTCTGCTTCGAGGATGACAGCCATCTTGTCTCCTTCTGCTCTGGTGATAACTGCCTGCTTGTGTCCTTCTGCCTGGAGCAATGTCTCACGTCTTTCACGCTCAGCCTTCATCTGCTTTTCCATTGCATTCTGGATCTCTCTCGGAGGCATGATGTTCTTTAGCTCAACACGGTTTACCTTGATTCCCCAGCGATCTGTTGCCTGGTCAAGGAGCATTGTCATCTGAGAGTTTATATTGTCTCTTGAGGACAGTGTCTGGTCAAGTTCCATCTCACCGACTATGTTACGAAGAGTTGTAGCAGTGAGGTTTTCAAGAGCATTGATCGGGTTGACTACGCCGTATGTATAGGCTTTGCTGTCGAAGATCAGGAAGTATACGACTGTATCGATCTGCATGGTTACATTATCTTTTGTGATAACCGGCTGAGGATCTGAGTCTAGGACCTGTTCCTTCAAAGTGACCTTTCTTGCTACTCTGTCGATGAACGGGCAAAGAACGTGAAGTCCTGCTGACCATGTGTTGCGATATTTACCGAGTCTTTCGATAATGAATTCGCTTGCCTGAGGTACGATCTTTAAGTTAGTGACTATCAGGAGTACGATTACTACCAGAAGTCCGATTAAGAACCATTTCATGTTTTGTTCCCCTTTCCTTTATATATATAACTATTTAATTAAAACCATTCTTTTTCGTCATCACGTGTCTCTCTCGAGAGTTTTCCGTGAGCCGGCATTTCAGAAGAATCTATAGCATATTTTCTTGCTTTTCTACCTGTAAATCCGTTGACTTTTGTATTTCTGTTGACTTTATTGCTTACCCTAATTGGTTTAGAGCGTGGATTGAGCTCCTGTTTAAAGGTTGTAGTATCATTCCTCTTTTCAACATCGCTGAAGTCATCAGATGTGGGTACTTCTTTACCTTTGCTTGGACCTGTGTATACAGTTCTGTAGCTTCCGGAAGATGCATTACCACTGCTTAGATCTTTTATCCTTTGATTTACAGTATTGAAAACATCCTTGGTTGAATGAGACTGTCTTCTCATAGCCTGTACGATACTTACGATCACTGTGATCCATATGATCATAAAGAAGATCCCAAACAGCGGACCTATTATATCAAACACTGACATATAAATCCTCCTTCCATTTCTTTTCGTGTATATATTAACACATTAATCACATTGTATTAACACTTTTGACAACAAAATAACGAGGGATATTCCCTCGTTTATGTGCAAAATTGTTATATTGTTAATAAATTGTTAGTTAAAAGCAGACCTGAGAGAAAAGTTTCGAAGCGTCCCTGATATGGAAGGCATAAGCCCTTGCGTGTTCACGCAGTGAACAGTCGCAAAAGGGCTGCCTGTAATATCAGGAAAAAGACGCGAGACTTTTCGAGCGGGTACTGCTTTTGACTATATTCGTTTATCTTAATGACTGCATCCTTCCTATTAGATATTCACATGCGACTACTCTGTCTTCTGATGAAAAAGTATCATCGAAGTTTCTTGAAAACAGTATCTGCATGTTGGGAGCAAACTCTTCATCACCTTCCCAAAGTATGAATCTAAGGAAGAGATTGTTCAGGAACTCAAACTCGTATTGAATACCGGATGACTTTATCCTGTGCCCGCCGTAATGTTCGCATGCCTTTATAAAAGCATCAGGATTTTTGCCGTAAGAACCAAGCATCCTGTAGATGCATCTACCGGTAAATGGCTTGTTGTAAAGCTCTCCGTCCTTGAGTTCCTTGTATGCAGCAAATTCAGTAGTAAATGCTACTTTCTTTCCTTCAAGGAGATATCTCATGAAAAGGATCCTGTCCTTTGGTTTAAAGCATTCGTCATTGGCGTCAGGCCATGTGAGAGTCTTATCTTCGTTGAGCACTCTGAATCTGAATTTACCGTTTGAGAATTCTATGCCTGTCCTTGCAGACATTTCAAGAGGATCAGCCTTTGCAAAGAGCTCCTGATAATGTTCTGTAGGCAGTTCTATAAGATTGTTGACATTCTTGTTAGGTTCCATAGATCGCTCCATATACATAATAAATATTATGTTTTATTTCTTAATAAATATCCGGAACATATTCTTTTTGGATACATTCCGGATAAAAGGTCTTTTCTACTTGAATGACAGCTGATCAAGAAGCTCATAAAGCTTTTTCTTGAACTCATTGTCCATAGAAACATCTGCAGTAGGTTCTCCTTCTCCGTCAAGTTCGAAGATCTCATCATTCTGCGGAAGTACTCCGAGGACCTCAAGTCCAAACTTCTTTGCTTCTTCCAAAGCGCCTTCAGGAGCAACTCCGTTTGGTGCTCTGTTGATTATAAGCTTGATATCCTTTGCTCCAAGCTTAAGATCCTGTGCAAGTTCATAGATCCTGCCGGCTGCCTGTACGCCTCTTCTTGAGCTGTCGGATACGAGGATGAGCATATCTACCTTTGGAAGTATTCCTCTTGATAAATGCTCAAGACCTGCTTCATTATCTACTACGATATATTTATAGTTGTTGGTATATCTCTGGATCTGTGTTGTCAAAAGACTGTTTACGAAGCAGTAGCATCCTTTGCCCTGTGTACGGCCCATGACGAGAAGATCGAAATCGTCTCCTTCAGACAGTGCTCCTGAAAGCTGCATCTCTGTCCATACAGCCTTGTCTACTCCGGGCGGCACTACCTGTTTAGATTCGTTGTTTTCAAGCTGTTCTCTTATCTCTCCAAGAGTTGCTTCTACCTCAACGCCCAATACTTCGTTAAGGTTTGAATTAGCATCAGCATCTACTGCAAGAATGACGCTCTTTGTCTTCTTTGCAAGATACTTGATGAGCATACCTGTAATAGTCGTTTTTCCTACCCCGCCTTTTCCGGCGAGTGCGATCGTGTATGCCATAATATTTCCTTTCAAATAAGCACTTAAGCGGGATGCTCAAAAAAGAGCATCCCGCAAATATGTTTTAGTACAATTATGATCTATTAGATCATTGGATCGAGACCGAGTGCAGGATGTCCCTTCTCGGTGAGGAATTCGATCATCTTGTCGAGGTCGTCAGCAGATGCTGCAACTGTCTCGTCAGCGATCATATCGGAGAAGTTCTCGATTCCGTAGAGTTCCTTTGCAGTCTTGTTGAGTCTTGCTGCAACTTCTTCTTTAAGAGCCTTTGGCATCCAAACGATCCTCTGGATTCCGCCTTCAGCCTTCATGAACTTCTTGGAAGCGATGAAGTGCTTTCCGTGACCCATGTAACCAGGAGTCTGTGCGCCGCCGCCTGTGAAGGAAGCGAGTTCTGCGAAGCTCATTCCTACAGGTGTCTGACCTGCATACTCTCTGTTAACGATGACAACGCCGTTGGAAGCAGGTTCCATACCGCAGATACACTCGAAGCATCCGCAGGATGTCATTGGATCCTGAAGGATGGAGTAAAGTGTAACGTGCTCAAGAGCGCCGTGGGAGTACTGGTTGACTGCTCTGTCGCAATCCGGCCAAATTCCGATCTCTTCGTCTACAGGGTTTTCTTTGGATACGACCTGGCAAGGTCCTTCCGGATTGAGCTGGTGAGTTGCCTTAGCATCGAGCCAGGAAACTGCACCGCAAAGTCCGAGTCTTTCAGGAGTTACGATACATACGTGGCTCGGTGAGAAGGACTGGCACATTGTGCATGTGAAGAATACGTCTGCTGCTTCGTCTGTGAGTGATTCGAGTCTTTCGTCTCTTGCATTGTACTTCGGAAGAGCTTCTTCATTCTTGAGTCTTGTTGCTTCTGCAGGATCTGTAACGATCTTGATCTGGCACTTGTCGACTACTTCGCCGTACTCAGACTTGATCATAGCCCAGAGCATTTCTCCGAGGTGCTTTGCTCTGAATCCGGCTTCATAAGCAGCCTTGGAAACTCTGATACGGATCTGCTCTCTCTGACCTGTGTGATAAACAGCCTCAAGGCAGTTGATCCAGGAGTGGAACTTTCTCTCGATAACGGATTCGAAGTCGCTCTGCATCTTCTTGCCTGCAACTTCTGCGATGTATGCCATCTGAACTGTGGAACCAAGTTCAAACTGATCGAAATCAGGTCCGATAACTTCGATCTTGTGATCTTCGATGTCAGCAGCATCCTTCATTGTAACGAGCTCGAAGGAGTCGGATCTTGAACCGTAAACTTCGAACTGCATGTCGCCACGGCGAATGATCTCGCCTTCGAAGGAGGAGTTGAATGCGATAGGAATATCCATCTCTGTGATCTTGAGCTTGATGTCTCTTGCTTCGAGAGATGTCTCGATCCACTCTTCTGTGTTTGGCTGAAGGATAAGGCTCTTTGGAACCTTGAAGTTTGGTTCGTCAGCGTTGGAGATTACAGGGAATCCAAGGCAGATAGCGCCGGCACCGAAGCCAACTGTTCTGTCTGTTACGTAATCATATGCGTTAACGAATGCTCTGATCCTGTCGAATGTGTAGTTGTTCATTGCCCAGTAATCCATTGGCTGAACATTACCGAAGATCATAGCTGCTCTCATAACGAGAGAAATGATGTGAGCGATCTGTATGCTGTCCGGACCTACGTCTACTACACGTACGTCGAAGCTGCACTGAAGGCCCTTTCTCTTTACCTGCTCGATGACTCCACCGATAAGGAATACGAAGATACCTCTCTTCTGATATCCCTTTACGAGATCGAATGCTTCGTCATCGGAAGGTGCTTCGCCTACTACTACAACGAATCCAGGGATGTCGCCTGTTACGAGTGGAACACCAAGTGTTCTAACTTCTGCGTCAGACATATGTCCGTGATATTCGTCGCCGTATGGCTTTTCATTTTCAAGATATTTGCAAACTTCGAATGCTTCGCCGGCCATGCATGTTGCAAGTCCGGAGGAGAATACGCTGTCAAGTCTGTTCTCTCTTGTCATCATGTCCTTGATAGGTCCATCAAGAGCCATCTTGACGTCTGCAAGTGTTTCTACTTTGATTCCAGTGTACTGGAGAATAGTTGCACAGTTATATCCTGTGCTTGGGAATTTTGCTGCATGATCTGCGCCATATTTTGCGATTGCTTCATCTACTGCTGCAACAGCTTCGGCATAGATAGCATCATTTCCACGAAATGCTGTTTGAAATAAGTCCCTCAATTGGTCCTCCTATCTAGTTTACCGCTTGTGCGGTCTCTTCAATCTTTCTCTTGATGCTGCGGATCTCTTCCACTGCATCATCTGCAATATCATATGGAGAAGCAGCTCTACGGTCAGCGTCGGCTACTTTGTCGGAATAATGGATCATGCCAAGCAGATCCTCTTCCGGAATAGAATTCTTGATGAATTCTTCGTCGTACTGGTCTCTTACCTTATTGGCTACTACGAATACCTGGTGAACACCAAGGTCTGCTGCAAGTCTCTTTACGCTGTGATAGGTCTGAACCGATCTAGCTCCTGGTTCTATGACAACGATGAAAGCGTCTACAAAATCCGTAGTGCCTCTTGCGAGATGTTCAAGGCCCGCTTCCATATCGAGGATGACTATCTCGTCCCTTGCTACGATCAGATGAGAAAGAACTCTCTTGATCAGTACGCTCTCAGGACAAACGCACCCGGAACCGCCCTTCTTAACGGTGCCCATTACCATGAGCTTTACTCCGTTGATCTCGTAAGATAATTTTTCAGGCAGGTCATCAACTTTTGGATTGATGATAAAGAATTTATTGAATTCATCTGCCTTAGTACGCTCTTTGATAAGATCCTTCATTTCCGAGATGGGAATGATCTTGTCGATATCCTCTTCAGAGAAGCCCAGCGCAAGCCCGAGGTTTGCATCAGGATCTGCATCTGCACAGAGGACTTTCTTACCTTCTGCTGCGTACATTCTGGCAAGAACTGCACTGAATGTAGTCTTACCGACTCCGCCTTTACCTGTAACTGCTATTTTCATATTAAATGCCTAATGCTGCTCTCTTTGCTTCGATTCCTTCGATCATTTTCTTGACGAGTGTGTCAGGATTGGTGTCGATGATGTATCCTGCACCAAGGCCCATTTCCGTTCTGGTTCCTTCTGTGATCAGGTGCATCATTTCATCAGATCCGCTTACGAGAGGATCGATTCCAAGGTATGTATCGATACCTGTTGCAACAACGTAGTTAGCAATGGATACAGCCTTCTCAGACATCCATTCCGGTGCGCATCCGATTACAGGGATCTGATCTACGTTCACGCCCCAATCTCTTGCGATACCTGTTGCAAGGAGCATCATTCTGGAAATATCTACGCAAGAACCCATGTGAAG
This sequence comes from Anaerovoracaceae bacterium, assembly GCA_045546135.1. Classification (GTDB taxonomy): domain Bacteria; phylum Bacillota; class Clostridia; order Peptostreptococcales; family Anaerovoracaceae; genus RUG13409. Next base: position 87,762 of record JAZQCD010000013.1, read on the forward strand.
TACCGGTGGGATGTCAGCGAGTTCGCAAACTCTTCTGAGTCCGGCGCCGCAGATCTTCTTTGCTTCTTTGCTCATGAGTCCGCCCTTGGAAGCAGCCTGTGCTGCGCATCCTGTTGCAACGATGATGATGTCGTTCTTGATGAGCTCTTTCATGAGAGAGATATGTGAATAGTCAGGACGTACCTTCGGGTTGTTGCATCCTACCATAGCTACTGCACCACGGAGAACTCCGGACTTAACGCACTCGATGAGTGGTCTGTAGGAACCGATCTGGTCTACATGGCTGTTTGTAACTGTGTCAAGTCTTGAGATGATACCTTCGCAGGAATATCCGACCATTGTATCCTGGAGATTGTCCGGAAGGAATATCTTGGACTCGTCTCTGTTCTGGAAGTTCTCGCATGCTTCTGTAAGGATCTGCTTTGCGATCTGACCGGCGTTCTCAGATGTGAGCTGGAGATATGTGCTGAATGGGATCCTTGCTATAGGAGATGTTGTATAGAACTTTGTGTGGAAGCATTCAGAGAGAGGTCCGATGTTCGGGAAGATACACTGAACGTCTACGCAGATTGCTTCTACGCATCCTGTGAGGAGCACGTTTTCCTGCTGGAGGAAGTTTCCTGCCATCTTGATACCGTGTCTCATAGCGATCTCGTTTGCTGTGCAGCAAAGACCAACGATGTTGATACCCTTTGCTCCGAAGGACTTTGCATAGTCCTGCATTTCCTTTGTCTCAGCAAGAGTTACGATCATTTCCGATACCGCCGGATCGTGTCCGTGGCATACTACGTTGACGTAATCCTTCTGGATAGCGCCGAGACCGCCCAAGTCGGATCGTAGCCATGTCGTTCTGTGAGCCAAGGAGTTGTAGTGGGGATTTGTCTTCCTAAGACCGCTTGGCCTTCCGACTTTCCTTTGTTTCAGCAAGAGTTACGATCATTTCGGATACCGCCGGGTCATGTCCGTGGCATACTACATTGACGTAATCCTTCTGAATTGCTCCAAGACCTCCCTGAGTCTCTCTTGGCATCGGTGTACCGAAGAGGATATCTGTGAACTCAGTTCCTGCCATGGATCCGCCCCAACCGTCAGAGAGTCCGACTCTTAAGGACTGCTTTACGAGAGCTTCAGCATCTGCTGTACAACCCATGTGGGTCATATGCATTGCTGTAACGACTTCCTTGTCGACAGCTCTTGGTCTGATGTCGAGAGCATCCCATCTCTTCTGGGTGTCTTCAAGAGCTCTGTTTGTCCATCTCTGGTAGCCTTCGATCTTTCCGTATTCTTCAAGACCCATTCTAGCTACTTCGTGTGCGATGTCATAAAGATCTCTTCCTTCTGTTTCAACTCCCCATTCTGCAGCAAGCTTCATGAGCTTGTCTGTATCAGTTACGTGATACCAACCGTCTGCAGAAGAATCGTAGAGCTTCCATACGCACTCACGACCGTGGTCAGAGTGAGCAGAGCCGCCGCCTGCTGCCATACGCAGATAGTTTCTTCCTGCGATAGTAGCTGCTGTAGCACCGCAGATGCCCTTAGGAGCCTTAGGTGAGATACGGCATGGACCCATTGAGCAGATACGGCAGCAAACGCCCTTTTCACCAAAACCGCAGTGTGGTGTCTGGTTCTTTACTCTGTCCTGCCAAGTGTCGATACCAACCTGGACTGCCGTTTCATGAAGTCTTTCGGTTTGTGCTTCAAAGACCTCAATAGGAGTCGATTTGAATTCTTCACTCATAATTGTACTTTCCTCCGTGAATTGTGAATTACTATTTCCCGATCCCTTCGGATTAAGAGACCGAGAACTTTGGCTTTCGCCCATAGGAATAGAACCCCCTGCGGGGATAGCCACATGTATTATGCCATAAGATTATAGAAAACATAAGGAAAAATGTATTGCATTGATGTAACTTAAAGTTACATTCAAACCATTTCCTGTAAGATGTCATATATAACTATGAGAATTGATTTTATGAAAATACAATTAGGTTTAAGTTGTTGGTAAATAACATAATATTTTGTACTGTTTTTGTATGCATTTGTATTAAATAATTGCTTTAATATTTACAGATTTATAGTATAATTATCAACAATATACAAGAAAGGAATCCAAATGCCATGAAACAAGGAATCGTTGTAATTTTAAGCGGTGTAAGCTCTGTAGGTAAAGACGAGATAAGAAAACTTCTTCTTGCTGATGAGGATCTAAAGCTATTCTATTCAGTATCCGAAACAACAAGACCTCAAAAAGAAGGCGAAGTGGATGGCATAGATTATTATTTCGTATCACACGAGGCATTCGCTAACTCCGTAAAGAATTTCCAGCTTCTCGAATATACAGAATTTAACGGTTATTACTATGGTACTCCCCGCGCTCAAGTGGAACATTTAGTTAACATGGGAAAGAACGTTCTTATTGAAGTCGAAGCTCAAGGCGTTGGCAGTATAAAAATGAATATTGACAGAAGTATTGCTTTCTATGTAGTACCAAAGAGCTTTGAAGATCTTGAAAAACACATTACGCAAAAGTACCAAAATGACCCTTCTTCCATACAAAGAAGGCTTTCAAAAGCAAAGATGGATCTGGAGATAACTCCCCTCTTTAAGCATGTTGTCTGCAATGATGATCCGCAGAAGGCTTTTGAACAGATCAAAGCAGATGTACTTTCAAGACTTGAAGAACTTGACTGATTTTTTTTCAATATTTGCTTAGCTAAGAAATAGGAGCTGACCGTGATCGATCAACTCCTTTTTTAATCCCTAAACCATATTCATTGTTGTAGATACATGATCTAGTACTTCATCGCTTATGATGGAAGGTATCCTGACTATGATATATGCGTCTTTGTTGACGTAATCAGTAGGAGTATATTCTTCCTTTACGTTTCTTAAGATCTCATCTGCCTGTTTTTCTGCTGCTGAAAGATCCTTTACTTCTACTATAGCAGGATGAAGGAGCAGATCCCTGTCGTTTATAGTCTTGCCGTTACCTGCAATATTGGCAATGAGCTTTTCCTGCTGGATAGTAGGAGTAGTCCATCCTTCGCATCTTTCAAAGCAGTTCCATCTATTGTGCTCCATCATGCACATATTAGTCAGATTCATCTGATCAGAAAGATACTTCTTGATCCTTTCTCTTGGACTGCCTTCATCATACTTTGTCTGTTTAAGGATGTACTTGACTTTGTATTCAATGGACAAGGCCTGGGCAAGAGATGATTCGTGATTTGACAGATAGTAATATCCGCTTTCATTAAGAACTTTTTGAAGATCCTTATCATCGCTGTTCATATATGCTAAATGAACTTTTCTTGACATGTCTTCAAGCATATTGTTCATCTCAAATATATTGGCATATCTGTTCTTGTTGTTGCCAAAGTAGATGATATTTGCATTATGGTTAGTATGCTTTAAGACTTCGTAAGTCTTATCGTTTCTGATGCGCATAGCTATAGGGCAGCATGATAAAGTGTTTGTTTTTCTTGCAATGATGCGCCTAAGCTTTTCTCCTGTTTTCTGGCACTGGATATCATCGCTTAGAGTAACGAATATGAGGTCAGGATCTATATCCTGATCCATCAATATATTTTCAAGGTCATAACTATTAGCATCAGCTTCAAAGAATCTTATATCATAATTTCTTGAAAAAATGCTTTGTCCGTCAGTTTCGTGATGAGTTATTCGTCTTAATACTCCTGTAATGCCGGTGGACGGATCATTTGATGCCTGTTCACGACCGGGATCGTAAATATATTGATCAAGAGGAGCATTTAAAAGATCAGGGCAATCAAGCTTAAGCTTTGAAGCGATCGATACTGCGTCCTTATCGATCACATCTATGGAAACAGACATGTGCTGCTTATCAAAAAGCCATAGAGCAGTCTTGAGGATGCTTATACCCTCATCCCCTGCCCCGATTATCATGAATTCATTCTTTAATGTATCTGTTGATATGACGCTTATGAGGTCATGGAACAGCTTGTATGAAAGCATATTCTCTTCATTGATGAATGAAAGCCTGACCTTTGATCCTTCGCTCTTCTTATCGGAAAGGTATTTATCGATCTTCTTGACCATCTCAGCAGAGCTTGAATCAGTAAAGCACTTAAGATCTACATTACCTATGATATCTTGGTCAAGCTTTGATATGAGCTGATAATTCTTTATGAAATTGCTTAGGTTAGAATCACTGCTTTCATCAATTTGATAGAAGGAGTAATTCCTATTTTCCCTAAATTTAAACTTTGAAAAAGAGTATTTAGGAAAGATCGATTCTATATCTTTTGCTCTAAAGGATACCTTTTGATCGGCGCTTTCCCATTTGAAAAAGATGATCTTCGCATATTTATCTTTGCTTCTTATATATTCTGCAACGCCTATGCTCTTTTCGTTAAGAGATGAAAAGAGATGTATATCTCCTTTCATTCTTATCCTTATTCCGTCTATGAAAGCCTTTGAAAAACTAAGAACAGCTATAGATGCAAAAATAGGAGCAAGGATATAGTATGTGTACATCAGGACCTTGTAAACGATGAATAAAGGCCCTATGGAAGACATACTGTCTATGACTTCTTTTGCAACATCCATAGTGATGATATCAGCTCCATACCTTATGGCGCTGAATACTGACAAAAGCGGATTAAGTTCATTATGAAAATATGGATATGAAAGAATAGCTGCAGATATTGATACAGCAAGAGTCAGTTTTAGAGAAAGAGTCTCAAGCTTTTTACGCTTTCTTAAAGCAAAAAAAGTGATAGTTAAAAATATTGCTAAAGATAAAATGATATATATAAGCATGATATCTCCTTGTATTTTGGTAGATAATTCTTTTCTGTAATTATATAAAATCATTGAAAAAAAATATACCCCAAGAAAACTCTTGAGGTATAAAAATGTATTTATTGATTTTGCCTAATTACTTGATATCCCACTCCCAGGTGTTGTCGCCAACATGTGGTGTGAGAGAAGTATCGATTCCTGTGATCCTGGAAGATGTGGCTGTGTAGTCATAAACTTCTGCGATAGGAACTACAACTGCTTCATCGTAGAGCATCTGCTGATACTGCATTACGAGAGCTTTCTGTGCATCACCTGTAGCGCTTGCGATCTGGTTGCAGATATCGTCAAGAGCTGTATTGTGGTTCTTGATGCATGTACCCTGAGGTGTTGCAGCACTGTGGTTGTATGCAAAGTACAGTGGATCTATCGTAGCTGATCCCTGGCCCATGATGAAGTCTGCATTTCCCTGGATAGCCTGACCATACATTGTACCTACTCCGACAGTCTGGATGTCTACGTTGATCCCAATTGCTTCAAGGTTCTGTTCAACTATGGTTGCAACGGAAGCTCTGAGACCAACCGGTGTAAGAACTGTAAGTGATCTGTCAGATGTCCAGTCGGACTGTGCAAGCATAGCTTTTGCAGCTTCCGGATCATATCTGTTCTTAAGATCGTTGTTGTAAAGATCTGTTCCGTAAAGCTGGAGAGATTCTACTGCTACAGCGCCTGTTCCAAATAGCTGCTCTACGATAAGAGCCTTATCAACTGCCATGTCTATAGCAAGCCTTACTTCTTTGGAAACTCTTTCATTGTTGATCATAAGGAAGAATGTAGAATATGGGTAATCGGATACCTTTACTGTTACATTCTCATTGCCCTGAAGAGCTGCTCCTGACTTTGGATCTACTGCAGGATATACATAGTCAACAGATCCTGACATGAGCGCAGATGCAAAGTTGGAAGAATCCATCTGCTGTATGATGAGCTTATCAAGCTTTGGTGTTCCAAGGAAGTAATCCTTGTTTGGAAGAAGTGTAAGTGTATTGTTTACGATGTGAGATTCCACCTTCCATGGACCGGATCCAACAGGATTTTCCCAGAATGCATCTGTTCCTATTTCCTTAGCAGTCTTTCCTTCGAAGCAGTGCTGCGGAAGTACATAGTAGAAAAATGCATAGGATGAAAGGAATGTATCAAGAGTAGTAGCTTCCTTGAATGTGATCTCAAGTGTATAATCACCAAGTGCTTTTACACCAAACTCAGACGGATCTGTATTGATACCGTTTGGAAGAAGTCCTGACTCATCTGTTCCTTCGATAAGGACGTTGAGCTTTGTGTAGTCCGGTGCGCCAAAGTCAAAGTCAGAAAGGAGCATTGCTGAGAATACCCAGTCCTGAGCAGTTACCGGCTGGCCGTCAGTAAACTTTGCTCTTTCATCAAGTTCAAGTGTGATAGTCTTTCCGTCATCGCTAAGTGTCCAGGATTTTGCTCCTCTTGGTTCATATCCTGTATCTGTAGCAATGACAAGAGAATCATAGATGTTCTGCCATACTATGGGACCATAATAACCTGCTTCTGCATAGTGTCCCGGCTGAAGTGTGTTCCAGCCGCTGGTCAAGGCCCAGGTCACGACCTTTTCCTGATCACTTGAGCCGCCGTTTCCGCATGCTGCAAGGCCAAATACCATTGCGAGTGCAAGAAGAACGCTCAATACTTTCTTTAAAGTTTTCATAAGTTTCCTCCTCTATTATTCTAAAAAAGCTATGAAACAAAATTATGTAAGACCAAAGGTCTCTATCCGGTATGACCGGTAAAAAGCTAGAAATTCTGCCACAGATGGCATGCTACCAAATGTCCGTTTCCGTTGATATCGCGAAGCTCTGCCCTTTCTTCTGTGCAGGTCTTTGTGCACCTTGTGCATCTTGACTGGAACGGACATCCCTTTGGCGGATCTATGGGAGACGGTACGTCTCCTCCAAGGATGATCCTCTTTCTTCTCTGATCCACGTCAGGGATCGGTATAGACGAAAGAAGCGCCATTGTATATGGATGTGACGGATAGTCAAAGAGCTCCTTTGCATTTGCTATCTCAACTATATGTCCAAGGTACATAACAGCTATCCTGTCACATATATATCTGACTGTACTTAAGTCGTGAGATATGAATAGATATGCTGCATTGAACTGCTCCTGCATGTCCTTCATTAGGTTCAGTACCTGAGCTCTTACAGACACGTCGAGCGCGCTTACAGGTTCATCACAGACTACGAAAGCAGGATTTGAGATCATAGCTCTTGCTATGACGACTCTTTGCCTTTGGCCTCCTGACATCTCATGAGGGTATTTGTATAGGTATTCATCGGATAGACCTACTATATGGAGCATGTCGGCTACCTTATCCAGTCTTTCGCTCTTTTCTCCAATATTGAATACATCAAGAGGTCCTCTTACTATGTCAGCTACGCTCATACGGGGATTAAGTGATGCATATGGATCCTGGAAGATCATCTGCATGTCTTTTCTTATCTCTCGCATCTGTTTAAAACCGTAGTCTTTGATATTCCGGCCTCTAAAGTACACATCACCGTCTGTTATTGAATGGATCTTAAGAACTGTCCTTCCAAGTGTACTTTTGCCGCATCCGGACTCTCCTACAAGTCCTAATACTTCGCCTTCATTGACTGTAAAGGATACGTCATCAACTGCTTTTAGTACCTGATTTTCAGATACCATCTTTCTTTTGACTGTAAAGTATTTTTTGAGGTGCTCTACTCTTAAAAGTTCATTACTCATGGAAGCTCACCTCCCCGTTTTCGTCTATATTTGCAAGATGGCAGCGTATAGTCCTGTTTCCTACCTGCCTTAGACTTGGATGTTCATCTTTACATTTCTGAGTGCAATGATTACATCTGTCTGCAAAGCGGCAGCCAGTCTTTGGCATGTTTTTAAGAGACGGAACAGTGCCTTCTATGGTCTTAAGTCTTTCAACGTCATTGTCGAGCCTTGGAATAGATGCCTGAAGACCAATGGTATATGGATGCATCGGATGATGGAATAATTCTCTTACATCATCATATTCAACTATCTCTCCTGCATACATGACCATTACGTAGTCAGCATTCTCAGCTACGACTCCCATATCGTGAGTAATGAGAAGTATAGATGTTCCCATGTTTTCCTTGATCTGATTCATAAGGTCAAGTATCTGCGCCTGAATGGTCACGTCAAGAGCTGTAGTAGGCTCGTCAGCTATCAAAAGCTTTGGCTGGCAAAGAAGCGCCATTGCTATCATGACCCTTTGTCTTAGACCTCCAGAGAGCTGATGAGGGAATACTTTCATTCTTGCTCTTGGTTCAGGAATGCCCACCTTTTCGAGCATATCTACGCTCTTTTCAAAAGCTTCTTCTTTTGAGATGTCCTGATGAGCAAGTATCATCTCAACAAGCTGTTTCCCTATGGTTTGAACAGGATTAAGAGATGTCATCGGTTCCTGGAAGATCATTGAGATCTTGTTGCCCCTTATATTTCTCATCTCTTTATCTGAGAACTTGGCAATGTCTTCACCATCGATAATGATCTGTGAATTTGGATCTATCCTTGTTCCTTGAGTCGGAAGAAGTCTTAAGATAGATGTAGCAGTTACTGATTTGCCGCATCCTGACTCTCCTACTACGCAAAGGGTGGATCCTTTCTTTACATCAAAGCTTATCTCATGTACTGCATTGACCCATTCCTTATTCATCATGAAATCGACTTTAAGGTCTCTTATGCTCAATATATTTTCTGCCATAAGTACCTCCTTAGCGTCTCATCTTTGGATCGAGAGCATCTCTTACGCCCTCTCCTACAAAGTTGATGCAAATAACTGTGATGATAAGGAGTATTCCAGCAGGGAGCCACTCCCATGGATATGAATAAAGCACTACTACGTTAGTTGCGTTGTGCACTATATTTCCCCAGGATGCCATCGGAGGCTGTACGCCTGCACCAAGAAATGAAAGTGAGCTTTCAGTGATCATTGCGCTTGAGATCATGAACGCTATGCTCATCCAAAGCGGTGCAACTGAGTTTGGAAGTACGTATTTAAGAAGTATCTCTGCTTCTGTTCTTCCTTCAGCTTTCGCAGCTTCTATGAACTCCATCTTTCTAACAGACAGTACTCTTCCGTAAATGAGCCTTGCAGGCTGCGGCCATGCCATGATTCCTATAAGTAGCACAAGGACCGGTATTGACGATCCAAAGATAGCTACCATGACTATGGTAAGGACCATGGATGGGAAGGACAGAAATACATCTGCTACTCTCATTATGATAGCTTCTGCTGCTCCTCTGTAATAGCCTGCCAAAAGGCCAAGAGGAAGTCCGATGATGACTGAAATGAAAGTTGATGCAAATCCTACAAGTAGCGATACCTGTCCTCCGTATACTATTCTTGAAAAGATGTCTCTTCCTACAGAATCAGTACCAAGAAGGTGCTGAGCGCTTGGAGCTGCATCGAATACCTTGTCTATGGAATATGGATCGAGCTTCATAAACAGCGGTATAAGGAATACTGCTAAAAGTTCAAGTATGAGTATGTACAGCGATATATTTGCAAGTCTGTGTTTTCTAAAGGATCTATAGAATCTTCCGAAAGCTGATTCAGTTCTTAACTTTTGGTTCAATGCTTTTGTATCTGTCATTGATCTTTACCTCAGCTTTCCTTTGAGATCCTTGGATCCAGCGCTGCATAAACAAGGTCCAAAGCTATATTTGTTAAAAGAACTACCACGGATATCATTACTGTGATGCCCATGATAAGGTTGTAGTCAAAAGTGTTTACGGCATTGACCATGAGCGATCCGATACCCGGCCATCCGAAGATCTGCTCAGTTACTACAGCGCCTCCTACAAGGTACGGAACTGAAAGTCCGAGCTGTGTAACGATGGGTATGAGAGCATTTCTAAGAGTGTGCCTTATAGTTACCTGCCATTCGGAAATGCCCTTTGATCTTGCAGTCTTTACATAATCTTCATTGACGCATTCGAGCATGGCGCCTCTTGTCTGTTTGATATATCCTCCGATGGACTGAAGAGATATTATCAGCGCCGGCAGGAGAAGATGTATTAGGAGGTTCCCAAGAGTATGGGCTCCTGCTCCGTACATGCCGCTTGCAGGCAGCCAGTGTAGTTTTACTGACAATATGTATATGAGGAGCAGCGCCATGAAAAAGCTTGGCATCGAGCTCCCTATGAAAGCAAGGACACTTGCAACCTTGTCCCAAAGGGAATATGGCTTGTATGCGCTCATGATCCCAAGGAACACTCCGACTATTACTGAGAATATGAGAGCAGTAATAGAGAGTATGAGAGACGGTCCAAGTCTTTGTCCTATGATGGATGCAACAGCAACACCGGTGGATGTTGAAGTGCCCATGTCCCCTCTTACGATCCCCCATAGCCATATGAAGTATCTGACTACTACCGGCTTATTGAGTCCGTAGGCTTCTCTTAAAGCTTCGATCTGTTCTTCAGTAAGAGCTGCCTGAGAAGCGATGATATCGATCGGGCTTCCGGGAGCTAAGTCTGAAAGTATAAATACTACGAAGGTTATGCCAAGAAAGATGGGTATAGCCTGAAGTATTCTTTTTAGTGTGTATTTAAGCATTGATCTCCTCCGCAGTTTATTTGATCAGCTGCGATGAATATTGATAAACTGAAATGGTATATATCTACTTTTATCAGGGGCACTGGACTCCTAAGTACTCAAGGACATAAGTGCAGATGAACTCTGCTCCTATATCCATGTAGTCTTCATCGACCATCATCTTTTCATTGTGCCCTACTGTATATTTGCCGTCCTTGGCTGCTCCAAGGTTTACGACAACGCCGGGGATCTTTTTTTGAATGAATGCGAAGTCGTCTCCAAACAGTCCTGCAGGAGTCCTGTCTAAGTGATCTTCGCCCCAGAGCCTCTTTATGATATTCATTGCATGAGTAGTGGACTCATCATCGTTGATCATCGGAGTTCCTTCTCCTACAAAGCTTACTTCTACTTCTGCGCCGTAGCTGTCTGCTATGCCTTTTGCTATACGCTTTACTGCATTTCCTATGATCTCATCGTATTTGTCATCAAAGTATCTTGCATTAGCGAGAATGTGGCATTCACCCGGGATTATGTTGTCCTTGGTTCCTGACTGGATTACTGTAGGAGAAAATACAACGAATTCTGATCTTGGCAGTTCATAAGCTGTAATGTCAGCAAGAGCATTTACTATCTTTGCTCCAACAAGAGCTGCATTGACTCCCTGCTCCGGCCTTGATGAGTGACCTGCTTTTCCTTTTACATCTATTACGCAGCTTCCAACCTTGGCGCATCTTACGCCGTAGTCGCACATGAACACTCCTGTGTCATGATCTACTGCAACGTGAAGCATAAGTGAGTTGTCGCAGTCATCAAGAAGTCCTGATTCTAGAGCATGAAGAGCTCCAAACATTACTTCTTCACCTTCCTGGAAAAGGACTTTGTAATTGCCTGTTAGCTGGTCCTTAAGGTCATTGAGTATTAGTGCTGAAGCAAGTCCTATAGCTGCATGAGAGTCATGTCCGCAGGCATGCATTACTCCGTCTACGACGCTTGAAAAAGGAAGCCCTGTATTTTCTTTTATAGGGAGAGCATCGTAGTCTGCTCTTAAAACAACAGTTTTTCCTGGCTTTGCACCTTTGATAGTTGCTACTATGCTCCTTTGCGAAGGAGTGAGTTCAAAGGGTATTCCTGCTTGATTTAATTCATTTTGTATGTATTTGCAGGTCTCATATTCTTGTTTTGAAAGCTCCGGATGCTGATGGAGATGTCTTCTGACTCTTATCATCGTATCTTTGTACTGAGCTACCTTTTCTTTTACATTGACCATATGTTACATTCCCTCATTTATTGAAACTCTGATTGAGATACCTTTACTAAACTGCTTCTCAGTCCCCGTTTCCTGTAAGGTCCGGCATTACATCGGCAGGTATTGGACTTGTATATGGATAATCTTTAAGTTTGTCATCAAGCTCTTTTCTTGCTTTTGCAAGGAGCTCTTTGTCGCACATCGCTTCGCAAAGGCATATGCCAAGAAGTTTTGCTGCTAAGATCATTCCCTTCCATCCAATGGATGAACCGCTGCAGACTACCTGCTGCCAGGAGTGATTTCCTGTGCCGTTTGGCTGGCAGCATGTGTTGAACTGTGCGCAAGGCGTTTGCCAATGAACATCGCATCCGTCTCCTGAATAGGGAGCAACTACGCCCTTCATCATATCCGGATTTACAAATTCAAAGAGATCCTGTGAATATAGATCCGGGTCTGTGATGTGATACATCTGAGCGCAGGACTGCATCTTTTCTGAAAGAGTCGTCTCTTCATTAAGAGTCTTTGCCATCTCGAGATCCTCTTCTGAAAATCCGGGGCCGCCAAGTCTTTGGAAGTTCCTAAGTATCATTTCTCCAAGTACGCTGTTTGGCATACCGTTTGAGCTTGCTCCGGAACCTACCTTGATATCTACAGTAGTCTCTGTTGCCATCGCCATGCCCTGAGCTATCTTATTCATCCTCTGGAATACTTCGTCGAGCATCTGTCTTTTTGGAGCTCTTAGGTAGTACCAGATCTCAGCCTCTGCAGGGACTATGTTTGGCGCATCTCCGCCTTTGGTGATTATTGATTGTATCCTTACATCGGGCGGTACATGTTCCCTTAAATAGTTTGCTCCAACATCTGTAAGGATAGCTGCATCAAGAGCAGATCTTCCAAGATGAGGACTTACACCTGCATGGGATGCTTTTCCGTGAAATTGGTATCTAACAGACATGATCGCTGTTGCTTCAGCAAGAGATACCATATTTGCATTTGCCGGGTGCCAGTTTATATTTGCATCTACTCCGTCAAATACACCTTCTCTTACCATGAAGACTTTTGCGCTTCCGCCCTCTTCAGCCGGGCATCCAAAGTATTTGACTGTTCCTTGTATATTGTTCTTGACTATGAAGTTCTTTGTAGCGACTGCTCCCGCGACGCAGGCAGCTCCCATGAGGTTGTGTCCGCATCCGTGACCGTTCTTTCCGTTAGGAGTCTTTACAGTTGCTATCTCGTGACCAAGTCCCTTTAAAGCATCATATTCGCCCCAGGTAGAAATGACAGGACCGTCGCCGTTTTTAAATGTTGCAACAAAGGCTGTAGGTATTCCTGCAACGCCCATCTCTATTTCGAATCCTTCTGATGCAAGCTTTTCTGTAAGTAGCTTTGCTGATTCGAATTCCTGGAACTGTATTTCTGCCAGGTCCCATATCTTTTTTGATAGATCAATATATTCCTGTTTATTTGCTTCGACGTAAGAGATAACCTCTTTTTCTATCTTTTCTCTTAATTCTTCACTTATCATTTATTCGATCACCCCAGGTCCTTAGGATCCCTTTCAATATTTAAAAGAATTGTTTATCAATAAAATTGATCTTATATATCGTGTATCTATCTTCTTTAAACCATTAAACTGACTACAAATCCTCCGATAAAGGAACACAGAAGTCCGATGACTATATATACAGGATATTTCTTTGGAGATACTCCTGCAGCACCTACTACCCTTCCTATATAGAGAAGATTGCTTGATATGGCATACATCATCGGGAACATTATCGTAAGCTGTGCATTAGTCATAACTCCTGTCTGCACAAGGGATGCTGCTATGGCGCATCCTGCAGGAAGCGTCATATATGAAGCAAGTATTGCAAGAGCTGCTTCACCCGGAAGTCCGAATATTCCGAGTATGGGAGAAAAGACCAAGCTGATCACATTCATAAGTCCAGTGATATCGAGGAACTTTACGACAGCATATCCGAATATAGTAGCTACGCAGACCTTTTCCATCCAGAGCTTGAATCCTACTGTTCCCTGATCAAGGAAAGTCTGCACAAGTCCCTTCTTTTCAGTACTTTTATACGTTTCTTCTTTTTCTATTTCATTTATCTTTATTTCTTCAGTTTGATCGGCGTTTATTTGTGTCTTTGTAACTGTTCCGTTGATGTTCTCATCATCTTTTTTACTCTCAAAGATCAGTTGATAGAGACGCATCAGGTTTCCTGCAACGAATTTGTTTGCAAGGATGATAAGGAGCATGAGTCCTGTCGGTATAGTAAGGTAAGGAAGTATGATAGCTCCGTTTGAAAAGAAAACTCCTATGCATGCTGCAGTGATGAATTCATATGCTACAAGTCTTTCTCTTTCTTTTCTTGTGATCACGCCTTTGTTATACAGATCGAGAGCCTGCGCGCTGCTGGCATCTGATGATTGCCAGTTGAGTATCATAGCAAGTCCGCATATGCCGGGAACTCCCATCAAAGGTTTGAGCACCGGTGTCAAAAGTTTTTGCGCCGCTTTTAAACCACCAAGGTATTCGATACAGCCTATGAATGCTACTGAAAAAATCATTACAGGCGCTATGGAAAAGGATTGAAGAAAGCCTTCTCTAACACCGCTTCCGCCTGTTCCGATGAAACCTGCAGAGTATGCAGCTTCTGATATCTTTCCGTATGATCCGAGATAAGTCTGAAAATCAAGTGCTTTCAAAATACCTTCACTGCCTGAAAAAATGCCGGAAAAGAATATTGCAGCAAATATAAGTGCCAAATATCCAACTATTCCGACTTTATCATGATCTTTTGTATGCATCAGATCTCCTTTTTCCATCATATATATCGAAATGATATGTATTAATGAATGAATATACATTTAAAGTTTGTATTCCCGCGCATTTTATACTTGTAAACACAAACAATCAATATATTTTTATGTGTTATTAACACAAATTTAACTAGAATATTGAAATTATTATCAGAATATGAATGATAATATTCATTTATATTGATAAATGTTCGGGTTTATGCAGCTAATTAATATTTATTTTGCCAGATTCTGTCCTTAATTACACATTTTGTGTATTATCTATATGCATAAATCCATAATACATATATGTAACTCAAAGTTGCATTATTGCTACCGAGTTGATACAATACATAGGCAAAATACTAAAATTAGATGTTTATACTATAAGTATCCGCAAGGCTCACTTATTAGTTCCTGCGGAGATGTATAGATCAGGGAAAAGATAATGGATATAAAACAACTTAGGACCTTTCTTGCTGTAGCAGATGCAAGAAGTTTTTTGAAAGCTGCCGATTCTCTTTATGTTACAAGACAGGCTCTTGCAAAGTCTATAGACCAGCTTGAAGATGAACTTGGGATAGAACTATTCTTTAGAAACCAAAAAGGCGCAAATATGACTCCTGCAGGGATCTATCTCTACCCTAGAGCTGCTCAGCTCGTCAATGAATTCGACAAACTTAAAGCAGATACTATTGAAATGAAAAAATCATACAGACCTAAGGTAAACTTATGTCTTTCCATAGGGATCTATGATCATTATGCAACTGAGATCCACAATTACAGAAAAGATCATTCAAGCGAAATGCAGATAGCTCTACGCTGCTGCCTTGAAACAGATGCATCAAGGATACTGGCAGACAGAAGAGCTGATGCCATACTCTCATTTACCAAACCTTCTGAAAGCTATGCGGATTCTGTTAAAATCGGAGAATCGGAGATAGTACTTGTAGTAAACAAAGAAACAGCTTCAGGAGACAGAGAAGTAGGTATAAACGAGCTGCCAAAACTCCTCTATAACGGAGGAACGGAAAAGCCCATATGGTGGGACGAATCGCCAAGGCATCAGGATATAATATCATCAGATCTAAACTACCTGTATTCCCTTCTGAGGAACGGCGAAGGAGTCCTGCCAATGCCAAGGATATCGATACCAAGTTATCTGGATTTTACCATGGTATTGCCCGTATATCCTAAAAAGGAGCCTATGCCCGTATACTATTCTGCACTTAAGCCTGACCACTATAATCTGATGACCTATGCCCTTCTTGAATCAATTTTCAAGCAGGTAATTTCTAAAACTAAACTAACGTAAAAAGAAGAGGATTCTTCACAATCCAAGGGCTTGATATCATTTGACTAAAGGTGATATTAAAAATATAATGAATTCAGTCAGTAAATACTGCTATATGTATTAGGAGGATAAAATAATGGCAAAATGGAGATGCACCGTTTGCGGTTACATCTATGAAGGCGAGAATCCGCCGGCAGAGTGCCCTACATGTCACGTAGGATCTGAAAAGTTCGTTAAAGTTGAGGAAGGCCAGCAGGCTCTCGCTGCAGAGCATGTATTCGGTATCGGAACAAAGCTTGACGGAGTTCCCGAAGAAGACAAGAAATACATACTCGAACAGCTCAAGGCAAACTTCCAGGGTGAATGCTCTGAAGTAGGTATGTATCTTTGCATGGCAAGAGTTGCTCACAGAGAAGGATATCCGGAGATCGGTCTTTACTGGGAGAAAGCAGCATATGAAGAAGCTGAACATGCTGCAAAGTTCGCAGAACTCCTCGGTTCCTATCTTGAACCGAACATGACCGATTCTACAGAAAAGAATCTTGCATGGAGAGTCGATTGTGAATACGGCGCAGTTCAGGGCAAGACAGAACTTGCATCCTGCGCAAAGAAGAACGGACTTGACGCTATCCATGATACAGTTCATGAAATGGCAAGAGACGAAGCTCGCCACGGCAAAGCTCTTGAAGGACTTCTCAAGAGATACTTTGGCTAAGATAAAAGTCTAACTGAATAAAGATTAAAAGGGCAGATATCAGACGATATGTGCCCTATTCTTTTCTTTCAATAATCCATGTTTATAAATTGCTGCTTTAATCGATTCAGGAAATCAATTACTTAAGTACATCCCATTTCTGATCCTTATCTGAGATGATGAGAGGAGAACCATCAGAAAGGCTGTATCCTTCTGATGATGCAGTTCCCTTGTATTCACCTTTAAGTTCCGGCCAATTGACTCCGATCCCAGGATCGTTCCATGCTATGCCGCCCTCATCGTTTGCATGATAAAAGTCGTCGCATTTATAGCAAAACTCTGCAGTATCAGTAAGTACGAGGAAACCATGAGCAAAGCCTTTTGGTATGAGGAACTGCTTCATATTTTCGTCTGTAAGAAGCTCTCCGTGATATTTGCCGTAGGTCTTTGAACCTTTTCTAAGGTCGACTGCAACATCGAATACAGCGCCTTTTATGACTCTTACAAGCTTAGTTTGAGGATGGTTGATCTGATAATGGAGACCTCGCAAGACTCCTTTCGAGCTCATGCTCTGATTGTCCTGAACGAAAGTGAAATCAAGACCTGCTTCTTCCATGTCTCTTTGGCTGTAGGTCTCAACGAAGTATCCTCTGCTGTCTCTATGGATAGCAGGTTCTACAAGGCATAGACCTCCTATTCCGTCAAGATCGTAAGTAACTTTTATCTGTCCCATATATTAAACCTCCAAGGTGTATTTATCTCTAAAAACTCTGTACCAATAGTACCTTTTTATCTCATCATCAGTATAGCCTGTAATGGTATCAGGATCCGGAATAAACTTTATATATCCCCTTTTCTCATAGAACCTGACTGCTCTTTTGTTCTTTGGATCTACGCACCAGAATATCTCATAAAGATCTCTATCTTCAAAACCTATGCGGAATATTTCAGTCATTCCGAAGTGAGAGTAACCTTTGCCCATGGCAGCTTTTCTTACAGTGATGCCGAATTCTGATCTGCCGTCTTTAATATGCTTAAGGCTTACAGTGCCCATATATTCGTCATCATCATTTACTATTGCAAGATGAAGATCGTGCTCTTCATCTGCAGCAGCCTCAATGAATGCTTTGCAGTCATCTAAGGTCTTTGACTTGAAATCAGTCTTAAGATCTTCTGTAACATCCTTATCGTGCATCCATTCAAGCATCAATGCTGCATCTTTAGATTCCAGCTTTCTTAATCTCATATATCTTTACCTTTTAGTTACTTTTGATACTACTTTTCCTGCAAGTCCTTTCAAAAAGCTCATCTCTTCCTTCTTTCTCATGACTAGAGATATGAAGCATACAGAAATGATCACTGACAAGGACCCTTCTACTAAGAAATATATAATGTTCCTTTCAAGTCCCGGCACAAGGCTTTTCAAAAAGATCATGATAAGTATATCCCATGCAGTCAGAAGTATAAAGGACAAATATCTCATCCAATAATCAAAGAAACTTGTCTTGAATACATGCTTGTAAAGAAGATAAGGTTCTCTCCAAAAAGCTGTTAATCCAAGGCTTATGATAGTCCCAAGGAAAACTCCTGTTATACCTATCTCTTTGACAAGGAGTATGGATATGACAAGGTTTATGACTGATTCTATAAGGGGTCTTATCCTGTCCTTTACAAAGAGTCCTGTTGCGTTGATAAATGAGCTGTTTATGGTCCTTGAAAGATTGATATACAGCTGAATACAAATGACAAGAGTCGTCCATTTAGAAAGAAGATACTCTTTTCCTACCCATACGCTGATGAAGTCGTCTATGCAAGTATAGCATCCTGTCACTATTATGCTTGTAACAGAAAGGCATACGAAATTGATCTTCTTGTAAAGCCAATAGAACTCGTTCTTTGCCATGATCTGAGAAGCATTTCCTATGCTCGATGTCAGATTGCCCATGAGCTGAGATACGAAATTCTGTATGTACATTATGATGAGCGAATAGTTTGAATAAAGTCCTGTAGCAGTAAGACTGACCATCTTTGTAAGGACAGCATTGTCAGTACCGTTAAGGACAGTATTTCCTATCTTGTGATACATGGTAGCTCTTGTGTCTGCCATGATGCTCTTTGTCTCTTCTTTTGATAGAGTCTCTTTTACTTCGAATACTTCCTTGTATTGCTTTGTTACCCACATGCTTGCCGTGAAATTGCAAAGAAGCGTTGCAAATATGCCCACGACTAAAGTAAGAGTATAGTTGTGAGTAATAAGAAGCATTACCATCTGTAGACCGTATTTGAGTGCTGTAACTATGAGGTCTACTAGGGCTACGTTATAGTGCCTTTGATCTGCAGTAAGAAGCGACAGCTTGTATGCATAAAGGTAGGTAGCTACTGAATTAAGAAGGAACAGCACATATACGAGCTGCAGGTTTATATCACTTGGAATCTCCCCTTCATCATTGATGAGCAAATGGATAAAAGGAAGAAGAGCAAGGCCCAAAGAAAGAATAATAACTGCAATGGTCCTATATACTTTTTTAAAATAGTTCATTATCTTTCCGACTTGAACTATATCGTCCTTGCTTATGGGTTCATAGAACCTGTAAACGATAGCTCCTGTTATGCCAAGTTCCGCCAAAGCTAATATCTGAAGTACATTACTGAAAAGCCCGTTGATGCCAAGATATGCAGAGCTTAAGATCCTAAGGAACATGCTTCTGTAAAAGAAGCCCATGAATATCTTAAGAAGCAGCGACGATGTGCTCACAAAAGATGTCTTTATTGAATTGTCTGTTCTTGATCTTTTGTTGAATACAGACATTACCTGAAGATCCTTTTTTTAAGTACGAGCAGATACATATAGATGAAGTATGAAAACTCTCTTCCTTTAAGAAGGAAAAGCGCTTTTTTCTTGTCTTCTTCTTTGAACTGGGACCAATCTATCTTTGACGGATCCATATCTATTTCAAGACCTGCAAGATATCTTCTGATCATAGCTTTCTTTTGAGAAAAAGGAAGTTTGACTCTCTTTGAAAAGAGTATGTCAGACTTAAGGAGCATTATGAAAAGAGCATAGTAGCTTAAGCTTCCTATCATAAGCTTTCCCTTCTCTGTTTTTGGAAGGTCATTATACAGTCCGTTTATGAGTGTGATCGACTCATCAAAATATGTATCGTAAAAGATCCTTGACATGGACCCTTCTACGAATATGTAATGATATCCTGTATACTCGTTATCTACTACAATGCAATTTGCTTTTGCCATAAGCGGGTAGACAACAGCAGCATCTTCACCCATCCTGATCTTGCGCTTTACATCAACATAGTCATCGGTCAATACCCTTTTTGCTATGAACTTGTTCCAAAAGGTTGGATTTACTCCTGTTTCATAGAACCTGCCTATATACATAGCTTTTTCAAGGAAATGATCAAGGTCTTTTCCTGTGTATATGCCGGAAGGTAAATTGTTGGAGACTCTCCTTATGCTGCCCTTTTCTTCAAAAGTAAAACCTGTGATAACCATATCAGCATCAGCTTCAATGGCTTTATCAGCAAGGTGCTCAATAAAATCAGCGTCTATATAGTCGTCAGCATCAAGGAAGATGATATATTCTCCTGATGAGACTTTGTATCCTTCATACCTGGCTGCAGCAGACCCTGCATTCTTTTGATGTATGACTTTGATCCTTTGATCTTTACTTGCATATTCATCGCATATCAAAGAAGTGGAATCAGTTGAACCATCATCCACTAATATTAGTTCAATATCTTTGTAAGTCTGCGAAACTATGCTGTCTAAGCACTTACGAAGATACTTTTCTGAATTGTATGCTGCGACTACTACGCTAACCTTTGTCATTATTTATGACCGAATCAAATGCATCCTTAAAATTAATTGTAAAAGCTTTCTTTCCGAAAAGCGAGATCACTTTCTCTCTAATATGCTCCTTATCAAATGACACTTCACCTTCAAGGAAACTCTTAAGGCCCTGTGCCATGCCTTCTACGTCACTTATGGCATATATGCGGCCTATGCTGTCATCTACATAGTCCTCTACTCCGCCGCAGGCTGTAGAAAAGATGGGAAGGCCGCAGCAGGCAGCTTCCATTGCAGACACCGGCTGGCCCTCCTGTATGGATGTCATTACAAAAGCATCCGCTTTAGCATATTCTTTCCAAAGGACGGAATGTTCAACTGCAGGAACGAGATCAGCAATACTGCTGAACTTTGAATTTGCTATCTTTTCTTCAAACTCTTCTTTGTTCTTTGAATATCCCCTGTTTGAAGCATATCCAACTATCATTACTCTAAACGGAATATCGCATATTTCAGTAAGTCTGTTCATTACTGAAATGAACATATCATAGTTCTTGTAGAATGAATTAGCTGCAACTATGATAAAAGTCTTTATATCATTGCTCTCCGTCTTGATCGGGAACATATCTTCATCGATAAGGTTTCCTATATATACTGACTTTGGAAGCCTGATATTCTGAAGCATCAATTGCCTCATCTTGTCATAGCTTATGGCAAGGAAGAGATCTGCTTCTTCTATTGCTTCTTTATCTATATCTCTTAATACGATCCCCGGCCATGGCACAGGAGCATGTTCTCCTGCAACATATGGCTTTTTAAAGTATTCAGAAAGGTATTGAAGATAATATGCATCCTTTTGAGCATCAATGCAGTAGAAAACATCAACATCGCCTACATGCTCTTCAAAGAGCTTGGTTATGGTCTTTCTTGTAAAGTTCTTTCTTGCTTCAGATACATATTTGCCGACGCCTTCTATGGTCTTCCCTGATCTTTTGACTTTGAAGTTATGTATAAGATCTGCAAGATAGATCCTTAAAGGGACATATACATCTATGTCGTATTCAATAGTGTTCCCTTCTTCATTGACAACAGATACAGAAGGCTTCTTCCAAGGCTTTTTCCTCATGTGCTCTTTGTATTTTACGACTTTAAAATCAAAAGCATCAGAAACAGCAAAAGCCTGTTCTTTAAAGAACAGACCTGCATAAGGATTTTCTTTTGTCGGATACCAATTGGTAAGAAGGCAAACAGTCTTTTTCATTTCTTTATTTGAATTCATTTATGGCATCTATGACATATGAAACTTCTTCATCTGTCATTCCGTAGTACATAGGAATGCTGAGCTCTGTAGCGCTTATCTCTTCTGCTATAGGAAGTGCGCCCTTTTCTATACCTAGGTCTTCATAGCATTTCTGAAGATGCATAGGTATAGGATAATGCTTATTGGTGCCTATACCTCTTTCGTTCAAGAACTTCTCAAGTTCATCTCTTCTTGAGCATCTGATACCGAATATGTGCCATACAGGGACCATGTCATCCGGAATGTATGGAACAGTAACAAGTGGATTAGTTATTCCTTCGATATACTTTCTTGCAGTAGCTCTTCTGTTTTCGTTCATCCTGTCAAGATGAGGAAGCTTAGCTGAAAGGAATGCAGCCTGTAGTTCATCGAGCCTTGAGTTGTTTCCTTTGTAGATATGATGATATTTATAGTCAGAACCGTAATTACCAAGAGCTCTTACTTTGTCTGCAACTTCCTTATCTCCTGTGACCACTGCTCCTGCATCGCCTAAAGCTCCCAGGTTCTTTCCAGGATAGAAGCTGAATGCTGCAGCATCTCCAAAGGAACCTATCTTTTGTCCTTTATACGTAGCGCCGTGAGCCTGTGCACAGTCTTCGACTACCTTAAGAGAATACTTCTTTGCGATCTCCATTATTGGGTCCATATCGCATGCCTGTCCGTAAAGATGAACAGGGATTATAGCCTTTGTTTTAGATGTGATCTTCTCTTTTATCTTTGAAGGATCGATATTGAAGGTCTCGATATGAGGTTCTACAAATACAGGAGTTGCTCCTACATAAGTTGCTGCAAGGGCTGTTGCAATATATGTATTTGAAGGAACGATAACTTCGTCTCCTTCGCCTATTCCAAGGGCTTTAAGAGCAAGGACTATAGCTTCAAGACCGTTGCCTACGCCTACGCAATACTCTTTTCCTATATACTTTGCAAAAGCATTTTCAAAAGCAGTGTCTTCTTCACCTTCAATGTACCAGGATCTTTCGTATACTCTTTCAAATGCTCCTCTTAATTCTTTATCAAGTTCTTTCTCCATAGGAAGAAAGCTTACAAATGGAACTTTCATTATTTCTTTCCTTCTTCTTTTTCTTTTATATATTTCAAAAACTCATCGTAGTTTCTGATGTAATCTGATTCATCATAAAGTTTTGATGCAAGTACTACAAGTACTGCATCTTTTGAAAAGTCGAACATTTCTCTCCACATTGCATTGGAGACATAAAGTCCAACGTCAGGCCTGTCAAGAGTTACTATCTCTTCTTCATGACCGTCAAATAGCCTTATCTTGCAGCTTCCGTGCATGCAGATGAGCACCTGCTCTAGGCTCTTGTGAGCATGTTTACCTCTTACGACACCTTCTCCTGTGTCATACATGTAATATACTCTTTTGATATCAAAGGGGATGTTTTTGAACTCTTCAAGAGATATGAGCTGACCCCTCTCATCTCCGTGTATGTCGAATTTATATGTCGTTATTTCCATATCTTTTCCGATCTGTATTACTTACTTAATATCTGGTAGATCCATATTTGATATTTATATCGTATCCTTGATGCAGTCTATATATCTTTTAGCTGCATCCTTCCAATCAGGAAGAGGTGTAAATCCCATTTCTATAAGTTTTGCTTTGGAAAGCCTTGAATTCTCAGGTCTTGCTGCTTTGCTTAGACCGTACTCTTCAGTAGTTACTCTTACTACTTTAGTATCCATTCCGGCTATACGGTAGCTTTCTTCTGCAAGGTCAGCCCAGGATATATATCCCCCTTCGTTGGTAGCGTGATAGTAACCGTATTTATCTGATTCTATCATGTCTGCAAGTAGTCTCGAAAGGTCCAGAGTATATGTAGGAGTTCCTATCTGATCGTCTACGACTCTGACTGTATCATGAGTCTTTCCCACCTTTAGCATAGTCTTTATAAAGTTGTTTCCGGAAAGTCCGAATACCCAAGCTATGCGAACTATGAAAAACTTATTTAAGTTAGCTGATACTGCAAGTTCTCCATCAAGTTTGGACCTGCCGTAAACATTGAGAGGTTCAAAGCATTTGTCATCAGGTTCCCAGGGTCTTTCGCCTTTGCCGTTGTATACATAATCAGTGCTTATGTACATCATAGCAGCATCTATACTTTTGCAGGCTTTAGCTATATGTTCAGTGCCAAAATGGTTTATGGCATCGACCTTAGCTTTGTTTTCTTCATCTTCTGCAGCATCTACTGCAGTCCATGCAGCGCAGTGTATCACTGCATCGGGATGAATATCATTAAGTGTCTTTTGGACGGCTTCTTTATCAGTGATATCGAGCTTTACATAAGGAGCTATAGTGACAGGACTTCCGTCATTTGTACCTGAGTATTTTTCATGTATGTCAGATCCTATTACTTCATGTCCTCTTCTTATGAGTTCGTTTACGCAGTCGTGTCCGAGCTGTCCGCATACACCGGTTACGAATATCTTCATTTGCTTTTAAATATCCTTCCTGTAAGGTATTTATATATCCATATGGCTATAGCAAGGATCGCAACAACTAAGGACCATATAACTATGAGTCCCAGAGGTCCCTTTCCTGCAATATATATGAGTTTTAATCTCTCTAAAACTCTGAAACAGACCATATGAGCAAGGTATATCTCAAGGCTTATAGAACTAAAGAAAGATGCTGCTTTGTTGCTTAAAATGGACGATTTTACGCTCACAGCATACATGAGCCATGGCATGAACACAAATAGGTTCTTGAGCATATATATGTCTGCATCTCCAATGTGTGAAGGAGTAAAATACCAGCCTACGGATAAGCTTATGCAAAGCAAAAGCCATATCCATCTTATCTTTGAAATGAAAGCTTTGATATTGTCTATATACAGATACACCAGTCCTCCTGCAAGGAACCATGGCAGGCAGTAAAGGAAGTTATGCCTTGGTGAAAATCCTGCTATAACAAACTTATCAGTAAAGAAATAGAATGAGCAAAATAGAGACAATGCTATGCTTATCCCAAAAGAGATCCATGCCCTTCTCTTTGTGTAGCAAAGGAATACCATAAAAGGAAAGAGCATATAGAAAAGGAATATGACGCCTAAAGTCCAGCTTACTCCTATGACTTCCGGTTCATTGTTTGGAAGGAGTCCGAATATGAGAGTAAGTTCCGTAAGTCCTTCTATGAGATGCTTTATGCTGAAATCGATGACGAGGTCTAAAACAATGAGAATAGCAAAGAAAGGAAGTATCTTTTTGTATCTCTTCGTATAGAAAGAATTAAGATCCATCTTTCCGTCTTTGAATCTGTCATAATATCCGCAGAACATTCCAAATCCGCTTATCATGAGGAAAAGCGCAACGAAGTGCGTTAAGGACATTACAAAAGTATCCATAGCAGCAGGCAATACGAATGCAGTATTTGCTCTTATATGCATCAGTATTATGCCAAAGCATGCTATGGTCCTTAGACCGTCTAAATTGTCGAATCTCTTTTCAGACATTATCTTTTAAATATACTTGTCCTTTATTCTTCCTTAAGATATGCCATAAAGGCTTCTTTGTTTTCTACTGCAGTGGTCGTTGGCCTACCAAGATCTGCTCTTGCTCCTATAGCGCATCTTGCTTCTATGAATGTAAGGCAGTCAGAATCCTTTGCTTTGGCAAGCACTTTATCAAGCTCATCATAGCTTTCAGTTCTGAAAATTTTTTGATATCCGCAAGCCTTTGCTATTTCTACAAGATCGGCACTTCCTGAAACTGTAGGCATGCCGCCAACTGATTCATGAGCTTCGTTATTGATAACTACATGAACAAGGTTCTTTGGCTTGATGCTTCCGATTATAGCGGCAGCGCCCATGTGCATTAGAAGCGCTCCGTCTCCGTCAATGCACCATACCTTTTTGTCTTCTTTTTGGAGCGCTACTCCAAGAGCTATCGAAGAGCTGTGTCCCATAGAACCGACAGTCAGGAAATCATATTTATGACCCTGCCCTTTTGCTTCTCTTATTTCAAAAAGTTCTCTGCTGGCTTTTCCTGTAGTTGAGACTATAGGATCATTTCCGGATACTTCAGTTATATGCCTTATGACTTCTTCTCTCGTCATGGAATAACTGTTTTTGTAGCTGTAAGACGGCGCGCCTGACAGAGCTCCCTTCTTAACTACGAAAGCTATGTCTTTTCCTTCTTCAAGGTCGGTTTTCAGATCTTCAAATGCTTTTTCCAGGGTCTCATCTGATGTTTCTTTGTCTATGACGAAATGCCTGATGCCCATGACATCAAGAAGCTTTAATGTTATTTCTCCCTGATAAATGTGCTGAGGTTCATCATGGATCCCCGGTTCTCCTCTCCATCCTATGATGAAGATGACAGGGATGCCGTAGACCTTCTTGTTAAGAAGGCTTGCAGCAGGATTGATTATATTTCCTTCACCTGAATTCTGCATATATACGACAGGATATTTTCCTGTTGCAAGGTGATAACCTGCAGCTATGGCAGCGCAGTTCCCTTCATTTGCAGCGATGATATGATGCTTTGGATCTGTGCCGTAAGTTGCAAGAAGATAGCTGCAAAGATCCTTAAGCTGAGAATCCGGAACTCCTACGAAAAAGTCAGAGCCAAGGATATTTATCATTTTGCTGATATCCATTACTTTGCCTCTTTTTTGACCATTTTCTTGAGTTTAGATGAAGAGATACCTTGTGTATATTCGATCTCTACAACTTCTCCTCCCCATTCGCCGATGAGGTCGATAGCTTCCTGTCTTACTTGAGCAAGAGGTCCTTCTCTCCAGTCGGTTCCGTGTACCATGTAGTCAGGTTTGAATTTGCGAAGGTTTGGCTTATAGTCCTTAGAGACCTGAGGTACTACGAATCTGACTCCTTTGATCTCATTTATGACTATCTCTCTTTGTTCAAAATTCATATATGGAGCAGGCTTGTAACTGATAATTGCTTCATCTGTAAAGAGTCCTACCATTACTGCGCCGAGCTTTGCTGCATTCTTGAGTATATTGATATGACCGGGGTGAACAATGTCAGCTGCCATTGGTACATATACGAGCTTTTCGCCTTCTTTAAGTCCTAAACTTTCTCTGTTTTCGTATTCCATTTCTTTATCTCCATCAATATTTTCTATACAAGTTTCATAAGCTTGCAGGGATATGCATCAAGCTTTTCCTTTGTGAGTACATAAGGATAACTCTTTAATTTATGCGTATCGCTTAGCATCTTGCTTGAAATATCTTCCCAAAGAGTCTTTGGTATCTCAAGCGGTCCTGTGACTTTTAGGATATATTCTTCAAAACTGTCCATCGATTCAAATCCTATGTACTCAAGAAGTTTTGAAACAGCGCCCTGATCGTCGTACTGCCTCATAAAGCCCGGGATGAACATTAAAACTGCAAGTCCGTGAGGGATATTAAGTTCATGAGGCACTCTGTTTGCAAGTCCGTGAGGGATCGTAGTCGTGTTTACAGTGATCGCATATCCTCCCATAAGAGCTGCTCCCATCATCTTCTCAAAGTCTGTATCCTTTGTCATTGCATATGCATCCTTAGATACCAGGCAATCCTTTATATCTCTGAAAAGATGAAGACCCTTAACAGAATTGAGTCTGTTGAATGTATTTGCGTTTGCTGACAAATAGCTTTCTATATTGTGCGCCATAGCGTCAAAGCAAGTAGATACGCATTCTTTGTATGGCATAGTCTTTAGATATTTATAGTCTGCAAATGCAAGGCATGCAAAAAGCTGAGTGAATATGGTCCTCTTCATGCCCACCCTTTCGTCTGTGATGACAGAAAAAGGAGTTACTTCAGATCCTGAACCGCAAGTCGTAGGAATAGCTACTATGGGAAGATGGGCAGCATTCCTGTCAGCATAAAAGAGTTTTTCTATATCAGCGTCCTTATCATTTGCAAGGAGCACTGCTACTGCCTTTGCAGCGTCTATGGATGAGCCTCCGCCAAGGCCGATTACGCAGTCTATGTCTTTGTCTCTAAATCTGTCTGCAGCATCGCAAACAAATGAAAGCGTAGGATTTGCTCCGACTTCATCAAGAACAAAGAGTTCTCTGCCAGAAAGAACGCTTTTAAGTTCATCAAGTGAACCGTTCGCTTTTGAAGAATGTCTTCCGGTCAGGATAAGTATCCTTTCTCCCGGTATCTCGTTCCCGTATTTTGAAAGGCAATCTTTTTCAAAGTAGACCTTTACAGGATCATAAATTCTCATAATTATTCCTCTATATTGTCAGGTACCATTATCTCTATGAGATTAGGGACCTTAAAATCTATATCAAGTCCTTCGATCTGAGAAACTTCAGTTACTTTCGTATACTTAAGATCAAAGGCTTTAGCTATGCCTTCCTGATCTGCCGCAAGATAACCTGTATCCTCAGTAGTTCCGAAATAATTCTTGTCAAAGACAGTCTTTTGGAACTCCATTACTTCGCCAAGGCAGTGGTTATTAAATACGACAATAGTCACAGGAAGATGCTCTCTTTTGATCATCTGAAGTTCTTGCATGTTCATAAGGAAACCGCCGTCTCCGTCTATTGAGACAGACGGCCTTCCGTCAGCAAGCACTGCTCCTATAGCTGCAGGAAGAGCATATCCCATAGATGCAAGGCCTGCAGACTGAAATACTTTCCAGCCCTTCTTTATATCCCTTGCTGCAAGGAACCACCTTCTGTGACTTCCTATGCCAAGGCAAATATTAAGGTCTTCAGGAAGCTTCTTGCAAAGAGCGCTTGCCATCTCTACAGAAAACTCGTTTCCGCCTGCGACAGCTTTAAATTCAGGTCTTGATGCCCAAAGTTCTTTAGGACTTATTTCTGATATCCTGTCTTTGAGCTTTGGAACAAGGACCGTAAGATCAGCATTTATGCTCTCTTCTTTTCCGACTCTATAGCTGAGTTCTCCTGCGTCAACATCGACTCTTATGATCTTAGCATTAGGAGCAAAGTTTTCTCTCTTCTTTCCAAGCTGCTTTATATTTAGCCTTGCGCCTAAAGTTATTAAGAGGTCGCATTCTTTAACAGCATTGTTTGCAGACTTGTCTCCGTCAACTCCTATGAAACCAAAATAATTTTGATGATCAAAGAACTCATCAAAGGCTACGACGGTTGTAACTACAGGGATATTGAGTTTCTCTGATATGTACTTTATATCCTCAGAAAGTCCTGCCTGCTTTATACCGCCGCCTGCAAGTATGAGAGGTTTCTTTGAAGCATTAAGAGCATCGATGATCAAAGCAGGATCTGACTCTAGTTTTTCACCCGGGACGAATCCTCCTTTGGTCTCATCAAAGTCCATCCTAAGGAAAGTGCTTGAAATATCAAGAAGCACAGGACCGGGCCTGCCGTTCTTTGCTTCGTAGATGCATCTTTCCAAAGAATATCTTACTTCATCTATGGACTTTACCTGGCAACACCACTTTGTAATGGGCCTTGCAACATCGACGATATCTATCTCCTGAGAAGCCATCTGCCTTATGGGAAGATCGCCCTTAAGAGTATCCATATCCTTGTTTCCGACAATAAATAAAACAGGTATAGAGTCTACATAGGCATTTGCTATACCTGTGATGAGATTTGTAGCGCCGGGACCTGCAGTAACATATGCAGCACCCATATTCTTTGTACTTTGGGCATAGGAGCATGCCATGAATGAAGCACCCTGTTCATGATAAACGATGTGATTCTTTATATTGCTCTTCTTTAAAGAATCTACAAGGTGCCCGCATCCGACTCCGGGGATACCGAATATATGGTCTATGCCCTCTTTTTCAAGTACTTTTACTATATAGTCAGAAACTTTGATCATTTGAGGCCAAGCTCCTTAAGCCTGTCTTCAACAAGCTGCGCAGAGAATCTGCCCTTGTTGAGTATATCCATTCCCTTAAGGAACTTGATGAAAGTTTCTTCACCGTAATCTTTCTCCATAAAGTAAGAAGCATAGTACTGAGTAGCTATCTCTCTTGAACCTATGAAGTGATACATGGAATATCCCCAGAAATCCTCTTTATAGAACTCTTTGATATACTTTTCATAAAGTATACAGATCTTTTCTACGTCAAAGTTCATGCCGTACATCTCGTTAAGATCGTCCATGATGACTTCTGTCTGAAGGTTGCCGGGGCCTTTGCCCATGCCGCCGATGCTTCCGTCAAGGTTAAGACCTCTGTCCATTCCCATCCTAAGGAAGCTCTCAGCGCATGCAAGAGCCTGCATCTTGTTGTTATGGCCGTGATATCCAAGCCTTATATTCTTGTCAAGATGCTTATCTGCAAGCTCTGAAAGGTGCATTATCTGTGTAGATGACTGAGTACCGAAAGTATCTACAAGGTAAAGAGCAAATGGCTGTATCTCGTTTGCTGCTTCGCAAAGTCTTATGAACTTTTCATCGCTGTAGTGAGCGACTGCTGTAGGCTGAATGGTTATGTTGTAACCATAGTCCTTGACCATCCTGCAATATTCAAGGTGGTCTTCCATGAGTCTTTCCCAAATACAAACTCTGATAAGATCAAGACCGCTTTGGTCTGTATATTTCATCTTTGCTATGGGGAACTGCTTAGTCACATCCTCTTTTGCTTCGACAAGAACTGAGAACAAAGCCTGCTTTCTGTCTATATCTTTTAGGATATTGTATGAATCCTCAGCCTTTGTATATATGGTCTTCCTTGGATCATATTCTACATCTCTTATGAAACCTACCTCAACTATATCAAGACCTGCATCTACAAGGCCTTGTATCACGTGAGGAGTATATGTATCAAAGAGGCAGTTGTTGACATTGCCACCGTCTCTTAGGGTGCAGTCAAGCAATTTGATGTCTGGCACTTTAATGTCTGGCATAAGTTATTTCCTACTCTTCCGGTATGAGTGTGATTATATCCTTTATTGGCATGCAGATATCGTCGCACTCCTTTGCTCTGTGATTTTCAAGGATGAGCTTTGCAGCATTTTGCATTGCAGGGAATCCTGTCCTTGTGAGCTGATTTGCATATATGACTATGTTTGCTCCCATAGCCTTCCATTCGTCCTCATAAACAGTATTGAACGTAGTCGGAACGAGGACTATAGGTGTAAGCACATTGGTCTCTCTGAACTTCTTGATGAACTCCTTGATCTCAGAAGGATCCTTTTCCTTTGAATGGATCATGATAGC
>JAZQCD010000014.1:0-36333 GCA_045546135.1 Anaerovoracaceae bacterium
CCCACAAGAATAGATTTCCTTCTCTTAGAGATAAGACCCGTGAGAGACTATCACGTTGATAGGTCGGAGGTGTAAGTGCAGTGATGCATTCAGCTGACCGATACTAATAGGTCGAACACTTGACCAATGGTTCAGGTAAACACTTTGAAACGCATTGTTTGGTTTTGAAGGTACATAAATATCTTCATTTAGAAAAATCTCGTGGTAATAGCGAAGAGGTCACACCTGTTCCCATCCCGAACACAGTAGTTAAGCTCTTCATCGCCGATGATACTTGGTTGGAAGCGACCTGGGAAAGTAGGAAGCCGCGGGTTTTTCTAGTACGGCCCCATGGTCAAGAGGTTAAGACATCGCCCTTTCACGGCGGTAACCCGAGTTCAATTCTCGGTGGGGTCACCATATAAAGGGCCTGCGCTTAAGCGCCGGTCCTTTTTTTACGGATCTTGCCCAATTTGCGGATCCGATGAAGAGGCCCGTCTGTGAGGATGGGCCCATACAAAGTCAATATGCGGTTATGGCGGAATTGGCAGACGCGCAGGATTTAGGTTCCTGTGGAAAACTCCGTGCAGGTTCGATTCCTGTTAACCGCACCAGCAAGAGCCTGCGTAAGCAGGCTTTTTTAGTCTTACGAAAGGAATCGAACCTGAGAAGGCATTTGCGTTAATAAAATGCTCCGGTGGAGCATTTTTAGCAAATGTTCGAGCAGATCTTCTGCGAGAGATTTCAGTGGGGCAGGGGCCCCGCGTGATTCCTGTTAACCGCACCAGCAAGAGCCTGCGTAAGCAGGCTTTTTTAGTCTTACGAAAGGAATCGAACCTGAGAAGGCATTTGATATACATTATTTGGACACTCGAGTAAATTGTGTAAAATATATTAATATATGTAATCTCTATATGATATAATCGAAAGGTACACAGAATCCTTTAGATTGAGGAAATATTTATGACAAGCAAATATTCAGGATACATGGGAAGGATCGCAAAATTTGACCTCTCGACAGGTACATTAAGCGATTATCCGTGGACAGACAAAGAAAGAGAGCTGTACATAGGCGGCAAGATCGCTGCTGCTAAGATCATGTATGACAATTACACAGGCAATGAAAAAGCCTTTTCAGAAGAAAACATGATCATAATCAGTACAGGCCCTTTGACAGGGACAGGCGTTCCTTCATCATCGAGATTCGATATATCAGCCATCTCTCCGCAGACAGGTATCACTACATCATCCAACAGCGGCGGGAGATTTGGTTACTATCTTAAGAAAGCAGGCTTTGATGCCCTTATATTGGTCGGTCGCTGCAAGGAGCATTCCTGGCTTGAGATCAACGGAGATAATTTCACTCTTCATAATGCTGATGATCTATGGGGACTTAAGACAAGCGAGGCTCAGGAAAGAATGTCTGAGCTCATATATGCTTCTAAGGGCGGAAGGAAAGTAAAGCATGCGCAGCTTTGCATAGGACCTGCAGGAGAAAACCTTGTAAAGTTTGCATCGGTAATATCCGATGAAAGAGTCAACGGAAGAGGCGGCATAGGCGCAATCTTTGGTTGGAAGAACCTAAAAGGGATCACTGTAACTGGTAATAAACAGATACCTGTAGCCGATCCTGTTAAGGCAAAGGA
The DNA here is from genome assembly GCA_045546135.1 of Anaerovoracaceae bacterium. Taxonomy (GTDB): domain Bacteria; phylum Bacillota; class Clostridia; order Peptostreptococcales; family Anaerovoracaceae; genus RUG13409. The sequence goes on from JAZQCD010000014.1 coordinate 1,626, forward strand.
ATGGAACAAGAAGTGGTTTAGATACCTTAGGAACCATCCACTTACAGGGAATCAACTCCCAAGACTTGGGACGGCAGGACTTGTGAGCCAAATGCAGATGAGGTCTATGCTCTCTACAAAGAACTATAACTACGGGCAGTTCGAAGACTTTGACAAGGTAAGCGGTGAGACCTTAGCAGAAGAATTCAACATAGTGAATAAAGGCTGCCTTACATGTCCTATCAAGTGTGCAAGGACAGTCCTTGTAGACGGTAAGGAAGTCAAGGGACCGGAACTTGAGACCTTAGGACTCCTAGGCGGAGGGATACTTAACAGCAGCATGGAGAATATCCTGAGATGGAATTACGAGCTCGATGAGCTTGGCATGGATACTATATCATCTGCATCTACTCTTGCATGGGCCATGGAAGCTAATGAAAAGGGTTTGTGGGAAAACGGCCTTGAGTTCGGAAAGACAGAAAAGATCTCTAAGGTCTGGGACATGATAGCTCACCGCCAAGGCATAGGAGATGAGCTTGCTGAAGGAAGCAGGATCCTTTCAAAGAAGTACGGCGGAGAAGAATTTGCTATCAATTCCAAAGGACTTGAGCTTGCAGCCTATGAGCCAAGAAGAGCTGTCGGTCAGGGTCTTGGCTACGCTGTATCAAACAGAGGCGGATGCCACTTAAACGGCGGATACCTGGTAATAGTCGAAGGATTGGGACTCTTTACGGATCCTCAGACACCAAAGGCAAAGGCAGACTTCACAATGCTTTTCCAGGACCTTATGGAGACCATATCTGCTGCAGGGCAATGCCTCTTTACATCCTATGGCTTTTTCCCGGGATTCCTCATAACAAGGCCAAACGGAGCGATCGCGACCATAGCAAACAAGGCTATACCTCATATAGGGTGGGCGCTTAGATTCATAAACAGGTGTTCATCAGGACTTGCTATACATCTTCCTGTGTTCCAGCACACGAAGGGAGTAAAATATGCTCTTGGCATGCCCATGAATTTTGGAAAATATGTCCGTATAGGCGAAAGAGGATATACCATGGAAAGAGCGCTGAATACAAGATTCGGTATATCATCTAAAGACGATACACTTCCGGCAAGGCTCACTGACATTCCTCAGGATCCAAAAGACCAAACTACTAAAGTACCTCTTGAAAAAATGAAAAAGACCTACTATAAAGCAAGGCACTGGGACGAAAACGGCATACCGACAAGAGCTGCTTTAAGAAAGCTGAGAATAGAGGAAAACTAAAATGGTAAAAGTCGAACTATACGGATTGTTCAGGCTGGATACAGGGATCAAGTCACTTGAAGCAAATGCAAGCACTGTAAAGGATCTTTATCCCATACTCCTTGAAGAAGCAAAGAAAGTAGATCCTAAGACAAAGATCACTGCTAAAGATATAGACGGATGCATAGTGGTCATAAACGGAAAACAGTCAAATAAAAGAGCAAAGCTTAAAGACGGAGACAAGGTGATGCTCATGAGTCCTGTGTGCGGAGGATAAAAAAAATGGCAAAAGAAAAACTTGTACCATATATAGATGTCATTAGCTGCGCAGGATGCAGTGTATGTATAGAGAATTGTCCTAAAGACTGCCTTGGGCTGACATCGCCAAGGTATAAAGGGGATATACATACCATAGCCGAGCAGACAGATAAAGCAGCATGCATAGGATGCGGTATATGCGAGAAAGTGTGTCCCATAGGGGCAATAACCATGGTAAGACCTGGGACGACACCTGATCATATAGTAAGACCTAAAGGAGGAAAAAAGATGGGCAAAATATACTGCAGAGTATTTCAGGCAGTCATGAAGGTGGCAAACTATTTTCTTGGATACAGAACACCCGAACTTGTATCAGAAGGACCCGGAAGCATCAATAAACTGCCAAAGATCATTCTTGACAAAGGCGTAAAGAACGTGCTTCTTGTTACCGATCAGGGACTTGTAAATATCGGACTTCCAAAGAGTCTGATGGACGCAATGGATGAGGCAGGACTTAAGTATTCAGTATTTGCAGATGTTCAGCCTAATCCTACAGACCTTAATGTGGAAGCCGGTTACAAAGCATATCTTGAAAATGGATGTGACGGGATAATTGCTTTTGGCGGCGGATCACCAATGGACTGCGCTAAAGGAATTGCAGCAAAGATCGCACATCCAAACAAGACTGTTGCAAAACTTCAGGGAATACTGAAGGTCCACAAAAAGATAGTTCCTTTCTGGGCAGTACCTACCACATCCGGAACAGGATCAGAAACAACTGTAGCTGCAGTTATAACCGAAGCGGCGACCCATCATAAAGCAAGCATCATGGATCCTGCAATACTTCCTAAATATGCAGTGCTTGATCCGGAACTTACAATGGGACTTCCGCCCTTCGTTACGGCAACGACAGGTATGGACGCCCTGTGCCATGCTGTAGAGGCATATACGAACCACACATACAATACAAATGTAGAGGACACGATGGCTAAGGATGCAGTAAAGCTTATCCATCAGTATCTCCTTAGAGCATACGAAGACGGATCGGATCTTGAAGCAAGAGAAAAGATGCAGTATGCAGCATTCTATGCAGGAAGAGCATTCACAAGAGGCTGCGTTGGCTATGTACATGCCATAGGTCATACACTAGGAGGCCTATACGGCGTAGCACACGGACTTGCCATGTCAGTTATCCTTCCTCACGTCATGAGGCAGTTCGGAAGCTCGGTCTATTCAAAACTTGCTGATCTTGCAGATGTGTGCGGAATGGAAGGCGCAAATGAAGAAGAAAAAGCTCTTGCCTTTATAGCATGGATAGACGACATGAAGAAAAAGATGGGTCTTCCTGCAGGCTTTGACTGCATAAAGGATGAAGATATAGACCAGATCATAGAATGGGCAGACAAGGAAGCAAATCCTCTTTATCCGGTGCCCGTCATATGGAGCAAGGACGATCTAAGACGCCAGATATATACTATAAGGACAGCAACATACGAATAAGCATTTAAAAGCCCAAAGCCTTAAGCCTTGGGCTTTTTTAATCAGACGCATTAAATCCTTTTGTGCTTTAATCTCTTACATAGTAGTGCCTTGCTATCCAGGCTGACAGTCCGTCAAGCCCCGGATACATGATCCTTTCAGAAATGTTGAAAGCGTCAAGGGTATCGGCGATCCTCCATTTAAGATCTTTACTGATGATATATCGTACTGTATTTTCTGTATTCTTATCGAGAAAATCCTCTATATCATCTATGTCTGTGGGAACTACTGCAAAGAAAGCATATTGATTGACTATCCTTTCATCGATGGAGCTTGGCTCAACGATGACCATGGAATGATCTCCCATATCTTCATCATATTGTTCTATGGTCGAGGCAGTCTCTTCAAGCATGCTGAGAGAAAATATCTTCGTTTTGCTCTCTTTGATAAGGCCTCTGTATCTGTTTGGAAGCAGGCTGTGGATCTCAGCCATATCTATACGCCACACTACGCAGTCTTCATCTTCAGACTCGCTTATCTCGTTGACTGCAGCAAAGTGAAGTGCAATTAGGGGAGAGTGGGTAAAATCAAGAAGCCTCGTCGGAAGTCCGTGATGCTGCCCAGCCATCATCTGTCTCCATACGGAATCTTTCAGCGTAGGGTCGTCAAGACTTGCATACTTGGTAAAATTCCTCAGTATGGATGGCTCAAGGAATCTCTTTTTATCCTTGCAGTTCCTTGCCAGAGTAGTGATCATTTTGTATGAAGTTCTGGGAACTCCTCTGTAAAGATAGGATCCTCTGTACCTCTTTATATCCGGATTGTATTGGTCCTCAGAAAAAAGGGGCATCAGGTCTTCAAAATTCTTTATGAAAATTTCCTTAATCATTTGTAAATACCTCGTTCCAATTATATCACAGAGGTGGTATAATACCGCAATAAACATTTTTTAGGGACTAAATATCAGGAGACACAAATGGCAAAGTATTACGATGAACCATCAAGAACATTTAACGAGTACCTGCTCATTCCGGGCTATTCCGGGCCGGACAACATTCCGGCCAATGTAGATCTCTCTGCGCCTCTTGTAAAATACAAGAAGGGTGAAGAACCTTCCATTAAGCTGAACATACCGCTGGTTTCGGCATGCATGCAGTCTGTATCAGGTGAGAACCTGGCTATTGCGCTTGCCAAAGAAGGCGGTATTTCTTTTATATACTGTTCTCAGAGCGTTGAATCGGAAGCTGCAATGGTCGCAAGAGTCAAGGCCTACAAAGCGGGATTTGTAAGTTCAGACACAAATGTAAGACCGGATAACACTCTTGAAGAAATGCTGAAGATCAAGGATAAGACGGGTCACTCTACAATAGCCGTAACGGAAGACGGAAGTCTTGACAGCAAGATGCTGGGTCTTGTTACAAGCAGGGACTACAGAGTCAGCAGACTCGATCCAAAAACTAAGGTAGCAGAGTTCATGACACCGATCGATAAGCTGGTGACTGCAAAGGAAGGAATAACCCTTGCAGAAGCTAATGATATAATCTGGGACCGCAAGCTCAATGTTCTTCCTATTCTTGATAAGGAAGGAAACTTTAAATATTTCGTATTCAGAAAAGATTACGATTCTCATAAATCAAACACACTTGAACTTCTTGACGAAGAAAAGAGATTCGTAGTCGGTGCAGCCATAAATACAAGGGATTATGAAACAAGAGTACCGGCTCTCGTTGAAGCAGGCGCAGACGTCCTTTGTATAGACAGCTCAGAAGGATATACCGAATGGCAGAAAAGGACCATCGCATGGATCAGAGAGCACTATGGCGACAAAGTAAAGGTCGGTGCAGGAAACGTAGTAGATGCTGAAGGCTTCAGGTTCCTTGCTGAGTGCGGAGCTGACTTTGTAAAGATCGGCATTGGCGGTGGATCTATCTGTATCACAAGGGAAACAAAGGGTATAGGAAGAGGTCAGGCGACTGCTGTTATCGATGTTGCTCAGGAGAGGAACAAGTATTATCAGGAGACCGGGATCTACGTACCTATCTGCTCTGACGGAGGAATAGTTTATGACTACCACATGGCGCTTGCTCTTGCAATGGGAGCAGATTTCCTCATGATGGGTAGATACTTTGCAGGATATGATGAATCTCCTACAGCAAGACTCATGATCAACGGCTCCTATGTAAAGGAGTACTGGGGCGAAGGTTCTAACAGAGCTCGTAACTGGCAAAGATATGACCTTGGCGGCGATTCAAAGCTGACCTTTGAAGAGGGCGTTGATTCATATGTACCTTATGCAGGACCGCTTTCTGACGGAGTACAAAAGAGCCTCGCAAAAGTCAAGAGCACTTTCTGCAACTGCGGAGCTTTATCCATCAAGGAAATGCAGGTCAACGCTAAACTCACCCTTGTGTCCGCCACATCTATCGTTGAGGGCGGAGCTCACGATGTCATCCTCAAGGACAAAGTGAATAGATAATTATAGTTTAAAATTTGGCACCCTTTACATTCCGGTAGAGGGTGCTGTTCAAATAATTAGGAGGTATCAATATGCCAAATGACGTAAGGCCTGAATCTCTTGAGAGAATACAGACTCCGGAGCAGGCAAGATCGTTCATAGACAATCAAGTAAAGGAAATTAAAGCACAGGTAGGAGACGGAAAAGTGCTTCTGGCTCTTTCAGGAGGAGTTGACAGTTCCGTTTGCGCAGCTCTTATATCCAAAGCTATCGGAAAGAATCTAAGCTGCGTACATGTAAACCACGGTCTCTTGAGAAAAGGAGAGCCGGAGCAGGTATGCAAGGTATTCGGAGAGCAGTTCGATGTAAATCTCATCTATGTGGATGCAGTGGACAGATTTCTTGACGCACTTGCAGGAGTAGATGATCCTGAATCAAAGAGAAAGATCATAGGAAAGATCTTTATAGATATCTTTGCAGAGGAAGCAGAGAAACTCGAGGGAGTAGGATTCCTCGGTCAGGGGACCATATATCCTGATATCCTTGAATCAAAGGACGGGATCAAAGCACACCACAATGTGGGCGGTCTTCCTGAAAACATGAAAAAATTTGAGCTTGTAGAGCCGGTCAAGTTCCTTTACAAGGACGAGGTAAGACTTGTTGGTAAAGAACTCGGACTTCCTGACAATATGGTATACAGACAGCCATTCCCGGGTCCAGGCCTTGGTGTAAGATGCATAGGAGCTATCACAAGAGACAGGCTCGAGGCTGTAAGAGAGTCAGATGCAATACTTCGCGAAGAGTTTGCAAAGGCAGGACTTGAGGGCCAGGTATGGCAGTACTTCACAGTCGTTCCTGATATCAAGTCGACCGGTATTAAGGACGGCAAGCGTACCTTTGAATGGCCGGTAATAATCAGAGCCATAAATTCTATCGATGCAACCAGCGCTACACCGGCAGTGCTCTCCTGGGATCTTATGATGGTACTTGTCAACAGGATCACAGCAGAGGTAAAGGGCGTTAACAGAGTTCTCTTTGACCTCTCACCGAAGCCCGTAGCCACAATCGAGTGGGAGTGACAATAAACCCGCCAGCCCTGTAATTTCAAGGTTTGGCGGGTTTTTGATTGCCATCGTGACTTCATATTGACCGCAAATCCATTTACACAGATACTTGTTTAATGAAACTAGTTTTTCGTTCTCATTCGTTTTGTAAAGCAGCTTCAATGAATCCCTTAAAAAGGGGATGGACATGATTGGGGCGGCTTTTAAATTCCGGATGGTATTGAACGCCTACAAAAAAGGGCAGATCGCTTATCTCCATGGTCTCAACAAGGCTCCCGTCAGGGGATAGTCCTGATATCCTAAGTCCTGCCTTTTCGAAGGCTTCTCTATACTCATTGTTCACCTCGTAGCGATGGCGATGGCGCTCAGATATTATCTTTTGTCCATAGCATCTTTCCATGGTGGTTCCTTCTTGAACGACACAAGGATATGCACCCAACCTTAAGGTTCCCCCTTTGTCTATATCATCATTTTGACCAGGGATATAGTGAATGACCTTGTGGGGCGAGCCTGGATCGAATTCTCCTGAGTTTGCATCCTTAAGACCCAGAACATTTCTCGCAAATTCTATTACTTCTATCTGCATTCCCAGGCATATACCAAAATAGGGAACTTTGTTTTCTCTAGCGTACCTTGCGGTTTCTATCATACCCTCTATGCCTCTGTCTCCAAAGCCTCCCGGAACTATGATGCCATCATAGGGAGATAGTATTTCTCTTGAGTTGTCTTTTGTTATCTCTTCTGAATCTATCCAGCCTATATCCACATTGGTGCTTAGAGCAAAGCCTGCATGTTTTAGAGCTTCTGTAACTGATAGGTATGCATCGTGTAGCTGTACATACTTCCCTACAAGGGCGATCTTTACAGTACCTTTTGCTTCCTTGATGCTGTCGACCATGGCTTTCCAGCTTCTTAGGTGGACCGTTCTATCTTCAATACCAAGCTCTCTGCATACCACTTTACCGAGACCCTTTTCTTCTAATGCCAAAGGTGCTTCGTAGAGAATGGGAAGTGTCAGGTTCTCTATGACGCAGTCCTCTTTTACATTGCAAAAGTCAGCGATCTTTCTGAAAATATTATCATCAGTGATTGGTTCATCACATCTGAGTACTATGATATCAGGGCTTATGCCCATGCCCTGGAGCTCTTTTACGGAGTGCTGCGTCGGTTTTGATTTGTGTTCTCCGGAAGCTTTTAGATAGGGTACAAGTGTTACATGGACGTAAAGGCAATTCTCTTTTCCCACCTCATAGCCTATCTGCCGGATAGCTTCTATAAAGGGCTGTCCTTCAATATCGCCTATGGTGCCTCCGATCTCTGTGATGACCACATCGGCATCAGTTTCCGTTCCCACCTTGTATATGAAGCATTTGATCTCGTCGGTGATATGGGGTATGGTCTGAACGGTTTTTCCCAGGTATACACCTTTTCGTTCTTTTAAAAGCACATTGCTGTAGACTTTTCCTGTGGTGAGGTTTGAAAACCTGTTCAGATCTTCGTTGATGAATCTTTCGTAGTGTCCAAGGTCAAGATCTGTTTCTGCTCCATCTTCAGTCACGTAGACTTCACCGTGTTGATATGGACTCATAGTCCCGGGATCTACGTTTATATATGGATCCAGTTTTTGAGCTGCTACTTTATATCCCCTTGCCTTTAGAAGCCTCCCTATGGAAGCCGCCGTGATACCTTTGCCAAGGCCGGATACGACTCCGCCTGTTACAAATATATATTTGGTCATTTTTCACCTCACTGTCGAATGATTAAAAAGTAAATAATGAATGATGGTATTCAAGTGCCTATATTAAGAAGGTTTACACAATGGTATATATCCATCCTTCAGGTGCTTTTATTCTGCCCATTTGTATGCCGGTCAATGTGTCATAAACTGCCTGTGTCACTTCTCCGGCCTTTTGAAGACCTGAAGGAAATTGTATGACCTGATCTTTATATGTGATACTTCCGACAGGGGATATGACCGCAGCTGTTCCGCAAAGACCTGATTCGTCAAAATCTACGAGTTCATCTACAGCTATCCTTCTTTCCTCTACTTCGATACCAAGGTATTCTTTTGCCACATAAAGCATGGATCTTCTTGTTATAGATGGGAGTATTGAGTCTGATTTTGGAGTGATTATCCTCTTATCTTTTGTTACAAAAAAGATATTGGCTCCTCCTGTTTCCTCTACAAAGTTCCTTCCTGCTGGATCAAGGTAAAGGTTTTCATCAAAGCCTAATCGGTGTGCTTCATCTATTGCAAAAAGGCTCATAGCATAGTTAAGACCGGCTTTTACTCCGCCCGTTCCCTTTGGGGCGGCTCTGTCCATATCACATATGCGAAGATTAAGAGGCCTTGCTTTTCCCTTGAAGTAGGGTCCTACGGGTGAAGCAAATATCCTGAATTCAAATTCTGAAGCAGGTTTTACGCCCAAGGTCGGATCACTTCCGAACATAAAGGGTCTTAGGTACATGGATGCCCCTGTTCCATAGGGTGGAACATAGTCTTTGTTTGCGAGGACCACATCCTTTACAGCTTCAAGGAATCTTTCTTTTGGAAATACCGGCATACACATCCTCTTGCAGGATGTGATCATTCTTTCTGCGTTGAGGTCAGGCCGGAATATGACTATATGTTCATCTTCTGTTTTATACGCTTTCATTCCTTCAAAGACATTCTGCGAATATTGCAGGATACATGCACTTTCTGAAAGAATTATTTTGTCGTCTTCTGTCAGGCATCCTGCATCCCACATTCCATCCACATATCGAGAAACATATCTATAATCTGTCTTAAGATAAGCGAAACCCAGTTTGCTCCAATCTATCTCCCTGCTCATAGTTTGCTCCTTAAAAAGTAAAAAAAGCAGACCGCCGGCTTCATTGCCAATGCGATTTGCTTTACTAAAAGAAATATATACCCAGAAAAAAGTATTGTCAACTTTTTCTCCAAATGACATTAAATGTGTTAATATAATTCTATTATGCGGCAGGATGGAAGCAGCATAGATCATGGTCTTAAGGGATATTTCATACGTCACTTGAAATGTCTCTTAAGTTTTTTCGATATCATTCATTGAACCAAAGGAAAGGATCAAGACAATGGAATATACAAAAGATGAAGTCCTTCAATATGTTGAAGAGGAAGATGTCAGATTCATACGCCTTGCCTTTTGCGATGTATTCGGAGTGCAGAAGAACGTAGCAATAATGCCATCTGAACTAAAAAGAGCTTTCGAATACGGAATACCCATAGACGCTTCAGCTATAGAGAGCTTTGGTATGACTGTAAAGGCTGATCTTTTCCTTCATCCGGATCCGGCCACCTTTTGCAGTCTCCCATGGCGGTCTGATACGGGCAAGGTCGAAAGGATGTACTGCGATATAACCTATGAGGACGGGACCCCTTTTGAAGCCGATTGCAGGAGGATACTCAAAGAGACTGCGTCCTTGGCAAAAGAAAAAGGCATTAGTTTTGATATTGGACCGACCCTTGAGTTTTATATCTTTAAAACGGATGATGAGGGAGAACCGACGGACATTCCCTATGATAGGGGAGGATACATGGACACAGCACCTCTTGACAAAGGAGAGAATCTAAGAAGAGATATATGTACCACATTGGAGGAGATGGGGATACTTCCTGAGAGTTCCTTCCACGAAGCGGGTCCCGGGCAAAACAGCATAGCTTTTAAGTATTCAGATCCGCTGGCTGCGGCAGACAACGCCCTTACTTTTAAGTTCGTCGTTGAAAGCATAGCTGCAAGGAACGGCCTTTATGCAAGTTTCATGCCAAAGCCCCTTGCTAATGAACCGGGCAACGGGCTTCATATAAACTACTCGGTGGGAGACAGACGGGATCCAAAACTCCTGGAAAATGTCAACGCCGGTATAATGGATAAGATCAAGGAAATGACTTTGTTCCTTGATCCTCTTGAAGAGTCCTACGCAAGGCTTGGTAAGATGAAAGCTCCTGCCTTTGTTTCATGGACAGGCGAAAACAGATCCCAGCTCATCAGGATCCCAAAGAGTCCCCAAGGGATCTGCAGGGCAGAGCTTCGTTCGGGAGATCCTATGTCCAACCCATATATAGTTCTTGCCCTTCTTATAGAGGCAGGACTATCCGGTATCGAGAAAAACTTAAGGCTGCCCGAGATCTGCAACATAGATTTCGACACTGCATCCTCCCAGGAGACCGAAAAGTACGAAAGGCTACCTGAAAGCCTTGATGTTGCAAAAAGGAAGGCTTCAGATAGCAGCTTCATAAGAGAAGTGCTTCCAAAATGCATCATCGATGCATATCTAAGCAGATAGGAGCAAAGAATTGGTATTCAGAGACCGAAGCTACAGCGTACTTCTTGTATGCGGCAGCGACAAATTCAATACTCAGGTCGCATCTATTCTTCCTTTCAACGAATACTATCCTGTGAAATGGATAAAAAGCATCAGCGATGCCAGAAGGGAACTTCTTGAAAGGAGTTACGATATAGTCCTCATAAACTGGAAAAACGACGGTGAGGGGAAAAAACTGGCTTTGGACATATCGGGGAGGGGAAGATCGGCAGTCCTTCTTATGGCTGAAAGAGACCGCTATGACGATATGTATTTTGATGTGATCTCTTTTGGCGTGGCCTGTATGCCAAGGCAGATGAGCGCTCAAGAGTTTACGAGAGCTCTAAGGATAGTGTGCTCCGGCATAGAGAGACTTCTTGGAGAGAAGAAAAAGCATTCGACTGTAGAGGAAAAGATGGCGGAGATACGGCTTGTAAACAGGGCTAAATGGTATCTCATAGAAAGCAAAGGTCTTTCTGAAGAAGATGCACACAAATATATAGAGCACCTTGCTATGAATGAAAGGATAACGAGAAAGGAAGCAGCGGAAAAAATCCTTAAAAATAATTGACATTAAAAGGATGCAGTAGTATATTCACTTCGTTAAGACAAAGACGTCTAAGAGTTTGGCGTCTTTGTCTTTTTTTATTTCTTGGAAAGGATGGAGAAAAGAATGAATGTACCTGAGTATTTCGGATCCCTTGTCTTTGATGACAGGGCAATGAAGGAAAGATTGTCTAGGGATAAGCATTTGGGGCGGCCGCTTTCTTTACTTTTTACGGCTGCCCACTTTTTATTCTATTTAGGAAAGGAAACGATATGAACAGTGTTATAGCAGGCATCAACTGGGGAGATGAGGGAAAAGGCCGTATGGTCGATGTTTTTTCAGAGAAATATGATGTGGTAGTAAGATATCAGGGCGGTGGAAACGCAGGCCACACAGTCGTAAACGACAAGGGAAAATTCGCTCTTCACCTGCTGCCGTCAGGGATCTTGAGAGATGGCGTCATGAACATACTCGGAAACGGAGTAGCTCTTGATATGGAGAACCTTTGCTTTGAGATCGATGAACTAAGATCAAAGGGAGTAGATATATCTCCGAAGAATCTGAGGATAAGCGAGAGAGCATCCCTGCTTCTCCCATGGCATAGAGAACTTGACGGTCTTGAAGAGGATAGGCTTGCAGGGAAAAAATACGGATCTACAAGGCAGGGCATTGCTCCTTTTTATTCTGACAAATACCAAAAAAAGACCATACTCGCAGGGGAACTCTTTTATCCCGAAAAGCTTGCAGCCCATGCTAATGACCTCCTTGAATGGAAGGACCTGATCATAGAGAAAGTATACGGTGATAAGGGTACAGGCTATGAAGAACTCATGGCATATCTGAAAAAATACGGCGATATACTAAAGCCGTATATATGCGATACTGGGCTTTACCTTGAAGAAGCAAAAAAACAGGGAAAGAATATACTCTTTGAAGCTCAGCTCGGTGCCTTGAGAGACCTTGATATGGGCATATATCCATTCACTACGTCCTCTAATACTCTTGCCGCTTACGCTCCCATAGGGGCCGGAGTGCCTTGGATGAGCATAGATAAGGTCCTGGGAATAGTTAAGGCATATTCAACATGTGTCGGAGAAGGGCCTTTTGTTACCGAATGGACGGGTGAAGAAGCAGAAAAGCTCAGAGAGGCAGGTGCCGAGTACGGAGCAAAGACCGGAAGAGCAAGGAGGGTCGGAGCTTTTGATGCAGTTGCTACAAGGTACGGAGTCAGGATGCAAGGAGCAACTTCTGTGGCAGTCACTAAACTTGATGTGCTTTCATACATGGATAAAATACCTGTATGTACGAAGTATGTCATTGACGGAAAGGAAACAGATAATTTCCCGTTTCCTGATGCTCTTGACAAGGCACAGCCTGTCATAGAGGATCTTCCGGGCTGGAACTGTGATATATCGAACGCAAGGATGTGGGATGATCTTCCTAAGGAAGCAAAAGACTATGTTCAGTTCATAGAGGATTCCATAGGCTGCAGAGTGGAATATATTTCTGTGGGACCAAAAAGAGAAGAATATATACATAGGTCCCAGAAGGATTAATATATAGATAGATAATAGAAAGGAAAACCCGGATGCCGAAGCGGTGTCCGGCATCTTGAACTGATGTACGAAAAATATGAATCAGCTCTTTCAGGGCGCTATGCATCTCAATATATGCTCAGACTTTTCTCCCAATATGAAAGAGCGAGGACATGGAGGAAACTATGGTATTCTCTTGCGAAGGCTCAAAAGTCTCTCGGTCTTAACATAACGGAAGAACAGCTCGAGGACCTTAAATCGCATATAGACGATATTGACTTTGAATCTGAAAAGGAAAGGGAAAAGCTGGTCCGTCATGATGTGATGGCTCATGTATATACCTACGGAAAGGCAGCTCCAAAAGCTGCCGGAATAATACACCTTGGTGCTACGAGCTGCTATGTGACAGACAACGGTGATCTCATAATATACAGAGAGGCTCTTCGCCGTATACGTGCAGAGCTTTGCAGTGTTCTTGAAACTCTGTCGGACTTTGCTTTTAAATATAGGGAAATGCCTTGCCTTGGCTATACTCACTACCAGCCGGCTCAGCCTGTTACTGTCGGTAAGAGAGCAAGTCTTTGGATGCAGGACCTTCTTTCAGATCTCGATGAGATAGATTTTACTTTGTCGCAGATAAAGTTCCTCGGCTGCAGAGGTACTACGGGAACGGAAGCCAGCTTCATGGAGCTCTTTGATGGCGATGAAAGGAAGATAGATGAAATGAACCGGCTCATAGCAAAGGATCATGATTTCGAAGAGATATTTGATGTATGCGGTCAGACCTATCCTAGAAAGGTCGACACAAGGATACTCAATGTTCTTTCATCCATAGGTCAAAGCACATACAAAATGGCAGAGGATATACGGCTGCTTCAGCATGACAGGCAGATAGAAGAACCCTTTGAGGAAGGGCAGATAGGATCCTCTGCTATGGCGTACAAGAGAAACCCCATGCGTTGCGAGAGGGTCTGTTCTCTTTCAAGATACCTCATTACAGATGCGATGAATGCTGCGCAGACCGCAAGTACCCAGTGGCTCGAAAGGACCCTTGATGATTCCGCAAATAGGCGTATATCCATGGCTGAAGGTTTCCTTTGTGCAGATGCGGTATTAAGACTGCTGCTCAACATAACAAAGGGTCTGGTCGTAAATGAGAAGGTGATAGAGAGATCTTTAAAGGACTATCTGCCGTTTATAGCCACAGAAAATATCTTGATGGAAGGAGTAAAAAGAGGCGGCGACAGGCAGGTCCTCCATGAACTTTTAAGGAAAGCTTCCATGAGAGCTACATCAAAGATGAAGGAAGGCGAAGACTTTAGCCTTATTTCCGAGCTTGCAAAGGAAGAAGCATTCGGTATGACCGAAGAGGAGATGGAAGATCTCCTCGATCCGAAATCTTTTACGGGAAGATGTTCTGTGCAGGTTGAAAAGTTCATAGAGAATAACCGCCAAAGGTACGAGGGAAGGGGTCTTTCCTTAGAAGAAGATATTGAACTTTGATTGCATATGCCCCTTTAAGAAAATGCATTTTTCTGTTATTGTACTTTACGATATGATGTGAATATGCTGCCGATCAGGGTTACTTTTTAGGAGATAATATGCAAAACCAGATCTTAGTCCTCGATTTCGGAGGACAGTACAACCAGCTTATAGCAAGAAGGGTCAGGGAACACCATGTATATGCAGAGGTAATATCCTATAAAAACACTTCAGTTGGAAAAATAAAAGAAGAGGGCTGGAGCGGTATCATATTTACAGGAGGTCCAAACAGTGTATATGATCCGGATTCTCCTCATTTCGATCCGGCTATACTTGATGCCGGTATCCCCATCCTTGGCATATGCTACGGACACCAGCTCATGGCATATATGGCAGGGGGAGAGATCTGTTCTGCGGGGAGTATATCTGAGTACGGAAAGGTTTTTTTGGATATAGAAAAAGTATCCTTGATCACAGATCAGATCCCAAAAAAGAGCACTGTATGGATGAGTCATACGGATTATGTAAAGACTGTTCCCGAAGGTTTTACGGTGACAGCAAAAACGGACGTATGTCCCTGTGCAGCCATGGAATGCAAAGAAAAAGGCCTCTACGGAGTTCAGTTCCATCCGGAAGTGACTCACACAGAATACGGAGACCGCATCATAAGGAATTTCATATTCGATGTCTGCAAATGCAAAGCTGACTGGCGCATGGAAGACTTTCTAAAAGCATCAATAGAAGAGATCAAAGAGAAGGTAGGCGATGGATGTGTCCTTCTTGCCCTTTCAGGAGGCGTTGATTCCTCTGTATGTGCAGCTCTTCTTGCAGAGGCTGTTGGGAATAAGCTTACCTGCGTTTTCGTAGACCATGGTATGATGCGAAAAAACGAAGCAGACGAGGTAGAGACAGCCTTTTCAAAATGGGACATAGACTTCATGAGGATAGACGCTGAGGAAAGATTCTTAAGAGCCCTCAAAGGAGTGACTGAACCTGAAGAGAAAAGAAAGATCATAGGAAAGCAGTTCATAAAGGTATTTGAGGAAGTCGGTAAAAAGATAGGTTCTGTCGATTTTCTTGCTCAAGGGACCATTTACCCCGATGTTATAGAGTCGGGTCTTGGCGATGCGGCGGTCATAAAAAGCCATCACAATGTTGGGGGCCTTCCTGCCTACGTTGATTTTAAGGATATATTAGAGCCACTGAGCATGCTCTTTAAAGATGAGGTAAGGCAGCTCGGAAGAGAGCTTGGACTTCCTGAATATCTTGTCGCCAGGCAGCCTTTCCCGGGACCCGGCCTTGGCATCAGGGTCATAGGAGAGGTGACGAAAGAAAAGCTCGAAATCCTCAGAGATGCCGATGCGATATTCAGGGAAGAGATAGACAAGGCTGCGGCTGAGGGTCTTCTCCCCCAGGCTGCAAGCCAGTATTTTGCAGTGCTTACGGATACCAGGAGCGTAGGGGTCATGGGCGATGCCAGGACCTACGGCTATGTTCTTGCTTTAAGGTCAGTGACCACCGACGATTTCATGACTGCCGACTGGACCAGGCTTCCCATGGGGGTCCTTGCTAGGGCCGGGAGCCGCATACCGAACGAAGTAAAGCGCATAGGGAGAGTGGTTTACGACATCACATCGAAGCCCCCTGCGACAGTGGAATGGGAGTAACAATAAACCCGCCAGCCCTGTAATTTCAAGGTTTGGCGGATTTTATTAACTTTAATATTGCAATGTGGGGTGTTAGGGTATATTATATATACAAAATTGAATATCTGTTTCAGAGGCGGTGCGGCCGCAAAAGTTGTATGAAACAAGGCGTATCCGCTTAACAAGGAAATGGGGTTTAAGGCCCCGCATTAGCAGATGCTGTAGACGCTTAGGTGTTTGTCCGTCGGTGAAAACCGGTCACTGGGATCTTATCTTGGGAAGGCAGGGCAATACGCTGTCTGAGGCGTGAGTCAGTAGACCTACTGAAATAGTTGTGTGTTAAAAGAAGATAAAGGTTATTAAATGTCAGACCTCTGTATGGGTTGGGTTAACCTTCTATCTTTTTTTGCATATGACGACAAAAAACAACAACGGTTCAAAACAGAAGAAGGATAAAAACGAGCTTAATAACTACCATGTTCAGCTCCTTACAAGCAGAGCGCTCAAGGCGCTCAATGCCCGGGAAGATGCTTTTATAGAAGTGCACGAAGGGGATGCGGATGCCGATCTCATAGCCTATGTGAAGAACGAAGCGTTAAGGCTCGGCCACGCGCCCCGTCAGGGAGAGATCGAAGGATGGCGCTACCTTGAGGAACGTTTCGGGACCTGGAAGACGCTGCTTGAGAAAGCGAGGCTCAAGCCTTTCGGCATTGAAGAGCCCTTCAGAAGGTACGCTCTTTTTACCGATGAATATGAGCGTCAGGCGGAGCTGTATGCGGAGCATAAGAGATACAAAAAGCAAAGGAGCATTGAAAGGAAGATAGAGCAGGCTGAGAGAAAGAAACAGCAGGAAGCATATCTTTTGGAGCATCCCGAAGCAAGAAAGAAGAAAAAATCTTCTGCCGATCCCGGAAAGCCGGCGGAGGATAAAGGCACGGCTGATACGATGGGGCTTAAGGAAGAAGGCGAATGAACATTTAGTGAAAAAACCGGATGCGCATTTGCATCAGGTATTCCTGATGATATAATAAAAGCAGGGAAGGGACTTCCCTGGAGAATTTAATATACTTTAGTGGCGGTGCGACCGCAAAGGCCCGGAAACAGGCAAGGCGTATCCGCTGAATAAGGGAATGGGGTTTGAGGCCCCGCATATCCAATACCGTGGGCGTCGAGGATGCTGCAAATAGGTGAAAACCGGTCATCAGATGTATATGCTGCCCTTCAGCAGTGTTTCTGAGAAGGCTGCGCAGATATCCGCTTGAGATGCGAGTCGGGAGACCTACTGAAGTAAGATTAATATTCCAACAAGGTGAAGGTAATATTACTGCTATTGTAATATTGCCTTCTCTTTTTTTATCAGCCTTGCTCCAAAGGGCATCAGGGACGGTATTACGGCCGGGAAAGTTTAAGAGAGAACAAAGATGAGAAGAAAACTGAAAAAGATCATATGTGTTATGCTTGCGCTCTTTATGGTGCTTGTGCTTTGCTCCTGCGGCAGCGGCTCGGGGCCTTCGGGAAGCGGTAATCAGAGCGGTAAACTGGATCTCGATTACGAAGAAGGCAGTTCCCAGCAGTCTGCAAAACAGGAAAGCGGCGGAGGAAACTGGTTTTCCGAAGCCTTTAATTTCGGAAAAAAGGAAGACTCAAACAGCAGCAGCCAGAGCAGCCAGTCAAGCGCTCTGCAGGATCTCTATTCAGATTCTTCCGAAAACAGCCAGCAGGGAAGCAGCCAGGGCCAAAGCGGTCCTTCACAGGATCAAAGCAGTTCTTCGGAAAACACAAACCAGAGCAGTTCCCAGCAGCCTGGCAATTTCCAGGGCGGAGGTTCCGGAAACCAGAGCGCAAACTCCGGACAGCAGACGAGCAGCAATACGGGACAGATAGATAATACCGGTCAGAACGGAATAGCCGGAAACAGCAGCGGCAGTAACCAGAGCGGTTCCGGAAACCAAAATCAGGGAAGCGGAAAAACAGTCACTATCACAATACGCTGCGACACAGCTGTAAACAACGGAATGCATCTCGAAAGCAAATGGGCGGGAATAGTTCCCGCAAGCGGCTGTATACTGCCCGTTACTACAGTCGAGATCGAAGACGGACAGACTGTGTTTGATGTTCTTGCCTATGTGTGCAGCAAGTACAAGATCCATATGTCGTATAGAGGTGGCACGTCCAGTGGATGTTATGTGGACGGTATCAACAACCTCTACGAATTCGACGGAGGGCGCTGGTCAGGCTGGATGTACTGCGTCAACAAATGGTATCCCAACTACGGCTGCGGAGTCTATTACGTAAAAGCCGGTGACGAGATAGAGTGGAACTATACCTGCGACCTCGGTCTCGATCTTGAAGGCGGAGACATCTTAGGCGGATCCGACTGGAAAGAGACCCACCCCTGATGCTTTCATTTTTCTTAAATTAAGCACGAATGCTCCTGCCTTTTCCGGCGGGAGCTTCAAATACGAGAAAATACAGAACAGATTCTATTAAATGTCCAGATCAAAAAAGCGATCAGAAGAAATAGGCAGGCAGATGAGGTTTTTCGGAAACCTTCATCCTGCGGTAAGCATGGCTTACTTTGTTTTAGTGCTGGTGCTGACACTCATTTGCATGCATCCGGTCACTGTTTTGCTGTCATTTCTTGGCGCAAGCTGGTTTTCCATCAGGCTCAGAGGAGGCAAAGCCTACGGGCGTACAATGCGCTTCGTTGCGCCTATGTTCATCCTCATTGCTTTAGCGAATCCTTTGTTCAATCACAGGGGAGTTACGCCGCTTTTTGAGATCAATCATCTTTGGTACACCCTTGAGGCTACGGTATACGGGCTCGTGTCAGCCTGCTCTCTTTGCGCCGTCATTATATGGTTCACCTGCTATCAGGAGGTAATGACCTCCGATAAGTTTCTTTACCTTTTCGGAAAACCTTTCCCGGGAACGTCTCTGCTCATAACTATGACCTTGAGGTTCATTCCTCAGCTTCAGCAAAACAGAAAAGAGATAAAGGAATCTCAGGCTATGCTCAAAGAGGAGGGTACAAGACTATTTCAGAAGATGGGCACTGCCCTTCGCAATCTGTCCGTACTTCTTACCATGAGCATGGAAAACGCCGTTGAGACGGCAGACTCCATGAAGGCGAGGGGCTACGGAGCAAGAAGGCGTACTACCTTCCATCTTTTCCGTTTCGACGGAAGGGATGCAAGGACGCTCGGGGCCATCCTTGCCGTTGGCGGCATCTGCATACTTGCAAGGTGCTTCGGCCACGGGACCATGGACTTTTATCCCAGAATGACGCCTGTTATCCTGGGACCTGCTACATATACTTTGTTCGTTTTTTATGCCGTGCTTATGTTTCTGCCAGGCATACTTGAGACAGTGGAGGAAATACGTTGGCGCTCCTGCGTATCGAAAATTTAAGCTTTGCTTATCCTAATGCTTCCCAAAGAACGCTGGATGACATAAGTCTTGAAATAGAGAAAGGCGAGTATGTCGTTCTCTGCGGTCCTTCCGGCTGCGGCAAGACGACACTTCTTCGCCAGGTGAAACCGGGCCTTGTCCCTTCAGGGGCGAGGGAAGGCAGCGTTTACTATGGCAATACTTTGATTTCGGATCTGCCGGAGCTGACTGCGGCATCCGAGATAGGATTCGTACAGCAAAATCCCGACAACCAGATCGTGACAGACTTTGTCTGGCACGAGCTTGCCTTCGGTCTTGAGAACATGGGGCTTCCTGTTCCGGTCATACGGCGGAGAGTTGCGGAAATGGCAGCCTTCTTCGGCATGGAACCCTGGTTCAGAAGCAAGACTACGGAGCTTTCCGGAGGACAGAAGCAGCTCATGAACCTTGCTTCAGCTCTTGCCATGAATCCCAAACTTCTGATACTCGACGAGCCCACCTCAATGCTTGATCCATTGGCTGCAAGGAGCCTTCTTCAGGCAGTGCAGCGCATAAACAGGGAACTCGGCGTAGCCATACTGCTCACAGAGCACCGCCTCGACGAGGTCTTCCCCGTAGCGGACAGAGTAGTTACGATGGACAGGGGCCGTATACTCACCAGCGGAGCTCCCGGTAAAATAGCCAAAGAACTGGCAGACAGTCCGGACAAGAACAGGATATACTTCGGCCTTCCCGCATCGGTTAGAATCTTCAGTGAACTGGGACAGACAGACGATCTTCCCCTTACCGTAAGGGACGGAAGGAAGAGGCTCGAAGACATGGTCCAAAGAAGCGAAAGCGGAATCGATGCCGGAAACGGCGGTGCCGTTTCAGTTGCGAATAGTTCCATGTCTGATACCGTGGAGACGGAAAAGACCTCCGATATGCAAAAGAGCAATACCGTTCTCGAAGGGAAAGAACTCTGGTTCAGATACAATGAAAACTCAAAGGATGTTTTAAGAGGCGCTAATATAAAGCTGTATGAAGGAGAGTTTTTCTGCCTTCTCGGCGGCAACGGCGCAGGCAAGACGACGCTTCTCCGTATACTTGCGGGTCTTTCGAAGCCCTACAGAGGAAAGACCAAACTGGCAAAGGACAAGCTTCTCTGCATGCTTCCCCAGAACGCCAGATCCCTTTTCGTTGCCGATACCGTGTTCAAAGAGCTTCTGGACAGCGCAGACGGCGACCCCGAAGCGGCAGCGGATATGATAGAGCTTATGGAGCTCGGGCCGCTTAGGGAAAGGCATCCCTACGATCTTTCGGGAGGCGAGACCCAAAGGCTTGCTCTTGGGAAACTGCTCCTGAAAAAAGCAGACGTTCTGATCCTTGACGAACCCACCAAAGGTCTTGACGCCTATGCCAAAGCGCAGCTCGCCAAGATACTCAAAGGCCTTTGCGAAAAGGGCGTTTCCATACTGGTGGTGACCCACGACGTGGAATTTGCGGCAAATTATGCAGACCGCTGCGCGCTCATGTTCGACGGACAGCTCATGTCCGAGGGAAACGCAAGAGACTTCTTTGCGGGCAACCGCTTCTATACCACGGATGCAAACCGCATAGCGGGAGAATTCTTCCCCTTGGATATACGCTGCGAGGAGGTAATAGACTCATGTCGAAAGCTCCCGCAGTGACAAATGAAAACAAGGCGCTCGGAAGCCGCAGAAAAGATGAACTGCCCAAGCTTTTCGTAAGCCGCAGGACCAAGGCCGCTGCCTGGGTGGTGCTGATAGTGCTTCCCGTGCTCATGGTCGCCTTTATCTATTACCATACCCACAGACCTACAGTCCATGTGGTGGGCGAAAGAACTTTCATAGACTACATCATCCTCAACTCGGATCTGATAATAGGTTTTGTATTTCTCATAATATCGGCAGTGCCGTTCTTTCTTGTCTTTGATAAAAAGAAGCCTCAGGCAAGGGAGATGGTACCAATAGCCGTCATGGCGGCCATAGCGGTTGTAGGTCGTACGGTATTTGAAATAATACCGCTTCCAAACTTCAAACCCTGTTCCGCTATCATAATCATAACGGCGGTATCCTTCGGACCCGAAGCGGGCTTCCTTACGGGAGCGCTTACGGCTCTAGTGAGCAATTTCATTTTCGGACAGGGACCTTGGACTCCCTGGCAGATGTTCACGTGGGGTTTTGTCGGGTTTCTTGCCGGCATATTAAATAATGCCGGAATATTCAAGGCAGACAATAAAGAGCACTTCAAGGCGCCCTTTTGGGACCGCATTTGTCCCGAAGGGACGAACAGGGGGGACCTCCTGATGTTTGCCAGGAGCCTCACGGACCACGCTCCTATGAGGCTTTGCATATACGGTCTTCTTTCCGGTTTTATCTACGGCTGGATAATGAATCTCTATTTCATAGTCGGATACATCAATCCCATAAACTGGCCGGCCATAGGAGCTGCCTACGTATCGAGCTTTTTCTTTGACCTGAGCCACGGAGTCTGCACCTTCCTGGTGCTCTGGGCTCTCGGCGATCCCTGGATAAGGAAACTTGAAAGGATCAAAACCAAATTCGGCCTGACCGGAGAAGAACGCAACTACATCCTCCCGGAAAGCCAGGCCGCATCTGAAACCTGAACATAATCGTTTTGACAATTAGTTTTTTCGGAAAAAACCGAAAAAAGTTGCAAAAAAATAGAAAATAGTGTATATATTAGTTGAAGTGTTGATAGCGAGACTTCGGTATTGATGGTATCAAGTTAATGTAAGTTTGGGCTGGTCTTGAAGACCCGGGTCCAACCTAATCGGCGGGGAGACTCTCCGCCATTTTAATTGCCACAAAAACGGAATAGTATTAATGGGTATCGTACAATCTCCGAACGTCCGTCCGGTATCCGGTTCGTTCGTGTATCTGTTCCAGTAGCACCTTAAACGCAGTCACATCTTTATGAAGTTTCAAATTTCTACCTCCTTGCTTGCAGTATGCGCAAGCCTGATGATCGTTTTTCGATTGTAGTATTTGTCTGCATAGTACAGAAGCGTTTCATATCGCAGCCCATTCACCCTGATATGCTCGGCAAGGACCGCATAGGGGTTCTGCGCATCAACAGGGGCCCTATCCAAAAGATCCAGAGCATCCAAAGTTTGCAGGTATGCTTTGTTCTCCGCATTTATTGAAGTCTTCGGTGGACAAATTGAAACACCTAATTTGTTGTCATAGCGAATGCAGTCCCTAGCGGCATTTGTAGCAAGCAAGTGTTCTGTCGGCATCTGCGTTGTCAGCCCCATGTGGTGGAGCAGACGAAGTCCGGTTTCATACCCGTTATCATTGAGAAGATACTTATCGGCAATCAACTTTTCCCGGTTGATTCCCATCTCGCCGAAAGGTGTGAAAACCGTGCGGTAATAGATACCTTTTTGATAGCAGCGAAGATCCGGTGAATCGCCTTTGTCAATAATACGTTTAATGGCAACAGCAGTAGCAGCTGCGGCTTTCTTCTGGTCAATACCGTAATGCGCAGCCATAGCTCCTGCAATTTCATCCGTATAAATTGGGGCGCCTTGTTCCTGATGTTTGAGATAATCCTTGACGTATTCTATATAAGTCATAAAAGTTCACCTGATGATATGAAACGCTCGAAAAACATATTCTAAATACGCTACTAATATATCAACTTAGTTTATACTTGTCAATAACAAGTGCTCCATTACAATAATCGCTATAATTCGGCATAATATTAAAAAAGTGACAAATTATAGAAGTATAATGTCACCGCAAATCACTTAAACAGCCGTTGAAGTACATTGAAGTTGTATTGAAGTAGCATTGAAGTAACCGTTGTAGTAACATTCCGTATATTATCGAACAAACAGAGACTTAGTTTCAATTGACTGAAGGATTAATCACATTTTCTTATTGCACGCCTCTTGATTGTCTACTATAATATCATTGATAAAATATCGTCATCAGAGGCGGGGCTGCCGCAAAGGCCAAAGAAAACAGTCATTTTTTCTTAGCAAGGAGCATCCGCTACATAAGGGAATGGGGTGGAAGGCCCCGCATATCCTATACCGTGAGTATCGAGAATATTGTCCGTCGGCGAAAGCCGGTCATTGAGGACCTTCAATAGGAGGTCTTTGAGAAGGCAGGGCAATTATTCGCCTGAGATACAAGTCGGGAGACCTACTGGTGTCTAAGCTAAAGTATTGCCACAAACGGTGGTTTGGCAGTATGACTACTTATTTTTGTAGTTGTGCTGCTTTTTTTATTATCGCTTAATATACGGCCGGAAACGGCGAAGAAAAGGCGACCGGGCTTTCCGGAAAAGCCGAGGAGATATCAATGGATGAGAACAGACCCATCATTCAGACAAAAGGATTAAAGATGCACTACCGCATCGGCGAGAACGTGGTCAAGGCTCTCGACGGTGTGGATGTAAGCATAAACAAAGGAGAGTTCGTCTGTATTTCGGGCCGCAGCGGCTCGGGAAAGACGACCTTCCTTAATATGCTTGCGGGTCTTGATCCGCCCAGCTCAGGCAAGGTCTACATACTCGGAAAAGACCTTGGCTCCATGGACGAGGAAGAGCGTACCAGGTTCAGGAGAAAATACATCGGCTTTGTGTTTCAGAGCTACAACAACCTGCCCCAGTACACAGCTCTTGAGAACGTGGCCCTGCCCCTTGCAGTAAGAGGGATAGAAAAAGAAAAAAGAGAAAGGCTGGCTCTTCAGGCTCTTGACAGAGTGGGCCTTAAGGATCATGCAGACCACAAACCATCGGAGCTTTCCGGAGGTCAACAGCAAAGGGTCAGCATAGCAAGGGCCATCATAACAAGACCTGCCATAGTCCTTGCCGACGAGCCCACAGGCAACCTGGATACAGCTACAGGAAAAGAGATAATGGAGCTTCTTTGCAGGATATTCAAGGCAAGCGGAACTACTTTCATCATTAGTTCCCACGACCCTGCAATGGAAAAATATACGGAACGAACCGTTCGATTTGAGGACGGAAGAATATATAGCAAGTAACGTGGAGGATATTTCAAGTGAAGAGGAATAAAGCAAGACAGATCTTGGCGCTTTTGCTTTGCGCCTTATTGTCAGTATCGACGCTTTGCCCTGCATACGTTTTTGCAGAAGGCGAAGCTTTGGCAGAACAAAGCTCTGCCGTCGAAAGCGAAACCACAGATGAAGAAAACACAAAAGGAGAAGGAAGCCTTGAGATGATGGGCAACTTCGGCAGCACCGCATTGCTGAATGAAGCAGGCTCCGGCGATGAAGGCGGAGTGGGCGGCACAGGCGAAGGCGGCTCGGGGACCGGTGAAACGGGATCCGGCGAGTCCGGTTCCGGGAATGAAGGAGGCTCAGGGTCCGGCGAGTCCGGTTCCGGGAATGAAGGCGGCTCCGGCGAAGGCGGCGAAGGAGGTTCCGGCAGCGGCGAAGGCGACGGCCCCATGAACCCGCCCGTAATAGATGAGCCCCCGAACAATGACATAGTAGTCATTCCCAGCGATGCCAACGCTCTGATCCTTATGGATACAGGCGCTCAGTCTCCGAGAGGAGTGCCGGGCGACATCGTGACCATCGTGCTGCCCATGGCTGTGAATAAGGAATATCTCCCCAGCGAAAGGTACATGCTGAGGAATATCAACGTAATTCCGGATATCCCTACAGACACCAGCGTATCGAACTGGCCCTTTGACATAATAGACGCCAGCAGTGCAAGGCATCTTCAGGATATGTCCTACAATTCGACTGCGGAGGTCTATTTCGACTTCAGGATCAGTCAGTTCGCCACAAAGGGCGTTTATCCTGTCAACTTCAAGGTCAATGCTACAGTCTGGCGCTACGACGATGTAAACGGAACGACTGTTACAGAGGACGTGACCTTCAGACTCGGCGTATGGGTGACCATAGTGGATGACGGAAGCATGTCAGGAGTCACCACATCCTTTGGATGTCTGCAGGTGGCGGGGACCAATCTTGTAGGTGCTTCATCTGTGCCTGTAACGGCTCCCGGAAATACTGTCACTCTTAAAATACCAGTAGTCAATGTAGGCGGAGATCTTACCAATGTGACTATCAACCCAGTCGTATCGACAAATCTTGACGAATTCCCCTTTGTCATCAACTCGACTAACCTTGGCAAATCCTTTGCGACATGGGCCAGCGGAGAGATCAAGAATATCGAATACACCTTCACGGTATCCGACTATGCGACTACGGGAAACAAATCCATAAGATTCAAAGGTACATATTTTGAGAACGGATCACCTGTAGAGAGCACTTTCTCCACTCAGCTTACCGTTGTGGACGGATACGAAAAGAATTCAAGCGCCATGTCTGTCATGGTGACCGGCTACAAATTGTATGTAAAGGGAATCGAGACCTCAGGACTTCTTGCAGGAGAAGAGGCAGATCTCGTCCTGACCGTAAAGAACAATTCCTGGTACGAAGTAGCAAACAAGGTCGTAGTAAACCTCAACTTTACCAACAGTCCCGGACTTACGCTCAGTCCCGGAAGTACCGACAGCGCATATATAGATAGCATCTGGCCCGGCGGTACGGCTACTGCCTATCTTAAGATAATGGCAAAGCCTGATGCAGAGGCCGGATATACCATGCTGGGAATAGGACTTACCTATGAAAACGATGACAACGTCACCGGCAAGGCGAACCAGAACATAATGATACCCATCTCTCAGAGGATGGAACTTAAGCTTGGAACGCCTGCGGTATACGGCAAACAGATCAAGGGCAAGGAGGGAACTATTTCCCTACCTATGACCAATATGGGAAGAGGCAAAGCCCTCAACGTCAGAGTTATAGCTACCGACGGTCTCGAGCAGTCTGCGGCAACCTTTGTCGGAGATATACTTCCGGGAGGCTCCACCACGGCTGACATAGCAGTCGTGTTCACAAAGCTCGGATCCTACATGGGATCTCTCATCGTCCAGTATGAGGATGCCAACGGTGTACTGTATACCACGACTGCTCAGGTACAGCTCAATACCACTGAAGCCGGAAAGGACGATGATAACAAAGGAAATGCTACTCCCGGCGGACAGGGTGGATCGAGTTGGCAAAGCGGCATCTTGGGTGAATGGTGGTTCTGGGCGATCCTTGTATTGCTTTTAGCCTGCCTCATCGCTGCTTTGATACTTGCACTTGCAAAAAAGAAAAAGAACGAAAAACTGGACAAGGAGATCGACGAGGAAGATTCCGAATTCGATTTCAGCAGCATTGACTATACGGAGAAGAAATGAAACTGAAAGATCTGCTGCACTTAGCGCTTACAAATCTTCTCAGGCGAAAAACCAGAAGCATACTGACAGGTCTTTCCATGGCGGTTGGCGTCATGTGTATAGTCGTGCTCATTTCAGTGGGACTTGGGTATGAGAGATCCTACAAAGAAAGCATAGAGTCCATGGGAAGCCTCACTAAGATAGACGTAACTGCAAATACCAGCGACTACGGCAGGAAGGCTATTTTAAACGGCAAGGCTGTCGAAGCCTTCAAGGGCATAGATGGCGTAGAGGCGGTGACTCCTGTACTTCAAAAGTCTGCATACGTCATATCCGGCAACTACGTCAATATGGTGCGCCTTTACGGTCTTGATACGGATGTTTTGGGAGATTTCATATCCTCCGTTTCCGAAGGAGCATTTCCTGAAGAAGGCACCATGTCCCAGCCTGAGGTCATGTTTACGGACGATACGGCATCCGGCTTTGCAGATAGGACGAGAAACTGGGAAGCAGCTCTCGATCAGGACGGAAACCCCCTTGTTGATCTTATGAACCAGCCTGTTCGCATGACCTTTGACTATTCAGGCATCAGCGGCGGTCAGCAGGCAGATTCCGATGGCAGGGCCATAGCCTCCACCGGTCAGTTCAGCCTGAGAGTCACTGGCATCTGCCCTGCAGTCAGCGGAAACTTCACTTCCGCTGCATTCATGAGCTATGACAGACTCACAGGTATGCTCGGCATAAAGGAGCAAGACCCTGTGTACGAGCTCGTATGGGTAAAGGTAAAGGACGTAGACGACGTTCAGCGCATAGCAAGGACCATACAGGATGCCGGTCTTTCGACCTACTCCCTAAACGACATGCTGGAAACAGTCAGGGTGCAGTCGCGCCAGATACAGGGCATGCTTGGAGCTTTGGGCGCTGTTGCGGTCCTCATATCAGCCATCTGCGTTGCAAATACCATGATGATGTCCATAACTGAACGCACAAGGGAAATAGGCATACTTAAAGTCCTCGGAACCACGAGGAGCGATATAGCTAAGATGTTCCTTACGGAAGCCCTTCTTGTGGGATTCATAGGAGGTATAGCGGGCCTTGTCCTTAGCTTTATCATGAAATACCTGATACCCGTTATCTTCGCGTCCCAGGAGCTTCGCTGCGTCATCCCATGGTGGCTGGCCCTTTGCGGAGTGCTCTTTGCAGGAGTTGTAGCCCTACTGGCTGCCCTGATGCCTGCAAGGAAGGCTACCAGGATAAGCCCCAACGAGGCTATAAGGACGGAATAGCATGAGTCAGCGCGCTATAAAGATCCTATGCATAGTTCTGGCGATACTGCTGGTCTTGGCTATAGCAGGGCTCATAGTTACGGTCTGGAGAAACAAAAACGGACCCGTAGCTATACAGTACTTCGCCATAGACGGCCACGTAGGAAAGGTCAGGGCCGTAAGAGAGGACGGTGTTAAGAGATACATAATAACGATAACTCTGCCTGCCGATACGGAGTTCACAAGGTGCACAGCTGATATACAGCTTGCTGACGGAGCGTACGTCTCAAAACAGAGCCCCTGCTATATAGATGAAAAGGACGGAAAACCCATCCTGAACCTGACCTTCGAAAACAGGGATCTGATAGTAGTAAACGGCGACAAGTCAAGAAACTACGGTTTCAAAATAGACCTTGAAAAAGAAAGATAAGGGAGAAGAGAAAAATGAAGAAGTTCATAACACTGATGCTTGCAATAGTCCTGATATTCACGCTTTGCAGCTGCGGCTCAAAGGAAGAAGAGGGAGAAAAGGACTATGGTCCCGGTTCCAACGTCATAACCTCAGCCTGCATAGACGGTACCTATTGCGAGTTCGATGCTTACAAAAACCCAGGCGGTCAGGAGACCGGCATAGTATGCAAGATATATATACCCAAAGACAAGATCACTGATAAAAAGAACGTGATTTTGGAAATAACCCTCGCTGATGACTGGAAAGTCTCAGCAGACAGCAATTGTCTGAAACAGACAGATGGCAACAAATTGACTTTAGATCTCAGTATAAACGATCCTCAGTTGATCGTCAGAACTGATAACGGGAGCAGCCGTTGCTATCATCTGATTACAGAATAGAAAAGATATTGTTTGCAATATTTTGAAAGGAGATGATGTCTGGAGGTTTGAGAAAGTGATTTTAGATGTCATTTTTTGGGGTTAGTGACAAAATTGATAATCAATGAACCCTGAAGTTTATTTTTGATATGAAAGGAGAATTTCGAATGAAGAAATTTCTAGCAGTGCTAATTGCACTCACAATGGTCTTCGGTCTTGCGATTGTACCGTCATTCGCAGACCCTACAAAGCCGACCTCACACGATGAGGCCACATCACATCCTGGTATAACCAGCGTAACAGTCGCCGGAACATCGGCAATCTTTGAAACGGACGACAATACGGGCAGCGTAATTTACATTCGTGCGGAGTTACCATGCGCAACGACAACAGAGTATGGGCTTAGAAACGCAGCAGTTGTTATAACAACTGCTGGAGATGTACCAGAAGTAACGTACAATAATAACGAGATTGATTATTCATCAAGCGATGGGAACGCATATACTTATGCTATAGATTTGTTCAACAAAGCATATGCAGTTTCTGTACCAGGAGGGGATTATGTCTTAGCAGCTGGAATCGAAGATGGTCGCGTAAACGTCGATAGCAGTGATCCGTTAAGACTCGAAGGTTATCTTGACAATTCCAACAACCCAATAACCACGTTCGGAAGCTGCCAGAATAACCCGTATATGGGCAACCCCTATTACAGTAGCGGTTGGACTTTCATAAGCTATTTCTTTTCTGCAACGCTCTCTTCAGGTTCGAGCACAGGAGATGTTCCCGGTAGCCTTACAGTAGCTAATGGTGCGACATTGTCAACAACAGCTTCAGCTCTTCATTCTGATCGCTACGATTTTAGCAGCGGACATAATGCTACTGTCACAAACAGCGGAGTCAGCCGCATTTATTACCCGAGACTTAGCGTGACCAACGGAACAATTAGTATCAGCAGATCGAACTATGATTTCAACTTTACTGAACTAAAGGCAGATACCACTTATTACACTTCCTCGGTAGCCGGCAAGGTTGAAGAAATTGAAAAAGCCTGGAGCGCATTTTTGACAGACTCTACAGCTACTACTTTTAATTCGGGAGCAACTGCTATGGATGTCGTGACAAGATTTATCAACTGGTCAGAGACGCATTATGTAGAAGGGACGACTCCGTATTTTACAGGAACATCAGAAACAAGTAATGGAACATATCTGTCCAAATTGGATGGTCTTGATGCATCAGATTGCGGATATATGGCTGGCTACATGTATGCCATCGAGCCATATCGTTGGGTCAGCTCCAGTGACCACTCTGCGATGGGTACAGTCGGCGCGGACGGATATACATTGTCTAATTCAACGTATGTAGTTTGGTTCTATACAACCAATTTCATGAGATGGTTCAACTGGTAAGACCTTATTGATGTAATTGCTACGGGGATGGCAGATTCGGTTCTGCCTTCCCCGGTAAGTAATTCGATTTGAGGTGAAAAGATGAAAAAATTGCGAATAATAGCAATCGTGCTTGCGGTTTCACTGATAATAAGTTGCTTGCCGGTGTGTGCTCTGGAGTCAAATCATAACCAATGGCCTGTATCCAATCCGGACAACAATTATATACTCAGTTCAGGTTTTGCTCATTTTGAAGGAGCGCCTAATGGGTATAATTTTGCAGTGTCGTCATATTTATTCGTAAATCTATATCTGGATTCCGGTATTAACTTTGATTCTTTAAAGCCAGATTATTTTACGATGGTAACAAGTGTCGATGGCGTTATAGTTGATTCAGGCATCCCATTAGGGGAGAGCAATTTTCAAAAAAATCGCCGCATCGAACCGGTTGAAACAGACCCGGCAGATTATTCTCATGTTCAGTACTGGCGGTTTTATGATGCGAATTCAGAAAGAAGCGTAGTACTGCCTGTTATTGCTGTGGTTGACGATGAGGCAGGAAATGAAAAAAATATAAACAAGCTAAACGCTTATAAGGAGCGAGTAGATAAACTTCTATACGTAATGAAGCGTTTTGATGAGCTTTTTGACATATTAAATGCATCGCAAAATGCAGAATCCGTAGCAGAAGGTAGGATCCATCCCAGTGATATAAATCGGCTTTGCAAAATTGCTAATTCAATTCAAACGGAATTTGATATTACGATATCATATTTCGACACCCATGATTATTGGATCGAAGGACAGGGTTGGAATACCGCAACAGCGGAAGATATCATACGCCATTGGACTACGTACAAGAAATATGGAACAGACCTGCCTGTTGTATCCGATGAGGATTTAATATCTCAGAATCAACTGGATAGACTTGACATACTTTTGGATATAGTTGCACCTTATTGGATAAATAATATCGAAAATCACAGGATCACGAAGCCTGAGATCTCGTACTTTGAGTTGGCCGGTTCCAGAGGAATGATCGACAATGGTACCAAGACGATAACGTTAAGGATGCCTTCCGGTACGAATTGGAACAGTCTGCCGGATCCCGTTATTGAGACCACTGGCGAGGCTTTAGTAAAATCATATGCCGGTAGTTTCTCAACCGGGCAAAAATTGTACAAAATCACTCCAGGAGACAGAGCTACAGGCACATTTTACGACGTTGAGCACGATTCCACAGGCTACGGCTTCGGAGTAGATCTCAGCACCACATGGAAAGTCATTGTAGAGGAAGGCGATCCATATACAAAGGCATTTGCTTTCTACGTTACGACTGAAGACGGAAAAGACCGCTATGCAGCGGTGACTGATCCGGCAGATGATGTCGTTGGGACGATAGTTCTTAATTTGCCCTATGGTACGGATTTAACTCAGGTCAGTCCTGTTGTAGATTACGCTGGTGAAGGTTATTACTATACCGTAGACGGAGTCAGAGCAGAAGATGGCGCGAGTATTGATTTTACAAAAAACGTAAAGCTTGTTGTATACAATACTGCATACGATGTAGAAACCGTTTACACTGTAAATCTGACCGCTAACAAGTCTTCCGAAAACAGCATACTGTCATACAGGATAGGTTCTGCCGAAGGCGAGATTGACGGGGATACCATCAATATCACAGTTCCATATGCGACAGATCTGTCAAAAGCGGAAGCAGTGGTTGAAGTATCAGAGTTTGCCTCGCTTACAGGGATACCCCAACAATTGACAGAGGGTAATAACGAATATGTTGTTACAGCTGAGAACGGAACGACCAGAACTATCACGGTCATAATTACCAGAGCCGAGATATCGAGTGCGAAGAGCATTCTGTCATTCAAAAACGGCGGATATGTAGGCACTATCGATGAGACAAGGTCGACTATTACGCTTGAACTCCCGCAAGGATTGTCTGCGACATTTGCGCCGACGATTGAGGTTTCAGAGTATGCGACTTTATCGCCTGCTTCAGGTGTAGTTCAGGACTTCAGTTCGCCTGTAAAGTACAAGGTTACCGCTCAGGATGGGTCCACAAAAACCTATACCGTAACGGTTACGGTTCAGCAAGGCGCCTATGTCAACGAATATGAGTCTTCTATGGAGGATATCATCGAAAAGATAATATCCAGATACAGAAAAGAAGCCGTTGATGACTGGGAGTGGATGGACCTTGGCTTCTATGAAAAGTCTTTAGAGAATTACAATTCGGGTCAGAATCATGACTTCGATTTGGCAGACACATTGTCCTCTGAACTTATCATAACGGCCGACGGAAAGTTTACGACTATTGCAAGGAAGATAATGGCTCTTACCGCAAGAGGGTTTAACTGTACTAAGTTATCCGATTACAACGGCGGAGTACCGTTTAAAGACAGCAGAGGAAACGATGTAGACGATTTGGTAAGCGCTCTTTACAACTTCGGAGGAACGGATAGCATCAATGGTCCTACATTTGCTCTCATAGCGCTTGATATGGGTAATTATACGGTTCCCGACGATGCGATATGGAGCAGAGAGGTGCTCCTTAACACTCTTCTCGATTGTCCTCAGAGCGGAGAAAATGGTTGGGGTCGTTTCGGCGTTGAAGGCGCTGCGTCTATCATCTATGCCATTGCTCCTTATCAGGATGATCCCGTTTACAGCACAAGAGTCAGAGCCCGTATGGACGAATTGCTTGCGTACATCATAATCAATATGAATGCAGATTACTCTTTCGGTTCTTTTGGCATGACAAATAGTGAAGCTGCAGGATGGGTAATAAGCGCTCTTTGCAGTATGGGTATCGACTGTCACATAGATCCGAGGTTCTCAGACGGACAAGGACACAGTCTGCTTCAGAACTGGATGGACACCTTCGCAGACGTTGAGGAAGGGTACTTTATCCATGCTCAGGGTCAGCCGGCATCGACTGCGAGGATGGCGACGTATCAGGGCTGTTACGACAGTATGTGGTACTTAGGTTTCTTAAGTAACGGGGGCCAGGGAAATCCCTATCATTTCTACTATCATCGTTTCAATTTTGAGAAAGAGTTGTCAAAAGACGCATCTATTCTGGAATTCGAGATAGAGGGAAAACTCGGTGTGATTACTGAGGACGAAAGCAATAGGATAGAGATCACTCTTCCTAGAAAAACACCTCTTTCCAACGTTCAGCCGAAGATAACCCTTGCAGAAGGAGCAAAGCTTGTTTCTCCAAACCTGCCGGTGACTTTTGTTGAAGGTGTGGCGCAGGCATTTGTCGTTCGCGCAGAGGATGGTCAGACCACGAAGGTATATTATGTGACCATTTCTTATGATGACAGCGCGGCATCAGGGGCGGAGATCAATCTTGATACGCTGAAAGTGTATAACAACAGATTGATTGAAGAGACGGCATTCATTTCTGTGACAGAGGCATCTGACGGAGCAACAGAGATATTGCTTACGGTAAGACCGAATGTAGATACCAGCAAGATGTATATATATACGGATGTTTCGTACAATGCCACATGTACTCCGGTTTTGGACGGAAATACATTGCTGGATCTCTCGAACTGGCTTACAGTGATAGTCACATCGGAAGACGGTGAAAACACCAATGTTTATCGTATTAAAGTTGAGGCAAAACAGCAGGCCGAGATAACATCATTCCGTGTATATGCAAACGGCGTGTGGTATACAGGGACCATAGACAATACTCAGAACACAATAGTTGTGAGAAATGTTGATGATTCCAACTTTACGTCCACGGAGCTTGTAACGGATATTGATTTTACAGGTCTGACATGCGTACCTTCATCAGGCATCGCAACGGATTTTGCTTCGGCAGTTACGTATACGCTTGGTGGTAACTCTACGCTTGCGAGCAGAAGCTATACCGTAAGTGTATACAATAAAGAAGGCAAGTACATCACAGCCAAGGGGTCCGAGGTCGATCCTGTGCCTCATGATGATAATACAGATGCTATGATCCTCAGCTTTAAAGTGCTGGGAGTAAGCGGAGTTATCGATCAAGATGCAAGGACTATCAATGTAACACTCCCGCAGGGTACTGATGTACGTGCCGTTATACCTGAAATAGTTCTGACAGAGGGAGCAACAGCAAGTCCTGCACTTGGACAAGTTGTAGATTTATCTTCACCTATTGCTTATATCATCAGAACAGTCAGTGAAACAAGAAGTTATATTGTTAGCGTCACATTTGAGCGAACTATATCGCAGCAACTGTGGGACGCATTATCAGAAGAGAGCGACGTAGTAGATCATCAGATCAGTTACGGTCGCGGATTGCATTAGCAAGGAGATAATAAATGAGAGTGAAATATTTAAAAAAGCTTACTTCGCTGCTCCTTTGCTTAATATTAATAATAAGCTTGTTTGCAGGGTTAAAAAATCAAATATATGCAGACGATAGTACTACCATATTACCGCAGATAACAAGCTTTAATGTTAGCGGGTATATATGTGATACAACATCATTATCCAGCGCAAAATTTGCATGTAGTTTCAGGGATTGGTCATACGAGGCATTTGATTCTGTTCAAGTTGACGGGCCC
>JAZQCD010000015.1:0-17416 GCA_045546135.1 Anaerovoracaceae bacterium
AGCCTTCCATTCGTCCTCATAAACAGTATTGAACGTAGTCGGAACGAGGACTATAGGTGTAAGCACATTGGTCTCTCTGAACTTCTTGATGAACTCCTTGATCTCAGAAGGATCCTTTTCCTTTGAATGGATCATGATAGCGTCTGCACCTGCATCTACATAAGCATGAGCCCTTGTAAGAGCATCTTCCATGCCCTGCTTTAAGATGAGAGATTCAATCCTTGCGCAGATCATGAAGTCAGCAGTCTTTTGAGCTCTCTTTCCTGCTCTTATCTTTTCGCAGAAGTGCTCTATAGTATCCTGAGTCTGTTTTACATCAGTTCCGAAGAGTGAGTTCTTCTTAAGTCCTGTCTTGTCTTCAATGATGACCATGGATACTCCCATCCTCTCAAGAGAGCGGACAGTATATACGAAGTGCTCTGTAAGTCCGCCTGTATCTCCGTCGAAGATTATAGGTTTAGTCGTAACTTCCATGATATCGTCTATGGTCCTGAATCTTGATGTCATATCTACAAGCTCGATATCAGGTTTACCCTTTGCTGTAGAATCGCAAAGAGAAGAGATCCACATAGCATCGAACTGATAGGTCTTGCCGCCCTCAACAACAGTAGTCTTTTCAGCGATAAGACCGGTGATACCGCTGTGAGCTTCTATTGCCGTGACCATGCCCTTCATGTTCATGAGTTTTTTGAGTCTGCCTCTTCTAACGTCCGGTATGGACAGCTGGGACCTTGCATGTGCTTCAAGAAGGTCATATTCCTTGTTATCTGTAAATGGGAACTCTACAAGTTCTCCGCCGTAGCTTTTGAGAAGCTCTATGAGTTCGTTTCTGATAGGCTCCTGGATTCCTGTCTTCCAGTCGTCTCCGTGAACGACAATGTCCGGCTTTATTGTTTCTATGACTTTTTTGTATGATATGTCGTCCTGCTCTACTACGTGGGCGACTCCTTTGATAGATTCGACTATCTTCATCCTCTCTTCGCAGGAAAGCAAAGGAAATCTCTTGTAGCTTGCAACGACCTTGTCCGTAAGGACTCCTATGGTCAATTCTCCAAGCTCTGCTGCTTTTTTTATGATATTGAGATGGCCATTATGGATAATGTCCGTACTCATGCTCATATATACTTTTTTCATAACTTTTTTACCTTTCCGGCCTTTTTATTACACACAAAAATAAATGGTATAACAGCGACCGTTGCTATTATACCATATCCTTCATATTAAAACATCTTAAAGATATCAGAAACTGTAGCTTGAAACAGGAGAATGAGGATCTCTTTCGCTCTCCGGAGGCAGCTCCATATAGTTGCCGAATTCGTATGAAAGGAATCCGTCATAATCCTTTGTTCCGTAGAACATATGCCCTTCGAACTCGTACTCTGCCCTTTCAAGTATCCATCTCTTTGGAAAACCGTATCTTATTTTAAGCGGAGCTTTTCTATACAGTTTGCCAAGCGGAACATAAAGGAGTATACGCACATTGTTAGGAGTCGAATTGCTGCTCTTTTTAGTATATCTTTCGACTCTCTTGAATACCCAGTCAAGGGGTATCTTTGAAAGAAGCGTATACCAAAGCTTTAAGAATCCTTTGCACTGAACTCTTCCCACCTCAGACCAGGTTATCTTCCTTAAAACAAAGCAGTGAGCGCTCTGGATCAGCTGGCCTATAAGGCTTAAAGGTACATCGTCAAAGGGGAAGATGTCTATAAAGACACCTGTCTTGAATTTGAGATGCTCCTGACCTGTCCTTACAAAGGTAGTTCCTGTTCTTCTTAGTTTACCATATCCCCATCTGTATTCTGGCTCAGTTGAATGATCCTGGAAAAAGCAGATGGACTGGTCAAGTTCATTTGCATAAAGCTTAAATTTCTCGTAGTCTTCTCTTGTCATAGCGATATCTGCATCGTCATCCCAGGGGATGTAACCCTTGTGTCTGACTGCACCTATCATAGATCCTCCGAGAAGCACATAATTTATATCATGGGCTCTGCATACTCTGTCGAGCTCTGCTACCATATCGAGCTGAGTAAGCTGTAGCCTTCTGAATTCTTCACCTACTATATTGACCGTTTCTGCCATTAATTATACCTAACCTTCTTCTTTCTACTCTTTCTTCAACGACTTAAGAGTATACCATAATTTTTCATTTTAACAAGCACAAAAAAATGCCGGGAGGGCATACACCCCCGGCATAAAAGGAAGATAATATCAGTCAAACTCTACAACGTTTGAAGGATATTTTTTAAATGTTAAAAGGCTGACTATGATGCAAACAACTGCATTTAGCACTACGCCTATGATAGTCGATCCTATGCCAAGAGGACTTCCAAGGCTCTTCCAGACTATGCTGATTATAAAGCCTGTTGCCATGCCTGAAAGGATCCCCGGTGTAGTTGCCTTCTTCCAGACAAGAGCTGCAAGGCATGGGACTCCGAGAGTTGCTGCATAGAATGTCCAGCCGAACATAAGCGCGTCGTAAGCGCTTGTAAAGAACATGGCTACAAGGAATGCGAATATACCGAAAACTATGCTGCATATCCTTGATATGACAAGTTCTTTCTTTTCGTCCATATTCTTTGAATTAGGTTTTACAATGTCAGCAATTATGGACTGAGTCGATACAAGCAGATATGAATCTGCAGATGACATCATGACAGATAAAACTCCTGCAAGAGTAAGTCCTGCAAGGCCTGCAGGCATGATCTTTACTATCATGACAGGAATAGCATAATCAGCTGTACCGTAGTCTTCTATAAGGGTCGGGAAAAGCAGCGCTGCAGCAAGTCCTATGAACATAGTTATGACTATGGTCACCGCATATACGGAAGTACCAAGGAATTGTCCTTTGAATGCTGCCTTTTTGTCCTTTGCAGCAAAGGCTCTTTGCCAGAATTCAGCTCCCGCTATGGTCATTACAAAATTGGTAACTATCAAAGTGATGATTTCAGGAGAGAGATCCCATTTCCATTTTGCAGGGTCTGTATTTGCTATAAGAGCAGCAAAGCCACCAACTTCATTTATTCCTTTGATGGGAAGTACCATATATACGAATACCATGAGCACGATGAACTGTATCACATCAGTATATACGACTCCGAAAAGTCCTGAACTTGCAGTATATGAAACGAATATGACTGTAGCAATGAGAGCGCCTACAAGGTAGCTTACCTTATCTCCTCCTATGGTGCTTATGATAGTTCCTGTTGCGCTTATCTGAGCTCCTACTGTTGACATTGATGTATATGCGACCATTATGGCTGCAATATATTTAACTGTCTTCCCGAACCTGTATCCCATCATCTCAGACATGGATGTAAAGCCGTATTTGATTCCTACGCTGCTTATCTTTCCGCTGAATGCTGAGAATATGAACATTCCTACCATATACGGAAGTCCTATTGCTATGCAAACGACTCCTCCTGTATATGCATATCCGCCCTTTCCTATGAGAGCGCTGCCGCCTACAACTGAAGCACATATAGTTGCAACAAGGACAAAGGTAGGAAGTGACCTTCCTGCTACATAATAGTCCTTTGCATCTTTGACTTTACTTTGGCTGAGTATCCCAACAGCCGCTATCATGATCATATATCCTATGATTATGATAAGATCCCATCTTGATATCTGCATTCTTTATTCCTCTACTCTTTTTTATCTACGCTTTTAACTACTTATATTCAAATTACAGATCTTTTGGATCGTACTTCTCCATAAGAAGTGACTTTCCTTCGTTGTTCCTTACTTCGATCTTTTCGTTAAGTATCCCTAAAGTCTTTTTGATATCTTCTTTATCTTTTCCTGTCATATAGAAAGAAAAGATGGGTTTATCTATGGTCCTGTCCTTCTTTATGGTCAGTCCAATGTCTCTTTGCTGTATGACTGAAACAAAGCCATCAAGCTTCTTTGCTTCTTCAAGGCCTTCTATCTTTGATATAGTCTCGTTATCTCCGTGAAGAAGATAATTTGCTACCATTGCATACTTACTAAAATCAGCAGATCTTTCCGGGACTTCTTCTATTGATGAAAGCATTTTTCCTGTAAGAGCATACCTGACTGTCATCTCTACAGGATCAAGGCCAAGCACATCCTTTTCGAGTTCAAAGAATGAACCACCGAGCCTGCAGCCCATCTCGTAAAAAGTGATCTTCTTTCCGTCTGTATGTCCCTGAAGGAAAATAAGGCCGTCTGTAAATCCAAGATCTTTGAACATCGCTCTTATCTTTGGATCTGCTTCTTCATAATATTGATCTATGTGCTTTGCGGGGCAAAGAGCTACGTTAGAATAATTGATAGCAGTTCCTCTGTCCTTGCTCATAAAGCGGTCAAACATTGAAAGAAGCCTGAATTCACCGCCTACTCCCACGTAATCAAGCAGGAACTCAGTCCCTTGAATATAGTCTTCGATAACAACAGTTTTTGTTGGAGAATAGCCAAGAGCATCTTCAAACTGCGCATCTACTTCTTCTTTGCAATAGCAAGCTCCGCCTCCTCTTGATCCGCTTGCATCCATAGGTTTTACAAAGACAGGATAATCAAGCTTTGAATAGAGATCTTCAGGAATGCTGCTACCTATGAGGTAAGTCTTTGGTACAGCTACTCCGTAATTTTCGCATGTATCTTTAAAGTCCTTTTTGTTTGTGGACATTGAGATCATCTTTTCAGTCGCATAGTACGGTAGTCCAAGCTCTTTACAGACTTTGTAAACTATGGGCATGAGTATATCTACGAATCCTGTAGTAACTCCGTCTATATGATTTTCTCTGCAGTATTTGACTATAGCCTCTACATCAGTTGCATCCATGAGGACTGCTTCATC
This sequence comes from Anaerovoracaceae bacterium, assembly GCA_045546135.1. Classification (GTDB taxonomy): domain Bacteria; phylum Bacillota; class Clostridia; order Peptostreptococcales; family Anaerovoracaceae; genus RUG13409. The sequence goes on from JAZQCD010000015.1 coordinate 4,817, forward strand.
TGCTATTTCCTTTGCAGGAGAATCTGTATTGTAATCGGCAACTGCAACATAAGCGCCCAGAGATTGCGCCCTTTCGACTATATATGTTGCAAGCTTCACGCCCCCGAGTATGAGAAGCTTCTTTCCTTCGAATTCTTTCATATATATTTCCTTTTAATACTATTATCACCATTTACTGGTATTACTTTTATTGTAAAAAAAGAAGCCTTTTATGTAAATCTACTAAAGGTTTACATAAAAGACCTAATATTGTACAAATGTAGTTATTATATAAAATGTCTGTTTTTAGCTACTTCGTGAAGATCATATACTTCCTGATCCATCTTTTCGGTGACAAAACGTATATATAGAGCTGTATCGGAAAGATCCATCTTCGTATCTATGGTATATGCTATCATTCCGCTTCCCATGGGTTCTGCATACAGAGGATCGATCTTTTCTATCTTATCTATGTGGTCTAGCTGCTTGAAAAAAGCTTTCGGAACAAAGAATACAGGGAGTGGATAAGGTTCTGCTTTCCTGTTTCCAAAGTTCCTTACAGCTTTGTAATTGTTGCAATATTCAAGTTTTGAATCATGTCCTTTTGACCTTGGTATGGTAAGTACAGATACCCCTTCTGTCCTAGACATTGCTCTTTGAAAATATTTTGTAAGGTTGGGTCCGTAAAGAAAAGGATCTCCTGTAACGACCATAGTGTTCTGATTCTTTGGAGGCCTTTTCTGACCTTTTTCAAGGAATCTTATCTTGATACCAAATCTCGATCCGTCGCCTATTTCTTCTTCAATATACTTTCTGTCTTTATCAGGACAGGATATATAGATATCTCCTATTCCTGCAAGGAGAAAATAGCTTAAGTAAAAGTAAACCAGAGGTTTACCGTAAACTACTGCTCCGCAGAATACGTCCTGCTTTTCCTTTAAGATGAGGAGGCCCTGCCAATCCTTTTCAAGATAGGTGATATTCCCTTCAAGAAGGTTATCGACATCAACGTTAAGAAGCTGGGCAAGTTTAGTTATGATAGAAATGTCCGGGACAGAAAGACCTCTCTCCCACTTCGAGACAGCTTTATCCGTAACATTCAAAAGGTCGGCTATATCTTTTTGTGTATAACCGGCGCCTGCTCTTAATGTCTTTATGGCTTTTCCTATCTTTTCTGTATCCATCTACTTCTTTCCGCAGGACAATACTATATCGCATATCCTGTCAACATCTTCAAGGGCAAGATCTGCATACATAGGTAGGGTAAGTACCCTCCTGCTCATATGAAGAGCAACAGGTGTCTTGTCAACATCATATTTCCCGTTGAACGCAGAGAAAGTATTGGTCAGAGGATAGAAATACTTCCTTGCTCCTATGCCGTGCTCTTCTAATGCTGCAAAGACTTCTTCTCTGCTTGCTCCGAATTCATTCTCTTCAAAGACAACTGGATAATATGCATAATTTGATTTGACGCCTTCCTGAGCTGCATTGAGCTTAAGTCCCTTTACGCCTCTAAGATGGCTGTCATACCTTTGTGCAACAGCTTTTCTCTTTGATATCTCTCCGTCCACATGCCTTAGATTGCAAAGTCCCATTGCTGCGCAGAACTCGTTCATCTTTGCATTTGCACCTACTGCGCTGACTTCTTCCGGTCCGTGAATGCCGAAATTCTTTAGTTCATAAAGAGTCTCACCAAGTTTTTTGTCGCTGAAGCAAACTGCTCCTCCCTCTATGGTATTGAATACCTTTGTAGCATGGAAAGAAAAGCAGGATGCATCGCCGTAGCTTCCTATGCCTCTTCCGTTATATGTCTCTCCGAAAGCATGAGCTGCATCATAGATTACTTTTAATCCGTGTTTTTTTGCTATCCTTTCGATCTCTTCTACATTGCATACATTTCCGTATACATGGACAGGCATGATAGCGCATGTACGGTCGGTTATGAGGCTTTCGATCTTGGTCGTATCCATTGTATATGTGACAGGATCTATGTCGCAAAATACAGGTTCAAGCCTGTTCCTTACTATTGCATGAGTGGTCGATGCAAAAGTAAACGGAGTCGTGATGACTTCTCCCTGCAGGTTCATCGCCTGAAGAGTAAGTTCAAGAGCCATATGACCGTTTGTAAGGAGATCGATGTTTTCTACTCCTAAGTATTCGCAAAGCTTTGCCTGAAGCTCCTTGTGCTTTGGTCCCATGTTGGTCAGCCAGTGGCTGTCCCACATTTCTTTTATTTCATCAACATATTCATCAAGTGTAGGCATTGATGACCTTGTTACAAGTATCGTATTTGCCATTTAAATGATCTCCTTCATAAGTATATCAAGCATATATTTCATATCATCTGTATCGTATCTTTGATCTATGGGAAGTGGCAAGATCTTCTCTGCCATCTCGTATTCGATATCATCCTTTGAAGCGAATTCAAATACAGTCGGCCAAAGGACAGGAATATATATCTTTTGTTCCTGGAGCTTCTTTCTTACTTCCTTGCCGTTTTCTATCATAAAAGGATACATGAAGTCTCCTGTTTTGAGACTCAGCATATTAAGATCTGAAAGTGCGCTTTCAAGGAATTTGAAATTCTCTATCCTTCTCTTCTTTGCAAATCCATAATCTATGCCATGAAGAAGATTATTTGTAAGCTTTGACATCCTCTTTATGGGCTGATCTGCAAAGTATTTGTTGTTTACAGTATACTCTTTGTAGAACTCATTTGCAGTTCTTTCGTACCTGCCAAGGAGGAAATTCATCCTCTCAAATGATTCATCCAATGGAAGGTCTTCAGAAAGGAACTTGTCTGTATAGAGGAACGCTCCATCTGCTACTCCGAAATACTTCCTGCTGGTATATATGGTATCGACACCGGGTACAGGTTCTTGGAAATAGCTTTGAGCATTATCAATGATCACTCTCTCATATTTATCAACATAAGTTTGTATTTCGTCATTACTGATCTGACTGTAATAGTTGACAAGATAAAGCCATTCGCCTTCTTCAAGCTCTAAGTTTTCATGAGGTCTAAAGTTTTTCTCTATGTGATAAAAGGACCTCTTTGCTCCGTATTTATCACAGGTATCAAAAACTGAATCGCAAAGAAAATACGGCACTTTTATCTTCTTTATACCCTTTGCTTTTATGAGATATGCAAGAGCATTCCTGCCGCAGTCAAGAGCAATAGCTCCCTCATGAAGCATAGGAAGCCTATATGTATCAAGTTCTATATATCCGCCTATTTCTCTCATTTCAAAACTACCTTGATCCATTCTTCAGAATGGTCCATCATGTGAAGCATCTCTTCCATTGAATCAAATCTCATAAGGAGTATACCAAGAGTCGTATTAGCCCCTGTAAAGGCCTTTATTTCGTCTCCGGGACCATTAAGTATATGATCTTCGATTATCTTATCCTTTGTTTTATCATCTATCCGGATATGGTCTAATATGCCGTCTTCGTAGCTGTGGACAGCATAGTAAGCATAGTATCCGGATGGTTTTCCGAATTTATCTGTATCTATATGCTCGCCCATTGCTGCTTTGACTGAGCATTCAACAAGATTTACTCCTGTAGCATATCTGATGATATCGGGGATATAGTTCCCTCCGTCTCTTGGAGCTACTTCCATCAGATAGACGTTGAAGTCTTTGTCTATCCTTAAGTCAAAGTTATATGTAGTAGTTCCCATGTGAAGGAGCGTCAAAAGCCTTTGAACTTCATCATGTACCTTATCCTGTACTTCTTTTGGCATATTGTATGGAAAAGAAGCAGAGATAGGGACAAAGGGATTCACGCACTTGGGATCGAAATGATCGTTTGCAAAATATCTGAATACAAGTTTCCCATCAACAGACAGACCGTCGCCTGCTATCTGGTAGCCGTACTTTTCAACAAACTCTTCTAAAATGATCCTCTTTCCTCTTGAAAAGGACATTGCATATTCAAGGAACTTTTTTGCATCTTTTGGATCGTCTATCCTGCTGACTCCCTTGCTTCCTGAGGAATCTACAGGTTTGACTATAACAGGGAAACTAAAAATACCTGAATCAAGGTCCTTAAGAGCTTCTTCTAAACTTGTATATCCTTTGGCTTTAGGAGTGCAGAAACCGTTCTCTGAAAGGAATGCTCTGAATTTGTCTTTATTGCAAAGTATCTCTACAGATTCATATGGACTTCCCGGAAGTCCCATCTTTTCTGCAACGTATGCTGCTGTAGGTGCTGCAGGGTCTGATGCATATGCAAGTATGCCGTCGATCTTTTCTTCCATTGCAGTTTTAAGAACTGCTTCCTTGTCAGTCGTAGATACAAGGTAGAATTTATCTGCATGATATTGCCCCGGATTGTCATCAAGATAATCGCAAAGTACAGTATAGTATCCGAGTTTTTTTGCAGTTTCTATAGCTATTATCTGCTGAGCTGATCCGCCAAGCAGCATTATCTTTTTCATAAAATGCCTCTTCTATGCTTTTTTGAATTTCTTAGTGAATCCCTTTGCTATGCCAAGGACATATTCATAGCATTCAACATGGAATGCTTTTGAAAGTCCGACATAAATGACTATACCAAGGGGTATTTGTATGAGCAGCGTTAGAATGTTCGAAAGTTTAAGGAAAGTAACGCTGTATACTGCAGCGCCCATTACTAGTGACATGAGTATGTACGGGAGTATATCCTTTAATTGATCTAGGTAGCTGTAATCAAGGAGTTTCTTGTTTGGCCATGAATTGATGATCTGGCAAAGGACAGATACTACCAATCCTCCAATAGCCATTGCTTTGACTCCTATGAACATGGTTATGACTATAGCAGCAAGGTTTATGCCCTTCTTTATGATCTCAAGTATCAAAAATAGGTCGCTTCTTCCCATTGCCTTGATAGCATTTAAGTTTGCTGTATGTATGGCATAGAAAGAATAGTTAAAGCAGAATACTCTCATAAAGAATATGCAGGGAAGCCATTTCGTCCCTATAGTAAGAACTACCAGAGGTTCAGCTACGACTGCAAGTCCTACCATCATAGGCATGATCACATAGGAACTGACTGTGATAGCCTTCCTTGTCATAGACCTTACTACGTCCTTTTTGTCCTGCTGAGATGACATGACAGGAAGGAGCACGCTGTCAAGAGCGCTGTTTAAATTGGTTACAAGAAGATTCGGGAAATGGTCTCCTCTGTTGTAAAAAGCAAGGTCGTTCTTTGTATATTTGACTCCTATGACTAAAGTCCTCAGTTCTTTGAATCCTACATCAAGGAGTGCTGAAGCAAGGAGTTTCCATCCGTAAGAGAACAGACTTTTAAGTCTTTCAAAGGAGAACATCTTCTTTGGTCTCCATTTGACTGTGATCCAAAGAATGAGAGTATCAACAAAGGAATTGAAAATGTACTGGCCTACCAGAGCCCATACGCCGTAACCTAAAAGCGCAAAAGAAATACCGATGACTGCAGCGCCTATGGTGCCTCCCAGAGTTGCAAAGAAGAACTTCTTGAATATGAGATTCTTTGCTACATAAGCCTGCTGTATGTTCTTTACACCTGAGAAAATGATGATAACTCCGAGAACTCTGATGACTATAGTAAGGCTTTCGTCTTTAAAGAGTAAAGCAAGGTAAGGAGCAAAGATGAACAGTAAAACATAAAGTACGGCGCACACGCAGATGTTGAAATAAAAGACTGTAGAAAAGTCAAGATCATCAGCATCCTTCTTTTGAATGAGCGCATTGCCAAGTCCGCTGTCTACGAATACCTGCAGTATTGAGATAAACACTGATACAAGAGCAATGCTTCCGTAGACTGCCGGATCGAGTATGGCTGCAAGGACAAGTGATACGACAAAAGTGACTCCTTGAGCACCGATACGCTCAAAGAGTCTCCAGGCTATATTTGAAAATACTTTACTTCCTGAATCGTTCATTTCTTTCCTCTGACCTTGTCTAAAACCATTGCTACATGGGGAAGTTTTCCGTGAAGGATGAAACTCCTTTTGTATACTGTATCAAGTTTATCAAAAAGGTCTTTGTATTCTGCTTTAAGGCAAGTCTTGTAATCTTTTGTGCTGAAAGCAAATTCAAAATCATTGCGTCTTTTTCTTTCAGCTATAGTATCATGGAACTTCTTGTTTGTATCCTCATCAAGGAGGTCAAGCATGTGCTGCTTTCTTGTATACAGGTCTCTTTTGACTTCTATGTCCTTGTTGTAGCTCGATGTCCAGGATCCCGGAACGCCCTTTCTGTATGCAGACATATTGTCTTTAAGATAGAGTATGCCTCCTCTTAAAGAACCGTGGATCTGTATGGTATAGTCAAAGGACATGAACTGCCTGAAAGGCGGGATATTATCCTTTAGATATGATCTGTAAACAAGAGAATTAGTAGCAAGATAACCGCCCTCTCCCATTATGACTTCGTCTGTAGTAAGGATAGTATCATGATCATAGGGTTCAAAAGTTTCAACTACATTTCCGCTTTCAGCATCGACAGCAACTGCTGCATGAGCGCACATATCGCATTCAGGATGGGCTCTTAGAGCGTCTACTTGCTTTTGAAGCTTGTTTTCGTCTGTCCAGTAATCATCTCCTTCGCAAAAGGCAATGAACTCGCCCTTTGCTCTTGGATATTGATATATACCTACTCCGTCATGAGTCCAATACTTGTTTTCTGTCTGGTAAATGGGCTTGATAAGCTCTGGATACTTTGCTTCGTACTCTCTTATGATATCTGCAGTTCTGTCCGGAGATGCGTCGTCATGGACCAGTATTTCAAATGGAAAATCAGTTTTTTGACAAATTATGCTGTCAAGACACTGACCTATATATTTTTCTTGCTTATATGCGTTGCATATGACGCTTACAACAATATTTTCGCTCATTAAAAAAGCATTCCTTTATGATTTATTACGAATGCTTATTATATCACACTTAATGGTACTTAGCAGGTCAATTGAAATAATTTGCATATTATGCTGCTGATATATTTATGCTGATCTTGATATCCTTAAGAATAGATCATATACGGCAATACCCAGAATATGAGAAGAAGCACTGTGACCAATACTCCTATACCTATCATACCCTTTACTGTCCTTAGAGTCTTTCTCATCTTGACAGGGTCTTGTTCTTCCTTTGGTACAACGAAGAGAGCTTCTCTTGCAGCCTTTTCTTCGCCTGTAACCTTTGTAAACAAAGACACGATGATCATGACGATCACATTAAGGACCATGCCTACAAAGCTTGGTTCCATATATACAGGAAGAGTTATCCCTGCAATATTTGAATAAAGCTTTAAAACAAAGCAGGAAATAAATCCAAAGAGCATACCGCAAAATGCTGCTTTTTTGGTAAGTCTCTTGCTAAGGATACTTGCAAGCGCTACAGGCATCCAGGAAGCAGATACTATGGAACCGCCAAGGTATGCGATCCAAAAGACCTGAGGAGGATTGTAAAGAGTAAGGATGAGAACGAATATGCTCACTATGACCATAGTTATCCTTCCTATGGTTATCTTGTTCATCTTGCTCTTTACGAATACATCATTTGCAACCGATGCTCCCACAAGAGAAAGGAATGTGGTTGCAGATGATATACCTGCAGCAAGTATTCCTGTCATGAGTATAACGCCAAGGATCTTTGGCATCATGTTCATAGATGCCCATATCATGACCTTTGATGGATCTTCAAGTCCCGGATTTTCAATATTAACAAATACAGCAGCAATGCATGCAAGGAATTCAATTACAGAGATACCTATGACTGCAGGTACTGCAGACTTAACGACAGTAGATTCATCCTTTGCCATAAGGTACCTGCTGCACTGCCAGGGACCTACCATGCAGACAGACATCCATACTATGCCGTAAATGAATGCCCATGCTATATTCTCTGCTCCGGAATTATATAGGACGCCAAGCTTTCCGCTCCATGAAAGAAGAGGATTAAGACCCGGATCTGATGCTATGATCTTTATGGATCCAAACCACCCGCCGGTCCTGTGAGAAATGAAAAGAGCTGCAAGTATCATTGCAACAGTAAATACAGAGGCCATGAGAGTATCTGTTATAAGCACTCCTCTTGAACCTGAAAGCACTGTTATGAATGTAAAGACTACAAGAGACAAGGTCACGCATATCTTGTAATCAACGCCTGTAACAGTATTCATCAAAGTCCCTATGCCCTGCACTATGGATATGAGGTATACAGACATAGTGATTATGGCTGTAGCAGCAGAAAGTACTCTCATAGGCTTTGATGCAAATCTTTTTGAAAAGAAGTCAGGAATTGTCATTACTCCGCTTCTTCTTAAGTACCTTCCGAAAAATACAGCGCCGATGATATATCCTGCAGTCTGCATTATTGCAAGGAATACTATGGACGAGAAAACTCCTTTGTAGCTTTCTGCAGCATCTCCCATAAAAAGAGCAACTCCTACATAGGATGCGATGAGCGATCCTGAAATGAGGAATGTAGGTGCCTGCCTTCCTGCAACATAATAGTCGTCTATATTTTTGACTCTGCGGCTTACTATGACTCCTATGACTATATATATGACCATGGAGATGCACATGCCGATGAAATATATGTTATTCATTTATCTGATCCTCGTTTTCAAGATAAGGCCTGTATTCATTCTTTAGCCATCCGTGAGCAAGTATGCCTGCAAAGCTGATCCATGCCCCTATAAACACTGCAAGAATTATCTCCATTCCTATTTATCCCTTTCTTCCCTTTTTGTTCATCTCTAATAGCGTATCAAAGTCGTCATAGTATATGACTATGTTATCTCCGTTTTGGTCTTCGATCTTTACAAGCTCATTGATCTTTTTGACAGTATCTATGAGCTCGTATACATCCTCTGATTCGATCAATATGACGACAAGGTATTGATATGGTCTGAATTTGCTTCCAACGTGAAGAACATTGTCTATCTCAACACCTTTAAGTTTTGCTACTTCGTCAAGACCTTCAAGTTTTGATATAGTCCCTTCTTTATCATTGCTCCAGATAATATATGAGGAACCTACCCTTTCCGGTAGCTGAGTAAGACTTTCAGGAAGGTCTTCTTCCGTATGCTCTATGCCAAGAGATATATCATTAAGCCACTTGTACTCATCAAAACCGTTCACATCCCTCATTGGGATAGCAAAGAGTTCTCCTGACATACGGTAACCCATCTCGATGACGTAGAGGTGTCCGTCAACATCGCTCAGCATCTCGAACCAGCAAACGCCCTCATTTATCCCTGCTTCTTCCATGAACTTAAGAAGTCCCGGATGTACTTCATTGAGAAATACATCGAGCATATCAGTTTCCGTTGTAGTCATTGAGTAGCAATTACCGGGGTATCCGGGCTGTGATAGCATGCAGCAAAAGTCTGTAAGAATAGCTTTTCCCTTTGCCATCGCATAGTGAGCTGCATATTCTCTTCCCTGAAGTCTTCTTTCGATTACTACCTTGTCGCTTTTTGATACTGATTTTGCTTTTTTAAGCGCAGGAGCTATATCCTTCTTTTCATAGCAATAGCTCATGCCTCTGTTTGCGCTTTGATCTACTGCTTTTACGACTACAGGAAATTCAATGCTTTCAAGTTCATCATGGGTCGGCGGATCGCTTACAAAATAGTCCTTTGCAACAGGAACTCCTGTCTTTCTGCAAAGATCTTTAAAATCATACTTATCCACTGTATAGTGCCAGGACTCATCAGTCGCATAGCAGGGAAGTCCAAGTCTTCTTGCAAGCTCTATGCAGATCGATATATTGAATGTGCTGATGCCGTTTATTACAGCATCAACTCCTGATTCTTTGCATCTTCTTTCGAGCTCATCTACATCGGAAGTATCCATGTTCCAATATTCATCAGCGCCAAGAGACTCAGCAGTCCTTCCTTCCAGTTCAGGACCTGCAACTATGGTATATACTCCTCTTGTTTTTGCTTCATCTATGAGCTGTTTGCATCCTTTGCAGATGCCTATCATAAGCTGTTTCATCTATCCCACCACCTGAGTATCATATCCGTATCTATCCTGTCGTAGATCATGTCTTCTCCGTTCTCGCCTTTGACTTTGAATGTCCTGTATGCAAAATCTAGAGCATCTTTAATTTCTTTTGGATCTTCACTTGCAAATTCGAAGTTGACAAGTCTTGAGAGTATAGCTTTATCATCAGAGCATTCCTGCCCTATATAGCAGTAAAGTATAGCCTGAGTGCAAAGCGGATGCTTCTTTACTTCTTCGAAACCTTCTATTGAGCTTATCTTTCCTGCTTTTGAATATATCCACTCTGCAGCATATTTAAGATCATTGTTTGGACTTCCTTTCGGTACCAGATCCTTGCAGTTTCCAAGGAGCGCATGATAGATATATATATCAAGAAAGTTTACAAGTCCTTTTTTCTCTGTGAACTTGTATTCCTGAGGACCCCAGAGCCTGAATCCGCATTCAAAGAATCTCATATCTCCTGTATCAGACACGAATCCTGAAAAGAATATGGTACCGTTTTCGATTCCAAGTGAACTGATCAGGTTTCTCATCTGAGGATCGACATCCTTTAAGAACTTATCCTCGTATCTAATTGGAGAGAACCACCCGCTCTGGATGACCTTTGCATCTTCTTCGTTCTTCTTTGCATGGATAACATCATCAGAAGAAAGGAGATATATCTTGCCATCTATGATTCCGTAATGAACGTCAAATTCATTGCCTTCTGTTATATACTCTTCAATGATGACTTTCTTTTTAATAGAGTTTTCAAGAGCATATTCATAAACAGACTTTAATTCATCCCTGTTATGAGCAATGCCAACTCCAAGGGATCCGCCTCTGTCAGTAGGTTTGACTATTACAGGAAATCTGTCTATATCATCGATGCTTTCGTACTCTTTGATCACAGGAATGCCATATTTCCTGCATTCTGACTTAAAGATGTCCTTATTTCTTGTGATCTCTAAAGACTCATCCTTTGCAAAGCAAGGAAGTCCGAGTCTGCTGCAAAGCTTAATGAGATTATCTACTCTTATCTCGCTGTAACCTGCCGTTATACCGTCTACAAGTTCTGCTCTGCATCTTTTCTCAAGAGCATCCATATCTCCCCAGCTTATATCCCAATATTCATCAGCTGCATCCTTCGCAGGACTTAATCTATGGTCTTTGTTATAGTCTGTAACGATAGTATATATGCCAAGTTCCTTTGCTCTTTCGACTATAGATATTTCGTTAGCCGATGCGCCGAGTATCAAAAGTTTCTTCCCTTTAAGGGATCCCATTACACTACCTCCTAATATTGTAACTTAAGTTATATTTTACTTAAGATTTATATAAATGTATAACTACCGCTGGTTTAGTTGGAGACAGTAAATGGCAATTAAATAGCAAGTCCCAAAAGAAAGACTTGCTTTTAAAAACAGACGCAAAATCAAACGTATTAATTTGCGTCTGATTTTGCGTCTGATAATCTTATTGGATTTACTTATTAGTTGATCATATTACCAGCTACCTAACATATTTTTAAATATCTCACAATAAAAAGGGTGGCCGTCGCCTCCTAAATAATGATCAATGATCTTCTGCATTGTATCCTATCAGATCAACTACATCCTCTTCATCATAGAAGACTATATTGTCTTCAAGTAACCTTGCTTTCCCACCTTTGGCTTCAATGATGCTTACTGCGCAGTTATATGGCAATACACCCTGCCAAAGATCCGATGGATCCTCATAAAGAGAATTAAGAATACATCTGAATGTAACTCCGTGAGTTGCTAAAAGATATGTTTTATCATCATCTCTTGCTATTATCTCATTCAGAAGCTCCTGAGACCTTTCGATGACCTCTGTGAACTGTTCCCCATTAGGGCATCCGCCAAAAGCAAAGGGATCTAAGTACATAAGCTCCATTTGATCCTTATCTACTTCCCTTTCGCCATCTCTAAAATGCTTCTTTTCCCAGTCACCCATGTTGACTTCTTTGAGTCTGTCATCAAGGATAACCGGAATTTCATTACCGCTTTCTTTAAGAACTATATCTGCAGTCTCTCTTGCTCTTGACAGTGGACTAGAATAGCAGCAGTCAAACTTTATGCCCTTCTCTTTCATCCTCTTTCCTGTAATGACGGCAAGTCTCCTGCCGTTATCCGTAAGAGGATCGTCAGTCCAACCTTGGAAGTATCCATTCAGGTTGGCATAGGTCTCTCCGTGGCGTATCACATATATATACATACTTTTTAATCCTTTTTAATATCTTTATTCGCTACAGTACTCGCAGGTTACTCACATAAGTACATAATCCCCTATTAACCCTTGTATATCATGTTAACTTTCCAAAAAATCAATAATGGAATTGATCCAACTTGTATCAGTATTCTCAACGTTCTCCAAAAATACAGAAAAGTTTGTGCTGCATAAAGTAGTATCAGAAAAGTTGATCTTCTTTACTCTTTCTTTCATATCATCATAGGATTTACGATTTATCTTGTTACATATACTTTTTATTTGGTCTTCATGTGCTCCATAAGATTCAATACCAGTCAATTCCTGTATTATTGGCGCATTTATGCGTTTACTATGACTTTTTAATTCAACTTCACCGAAGTGAGATAGAATTATTTGCATGGTACATGGATTAGCAAAAATAATTAGATT
>JAZQCD010000016.1:0-91822 GCA_045546135.1 Anaerovoracaceae bacterium
AATAATCGATGAAGATGTATATATCACAAGTGTAACCGTCACGCCGTCATCAGCAAATGTTCCAAAGGGCGGATATCAGCAATTCCAGGCAGAAGTCATAGGGACGGATTTTCATGACGTTGCTTGGACCATAAGCGGAAACAACGATGAAGATACGAATATATCTAATGGTTCTTTATATGTAGATCCTGAAGAGACAGCAACTACCATAATAGTTAAAGTTACATCATTAAGAGATCCGAATAAGTTTGACACTGCAACGGTCACTGTAACAGATCAGGCGGTCATAGACACTGTAAATGTCGTATATGACGAGAGTGGAGTAGGCGTTGCTGAGGGACTTACAGGAAGAATAGTTTCAAATGCGCTTTCAAATGCAGTTGAGTACAACTCAGGCGTAGGGACCAATGTGGACAATAGTACCGTGTACACATGCCTTATTAAGGATCTCGTTATCGATGCCGAGCATAAAGCGACCTATACAAAGCTTTACGAAAGCGATGAGCCGCTCAGTCCGTCTGAGGACTACTGGTTCATGTTCAATGTAGAGAACGGATCCGGATACATTTGGGGAGATGAGCTTCCTTCTGTTACTGTAAACGGGAAACCAGCTGACGGAGTCAGCTGGAGATCGACCGGACCTTCAGGCGATATCAATGTTTACAAAAAGGTGGAGTTCACGTCTTCGGTCGAGTACATCGATACCATAGAATTGAAAGGACCAAAACCTTATGTGGGAGAGTACGTCGATGATTATTGGGACACTTCTCTCTTTGAAGAGGGCGATCCTGAAAAGTATTATATCTCAGCTATAAACTGGGCAATAAAGACAGGCGAAGACACATTTGAGGCTTTTGATACAGGCGCTTTTGAATCGGGGAAAGAGTATTTCGTCTGGATATATATTGAGACCCAGGACGATTACCAATTCAGTTATACAAGTTCCGGCGATCCCGGTATAAAGAAGTATACATACAACGGATGGGATATTGAACCTATCGGCGCTTTGCTTGATTCCAATCATGTAGGATTGGAATTCACATTCAAGGTAAGGATAGCTGATCCAAGCGCAGATGTAACGGTGACTCCTTATCCGGAATCAAAACTTGGAAGCGCTTATGCTGTCAGCGGACGTGAAGTGACTGTCAGCTTCGATGTACCTTGCAAACTCGGGTACTTTTTAGGAGGCAAATATGTTCAGATCCCTCAGCAGAGCGTTGTCGGGACTTCCCATAAGTATATAGTCCCTGATGATGTCGATGAGGTCATACTTGTCATAAACGGCGATACTAACCTTGACGGAAGGCTTTCCAACGCGGATTCAACGAAGCTCAAAGCTGCGGTAAAAGGCATGACTGCTTTATCAAAAGAAGCGGAGTTTGCTTCTGATGTAAACGGAGACAAAAAACTTTCCAATGCAGATTCAACAAAGCTCAAAGCTGTCATAAAAGGTATGACGGCATTAAGCTGGTAAATACGATTTATAAGCAGTCCCATGCTATTTGGGACTGCTTTTTTCTCCTGATACTTTTGACAGGGACAAGTGAGGATAAATTGTATATAATCAAATTGAGAATGTAAAAAAGATCTTAGACAGTCTCGATTTGAAAGGAGGCACTATATGAAAAAAGTAATATCTGTATTTCTTTCATTGTTATTGGTGATAAGTATCTTGCCGCTTGCGGCGCTTCCCATATTTGCAGATACAGTCATTACTCACCTTAATATCGTATATGACACAAAAGCTGTTGCTGTAAGATCTGATCTTACAGGACGCCAGGTGACATATTATCTAAGGCAAGCTCTTGATAAAACAGCTTTGGCAGAAGGTACATATTATGATCTGAATTGTACGGAACTTGTTGAAAGAAGAGAATACAGCAACGGTGAAACATATTATGTACGTCTTGGGGAGAGCAATGTACTTCTGTCGGCAGATAAAGAATATTATTTCTGTTTCAATTTTGAAGATGCAAGCGGATATACATGGAATGGAGATACACTTCCGCCGGCAAGTATCAACGGAGCATACACAAACAATATTGATTGGTATTCTGATGAACACAGTTCAGTGAACGTGTATCAGAGAGTCTATGTTACATCAGCAGATTATGTTGCAGTACTTTCTGTAATTCCCAGTGAAGCAATAGTGCAAAAAGGAACGACCTATCAGTTCAGTACTGAAGTCGAAGGAACAGATGGCCGTGTCTCATGGTCTTGCTATGGAAAATACAGCGCTGAAACAACAATAAGCAGTTCAGGACTTCTGACTGTAGGTTCGGCAGAAACTGCTGAGCAGCTGACTATCAGGGCCACATCCAGTTTCAATCCGAATATTTACGCAGAGGCATCTGTCGATGTGATCGACGAGGAAGTAAAGATCGACAGTGTCACTATCAGTCCTAAGACCATCTCTGTATATCCGGGGGATACACCGTATTTCACCAGTGTTGTAACAGGGACTGATCTTCACGATGTTGAGTATACTCTCATAGGGACCCATTCAGAGGGTACATATCTTGATGGGGCTTATCTCCACATCGATAAAAAGGAAACGGCCACTTCCTTAAAAGTCAGATGTACATCCCTAAGAGATACAAGTAAATATGATGATGCTATAGTCACACTTCTTCCGCTTAATAAGATCACAAGTGTTTCCATAGTTTATGATACTTCTGCAGTAGTGATAGACTCTACAGTTACAGGAAAAGAAGTATCTGATGCTTTGGATGCAGCTATTGATCAGACAGCTCTTACGGAAGGTTTTTATTTTGATCTAAACTGCACAAATCTCATCGAGAGAGTGACTAATGCAAACGGAGTGATAACCTATCTTGATCTAAGTAAAAGCGATGAGAAGTTAAGCGCAGATAAAGAGTATTACTTGCTTTTCAATCTTGAGGATGATAACGGCTACTGCTGGGATGCCGATCAGTTGCCTGCTGCCACTGTCAACGGAGATGAAGCAAGTATAGTAAAATGGTATTCTTCAAATCCTTCTCTTGACGGTTCGGTAGATGTTCTCAAAAGAGTCGTCCTTGGTAACCCGGATGATTACTGGTATGTAAGCTTTGTTGCAAACGGTGGAAGTGGCGATATGGGACAAAGGGCTGTAAGAAAGGGTGAGGAACTAGTAGTTCCCGACTGCGCTTTTACGCCTCCTGATGGGATGTATTTTGACTACTGGTATGTATCAGGCGATCCATCTTCCCACTGGTTTTCAAGTGACAGAATGCCTCTTTCGGGAAATGTGACTCTGATCGCCCATTACAGCCTTCTTAACAGCAGTGCGACCATGACTCCGAATTCCGATCTTACCATATACGTCAATGAAGGCTATGGTTGGTACGATATCAGCGTGGATATCACCATGACCAATACAGGTGATTCTGAACTAATGATAAATGATGAGAGAGGAAGTGCCCTTATATGCACTAATCCCATATTTCAGACATGGGCCGGAGGAATGCCGTCTTCCCTTTCACCAGGAGAAAGTCATACCAGAACGCTCCATATGGACACGGGAATGGTTCCCGGGACCTATACGACTGACGTAGTATTTCAAGACCTGGATCACAAGATCGATCCTATAAGTTTCAAAGTCACGGTAATAGTCGAAAAAGTCATCAATGATATAAGCTTAACTAATGTTCCAGCCTTGTATGCCGGAAACAGCGAATCATCGTATAGGTATTCAGCAATAACGACTGAAGGCGATGGCTATTCTCTGGATATCGGAAATCTGCAGTGGTGCACCTATGACAATGAAGTTGGTTTCCTTAATTTCAGAGGTACCTTCCAGCTTAATAAGACATATTATCTGTGTGTAGAATTAAACGCAGACAGTTACTGTCACTTCAATAGGACCGGTGACTATAAACTGGATTACCTCCGTTACTACTGCAATGGTGCATCATTTACACCAAAGTTCGGAGACTACTATTTCAACGGAAGCGACTGGCTCCAGATCTACCTGCCTTATACGGTAACGAAAGAAGCCGGCAGTGACGTGACAGTTGTTCCCTATGCAAGCAGCGGAACTTTAAACAGCGTATTTACTGTCGATGGGCATGAAGTGACTGTCAATTTCGACAAAGCATGCAAGCTCGGATACCTTTCAGGCGGCAAATATGTTCAGGTGCTACAGTACAGCGCTGCAGGTAACTCCCATCTGTACATAGTACCGGATGATGTTGATGAAGTGATACTTGTCATAAACGGTGATACGAATCTTGACGGCAAGCTTTCCAATGCAGATTCGACGAAGCTGAAAGCGGCTGTAAAGGGAATGGCGGCTTTGTCAAAAGAAGCGGAGTTTGCATCGGATGTGAACGGAGACAAAAAGCTCTCCAATGCAGATTCAACAAAGCTTAAAGCTGCCATCAAAGGAATGACTGAGCTTTCATGGTAATGATCATGAAAAAAGGTATGCTATAAAGATAAAGCATATAAAAAGCATGATCTTTCGTTAAATGAGAAAACTGCTGACCGGCCGGTCAGCAGTTTTTTAAATAATCTATTTCTTTTTGTGTGAGTTTTCTGTAAGTCCCTTCATGGGTCCTTCCAAGCTTTACTTCTCCTATGGCCTTTCTTTCAAGGGCTACTACTTTGGCATCGACAGCTCTGAACATCTTTCTTATCTGCCTGTTCTTTCCTTCGCAGATCTGCACTTCAAGGAGGCTTGCATGCTGGGTCTGTTTAAGAAGAGTTACCTTAGCAGGTCTTGTTACATATCCGCCTATATCTATTCCGTTTCTTAATCTTTGCATCTTTTCTTCAGAAATGGCTATATTGATCTCTACTTCGTAGGTCTTCCATACAGCATTTCTTGGATGCATTATATGATTTGCCAGGGCGCCGTCATTAGTCATGATGAGAAGACCTGTAGTATCGGCATCGAGCCTTCCCACAGGATAGACCCTTTGCGTCACATCCGTCATAAGCGAAAGAACTGTCTCTCTGTCCTTTTCATCGGATGTGGTCGTTATATACCCAAGAGGTTTATTCAAAGCGTAGTATACCAGTTTTTCGCCTGCTGCAGATATCGTCCTGCCGTTTACTGATACGACATCGCCGTCTTCTACTTCAGTGCCGAGTACTGTGCATACGGTACCGTTGATCTTTACTTTTCCTGCAGATATAAGTTCATCTGCTTTTCTTCGGCTGGCAACGCCGGCCTGCGCTATATATTTATTCAGTCTCATGCCTTGATTATATATTGCTTTCTCCATGCTTTGTCAATGAAAAAATAGTATGCAGAGAGATTTCTGTATTGATTGGTCTTAGGGATCTTAAATTTCATTTTTCCTGTATCGTTGTTTGTAAAAAACAAAATATATGCGAATGGGTACTCCGAAATATTTTCGGTATTTTTCGTGGTTTTTAATGTAAAAAGTATGAAAAATGCCCTTAAAGCCTTGAAAACCAACGCCAAGATAAAAAACAATTTCGAAATGTGTAAAAGCTGTGGAAAACTTGTATCTTGACGAAATGTGAGTTCTTTGTTCAGCTTGAAATTTCAATGCTTATCGGTCTTAAAAGTTTTCCACAGCTTTATGTGGAAAAACTGTGCAAACATCGGTGCAAATATGAGACCACATAGCTTAAAGTCTTGAAAAATCAAGGTTCTTGGATTCTGTGGAAAAGAATTCACGAACAAAGAAGAAACACCCGGACACGAGGATTTAAAATAAAAATGTTTTACGGTCAAAAATTATAAAGGCTCTTTTAAATGAAATTCCTCTTGACAAATATAATGACCGATGAAAGTGTAAGCCGGATACAAAAAATGAGTGCGTTTTTTTGAAATACTTTTTCATTGCGCATGACCTATGCTGCAGTACTTTATCATTGAGAATAAGCTGATGCTGTGCTATACTTACTTGATATGTTTACTAAATTAGATTTTATACTTGAAAAATACGAAGAGCTCTCCATGCTGGTAGCCGATCCGGAAGTCATTTCAGATCAGGGTCGATGGAGAAAGCTCATGAAAGAGATGGGCGATATGGAACCCATCGTTTTAAAGTACAAAGAGTACAAGAAAGCAAAAGAAGAACTGGAAGATACCAAGGCAATGCTCGATGATTCCTCCCTCGATGATGAGATGAGAGAGATGGCAAAGGAGGAACTCGGTCAGCTCAATTCCGATATCGAAAAGTTCACAGAGGAACTCAAGATACTGCTCCTTCCAAAGGATCCAAACGATGACAAGAACGTCATCCTGGAAATAAGAGCCGGTACAGGCGGAGAAGAAGCTGCGCTCTTTGGTTCAGACCTTCTTCGTATGTATACAAGATATGCTGAAAGAAGAGGCTGGAAGACTTCCATAACGGATATCAACGATACAGGTATAGGCGGAGTCAAGGAAGCTGTTGTAAGGATAGTGGGAAAGGGTGCATATTCAAGACTCAAATTTGAATCCGGGGTCCACAGAGTACAAAGAGTCCCGGAGACTGAGAGCGCAGGAAGGATACACACCTCCGCTGCTACAGTGGCTGTAATGCCTGAAGTTGAAGATGTTGAGCTGGACCTTAAGTGGGAAGACATCAGAGTCGATACCTTTAGAGCATCAGGTCACGGCGGTCAGTATATCAATATGACGGACTCTGCGGTAAGACTTACCCATATACCGACAGGTGTAGTCGTACAGTGCCAGGATGAAAAATCCCAGCTCAAAAACAAGGAAAAGGCTTTCATAGAGTTAAAATCCCGTATCTATGCCGCAATGCTTCAGCAGCAGCACGATGAGCAGGCTGCAGAAAGAAAGAGCCTTGTAGGATCGGGAGACAGATCTGAAAGGATCAGGACATACAACTTCCCCCAGGGAAGAGTCACAGATCACAGGATCGGATATACTATGTACAAACTTGACAGTTTTCTCGACGGCGACATGGATGAGATCATAGATGCGCTCATCACCGAAGAGCAGGCTGAAAAGATGAAGAACGTACAGGGATAGTTTGATATTTCTGCCGCATATATTTGCGGCAGTTTTAATGAAATCGATACATTTTAAAGGAGTAACATCAATGAGCAAGGTATATGTATTTGACCATCCGCTTATCCAGCACAAGACAGCGCTTTTAAGACGCAAGGACACAACAACTAAAGATTTCCGTCAGCTCGTAACAGAGATCGCTACGCTGATGACCTATGAAGCTACAAGGGAGCTTCCCCTAAAGGATGTTGAGATAGAGACCCCTCTTGAGAAGTGCACCCTTAAGATGCTCGACGGAGAAGATATCGCCATCGTTCCTATCCTTCGCGCAGGCCTTGGATTCGTAGACGGAATGCTTTCCCTCGTTCCGAATGCAAAGGTAGGATTCATCGGAATGTACAGAGATCCTGAGACTCATAAACCTGTAGAATATTATTGCAAGCTTCCTGATGATATAGAAAAACGCTGGGCATTCGTAGTAGACCCTATGCTTGCTACAGGCGGAAGCGCAGTAGATGCAATAACTGCAGTCAAAGCAAGAGGGTGCAAGAACATCAAATTCATGTGCATCATTGCAGCTCCGGAAGGTATCGCTGCACTTCAGGAGGCTCATCCTGACGTAGATATCTACATCGCAGCAAAGGACCGCCAGCTCAACGACCACGCATACATACTCCCGGGCCTTGGAGATGCAGGCGACAGGATCTACGGAACAAAGTAGTTTTTAGATTTCTGCAAACTAAGAATAATTTTAGGTTTACAAAGCACATAGGATGTCAAAGAAAGATATTTATGGCTAAAAAGAAAAAATACAAGCTGAATCTAAAGCGTTTCATTCCTTTTCTTCTCATAGTAGCTCTTGTGATCACCGGAGCTGTCTTGCTTCTCGGAAGAGACAAAAAACCAAATCCAAAGCGCTGCAAACATGAATTCGAAAATGGCATATGCAAGATATGCGGAGGATCGGCAAAGGAATATTGCAAACATCAGTATGAGGGCGGAGTCTGCACCATATGCAATATGCGCTGCGATCATGTTTATGAAGACGGCAAGTGCAAAGTATGCGGCATGGAGGAAGATCCTAAACTGAAGTGGCCGGATACTACCACATCGAAGGATGAATATCCGCTCCAGACTGTAAGTGACGACTACCTTGTCCTTGTAAACAAACAGTATCATATGATGCAAAGCTATGCGCCTACAGACCTTAAGATAGTAAACAGGTATGTGGCAGGCGTAGGGGATCCTTCACAGGGGACCAATGCTATGAGAAAGGTGGCAGCCGAAGCTTTAGACAGGATGCTCGATGTAGCTCTTTCAGAGGGCTATGATATGAGGCTTAGGACAGGATACAGATCCTATTCCTATCAGCAGATGCTCTTTGACTCCTATGCAAGGAATCACGGCGAAAGTGAAGCCAACAAGTATTCTGCAAGGGCAGGCGAGTCCGAGCATCAAACAGGACTTGCATGTGACCTGGGTGCTGCCAGTCAGGGTTATGAACTAAGAGACGACTTTGGAGATTCACCGGAAGGTAAATGGATAAAGGAGCACTGCAGTGAGTACGGCTTCATCTTAAGGTATATAGACGGTACAACCACTTCTGTAGGTGAGCATACAGGATATATTTATGAAGCATGGCATATACGTTATGTGGGCGTTGAGGCAGCGAAGATAATCACTGAAAACGGCTGGACCTTTGAAGAGTATCTGAGCGCCATCGAAACTGCAAAAGGACAGTAAAAAAGAGGAGGAACTTATGAAAGTAGTACTTTCCCATCTTACAAAGAAGTTTCCTAACAGGAACAAAAAGATCAAGGATGATGTCGTAGCTGTTTCCGATTTTGATTTTGAGATCCCTGACGGCAAACTCATAGGACTCCTCGGACCTTCAGGCTGCGGCAAATCCACGACCCTCAACCTTATTTCAGGTCTTGAACAGCCAACGGAAGGAAGGATTTTCTTCGGAGATGAAGACGTTACTGACCTTCCTCCAGAAAAAAGAGGCATAGGACTTGTATTTCAAAATTATGCCCTTTACCCCCATCTTACGGTCCTTCAGAATATCCAGTTCCCACTTGAGAACCTAAAGGGCGATCAAAAGATGACAAAAGAAGCAATAAGGGCAAAGGCTGTAGAGGCTGCAAAACTGGTACAGATAGAGGATTATCTTGACAGAAAGCCTTCAGAACTATCTGGAGGTCAGCAGCAAAGAGTGGCCATAGCAAGAGCTCTTGTCAAGACTCCGAAAGTACTCCTCCTTGATGAACCTTTGTCGAATCTTGATGCAAGGCTCAGACTTCAGACAAGAGAAGAGATAAGAAGGATACAAAGAGAAACGGGAGTTACTACCATATTCGTTACCCACGACCAGGATGAAGCCATGAGCATATCTGACTTCATAGTAGTCATGAAGGACGGCATGCTTCAGCAGATGGATGAGCCTCAAAAGGTATATGACGATCCGGGCAACCTTTTCGTAGCAAAGTTCCTAGGCGTTCCTCCCGTGAACGTGTTTGAAGGAAAAGTAAAGGACGGAAAGCTCATACTCGGAGGCGATGCCATACTAAATGTATCGGGTCTTAAGGATATGGATGTCTATGTGGGCATCAGGCCCGAGGGCTACCTTGTCGAAGAAGACGGACTCCTTCATTGCGGCCTTTCTTCTGTTGAGGTCCAGGGCAGGGATACTAGCATCATTGCGACCCATCCTGCAGCCGAAGGAGGATCCTTCAGATCCATAGTAATTGCTGAGTATGCTCCCGATGCTAAGGCTTCCCATGTGAACCTGAATGTAAAACCAAACAAGGTCTACCTCTTTGACAAAAAGACAGAGAAGCGCCTTGAGTGCAAGCTTTCCAGATAGGAGGTCGTCTTTATGCTGGATAAAAACAACAAAAAAGCATGGCTTTACCTCCTGCCTGCTCTTGTGCTCCTCCTGTTATTCATGGTCTATCCTCTCATAGATGTATTCATCTACAGTTTTGAGGAGGGCTTTAACAGCGCATCACAGGTATTTTTCGGTTACGGAGGATACAACTATTCTTATGTTCTTCACGACCCGTACTTTATGCAGGCTGTAAAGAACACATTCATTATCGTTATCATCACAGTGCCCCTGTCAACAGGCTTTGCACTTCTCATTTCCCTTGGTCTGTCGAGCATCAAAAAGCTGAAAGAGCTTTACCAGACTATATTCTTCCTGCCCTATGTTACCAATACTTTGGCAGTAGGTCTTGTATTCATGATACTTTTCAGAAAGACTGCATATACAGACGGACTTGTCAACATACTGATCACTTTCTTCGGAGGAGAATCTGTAGATTTCATACAAGGACCCTATTGGGCAAAGATGTTCGTCATGTGTTTTTATACCATATGGGTCGTAATGCCCTTTAAGATCCTGATACTTACATCTGCTCTTGCATCAGTTCCTCAGGACTATTACAACGCAGCAAAGATAGACGGGACTTCAAAGTGGAGGACCTTTACAAAGATCACGCTTCCGTATATTTCTCCGATGATAGTATATCTGGTCATAACAGGATTCATAGGTGCCTTTAAGGCATACTCCGATGAAGTTGCTTTGTTTGGTACGGACCTTAATGCAGCAGGTATGAATACTATAGTCGGTTATGTTTATGACATGCTTTACGGAAACTCGGGAGGATATCCAAGCTTTGCTTCAGCTGCGGCCATCATCCTCTTTGCCATAGTACTTACCATAACTGTTATAAATCTTCTTGTAAGCGGCAAAAATGCCCGCATGAGCTAAGGAAGGGGGACTGAAGAAATGAAAGAAAACAAAGTACTTAAAGCCCTTACATATGCCATGCTCACCCTTTGGGGACTCATGGTCCTTTTCCCCTTCTACTGGATGGTCCTTACATCTGTAAAGGATTACGGAGCGTACAATTCGGAAAGGGTGCCTCAATTCTTTACTTTGAGCCCGACTTTGGAGAATTACGTGCACGCCTTTACTGAAGTTCCTTTGGCCAGGTATTTTACGAACACTGTCATCTTTACCGTCCTTACGACACTCATAATGATGATAGTGACTGTCCTTGCGGCCTTTGCTTTTTCAAGGCTCAATTTCAAGGGAAAGAATCTCCTCTTTACAGGCTTTCTCGCTCTCATGATGATCCCTAACGAGCTGGTCATAATCACAAACTTTCAGACCATAACGAGCTGGGGCATGAGGAACACCTTTGCAGGACTCATACTGCCGTCCATAACATCTGTCTTTTATATCTACCTTCTCAAACAGAACTTTGAGCAGATACCGGATACTCTCTATGCGGCAGCTAAGGTGGACGGATGCAGCGATTTTCATTATCTGACCCACGTGATGATACCTATCTGCAAACCTACCATAGTGACCATAGTCATACTAAAGGTCATAGAGTGCTGGAATTCCTATGTGTGGCCAAGGCTCATTACAGACAAAAGTCTTTACTTCCTTGTCTCTAACGGTATTCAGGAGATAAGAGAAAACGGCTTCGGAAGAGAAAACATACCTGCCATGATGGCAGCCGTAGTTGTCATTTCCCTTCCTCTCATCATCATATTCCTCATCTTCCACAAAAAGATCATGGAAGGAGTTTCTAGAGGAGGTACGAAGGGATGAAAAGAGTTTCTGTCAAAAAACAGATCCCAAAATCATTTGCTGTGCTTTTGTGCGTAGTTTTGGTCCTTCCCTTGTTTACTGCATTTCACGGTAAGCAAAGCCTTGATCCCTTCGTGATACCCGAAAGCTTTGATACATCAAAGACTTATGAAATCACGTTCTGGGCCAAGAACGATACGAACAAGACTCAGGTAGAGATCTACGAAAAGGCCATAGCTGATTTTGAAGCCCTCTATCCCAATGTCCATGTGACTATGAGGAAGTTTACTGATTATGCCAAGATATACAACGAGGTCATAACCAACATATCCACTATGACAACGCCTAATGTCTGCATCAGCTACCCCGATCATATCGCAACATACATGACAGGGACCAATGTGGTCGTGTCCCTAGAGGATCTCTCAAAGGATGCAAAGTACGGCTTTGGAGGAAGCGAGCTTAAATATGACGGACCTGACATGGGTGAGGTCATAGAGAAGTTCCTCAGTGAATGCCGCATAAACGGAGAACTCTGTGCTCTTCCGTATATGAGGTCTACCGAAGCTTTGTATATAAACAAGACATATGTTGAGAACATGGGCTTTACCATCCCTGACATCCCGACCTGGGACTGGGTATGGGAAGTCTCTGAAGCTGCTCTTGCACAGAATGAAGACGGTACATATAAAGTAAACGGACAAAAGATCATGATACCCTTCATTTACAAATCTACTGACAACATGATGATCACCATGCTAAAGCAAAAGCATGCCGACTATTCCACGCCGGAAGGTGATATCCTCATGTTCAATGACACGACAAGGGATCTTTTAAAAGAGATCAATTCCCATGCGGCTACCGGAGCTTTTTCCACATTCAAGATAAGCTCATATCCCGGCAACTTCCTCAATGCAGGACAATGCATATTCGGCATAGATTCAACTGCAGGATCCACATGGATGGGGTCAGGCGCAGGACATCAGGATATAGATGCAAGCCTAATAGTTCCCTTTGAAACTGCAGTAAGGCCCATACCTCAATACGATACAGAAGAACCCGTCATGATATCTCAGGGACCGTCTGTATGCGTATTCAATAAAGCAGATCCCCAGGAGGTCCTTGCATCCTGGCTCTTTGCACAGTTCCTCTTGACAGACGATGTGCAGATGGCATATTCCCAGACAGAAGGATATGCTCCCGTAACAAGCAAGGCGCAAAACAATCCAGAATATCTTGATTATCTTTCAAGGGCAGGAGAGGATAACGACAGATACTACGACGTAAAGATCCGGGCGACAAAGCTTCTCATGGAGAATACAGAGAACACCTTTGTTACTCCTGTCTTCAACGGTTCTGCATCAGTAAGGGATGCTGCAGGCGCTCTCATAGAAGAGGCTGCTTATGCTCCAAAGAGAAAATTCGTTGTGGATGATGAATTCATAGACAAACTCTATACGGACATAAACGCAAGGTACAGGCTAGATCAGCTTGGAGGAGAGACCATAGGAAAGAAGGACCTTGGACCCCTCCCGAAAACTTCTGTAGCGCTCCTTGCAAGTCTTGGAGCAGCTTGGGTATGTATTGCATTTTATGCTTTATATAAGTATAATAGGAATGTTCAGAAGGCTCGAAAGAGTCAGTAGGAAAAGGAGATATTTAAAAATGAAAAAGACATTAGCTATCGTTTTAGCGCTCATAATGGTGCTTTCATTTGCAGCTTGCGGAAAGAAAGCAGTAGATCCCAATGCAAAGGCTGAAGGATCAGTCAGCTACGCACAGTTCATCGCTGCAGAGGACGGCGCAGAAGTTACCATCGAAGGCTTCATCACAGCAAAGATCGATGGAACAGCATGGGGCAACTGCAGTCTGATGCTTCAGGACGGAGACGGCGCATACTATGTTTACAGAATGCCGATCGAAGCAGCAGAATATGAAAAGCTTTCTGTAGGACAGAAGATCAAGGTCACCGGCGTCAGAACAGCATGGTCCGGCGAGAACGAGATCAAAGAGGGAACAGGAACATATGAAGTGCTCGAGGGAACATATACTTTCGAAGCAAAGGATGTAACATCCCTTCTTAAAGCGGACAATGCAACAGATCTTCAGAACATGTTCGTAAAGGTAACAGGAGCAAAGGTAACAACAGCACCTCTTTACAAGTGGGATGGTTCCGGAGACAAGGGTGATGACGTTTACGTAGGACTTGAGATCGAAGGAAAGGAATACAGCTTCCTCGTTGAGTCTGATCTTTGCGGAGCAGATACTGAAGTTTATGCAGCAGCAGAAAAACTTACAGTAGGACAGACAGTAGATCTCGAAGGATTCCTCTATTGGTACAACGGACCGCAGATGTGGATCACAGCCATCAAGTAATTGAAAAAGCTTAAAAACAGTATTTTCACTGCCGCAGGTATCATTGCCTGCGGTTTTTTTGTCTCTTTGGATCTATGATAGGGCAAAGTGTTTGTGTGGAAAAAAGAATTTCACTCCATCGGTAACATATTTTTGTAATACTTGGAATTGTAGTTTATAATTCTGGTAGAGATCTGATATTTTGCAGGTAGTTTAAATGCTTGTTGGAGAAAGGAAGATCTGAAAGCTATTCTTTAGATAAAGGTCGAGGTAAAAGACATGAAAAGGATCATAGCACTATTTATCGCAGTTTTGATGACCGTATGTATGCCTTTCGGTACGATGAAAGCATATGGTGATGAAACGAACCTAGAGATCGTATTTGAATATGACGGGATCCATGCAGGGAGCATGGCACTCATATCAGTCCTTGTTAACGGGAGCAAACCGGCAGGAGATTCAGTTACATGGACTGTTTCCGGCAATCAGAGTGAAAAGACTTTGGTTTTGACAGACAAAATGTCATACCCGGGTGGAAACACTGAAATCAGATATCTTTTAAATGCAGCACTTGACGAAACAGCTGAAGAGATCTTGATCAAGGCTGAACTGAAAGATGATCCGTCTGTATATGATGAACTGACAGTGCAGGTATTGCCGCCGAACTATATAAGCAAAATTGAATTGAGCAATGCAGAAGACGCTACTAAGATATACGTATCCGAAACGGCATCAGATGCTCTTTCAAGATTTGGAAATAGCTATGTTCAAGAATTCCCTGTACCTCATCAGTCAATAGAGACCCGTATGGTCAGTCTTATTAAAGTTCAGAAAGAGTATATGGGACAAAAACCCGGCATTTCCAGATCTGAACATGTCCGTTATGATGATCTGATCGCTGAGGATGAAGAGTATTACTTCATGATCGTATTTGACCGTAACATAACTCAGAACGGCAGGTACCATTATGATCCCGATGGTATCGATATCACGTACAATGGGGAAAAGGTAGATGACTATGAGGTTTACGACGGAAGCGACCCCATGTATATGTCAATGCAAAATTCCCTTCTTGTATATATAAAAGCAGAGATAGATAACGCAGTTCCTGTACAATTCATTGATCGATTGGTTTTATCCAATGCTCCTGATGCTGTCTATGTGGATAGTTCAATGAAGGTGATAGAGGGGATCCGGAGCTTTACAAAAAACCTTAAGGCCGAAGCTCCGGAAAGCGGGATCATGGGAATGGTCGGAACAGGTATATACAGAGTCCCTGATGATTATGACGGAGATGTCCCTGATTATACAAAGTTTGAGTATTTAGACTATGATGCGTATCTGAATGAGGGCTCTGAATACTATTTCGTTTTGGCTTACCAGATCAGTGTGCTCTATTATTACGATCCTGTTGATTTTAAGATCATTTATAACGGTAGAAATGCTGATCACTGGGCTTATGGAAAAGACGCAGGTCCCGACGGCTTTTTGAAAGTATATATAAAAGCTAAATTTGCAGATGAAAATGATGTGTCAGTAGTTCCCATAGGTGTAAGCAGCAGCTCTTATGTAGTATCGGGCAATATATTAACGACGGACATAAACACCCCTCTTGCAGCAGGGTATTATTCCGAAGGTTCTTTCGTTCCTTTGGAAGCGGCCGAAAACAGCGACGGATCTCACAGCTTCACAGCGCCCGAAGGTGTATATGAACTTGTGCTTGCACTTAAAGGTGATGTCAATCAGGACGGAAGACTCAGTAACGCAGATTCCACAAAGCTTAAAGCTGCTGTCAAGGGAATGACGGAGCTTGACCCCACACAGATACTTGCATCTGATGTGAATAATGACGGAAAACTCAGCAATGCAGATTCTACAAAACTTAAAGCCGTCATCAAGGGCATGAGCGGTATTTCATGGTAGTATTGTGAGTTTATGTTTTTATCAAGACATTATGATTTAAATGTGGTAAAATAATTTGGTTTGAAAATAGTATGTAATAAGTTTAACTTTTTTAAGGAGGGCAACAATTATGGGCCACAAATATGTTTACCTTTTCACAGAAGGTAACGCAAACATGAGAGAGCTTCTCGGCGGAAAGGGCGCTAACCTTGCAGAGATGTCCGTTATAGGACTTCCTGTACCACAGGGATTCACCGTTACCACAGAAGCATGCACCAGATACTATGAAGACGGCAAGAAGATCAATGATGAGATCAAAGCCGAGATCGAGCAGTATGTGGGAAAGATGGAAGAGATCAACGGAAAGAAGTTCGGAGACAAGGAAAATCCACTCCTCGTATCCGTTCGTTCCGGAGCTAGAGCTTCCATGCCGGGTATGATGGACACTATCCTAAACCTGGGTCTTAACGAAGAAGTAGTAAAGACTATAGCTGAAAAGTCCGGGAATCCACGCTGGGCATGGGACTGCTACAGAAGATTCATCCAGATGTTCTCTGACGTAGTTATGGAAGTTGAAAAGAGGACCTTTGAAGACCTCATCGACAAGATGAAGGAAGAAAAGGGCGTCACATTCGACACAGAACTCGATGCAGCAGACCTCGAAAGACTTGCAGGTCAGTTCAAGGAAGCATACAAGGCAGCTATCGGAAAAGACTTCCCGACAGATCCAAAGGAACAGCTCTATGCAGCTATCGAAGCAGTATTCCGTTCCTGGGACAACCCAAGAGCAAACGTATACAGAAGAGACAATGATATCCCATATTCCTGGGGTACAGCTGTAAACGTAATGCCTATGGTATTCGGAAACATGGGCGAGACATCAGGAACCGGCGTAGCATTCACAAGAGATCCTGCTACAGGCGAAAAGAAGCTCATGGGTGAGTTCCTTCTCAACGCACAGGGCGAAGACGTTGTTGCAGGTATCAGAACACCGATGCCGATCGCACATCTTCACGACCTCATGCCGGAAGTATACGATCAGTTCACTGAAGTATGCCACACACTTGAGAACCACTACAGAGACATGCAGGATATGGAGTTTACCGTTGAGAACAGAAAGCTCTACATGCTCCAGACAAGAAACGGCAAGAGAACAGCTCAGGCTGCTCTCAAGATCGCATGTGATCTTGTGGACGAAGGAATGATCAATGAGAAGGAAGCAGTTCTCATGATCGATCCAAGAAACCTGGATTCACTTCTCCATCCAACCTTTGACGCCACTGCACTCAAGGCAGCTACACCTATAGGAAAGGGACTTGGAGCATCCCCGGGAGCAGCAACAGGAAAGATCGTTCTTTCAGCAGAAGATGCAAAGGCAGCAGTCGATGCAGATCCAAAGGCAAAGGTCATACTCGTAAGAAGAGAGACATCTCCTGAAGATATCGAAGGTATGAAGGCAGCTCAGGGTATCCTGACAGTATTCGGCGGAATGACATCCCATGCAGCAGTAGTTGCACGTGGTATGGGAACATGCTGCGTATCCGGATGCGGAGACATCACCATGCACGAAGAGGAAAGATGCTTCGAGCTTGGCGGAAACACATATAGAGAAGGAGACTATATCTCCCTTGACGGTTCCACAGGAAATATCTATGCAGGACAGATCCCGACAGTCGATGCTTCCATAGCCGGCGAATTCGGAAGAGTAATGGCATGGGCTGACAAGTACAGAAGACTTCAGGTCAGAACAAACGCTGATACACCACACGATGCAGCTAAGGCTCTTGAGCTCGGTGCACAGGGAATCGGACTTACAAGAACAGAGCACATGTTCTTCGAAGGCGACCGTATCGCAGCATTCAGAGAAATGATCTGCTCCGACACAGTAGAAGACAGAGTAAAGGCTCTCGCAAAGATCGAACCGATGCAGCAGGGAGACTTCGAAGGGATCTACGAAGCAATGCAGGGCAACCCTGTAACCATCAGACTCCTCGACCCACCTCTTCACGAGTTCGTTCCTACAACTGAAGAAGACATCAAGCTTCTTGCAGATGCTCAGGGCAAGACAGTAGATCAGATAAAAGATATCATCGCATCTCTTCACGAGTTCAACCCGATGATGGGTCACCGTGGATGCAGACTTGCAGTCACATATCCGGAGATCGCTGAGATGCAGACAAGAGCTATCATCAAGGCAGCTCTTGCAGTAAATGCAAAGCATGCTGACTGGAAGGTAGTACCTGAGATCATGATCCCGCTTGTCGGCGAAGTCAAAGAGCTCAAGTATGTCAAGGACGTTGTTGTAAAGACAGCTGACGAAGTCATCAAGGCTTCCGGAGCAGAGCTTGAATACAAGGTCGGAACGATGATCGAGATCCCAAGAGCAGCTCTTACAGCAGATGAGATCGCAAAGGAAGCAGAGTTCTTCTCCTTCGGTACAAACGATCTTACTCAGATGACCTTCGGATTCTCAAGAGACGACGCAGGTAAGTTCCTCGGATCTTACTATGACAAGAAGATCTACGAGAACGATCCTTTCGCAAAGGTAGACCAGATCGGTGTTGGCAAGCTTGTCAAGATGGCAGCACAGCTCGGAAGATCCACAAGACCTGACATCCACCTGGGCGTTTGCGGCGAGCACGGCGGAGATCCTTCATCTGTTGAATTCTTCCACAGAGTAGGACTTGACTATGTATCCTGCAGCCCGTTCAGAGTTCCTATCGCAAGACTTGCAGCAGCTCAGGCAGCTATCAAGTATGAAGAAGAGGACAAGAAGGCTCAGGCTCAGGCAGAGTTTAAGGAAACTGTAGAAGCAGTTAAGGCCGGTGCAACAGAGGTTGCAAATAAGGTCGCAAGCGTTGTTACAGAAGCTGTAAAAGCAGGCGCAGCAGGCATAAAGGCCGGCGTAGATGCAGCTAAAGCAGCATACAACGAGAATAAGGACAACAAGTAATACAATTCTTGTTTCAAAAGATCAAAAGGCGCAGCCTGCAAGCTGCGCCTTTTTCAATGCAGATTATGTGTTATCCAAACGGTCTTTTGTGTGATACAATATCGAGACGAATATATAACATACAAAGGTACAGTAAAAATGATACAAGATATTTATCCCCATAGACTTGACATAGCATATAAAGAGGGTCAGACACCGGCAAAGGGAGATCTCATCATACATTTCTTTGGAAACAAGTTTTTGTGCAAAGAAGATATTGATGGGTCCATAGCGATACCTATGTTTGATGAATACCCATCTTTTGATGCAGACTTCGTATATCTGTTTGAACTTGACAGCACAAGGATGTTCCTCGATCTAAGAGATGAGGAGATCAAGATGCCCGGGTATACCTACTCTGATATGAACCTTTTCAGGTCTAAAAGCCCAAGAGAACTTCTATTTACACTTACTACTGCATATCATCTTCTTTTCTGGCACAAAGATAATGTGTTTTGCGGTCGCTGCGGCGAAAGGACGATCCACGACAAAAAGGAAAGAATGATGCGGTGCCCAAAATGCGGCAACACCATATATCCCAGGATCATGCCGTCGGTAATAGTAGGTGTTACCAATGGGGATAAACTTTTGCTTACAAGATACAACAAGCCCGGTGCAAAGCTTGCTGCTCTTGTTGCAGGATTCTGCGAAATAGGAGAGACCGGCGAAAATACTGTAAGAAGAGAGGTCATGGAGGAAACAGGTCTTAAGGTAAAGAATATCAGATATTATGCAACTCAGCCATGGGGCATAAGCGCAGGAGGTCTTCTCCTTGGATATTGGTGTGATGTTGACGGAGATGACACCATACATGTAGACGGCGATGAGATAGCAGAGGGCAAATGGATGAGCAGAGAAGAACTGAAGGTTTTCATTTCGCAAAGCTATGTATCTCTGACAAGCGAGATGATAGGACTCTTTGCTCAAGGCAGGGAATACGAAACAAAAGCACCTGTATAGCATTGCTGAAAATATGATTTTGCTGTGAAAGACGCTTTCCTTGAGAGCGTCTTTTGTTGACCTTTGGGGCATAAGAGGAATATAATTAGCGGTGTAAAAAAATGGTGGCAAAATTGTTTACAGGTCATAAAGATAAAAACATAATATCAAAATTCAGGATCATATCTTTTATTATGGTCCTTGTTTTGATGTTCGCTGCCGTTTTTATAGCAGCAGAGACCTTTCACGAATGCGAAGGTGAAGGATGTCATATATGTACAGCTATCAGGATCTGCGGTTCTGTTTTAAACAGGTATGAAGAACTGACGGGAGCACTGCTCTTATCAGTTATTTGCATCTGCTTTTTGATCACATATTTTTATTCTTTAAATTCTCAATATTCAAAAGCTTGTACTCTTGTTTCAAGAAGAGTAAGACTCAATAATTAAACAGTTTTTCGCCAAAGTGAGTGGAAAAGGGGTTCTTATACCTTTTTTGTACTTTGGCATCATAGCGGAAACACGTTTTGCAGTGTTTCTCTTTTAGTATTTGCATGTATAAAGGAGACTGTTTGAATTGAAAAAAATTATTTCTGTCCTATTGATAATTACTATTTTGCTTTCATCTTTGGCAGGCTGCGGCAGGCAGTCAGAAGAAAAAGATAAACTCAGCATAGTTACTACCATATTTCCTCTGTACGACTGGGTAATGAATGTACTCGGCGAGGAGGCTTCTGATGATGAGGTCACCTTTCTTCAAGGCAGCGGAGTCGACCTTCACAGTTACCAGCCCACAGCATCCGATATCATGAGAATAGCTACATGTGATGTGTTCGTCTATGTAGGCGGCGAATCAGATGAATGGGTGAGCGATGCACTCAAAGAGGCTACAAATAAAGAAATGAAGGTCATTGACCTTCTTGAAGTATTGGGAGATGCCGTAAAGGAAGAAGAGGAAATAGAAGGTATGGAACATGACCATGATGAAGATCATGAAGAAGGGTCTGAAGATCACGACCATGAAGAGCCCGAATATGATGAACATGTATGGCTTTCACTAAAGAATGCATCTTTCGTCGTTTCAAAATTGGGAGAGACCTTAGGCGAGGTCGATCCTGAAAATGCGGATGTCTACAAGGCTAATGCAGCAGATTACAATAAAAAACTCAGCGATCTTGATGAGCAGTACAAAGAAGCTTTAAAGGATGTATCCTTTAAAACTCTTTTGTTTGGGGACCGCTTTCCTTTCAGATATATGACTGACGACTACGGACTTGACTACTATGCTGCCTTTGCGGGGTGCTCTGCAGAGACGGAAGCAAGTTTTGAGACAGTTATCTTTCTTGCAAGCAAGGTAGATGAACTTTCTCTTCCTGCAGTAATGACCATAGAAGGGTCAGATCAAAAGATCGCAAGGACCATTATAGAGAATACAAAGAGCAAGGATCAAAAGATTTTGGTGCTTGATTCTATGCAGTCTGTAACTGAAACAGATGCAAGGGACGGTGCATCATACCTTTCCATAATGGAAAAGAACCTGTCAGTCCTTAAGGAAGCTCTCAGATAAGGAGGGAACATATTGTCACTGCTAAGGGTCAGGGATTTATCCCTGGGATATGAATCGAATATAGTCATAAAGGATCTAAACTTCTCTGTAAACAGAGGGGATCACCTTTATATTGTCGGAGAGAACGGCTCAGGAAAGACTACTCTCATGAGAACGATCCTTGGTCTTCAAAAACCTCTTTCAGGGTCCATAGAAACAGGCGATGGTCTGGACCCAAAAGAGATAGGATACCTTCCTCAGCAGACTCAATATCAAAAGGATTTTCCGGCATCTGTTTTTGAGATAGTCATTTCGGGATGCCTTGGCAGAATGGGCGGCAGGCCTTTTTACGGAAAAAAAGAGAAAGATCTTGCTTTAATGAACATGGATAGGATGGGTATAGCTTCTTTTAAAGACAGATGCTTTAGGGACCTGTCAGGCGGCCAGCAGCAAAGAGTGCTCCTTGCAAGGGCCCTTTGCGCAGGGAAGACTATGCTCCTTCTTGATGAACCTGTTTCAGGTCTTGATCCAATAGTCACGGCTGATATGTACAGCCTTGTTTCCACACTTAACCATGAGGGCATAACCATCATAATGATATCCCACGATATGGATGCTGCACTGAAATATGCAGATCATATACTTCATATAGGTGAGGATACTTTCTTCGGGACGAAAGAAGAATATATGAAAAGATCGAAAGACTCATCCTTTAACCCGGAACAGAAAGGCGGTGAAGCGTGATGCTTGCAAAACTTGCTTTGTATCTGCAATATCCCTTCGTAAGATATGCTCTCATCGTCGGAGTTTTGATAGCTTTTTGCTCATCTCTTTTTGGTGTAACGCTTGTCTTAAAGAGATTCTCATTCATAGGTGACGGACTTTCACATGTTGCATTCGGCGCAATGGCTATAGCAGCAGTACTTCACTTAAGTGACGATATGATCTTTGTGATGCCGGCTACGGTGCTTTGTGCAGTACTACTTCTTCGAACAGGACAAAACACGAAGATCAAAGGAGATGCAGCGATCGCCATGATATCTGTCGGAGCTCTTGCGTTCGGATATCTTATCATGAACATTTTTTCAACCTCATCGAACCTTTCCGGTGATGTATGCAGTACTTTGTTTGGATCTACATCCATACTCACACTTACAAAGGCGGAAGTCTGGATGAGCATAGTACTTTCTGTCCTTGTTACATTTGTGTTCATCATATTCTATAACAGGATATTTGCTGTCACTTTTGATGAGGATTTTGCAAGCGCAGCAGGAATGAATGCAAAGAACTATAACCTTCTCATATCCATCGTTGTGGCAGTAATAATAGTGCTTGCCATGAACCTTGTGGGATCTCTTCTCATATCTGCGCTGATCATATTTCCTGCAATGTCTGCAATGAGGATATTCAGAAGTTTTCTATCGGTTACTGTGTGCGCTGCAGCTTTATCTGTTGCCTGCGCATTACTTGGAATATTAGTCTCGATAATTGCCGGCACTCCGGTAGGTTCTACCATAGTAGCAGCAGATGCGCTATGCTTTGGGGTATGCTGTATCATAGGAAAAATTAAGGGGGTATCATAATGAAAAAGTTTTTGTGTATATTGCTTGCAATAGCCTTTTGCCTTGTTTTGCCCGGATGCACTGTCAGCGTCAATAAAACTACAGGCGCTGATATAGCTGAAAAGGAGGAAAATGTGGATGTGGACCTTACGATCCTGTCCAGTACCATGGTCTATTCCCAAGTCTATGATATGATGATGACACCTGAAGATTTTATGGGCAAGGTCATCAAAATGAATGGCACCTTTGCATATTACAAGGATGAGTCTACAGGCAAATATTACTATGCATGCATAATCAAGGATGCTACTGCATGTTGTTCTCAAGGAATAGAATTTGAACTAAACGACAGCTTCAAGTTCCCTGATGACTATCCAGAAGCAGGTGATGATGTAACGGTCATAGGTACATTCGATACCTATCAAGAAGGGCAGTATATCTACTGTACTTTGAGAGACGCAAGGATGCTTTAGATCTTAGTTTCCCGATCTCATAAAGAACTAACTAAAAAGTGCATGAAGATCTGCTGTATGAACTTCATGCGCTTTTTTTATACAAAAAACAAACGGGACATGAGGTAATGAAACATCGGGTCCCGCTTGTTTTTCGTTATGTTATTTGGTATATAACGATTATACATATAAAAAATTGCATTGTAAAGTGGTTTTGAAAAAATATGTTCGATTTTTGTTCGATTTTTTGAGTTTTTTTGTTTGATATTGATAAAAATATCATAAATACAGCTAAATATGTTGGTGAAAATATATATATGTATGGATTTCAGGCTAATGTGTCCTTGCAAGTGGTATTTACAGTATGATAATGATATAATATCGTGGGTGAATGAGGAGAAAAAAGTATGTCATTATTCAATGTTATCTCCATTTTTGGAGGCCTTGCTCTCTTCCTTTATGGCATGAGGATAATGGGAGACGGTCTTAAGAAAGAATCTACAGGATCGTTCAAAACTGCTCTCGAAAAGGTGACCGGAAGTCCTTTTATGGGATTTTTGGTAGGCGCAGGACTTACGGCGCTCATACAAAGCGCAACTGCTACAATAGTCATCGTATCGGGTCTTGTCGGTGCCGGCATAATGAACCTCAGCCAGTCTATAGGCGTCATATTCGGTGCCAATGTTGGAAGTACCATAACAGGACAGATCATAAGGCTTCTTGATGTAGATGCGGGAGAATCCCATTGGCTCAATCTTTTTACACCGTCCACTCTTGCTCCTGTGGCAGCTATCATTGGCATAATCTTTGTCATGTTCGTAAAGAGAAAGAATTCCTCAACCATAGGCACCATAGCCATGGGATTCGCCATACTCTTTACAGGACTTCTCAATATGACTGCTGCAGTTGAACCCCTTTCAGAATCAGATTCTTTTGCAAAACTCTTTACGAGTTTTGGAGACAGACCGCTGCTGGGTTTTCTTGCAGGTCTTGCAGTCGCATTCATACTTCAATCTTCATCGGCGACTATAGGCATACTCCAGGCATTATCCATTACAGGAGCTATCACATTCAGCTCCGTATTTCCTATACTTCTTGGTATTTATATGGGAGACGGTCTTACGACTCTGATAGTCTGCTCCATAGGTACAAAAGCTGATACGAAGAGGACTGGAATGATCAACATGCTCTACAATATCGCATGTATACTCATCCTCATAGTCGCTGTAAATATAGCTCATTCTGCAGGTCTTATGGATAGCCTTTGGGCATCATCTCTTCGTTCAGGAGGGATAGCAAACACCCATACTATCTTTAAACTCAGTACTGCTATCATCCTCCTTCCTCTTGCAAAACCCTTTGAAAAGCTTTCGAGAAAGATAGTTAAAGATGATCCTAACCAGGTACAAAGAGGCGCAGAGATCGAAGCTATGGACGAAGCTCTTTTTACATCTCCCGCCCTTGCTCTTAACAGCACATACAAAGCTCTTTGCGCCATGGGAGATATAGTAGCAACCAATGCATTTTCTGCTATAGACATCACTCACGATTTCGATGTAAGCCTTGTTGACAGGATCAAGAGCGATGAACTGTATATGGATCAGCTTGAGGATGCAGTGAGCGCATACCTTTCAAAACTGACTCCGTACCTTAATGCCGGGCTTCAAAGCGATATACAGAATTATTATCTTCAGTGCGTCACTGACCTTGAAAGAGCAGGGGATCACATATATTCCATTTGCAGATGCGCAGAGCAGATAATAGAAGATGACGGAAAATTATCAGATATTGCGGTTCATGAACTGAATACTGTAAAAGTACCCTTAAAGGAGCTTCTTGAGAGGACATCTCTTGCTTTCATCAAGCAAAATCAAGAAGCTGCAAGGGAAGTGGAACCCTATGTAGTCCTCATAAACGAAATGACCGAAGAGTGCAGGAACAATCACCTTAAACGTATGGTGAACGGAACATGTGAACCTGTTACTGGTTCCATATATCTTGACGTGCTGATGCACATAGGAAGGATAGCAGATATGTGTTCAAACATCGCCATACATACTCTTGTCAGGCACAATTCTTCAGTTGAGAATTATGAGCACATATATATGGCTACATTGCATCACGGAGACAACAAAGAATACAACGAGCGTCTTGCAGCCATTGAAAAGAAATATCTAGAAATGCTCTAGATCATAAAGTGCCTTTTACGAATATCTCGATCCCTATTATGATGAGTATTATGCCGCCAAGGATCTGAGGATCCCAAGGTATAGCTGCAGATATCTTTTTCCCAAGGCGAAGACCGAAAAGGCAAAGTACAAAGGTCACTATGCCTATTATAGATGTGCAGACAAAAGCCTCTAAGACTTTGTGATCTGCTATAGTAAAACCTACTGAAAGCGCGTCGATGGAAGTGGCAAGTCCCTGCATCAAAAGCACGTTTCCCCGAAGGTCTTGTGTTTCACTGCGACCTTCTTTTTTTATGCCTTCAAAGAGCATCTTGCCTCCGATAAAAAGAAGCAGGAAAAGAGATATCCATGGGATAAATCTTTTGAGCATTGAAAAAAGCTCTGCTGCAGTCCTTACAAGATGCCATCCTGCCAGGGGCATTAGAGTCTGAAAGATACCAAAAGTGCCTGCGATCTTAAAAGACTTTTTTGCAGGCATACATGGGTCTGATATTCCGTTTGCGAGAGACACAGAAAAAGCATCCATGGCAAGGCCTACACCCAGCAGGATGCTGTTCAATATAAACATATACTTACCTCTTTCAACAGAGGTAAGTATATCAATATAGTCATATTATGTCAAATAAACGGAGTTTTACCTAAGGAGCTCAGCTATTTGGACTGCGTTGGTAGCTGCTCCCTTTCTTATCTGGTCTCCGCAGCACCAAAGAGCAATTCCGCCGTTTGTAAGGTCTTCTCTTACTCTTCCTACATAGACAAGGTCTTGATCCGTCGTAAGGAGAGGTGTTGGGAATTCATCGTTTTTAGCATCGTCAAGAAGGACTGCGCCAGGGAATGCTGCTATAGCCTTCCTTGCTTCCTCTACAGAGATCTTATCTTCTGTCAAAAGGTTGATGCTTATGGAGTGGCTCCTAAAGACCGGCACTCTAACGCAGGTGCAGCTTACTTTCATATCGGGCATGTGGAGTATCTTCCTGCCTTCATTTTGAAGCTTCATCTCTTCTTTTGAATAGCCGTTTTCAGTTATGTCTCCTATTTTTGGTATGAGATTAAAGGCTATCTGCTTTGAGAAGGCTTCGATTTTGAGCTCTTCTCCTTTTGCATAGCTTTCTACCTGGGCCTCAAGTTCTTCAAGACCTGCTCTTCCTGCTCCCGATACTGCTTGATAAGAAGAGGCTGTCATAGTTTTTATGGGGCTTAGCTTTGCAATTCCGCCGATCGCTACTGCTGCTATGATAGTTACGCAATTAGGATTTGCTATGATGCCGTTGTGATTAAGAGCATCGCCCGGGTTTATCTCAGGGACTACTAAGGGAACATCGGGATCGAGCCTAAAGGCACTTGAATTGTCTATGAATACGGCGCCTGCTTTTTTGATGGCAGGAGCAAAGCGTTTTGCTACGTCGTTTTCAGCAGCTCCGAGCACTATATCCATGCCTTTAAAGGAATCTTCTGTAGCTTCCTCATAATAGTATGTCTTTCCCATATATACGCAGGGCTTTCCTGCGCTTCTTTTGCTTGAAAGAGGTCTTAAGTCATCTACAGGAAATTTTCTTTCTTCCATGACTTTAAGCATCTCTCTTCCTACGAGCCCGCTGGCTCCGAGTATTGCTACTTTCATCTTTGGCTCCTTTCATTAACCTTTTTGTGTGAAACTGTCATAGAGCACCTGTACTGCTCTGTCGCAGTCTTCGTCTGCTACTCCTATGAGTATGTTGAGTTCTCTTGCGCCCTGGGATATGAGTCTTATGTTGATATTGTTTTCACCCAAGGCTCCGAAGATGAGTCCCGATATACCTGATCTGAATACCATCCTTCTTGATACGCATGCTATCATTGAAATTCCTTCAGATATCTTTACGCTGCCTTCCGTAGCTCTTTCTATCTCGGCTGCTATGGAATAGACAGACTGCTTGTTGACTCCGTTTTCAAGTATTATGGAGAACACATCAAGGCCTGAGTTCACTTGCTCTACCTTTATATCTCTTGCTACGAATAATGCAAGGACCTTGTTTATAAGTTCTAAGGACAGATTGTCTTTTTTGACATCTATTATCGTATAGTGCTTTTTGCCAGTTATACCTGTTATGTAGAACTTGTCATCCTGCATGTCATCGTTTTCAAAACTTTCATCGATGAGTGTGCCGGCAGCGTCTGGGTCGTTTGTGTCCTTAATATTTACAGGAATCCCTGCTACTTTTACAGGGTATACAGATGCCTCATGAAGCACCTTTGCACCCATGTATGTAAGCTCTCTTAACTCGTCATAGGTGATCTTTGGTATGGGGTAAGGATCCTTTACTATGGACGGGTCGGCCATGAGTATCCCCGGTACATCGGTCCAGTTCTCATAAATGTCTGCGTCAAGAGCTGCTGCAAATATGGCTCCTGTTATATCAGATCCTCCTCTGCTCATTAGAGCTATGTCTCCGTCGTCAAGAGTTCCGAAAAATCCGGGCACTACTATTTTCCCTTTGCTTCTTGCATAGGCAAGCTTTATCGCTTCATAAGTTTTTTCGGTGTTTATTGAACTGTCGTAATTTAGGAATACTGTTCCTTTTGCATCGACGAACTCAAATCCGAGATATTCTGCGGCCATCTTTGCTGAGAGATATTCGCCTCTTGATACAAGGTAGCTTTCGGATGCTCCTTGAGCTAGATTTGTTTCTATCTCTTCAAATTCTTTGTCAAGGTCAAGTTTGATGCCAAGGCCCCTTGCTATCTCATAATATCTTTCTTTGACTGTATCGAGCATGGGTCTATAGTCGACGCCGTATTTAATATGCGCATAGGAAAGGTAGAGAAGGTCTGTTATCTTGTTGTCCTTCGAAAACCTCTTTCCCGGCGCGCTGACGACGATGACTTTCCTTGATGCATCAGCTTCAACTATGGACTTTACCTTTGCAAATTGCTTTGGGTCTGCAAGGCTGCTGCCTCCGAATTTAGCGACTTTGAGCATTTTTTCTCCTCTTATTTCGTTTCTTTTATGATCTTGAGTATATCCGCTGCTACGTTGGCTCCTGTCGGGCCTTTTCCTGCGCCTGCTCCTCTGAATGAGAGCATGCCGCATTTTTCTCCTACCAGATAAAAGAGATTCTCAGGACCAGACAGGCTGTACATAGGACTGCTTTGATCAACAGCAAGCGGACATATCTTTGCATTTATCTTTCCGTTTTCAAACACGGCGCGGCCTACGAGCCTTATGACTTTGCCTTCAGCTTTTGCTTTTTTGATATCTTCTTCAGTGATGCCTGTTATGCCTGTAGTAGGAATACTCTCAGGTATCATTTCGCCTCCAAAGGCTATATTACAGGAGATCGCAAGCTTTGCTCTTACATCGAGGCCTTCTACATCAGCTGTAGGATCCGCTTCCGCATATCCAAGTTCCTGGGCTTTTTTAAGAGCTGCTTCGTAGTTTTCTCCCTTTGTCTGCATGGCATCCAGTATGAAATTGGTCGTTCCGTTCATTACGCCGCCGATCTCTGTAATATTGTCTACTTCGCTTACTCTTTTGAGATTCTCAAGCCAAGGTATGCCTCCGCCTGCAGTAGCAGAATATTCAAGCTTTACTCCCTTATCCTTTGCAAGCTGAGTCAGTTCACTGAAATGATGTGAGAGCATCTGTTTGTTTGCAGTGACAGCATGTTTTCCTGCAAGTATGGCAGCTTTTACGAAATCATAGGCAGGGTGTTCTCCTCCCATGAGTTCGGCAACAAGCTCTGTACTTTGGTCACTGAGTATCTCATTAAAATCGGATGTAAGGATCTCGGATACTTCTGGTATATCCCTTTTGTCGAGTACATGTGCAACTGATGCTTGTGTTCCCTTTAGAGACTCCATGCATCCGCTTCCGACAGTGCCGTATCCCAATATGGCGATCTTCATATGATGCTCCTTTTTTTGCTTTTTTGGTTGCAGATACTAAAAATTACAGTTATTATATGTTACCTAAACACTTTTTTCAATGATGACAGCATAGAAAATGTGATATAAAATATACATAAGTACAGGGATCTACAAAATAGGAGACGCCATGAGATATCTAAGCACAAGGAATAAAGACAATGTAACGAACTGCCTTCATGCGGTCATCAAAGGCCTTGCCAAGGACGGAGGACTTTTCGTTCCGGAAAGCCTCCCATTAGTGCAGCTTAGCGAAGAAAAACTTTGCTCCATGACCTATGATGAACTTTGCTCATACATTCTTTTCAAACTCCTTCCAGAATTCGGAGAGGAAAGCTTAAAAAGAATAGTAAAGGACGGCTACAGCGGAAAGTTCTCTTCAGCGGAAAGGGTGCAGGTGAGGCATACCAAAAGCTATAGTTTCCTTGAACTTTATCACGGTCCCACATCAGCCTTTAAGGATATGGCTCTTTGCCTCCTTCCAAGGCTCCTTACTGCTGCAAATAAGCTTACAGGCGATCCAAACAAAGTCATGATACTTACAGCAACAAGCGGAGATACAGGAAAAGCAGCTTTAGAAGCCTTTGCTGATGTACCGGGTACAGGAATAACCGTCTTTTATCCTTCCGAAGGAGTTTCCGATATACAAAAACTTCAGATGGAGACACAGGAAGGAAAGAACGTAAAGGTGTGCGCCATCAAAGGGAACTTTGATGATGCCCAAAGCGGAGTCAAGAAAGCTTTCGAAGAGGTCAGTATAGAAGGCGTTGAACTTGGCAGCGCCAATTCAATAAACATAGGAAGGCTCACTCCTCAGGTCGCTTACTATTTCTATGCCTACGGCAGGATGGTAAAGGACAGAAAGATCTCTTTTGGAGAAGAACTCAACTTCGCAGTTCCTACAGGAAATTTCGGAGACATACTTGCCGGATGGATAGCAAAAAGGATGGGGCTTCCCGTAGGAAGGCTCCTTTGCGCATCCAACGAGAACAGGATACTTACTGATTTCCTTGAAACCGGTCTTTACGACAGGAGAAGGGATTTCTACCTTACTGCATCCCCGTCCATGGACATACTCATATCGAGCAACCTGGAAAGGCTTCTTTTCTATGCACTTGGCTGCGATGATGTAAAATTAAGAAGTCTTATGAAAGATCTTTCTGAAAAGGGATGCTACGAAGCTCCAAAGGAAGTAATGGAATACATAAGGGCGGATTTTGACGGAGCATCGGCAAATGACGATGAAGCCTTTGCAGGGATAAAAGAGCTTTGGGAAAATGAAAAGTATCTCTTAGACACTCACACAGCTGTAGCCTATGCCTGTGCAAAGAAAGCAGCAGATAAACTTCCGGGAAAGACAGTGGTGCTCTCCACCGCAAGCCCATATAAGTTTGCTCCTTCTGTACTCAAAGCTTTAGGAGAAGAAGTACCTTCAGATTGTTTTGAAGCCATGGAGAAACTTGAAGCTGTAACAGGAGTGCCTCAGCCATCAAGGCTTAAAGGTTTAAGGTCAAAAGAGGTGCTTCACAAAGATATCATAGATCCAAAGGATCTCATCAATTATGTCAAGGAGGCTGCCAATGATCTT
Source organism: Anaerovoracaceae bacterium (assembly GCA_045546135.1). Taxonomy (GTDB): domain Bacteria; phylum Bacillota; class Clostridia; order Peptostreptococcales; family Anaerovoracaceae; genus RUG13409. The sequence continues at coordinate 30,974 of JAZQCD010000016.1, forward strand.
CGTTAAGGTCCCTGCGACCACTGCAAATATGGGTCCCGGTTTCGACTGCCTTGGAATGGCCCTTGGTCTTTACAACGTAGTAGGCTTTGAAGAGACAGGTGACTGCCTTGACATCATAGGATGCATAAACAAATACAGGAATGAAAACAACCTTGCATATATAGGGTACAAAGAGACCTTAAATAGCAGAGGTATAGATGTTCCTGTGGGACTTAAGATAGATATCTCCGGAAACGTTCCAATAAGCAGAGGCCTTGGCTCATCTGCTACCCTCATCGTTGCAGGTATAGCAGCTGCAAATGAAATACATCGGCTTGGCCTTTCAAAGGACGATATACTCCTCATTGCAAACAGCATAGAAGGGCATCCTGACAACGTGGCTCCTGCCATTTACGGTGGTATGACTGCATCTGTGGTTACGGAAAAAGGCCCCATAGTCATGCACTATCCTGTAAGTGAGACAGTCAGGTTCACAGCTTTGGTGCCGGATTTTGAGACTTCTACTGAGGAAGCAAGAGCTCTTCTTCCAAAGACCATAGAAAGAACGGATGCTGTCTATACTGTAGGAAGGCTGGCCATACTTTTAAAGGCATTGGAGAAAGGAGATATGGATGCTCTGTCATCAGCTCTTGACGACAGGCTCCACCAGCCATACAGAAAGAAGCTCATCCCAAGGTTTGATGAAGTAAGAGAAGCTGCAATAAAAATGGGCGCTGCAGGCCTTGTGATCTCAGGGTCCGGGAGCACACTTCTTGCTGTAGGAGGAGACGAGAGCTTCGCAGGGAGGATGGAAGAGCATTTGGCCTTCATCCCGGGAGGCTGGAAGGTGCTTGCACTGGATGTTGACAAAAACGGAGCTTGTGTGATAAGGGAGGAACTGAAATGAGAGACATGCTTCTTGGTATAGCACTTATGATCTTCGCTTTTTTCATGGCGTGGTTTGGCGTAGTGATGGGCGGTTTTTTGGTTTTCTTGATCTACCCGGGACTGCTGGTAGCCGGCACTGGATTTGCCATATCAATAAACGCTTATGTGAATTCTAAAAGGGAAGATAAGAAAGAATAACATATCAGCAAATATAATTAGTGAAGCAGGGATCTTGCGCTTAGGTGCAAGACCTGTTTTTTTGTTTAAATTTTTATTTAGTCTTACATTTTCAAACAACAGTCTTAAAGATTTGAGATATAATAAAAGAGGCAAAGGGAAGGGGGATAAATGCCATGCCTGAAAAAAAGCTTAATAAAAAATTTTGGATCGCAATGATAGTCTTCGGCCTAATGGGCCAGGTCGCATGGGTCGTTGAAAACATGTATTTCAACGTCTTCATATACAAGATGTTCCATGCGTCGCCTAAAGACATTTCTGCCATGGTCATGGCAAGCGCCGTAATGGCAGCCCTTACTACCATAGTCATGGGCGCTGTCTCAGATAAGGTCGGAAAGAGAAAGGCTTTCATGACTGCAGGATACATCATCTGGGGCATTTCCATCATAGCTTTTGCATATATAAAGAGCATAACTTTTACCATAGTAATGGACTGCGTCATGACCTTCTTCGGATCTACTGCCAATGATGCAGCTTACAACGCATGGATAACGGACAGAGGCGACAGCACTAACAGAGGAAAGATCGAAGGTCTTAATTCCATGATGCCTCTTGTCTCCATACTTGTTGTATTCGGCGGTTTCATGAGTTTTAACCTTGATGAGCATTCATCCTGGGTCACCATATATTACATCATAGGTATCGCAACCACGCTCATAGGAGTGCTCGGCTGCTTCCTCATAGAGGATGCGCCTGATCTTAAGGGTTCGGAATCATCTCTTGGGGATACGCTCCTTTACAGTTTCAGACCTTCTGTCTTCAAAGAAAACAAACTACTTTATCTGATACTTGCAGAATTTGCAGTATTCGGTATATCGATCCAGATATTCATGCCATATCTTCTCATATATTATGAAAAGACTTTAGGCATCAGCAATTATGTGCTTATCATGGCGCCTGCCATAATAATAGCGGCCATTGCTACAGCATTTTACGGAAGAGTATTTGACAAGAACGGTTTCAGAGTCAGCATCAAACTTCCTGTTTTCATGCTCGCAATAGGATATATACTTCTTTACAAACTCAGGAGCATAGTTCCTGTATTCATAGGATCGCTCTTCATGATGTCAGGATATCTCATGGGTATGTCAGTATTCGGAGCGCAGATAAGAGATCTTATACCGGAGAACAAATCGGGACGCTTCCAGGGTGTCAGGATATTGGGCCAGGTCTTTATACCGGGCCTCATAGGTCCTGCCATAGGAGCATCTGTATTAAAGGATGCGCAGCTCATATACAACGATGACGGCACGACATCCTTCCTTCCGAATGAAAATATCTGGATAGCGGCTCTTTTCATACTTGTTCTTCTCATAGCCATGATATGGATCAAGAACAAAAAAGACGATGCAAAGAAGGCGTGACACTTAAGTTATGACTGTACTGCATGAGCAGAAAACATTTCGGCAGCATATACCAATACACAAGGAGATAGATGCAGAGACTTTAGATTGATCCTTGCCAGATATGGGAACCATAAAATTTATTGAGCAGCGCGAAATGAAGCGCTGTTTTTTTATTTACAAAGAATTCTTAAGATTTAATGAATAATCCTTAATTTTTGTAGTAATATATACACGTAGAAAGAGTGTAAAAAAGAAGGTATTTGCCTCATGAAAGATAAAGAACACAGGAAATATCAAAGATTATTCAAAATAGCAAGGACTCTTGGCAAACCCATTGTCTGCGCTAAATATCATTACAGTTACCAGAGTTTCAAGGATGTTGAAGGTCCATATCTTCTCCTTGCAAATCATACGACAGATATAGATTCTCCTTTCGTCGGCATAGCTTCAGGAAGGCAGATGTATTTCGTTGCAACAGAAAACCTCATAAGGATGCCGAAATTCGGCAAACTCATAAAGGATGTCTTTGCTCCCATAATCCATTACAAAGGAACCGTTGGAGTAAAGACCACAAAGGAGATACTGAAGCACTTAAGGAGCGGACACAGCGTAGGAATGTTCCCGGAAGGCAACAGGACTTTCAGCGGAAAGACACTTCCTATAGGAGAAGCTACAGGTAAGCTTGCGAGGATGTGCGGAGCTAAGCTTGTCACATTCCGTATAAGGGGCGGATATTTCACGTCTCCAAGATGGCACAAAAAAGACCGCGTGGGAAGAGTAAAGGGCGAAGTTGCAGGCGTATATACACACGAGCAGCTCATGGAGATGACGCCGGAAGAAGTAAACGATCTCATCGCAAGGGATCTTTATGTCGATGCTTATGCAGATCAGGCTAAGGATCCTGTTCCGTACAAGGGTGAGGACATAGCTGAAGCTTTGGAATCAGCCATCTTCCTTTGTCCTGAATGTGGCAAAATAGGAGGTCTTCATTCTAAGGGAGACAGATTCTTCTGCGACTGCGGATTCGAGTCTGTCATGGATGAGTACGGATACCTTACCGATGAAAAGGGGATCAAAAGGACAGTAACAGAACTTGACGAAGCTCAAAAGGAATACATAGCAAAACTGCTGGAGAATGACGGAGATGAAGAACTTTTTTCTGATGAAGTCTCAGAGGAGATAGTAGGAGAAGATCACGAGATAGAAAAGATAACTCCTGTAAGATTCAGAGCATTCAAAGACAGGTATGTGATAAACGACAGAGTCATGAATTTTGATGATATAGAGGCTATAGCCATAAATCAGAGGAATCTTCTAATGATCCATGTAAGAGGTGAAAAACCCCATTATCAATACAGAGGTCCCATAAGTTTCAACGCTCTAAAGTATCTCTACCTTTTCAGAGATGTAAAAGGCAGCGTTACAGGACTACTTTGATATTGTTGATTCTTTTCCTTGCAAATGTAAATATATATGATACAATATGATTTGATAAAATATATTTGAGGCATGAGAAGGAGACAGTAATGAAAGTCAGATACAATACAGATGAAGAGATCGTAAAGAACATCAAGGAAGGTCTCGAAAGAACAGGCGGATATTGCCCCTGCAGAAGAGAAAGAACAGAAGACACAAAGTGCATGTGCAAGGAATTCAGAGATCAGATCAAGGATCCTGATTTCGAAGGACTTTGCCACTGCATGCTGTATTACAAGGAGAAATAAAAATGAAAGAGATCACATTAACCAATGACAATTTCAAGGAAGCTGTCCTTGAAGAAACAAAACCGGTGCTCGTAGATTTCTGGGCAACGTGGTGCGGTCCCTGCAAGATGCAGGCACCTGTACTCGAAGAGCTCGCAGCAGAAAGAGATGATTTCGTCATCGGAAAAGTAAATGTAGACGATGAGTCCGATCTTGCAAACGCATTCCAGATCGACATGATCCCTACTCTTATCGTTTTCAAGGGCGGAGTTGCAGTAAGTTCTGCAGTAGGATTCCAATCAAAAGAAAAACTCCTCGAGATGATCGAAGCTCAGTAATAAAAAAGGAATATCCATGATCCGAAGCACAGCTTCGGGTCTTTTTTGTTTCTTTTTTCATGATAATCTGATACCATATCTTTTCGGAAAGGAAAACCCTTGAATATGGTTATGAAGGAAAGTACAAAAAGATCACTTACAGGAGCTTTGGTCATGACACTTTTGTCAGGCCTTCTTGTTTTTGTCATAGCTTTTTTTACTACTCCCATGTGCATAGTCATAAACGGAGATGAAGAGATAGAAGTAGAGTGCGGAGATACATTTGAAGACCCGGGAGCTTATGTCAGGTTTGGCCTTGGCGAAATAGCTTCCGAGGGCAATGTAGACACATCAAAGCTTGGGGAATATGAAATATGGTATTCCTTTATAACCGAAAAAGTCAAAAGGACAGTCAGAGTCATCGACACTACAAGGCCGGAGATACATATTGAAGGTACTGCAACTTTGTCCATAGCAAAGGGAGATACCTATGTAGAGCAGGGCTTCAGCGCCTGGGATATAGCTGACGGAGACCTTACAGACAAGGTATGGACCGAAACAGATCTTGATACTTCGGTCCCCGGCGAATATCACATCTCATATTATGTGAGCGACAGTTCCGGCAACACTACAAGAGAAAGAAGAAAGGTCAGCGTGACTGAAGGCGGTCCCCTGACCATGGATATGGTCCACTTCGATCTTGACCCGTATTATCCTGATGTGATCTGCAAAGAGACGCCCTATGATGAAGAAAAATACAAAAAAACAGTATTTTTCGGAGATTCTTTCATAGGATATATGGCAGCCTACAGGGTAGGCATTGCTGAGAATCTCTGGTCAAAGGGCGGCATGATACCTACAGAAGTCTACACAAGGGCTCTTGATATAGGTATAACCAAGACCTCATATACTTTCCCTCAGCTCATGGATAAATATCATCCGGAGACTGTCATAATACTCCTTGGCAATCAGGTATCAGCCTACTGGACCCATGACTATTTCAGAAGCGTCATGGATGGTATATACGGTGGTATCAAGGCGAAATATCCGGATACCAATATAGTGATCATGTCACTTTGCCCCTTCAGCGTTGAAGGAGATGCGGTGAATAAGTCACAAAGAGGTTTTTACAGGAACGACAGAGTAAACAAGATAAACGCTGTTTACTGCGAAATATGCAGGAAATACGGTCTTAAGTTCATGAATGTTGCAGAGGTACTAAAGGATCCTTCCAACGGTTACTGCAGAAAGGATCTGGTGGGACCTGACTATTTTCACCTGAATATGGTCGGCTTTTATGAACTGCTAGATTATGTTCAGCATCATATGGATTGGTAGAAAGGTATATCTATGGCACAGATAGATGAATTCAAAGAAGTCATAAAAAGATTAAGAGCAAAGGACGGATGTCCCTGGGACAAAGAGCAGACTCACAGCTCCCTAAAGGGCGATATCATGGAGGAAGCAGCTGAGGTCATATGCGGCATAAACGTATATGAAGAGACAGGAGATCCTTCAAGCATGATGGATGAGCTTGGAGACCTTCTTCTTCAGGTGGTCATGGAAAGCGAAATAGCTTCTGAAGAAGGACTCTTTGACTTTGAAGATGTTGCAAGGAACGTAAAAGAAAAGATGATAAGAAGGCACCCTCACGTGTTCGGTGATGTGAAGGCCGATACTACAGAGGAAGTGCTGAAGAACTGGGCAGAGATCAAAAAGGATGAGAAGTCGGGAAAAGAGTGGATGGATGAAAAGATACCTGAAGCATTTGATGAAGCAATAGAACTTCTCAAAAAAGCAAAGGAAAAGAAACTAAAGAAGCTGGCAAAAAAAGACTGATGTTTAAGTACTTGCCTTTCTTTGCTTTAGGTGGTTAAATGTTTAGAGCAAAAATATTTCGATATACCTATGGGAGAAACTAATGAAAACTGTAAACGAACATCTATATATAGGCGGTGAAAAGCCATCTGCAGACGCATGGCTCGAGGATGCTAAAAAGGGTGAGAATGCAGGCCAGGTAGGCATGTATCTCATACACAACGGAGTAGTCAGAGAGACTGCAAAAAAGGAGATCTATTCTCCCGGATCTGAAGACAGGACCGTCACGGGAATGGAATTCTCTGCTGACGAGAAAAAAGTTCAGGATGCCATCCATATGGCTCTTGGCCTCAAAGGAGTTTACGCTGTGAAGGTATGGCTTGCTGACGGCAGGCTTGAAAAGGGGGACAACATCATGCAGGTCCTCATCGGGGCAGACTGCAGACCTAACTGCCTCGATGCGCTGACAAAGCTTGTTGGGACCATCAAGAACGAATGCGTAAAAGAACTGGAGATAATGTAATGGAATTTACTCACATAGATGAAAAGGGAATGCCCACCATGGTCAATGTGGGTGAAAAGCCCGAGACCTTAAGGACCGCAAGAGCGGGAGGAAAGGTCTTTGTAAACAAGGATACTTTTGGACTCATAAAGTCCGGAGGAACGAAAAAAGGCGATGTCCTCTCTGTCGCAAAACTTGCAGGCATCATGGGTGCAAAAAAGACATCAGAGCTCATTCCTCTTTGTCACCCCATTTTTGTGGACGGCATAGACATGGAGCTTAGGCTCAATGAAGAAGAACTCTGCGTAGAGATAGAAGCAGAAGTCTCTATAACGGCCAAGACAGGTGTTGAGATGGAAGCCATGACAGCGGTTTCTGTTGCGGCTCTTACGGTCTACGACATGTGCAAGGCTGTACAAAGAGACGTAAGGATATCTGATATACATCTTCTTAAGAAGACGGGCGGAGTTCACGGAGATTACGAAGCAAAGTAAAGGAGAAAATCATGTTTAAAGCAGCAGTCATAACAGTATCTGATTCATGCAGCAAGGGACTTGCAGAGGATAAGAGCGGTCCTACTCTTGTTTCCATGCTCAAAGAAGCAGGATGGGACGTAGTCTTTACGGACATTGTCCCGGACGAGATAGAAGACATTGAAAGAGTACTCATTCATTGCGCTGAGACCATAAGAGTTCAGCTTTGCGTAACTACAGGCGGAACAGGTTTTGCAAAAAGGGATGTTACTCCTGAAGCTACAAAACTGGTCATCGAAAAGGAGACTCCGGGAATACCTGAGGCCATGAGAGCAGAGTCAATGAAGATCACGCCAAAGGGATGCCTCTCAAGAGAAGCAGCAGGAATAAGGGGAGAGACTCTCATAGTCAACTGCCCAGGTTCTGTAAAGGCATGCAAGGAAACTTTAGGAGCAGTTCTTCCTGCTCTTGAGCATGGCGTAGAAATGATGATGTCTTCCGGATCTGCAAACTGCGGTAGATAAGGAGCATCGTTTAATGAAAGATTCTTTCGGAAGAGAAATATCATATTTGAGGATATCCCTTACTGATAAGTGCAATCTCAGGTGCAGATACTGCATGCCCGAAGAAGGCGTGTGCCTTAAAAGCCATGAGGAGATGCTTACAGAAGACGAGTTCGTTCAGGCAGCAGAAGCAGCTGCTGAGCTTGGCGTAAAGAAGATAAGGCTAACAGGCGGCGAACCTCTTGTAAAGAAGAGCGTCGTTGCCATAACTGCAAGGATAGCAAAGATCCCCGGTATAGAAGACATAGCCTTTACGACCAACGGACTTCTTCTTCCAAAGCTGGGAAAAAGCCTTGTTGCAGCAGGCGCTACAAGGGTCAATCTGTCCATCGATACTCTGAATAAAGAGAAGTATGAATTCATCTCAAGAAGGCCTGCGCCGAACGACCTTCTCATAGGACTAAAGGCTGCCATTGATGCAGGTTTTAAGAAGATCAAGATCAATGCAGTCCTTGTGGGCGGTGTCAATGATGATGAGATAGAAGATCTTGCAAAGCTTACTCTTCAGTATCCTGTGGATGTGAGATTCATAGAGCTCATGCCCATGTATGATTCAGGAGATTTCGGACCTTCAGCATATCTTAATTCTGATATTGTCCTTGAAAAACTTCCGTATCTTGTTCCTATAGAAGACGACGGCAGCGTAGCAAAGAGGTACAGACTCCCGGGTGCCATGGGCGAAATAGGCCTCATATCTGCTGTTTCAAAGAGTTTTTGCGCTACATGTAACCGCATAAGGCTCACTGCAGACGGAAAGCTGAAACCCTGCCTTCACTCATCTCAGGAAATAAACATAAAAGGCCTTGATAAAGAGGGCATGAAAGAAAAAATGAAGGAAGCCATAATGGCTAAACCTCACTGCCATCCGGACCTTTCCTATGAGCACAGATCCGGTGCTGAAAGGAATATGAACCAGATAGGCGGCTGATAATATCAATGAAACAGAACCCCTTTCACAAGAGTAAAAACTCTGATGAAAGGGGTTTTTCTCTGGTCTTTTTCAGCAAGAACTCTAGACGAATACAAGCTGCACAAGGAGCATATAGACTGCAGTTCCTATGAATATGCTGAGAAGAGTATTCCTTTTCCAAATATGAGCGAGTATAACTATGATCGATGCTATCAGTTCAGGAAGGAAAGCTCCTGCTGATGAGAATGATACATCCTTAAGGCAGAATATAACGAGCATACCCATTACTGCAGGAGGCAGCATCTTCCCCAGTTTTTCGATCATTGGAGGAGTCTTTTTGCTCGATGTGAAAATGAGGAAGGGTATGACCCTTATGACTGCAGTGACTGCTGCTGAAATGAGGATGGCAAGGAGTGCTGTTTTTTCGTTCATGGCTTTGCCTCCTTTTCATTTTTGACCAAACCATCTTCAGGGTCTTGATCTGTCTTTGCTTCTTCCTTTGGTTTTAAAAATGAAAGGACCAGCGCTATCAAGACCATTGCAGGAATGAGAAAGTCATCTTTTCCGAATATCACAAGGCATAAAGCGGCACTTGCAAGACCTGTGATCGCAGGTCTTTTGTCCTTATTATCCATCCATTGCTGTGTAAAGACTGATATGAAAAGCGCTGTCAATACAAAATCTATGCCCTTAGTATCGAAGGGAAGTATGTTTCCTATAAGCCCTCCTATGACGCATCCTGCTATCCAATATGAGTGATTCATAAGGGAAAGGAAAAAAGCATAGGTATGGAAATCTTCTTTAGACATGTCCTCATGACCGGAACATACGAGTGAATAGGTCTCATCTGTAAGAGCAAGCATGAGGTAAGGCTTTTTTGCTCCTGCTTCGCTGTATTTGCCTGCCATGGATATGCCGTAAAAAAGGTGCCTTAAGTTAACAAGAAGGGTAGTCACTGCAACAGTAAGCAGCGATGCGCCTCCTGCCATGAGGGGGATCATAGCATATTGCATGGATCCTGCAAAAATGAGAAGAGCCATGATGAATGCCCAGAAGGCTCCATACCCTATATCTTTTAAGAGCACGCCAAAACCTATCCCAAGGAGCAGATAACCGCTTAGGACAGGTATGGATGATACGAAAGTTTCTTTTAATATCTCTTTTTTAGTCATGCCCCTATTATACCATCTCTTTTTTTCTGTGACCAAGCGCTATTGAGATCATCGAAGCTGTTGAACAAACCTTTTCTATGGCTTGTTTGAACTCTTCAGAGTGGATGCTCCTGAACATACCTATGACACCGACTGTGTAACGTACATCTCCGTTTGCATTGAATACGGGAGCTGAGATGGACCTGAGTCCTATCCTGTATTCACCGTTTTCGATAGCATATCCGTTTTTTCTGCACTCCTCGATCTCCTCCATGAGCTTTCCTATGTCAGTTATAGTATGAGGCGTGAAATGAGTCAGTCCTGATCTCTTCAGCAAGTTTGCAGCTTCTTTTTCGGGCATGGACGAAAGAAAGACCTTGCCCTGCGATGTGCAGTAGAGAGGAAGCCTTGCTCCTACGTCAGAGACTATCCTGAGCTGATCTCTTGCTTCCACTTGATCCAGTGTGACGACGCTGCTTCCGCTTAAGACCGAGATGGTAACGCAGGTCCGTATTTCGTGAGTGAGGAGCTCCATATATGGCCTTGCTACAGTTGAGATATCCCAGGAGCGCTCTATTTGATGTCCGTATTCAAAGAGTCTGAAACCCAAAGCATACTTGCCTTCCAAGGTCTGATAAACGACATCATATTCTCTCATGGTATTGAGCAGTCCGAAAACAGTACTTTTAGGATAACCGCTCATATTTGCAATGGCAGTAAGAGAAAGGGGACTGCCCGATGAACTGAGAACCTGAAGGAGTTCCATTGCTTTTGCGACCGACTGTATATTGTTTTTGTCTTTCATTTTTTAAGGCTCCTTAAGCAGCTGATATCAAAGATCATCTTTTTTTTGTCTGTATATACAGATTCTAAATTGGAAAAGGACAAGAGTCAAATATTTTCCGATGATATTAAACAATAATTCGGCATTACCGAACAAAATCTATTGGATATATTTAGGACTGATGATAAAATACCAGCATCATTTTAAGCTTAAAGGAAAATCAAATGAAACTTATCAAGACGGAAGAGGCTGTCGGACATATTCTTTGTCATGACATGACTCAAATAATCAAAGACGAATTTAAAGGACCCCGCTTTAGAAAAGGACATGTAGTCACAGAAGAGGATATCCCTGTACTTCTCAGTATGGGAAAAGAGCATCTTTATGTGTATGAAGTAACTCCCGGCATGATCCACGAAGATGATGCAGCTGAAAGACTTCTCGCCCTTTGCGACATTGAAAATATGACAAGAAGCGAGACAAAAGAAGGAAAGATAGAGTTAAAAGCAGACATCGACGGACTCTTTATGGTCGATTCAAAAAGGCTCATTGATGTCAACAGCCAAGATGAAGTTATGATCGCCACAAGAAAGGGCGGAACGGCTGTAAAAAAAGGTGACAAACTTGCAGGAATGAGAGTCATACCTCTCATAATCGAGGATGAAAAGCTAAAGAAAGCAGAAGAAGCTGCAGGCGGAAAACCTGTTCTTTGCTTAAGACCCTTTGTAAGAAAGACTGCTTGCATCATTTCAACGGGAAGCGAAGTAAAGAAGGGCCTCATAAAGGATACTTTTACTCCTGTAGTAGCAGGAAAACTCAAAGCATTTGGCATAGAGACTCTTGATATCGACTATTCCGGCGATGGAGTAGATAATGTCAAGGATATGATACTTGTTAAAAAAGAACAGTTCCATCCTGACATGATACTTTGCACAGGCGGAATGAGCGTAGACCCGGATGATACTACTCCGGGAGGGATCAGGGCTGCAGGCGCAAAAGTCGTATGCTACGGAGCCCCTGTGCTTCCGGGCGCAATGTTCCTTATTGCATATTTTGATGACGGAACACCCATCATGGGACTTCCCGGGTGCGTGATGTATGCAAAAGCAACAGTGTTCGATCTGGTCCTTCCTAAGGTCGCAGCAGACATAAAGGTCACTAAAGCAGATATTTCTGCTCTTGGCGAAGGCGGTCTTTGCCTTGGCTGCAAAGAGTGCCGCTATCCGGTATGCCCCTTTGGAAAATAGATCTTAAAGCACATTTTTTGGTCCTTTGACTCTTTGATGGTTGATCAGGATAGGAAGAAAAATATGAAAAGATTCTTTGCATTTCTTTTGGTCCTCGTACTTGCATTCAGCATGGCAGCATGCGGGAAAAAGGAGGACCAGTCAAAAGAAACTGAACTGACTGTGTTTGCAGCAGCCTCACTTACTGAATCACTTACAGCCATATGTGATAAGTATATGACCGCTCATCCTGATGTAAAGATCTTGTTCAATTTCGATTCATCAGGGAAACTGCTCACACAGATAAATGAGGGAGCAGTGTGCGATGTATTCATTTCTGCTGCTCCTAAGCAGATGAATACTTTGGATGAAGCAGGGATGCTCCTTGAAGGAACAAGGTTCGATCTTCTTGAAAACAAGGTCGCCCTTGCAGTTGCTGAAGGCAATCCTAAAAATATACAAAGCTTTGATGAACTTGCAGAGCTTCTTAAAAACGGAGATGTAAGCCTTGCCATAGGAAACAGCGATGTTCCTGTAGGGCAATATACTGAGAAGATATTTAAGTATTACGGTATAGATGAGCCTTCTGTTTCTTCAAAACTAACCTACGGCAGCAATGTAAAGGAAGTCACATCTGCAGTAAGCGAATCTGCTGTAGACTGCGGCATCATATATGCTTCGGACGCATATTCTGCAGACCTTGAAGTCTCAGCTGTTGCCACAGCTGAAATGTGCGGACAGGTCATATACCCTGCAGCCGTCATAAAAGCTTCTGAGAACATCGATGCAGCAAAGGACTTCCTTGAGTACTTAACAGGAGCCGAAGCATCGGCTGAATTTGAAGCAGTACTATTTACACCTCTTGTGAGATAGGCAAAAATACACTTATACCGGAGATAAAGCTCCGGCTTTTCTTTCTTTGGTGATCTATGGATTGGTATCCTCTTTTTAATTCCATAAGGATAGCTGCAGTGAGCGCAGTCATAGTCTTTTTCTTTGGTATCTTTGCTGCATACTATATAGCAAAGCTGCCAAGAGGAATAAAGGGCATACTTGATGTTGTCCTTACTCTTCCTTTGGTGCTGCCTCCAACAGTTGTAGGATACATGCTCTTAAGGATACTCGGACCAAAGCGCATCATAGGAGCATGGTTCTTAGAGACCTTTGGAATTAGGCTTGTCATGAACTGGTGGTCTGCCATATTTGCGACTGTAGTAGTCGTTTTTCCACTCATGTACAGGACAGTAAGGGGAGCTTTTGAATCCTTTGACGAGACTCTTGCCTACGCAGGGCAGACCTTAGGACTTTCAGGCAGCTATATATTTTGGCGCATACGGATGCCTTACTGCAGGCAGGGCATAATTGCGGGAGGCGTCCTTGCCTTTGCAAGGGCCATTGGGGAGTACGGCGCCACATCCATGATCGCAGGTTACACGCCAGGAAAGACAGCTACCGTGTCTACGACTGTATATCAGCTTTGGCAGACAGGGAATGATGAGCTTGCAGTGAAGTGGGTCATGGTGAACATTGCCATTTCTGCAGCAGTTCTTTTGATAGTCAATATGCTCGAGAAAAGAAACGACTCAGGTCATGCAAGGAAGGGAAGGATGTCATGAGCCTTAAGGTAGACATAAAGAAAAAACTTGGCAGTTTTCTTCTCGACGTAAGTTTTGAAACAGAAGGAGATGTCATGGCACTCCTTGGTGCTTCAGGATCCGGAAAAAGCGTGACCCTGAAATGTATAGCAGGGATCATGAGACCTGATGAAGGCCTCATAGTATTGAACGGAGAGACTCTCTTTGACAGCGAAAAGGGCATAGACTTGCCGCCTCAAAAGAGGATGGTCGGATACCTTTTTCAGCAATACGCTCTTTTCCCTAATATGAATGTTCTTCAGAATATCATGTGCGGATTCAGGGAAGGCAGCAAAAAGGAAAAGGAGCAAAAAGCCCTTGAATATATACAAAGATTCAGACTTGAGGGATATGAAAAAAACTATCCCGGGATGCTCTCCGGCGGACAGCAGCAAAGGACGGCGCTTGCAAGGATACTGGCTTCGGGACCGAAAGCCATACTTTTGGATGAACCTTTTTCGGCTCTCGATCGATATTTAAGGTATACTCTCGAATCAGAACTTTCCGATATACTTTCTTCATTTGAAGGCGAGATGATATGGGTAAGCCATGATCTTGGCGAATGCTTTAGGCACTGCAGCAAGGTCTGCGTGCTTGAGGAAGGGATCTCTTCTCCTGTGACCGATATGGAAAGTCTCGTAGAAAGACCGATCACTTTAGGAGCAGCAAAACTTGCAGGCCATAGGAATATCCTAGGCTGCGAAGCAAGAGGCGGCAGTATATATATACCAAGCTTTGACATGGAGCTTGAAATGGATCCTGTAGGAAGCTCTATGAACATAGTCATACCTTCAAAAGCCATTGAACTTGAAGACGAAGGTAAAGAAACATTCGTCAAAGCAATGATAAGCGATATCGATCATGATACCCTTGTCATAAGTCCTGATAAAGAGGGCATGAGTGAAAAGCTGTTCCTTGATATTGAAAAGGGGAGCTCTTTTAAAGCAGGAGACTTGGTGCATTTCATTGTCCGAAAAGAAAAGTGCATGCTATATAAAAAATAAAGGATCAAGCCGCTGATCGCGGCTTTTTTGTTACTTAAGAGAAGAAAATCGGATATAATAGAGGGCGAAATATATTTGATCACAGAATGGAGACTGGAAGATATGAAACTTGCAACAGCATTGACGCAAAGAGCAGACCTTCAGGTGAGGATATCAGAGCTCTCTGTAAGACTTAACAATAATGCAAAGGTCCAGGAAGGTGAAGAACCTGCCGAAAGACCAGAAGAACTTTTAAAGGAACTTGATTCCTGCTGCAGGCAGCTTGAAGCCCTCATCGCAGGTATAAACCTTACGAACAGCAAGACTGTCATAAACGGAAAGACCATAACTGAGCTTCTTGCAAAAAGAGATGTGCTAGCAAAGAAGATAAATACGGAGAGGACCTTCCTTGACAATGCCAGCGAGAGAGTCACGAGATATTCAAAGACGGAGATAGTCATAAAGAGTACAGTGGATGTGGCAGATCTTCAGAAGAAGATAGACAAAATGTCAAAGGAATTAAGAGAACTTGACGAGATCATCCAGGAAGCAAACTGGACAACAGAACTTATATAGCTATTAAGCTTGGTAGCCGACCAATGCGGAGCGGATGAGATCTCCTTAGGCTGAGAATGAGCCGAGTGCGAAAGCATAGGAATGGTGCGCCTATGGGCAGGCGACGGGTTCGAATCCTTGAATGCATTTTTATGCCCTGCATATTTACATCCGTTTTTTTATACTTTATATTAACTACCTTATCATCGACCGCACGGCGAGGGAGTGGACAGGGGACATTTAAGGTCCGGGATCTTGGTTCCGGATCTTTTATTATGCTTTTGTAAAAAAGTATAAAATATGTTTTATAAAATATAATTACTTACAATGGAAATATTATGGATGAAACTGTAAAATACATGCAGTAAATTTAGATAAAAAAGAGAGAAGACAAGCAAATAATATGAACATTTCAAAACTTTTGACTGCAAGGGATGTGACCACGGGACGCCCATGGAAGAGGCTGCTTGAACTTGCGCTTCCATTGTTCCTTGGCAATATAGCTCAGGCCCTTTACAATACGGTAGATACTATCATAGTCGGTAAATATGTGGGAGACGACGCACTGTCTGCAGTAGGCGCAGCCGGGCCTCTTGTCAACTTCATATTCATTTTCTTTATAGGTATAGCGACGGGCGCAGGTATCATAGCATCCCAAAGATTCGGTGCAAAGGACAGAGAAGGGCTTTCCCTTGTCATGGGAAATACTCTCATCCTTACGATCATAGTCAGCATCATCACGACTATCCTTGGTCTTGCCATAACCCTTTTGCCAATCTTCGGCGGAAAGGATCTCCTTCAGATCATGAACACGCCTGAGGGCACTATATATGAATGGTGTCGCCAGTACATGACAGTCATATTCTGCGGCGTCACTGCTACTATCTTTTACAATATGTTTGCAGGTTCCATGAGAGCTCTTGGGGACAGCGTGTCAGCGCTCATCTTCCTTCTCATTTCGACAGGGATCAACATAGTACTTGATATATACTTCGTTGCAAGACTTGGGCTTGGCGTATTCGGAGTAGCTCTTGCAACCATCATAGCGCAGGCAATATCAGCCATAGCATGCGCTGTCAAGCTCTTCAACATGAAGGAGTATTTCCAGATAACCAGGAAAGAACTAAAGCTGAAGGGCCATATAATAAAGCAGATACTTGCTCTTGGTATCCCCAACGGTGTAAGCCAGGGAATATTCTCTTTTTCATGGTTCCTTGTACAGTCCCTTACTAACAGCATGGGCGCTGCAGTCATGGCATGCAATGTTGTAGTAGGAAGGGTCGATGCCTTTGCCATGCTCCCTTATCTGTCTCTTGGAAATGCCATGACTACCTACATAGGCCAAAATTACGGAGGCAGGAAACTTGAGCGTATAGAGACAGGTTCAAAGCAGGGCATAGTAATGGCCTGGATCACCTCAGTTACCCTTACTCTTCTTTTGTTTATGTTCGGAAAGGATATAGCGGGATGGTTCACAGAGACAGAAGCCATCAGAGAAATGGCTGCTGCAAGCCTTAGGATACTTTCTGTAGGCTATCTCATCATGGGAATGAACCAGACGCTTTTTGGTTTCCTAAGAGGCATAGGATCAACGACCACTACCATGGTCATAAGCATCATAACTCAAGTTGTTGTAAGGGTCCCTGTTGCATATCTTCTGGCCCACCTTACCACTTCTCCTGAGTATCCTCACGGGGACTTCAGAGTACTTCATGTTTCTTTGGTCTGCGCATGGACAATGGGTTCTGTGCTTTCTCTATTCTTTTACAGCAAAAAGAAAAAGATGCTCAGAGCCAATGCCGATGATACATGGCAGCTGGAATATACGGAATGAATTTAGACGCATACCTAAGGGAATTTCCCTTGGGTATATTTTTTTATAAAAAAATGGTATTATAAGATGTTAGATATAGATCTTAAAGATCATAAGATCACGGATATAGATTCTAAAGGGAGAAAAACAATGCCAAGAGGAAGAGAAAAAAATATCACCGGACAGGGCAAAGATGTATTCAAAAGAGGTGAAGACCTCGGAACAGGTCCTGTAGGTAAAGAGGACGGATATGAAGGCCGTCCCATGGGAAGTTCAAGACCAAAGAACGAACACAGCAGCTCTTTGGATAAAAGGACCGGTATGGCAGAGAAAGGCGAGACCTTTCGAAGAATGTCAGGAGGACAGGAAACAAGAAGCTTTCAACCGGGCGGATCTCAAACGCGCGGTGCTCAGACGAGAGGTATCTTCGGAGGAAGACTCATAAGATATATCATCATAGCAGTAGTGATCTACTTCGTCCTTAGCTTCATATTCGGAGGTATGGGAGGAGAAAACGACCCGACTCCTACACCTACACCGTCACCTGTTCCAAGCGGAAACCAGGAGATAGAGATCCCCTTCGATCACCAGACAGTAACGAGCAATATAAGTTCATCTACTACTTCTGCAGGGTGGAGCACTCTCAATAACTCAGGTAAACTCGATACCTCAGTCGCTTCAGGCGCAAGAGACAAGTACACGAAGATCAAAGGAAGCGGCAATGATACTGTCACTGTCATGGTATATATGTGCGGAGCCGATCTTGAATCAAGATCAGGTCTTGGTACATCCGACCTTGTTGAGATGATCAATGCCACCATGAATGACAAAGTGAACGTAGTAGTTTACTGCGGAGGTACTACAAGGTGGCAAAATGATGTCCTGAATTCAAGGACCAACCAGATCATACTCATAAAAGACGGCGGCATAGCCTTCCTTTCTCAGGACGAAGGCAATGTTGCAATGACCAAGCCTTCTACTTTGAGCGGCTTTATCAAATATTGTGCAAAGAATTTTGAAGCCGACAGATATGAGCTCATATTCTGGGATCACGGCGCAGGAACTCTTTCCGGTTACGGCTATGACGAAAAGTTCACATCAAGCGGCACCATGACACTTTCAGGCATCAACCAGGCTTTAAAAGACGGCGGAGTCAAGTTCGATTTCGTAGGATTTGACGCATGCCTCATGGCCACTGCAGAGACAGGTCTCATGCTATCAAATTATGCTGACTACATGATCGCATCGGAAGAGGTCGAAGCAGGATACGGATGGTACTATACCAACTGGCTCACTTCTCTTGCTAAGAACACATCTACTCCTACTGTACAGATAGGAAAAGAGATAGTAGATGATTTCATAGCAACATGCGCAAAGCAGGTACCCGGACAGAAGGCTACCCTTTCAGTAGTAGACCTTGCCGAACTTTCAGCTACTATGCCAAAGGAACTGAAGGACTTTGCTACAACTACACAGGCTCTTATCAAGGAGAACTACAACACTGTAGCAACAGCAAGATCATCCACAAGAGAATTCTCAACTCAGAGCATAGACCAGGTAGACCTTGTAAACCTCGCTCTCAATATGAAGACCGAAGAAGGCAGAGCTCTTGCGGACGCAGTTTTAGGAGCAGTCAAATACAACAAGGTATCCAGCAATATGACCAATGCCTACGGTCTGTCCATATACTTCCCATACAAGAAGGCTTCAGGAGTCAAGACTGCAGTCAGCACCTATGAAGCCATAGGTATGGAAGATGAATATTCAAGGTGCATACAGGCCTTTGCAGGAGTCACATCTTCAGGACAGAACGTACAGCAGAATGTATATCCTCAGTATACAGGAGGAGGATCCTCCATATTCGATCTTTTCGAAGAGTACAATCAGGGAAGCAGCTCATCCCAAGGATCAACAGGATATATGAGTGAAGAGGCCATGGAGGAACTCATAGGTTCACTTCTTGAGTCTCTCCTTTCAGACAGATCTGTCATATCCACAAAGGAAGTAGCGTCCATAGTAAGGAACAATGTCTTTGATGCATCAAAACTCATATGGACAAAGACAGACAAAGGTACGGTCATAAGCTTAAGCGGCAATAACTGGAGCGTAGTAAGAGATCTGTGCCTCAATATGTTCTATGATGACGGAGCAGGATATATAGACCTTGGACTTGATAACATCTATGATATCACTGAGGACGGACAGCTTGTAGCCGATGAAGAAGGAACATGGCTTGCAATAAATCAGCAGCCCATAGCCTACTATTACATAGACTCCATAGACGACGGCACTGACTACATCATCTTCGGAAGAGTTCCTGCTCTTCTCAACGGAGACAGAGTGAACCTGATCCTTGAGTACAGGAACGGTACATGGACAGTGGCAGGAGCAAACTTTGACTACAGCCAGACAGAAGGTGTCGAAGCCATAGCTAAGAACCTTGTTGAGATAAAGGACGGAGATACTATAGACTTCATATGCGATTACTACAGCTATGACGGAAAGTATGAGTCCACTCATATGCTAGGAGACAGGCTCACTGTGAACGGGCAGCTCATTGTCAGCGATGTATATCTCCCAAGACCTGATGCTATAAACGAAGCATATATCTTTACAGATATCTACGGCCAGGAATATTGGACACCGGTAGTTCCAAGGTAAGATAAAAGTTTTTTTTGGCGCAGCTGCATATGCGGCTGCGCCTTTTTATAGGATACTCTTAAATCAAGATAATATGGATGAAGTCGCAATTCAGATCTCATTCACGCAAAAGAGGTGAAATACAATGGTCAAAACCGGCAAAAAGATAATAGGTATAGCAGGACTTGTTCTTGCTGTATTCAACCTTCTTATGTTCTTCTCCATGCGGCCTTGCTGGAGCGGTATAAGCAAGACCTTTGGATATACAAACGGTGGTTCAAAGTTCATCCTGGACTTTCCTGTATATCTTTGCATCGTCTTTTTTCTCATTTTCATAAGCGAGCTTGCTCTTGTCATATTCTCAAAGTTTTGGAAGAGATGGCCCATAGTATACCTGTTCGTAAACACGATACTTCTTGGAGGAGTCATAGCTGTCATAGTCCTTGGAGCAAAGGATTACATGCGCTTCATATGGGTATATTTCTTTAAAGCTTTGGGCGTAGCTGCAGCAGTAGGTATATTAGGATGGCTCCTTTTTGCATATCCAAGGAGAAAGGTCTCATACAACAAGATATTCAGGACTGTAGGACTTGGACTTGCAATAATATGCGCATGCCTTTATCTTACAGGATTCGAAAAGAATGAACTTCTCCACGATCCTGTAGTCTATGCTGTAGAAGATGAATACCAGATAGTTTTTTCAAGCAAAGCGGATTCTCTAGGCTGGGTCACTGCCGGAGGAAAGGACTATTATGACCTGTATGCAGGCAGCCAGGTAAGCGACAAGATACATAAGGTCTGCGTACCTATGGAGGTCTTAGATAAGGCAGGCGGATACGAGATACATCTTCAAAAGGTCATATACAGAGGTCCATTTGGAGGACTTCTCGGAAAAGAGATCACAAAGGATGTCGAATTCAGGGCCATCGATCTTTCCGACGGTCTTAGATATTTCAACCTTTCTGACATTCACATGAACAAGATAGCTGCCTGCGGCACTGAGTTCAGCGTAGGCGAATATGACTTTTTAGTCCTTGACGGAGACATAGTATCCGATGTGGAGACCTTTAAAGATGCAAATTATGCAAATGAAGTAGCATCTTTGATGACTCACGGAGAAATGCCTGTCATATATGCAAGAGGAAATCATGAAGTCAAGGGCGCGTGGTCAGATAAGCTTTACAGGTTTGTCGGAAGTAAGGATCAGAAATTCTATTTCAGCGTAAATATGGGAGGACTCTATGCTCTCGTTCTTGATATAGGCGAAGATCACGAAGACGATTGGTGGGAGTATTACGGAACGGCAGCCTTCGATCAGTATAGAGAAGAACAACTTAGGTTTGTTGACAGCGAGATCGAAAAAGGCAGCTATATGGATGCAAAGTACAGGCTCGTAGTCTGTCATATACCCATCGTTTATGTCAATTACAGACATAATCACGAATATATCAAAAAGGAACTTACGGATCGCTTGAACAGGATGGATATAGACATGTCCATTTGCGGCCATCAGCATGAAGTCATTATATTTGAACCGGGACTTGTGGCTCCTTATGAAAAGCTCGTTTACAATCCTGAATATGCTGATGGGACCTACAACGGCTACCTTACAGATTTCAATTTCCCGAATCTAATGGCAAGTAAGTTTGGATATATTCAGAAGGAAAGTGAATCAGATAAAAAGAGTCATATTGGGCTTTTGATAGAAGCAGATGTGGATGCCAAAACTCAGGTCTGCTCATATATCAATTCAAACGGCGAGAGCATAAAGCTGGTTAATCCCTTTGCAGATAAAAGTTATGGAAACAGCATAGAGATCTCAGCCGATGGAAAGTGGGAATGACTTGCTTCCCATATGTATCATACAGCATATGAAGCCCTTCAAAAGGGCATAAAAAAGACGGTTTTTGCCGTCTTTTTTGAGTGCTTTCTAATTGCTTCTTTTTTGCCACTTTTTTGATAAGTAGAACACAAGTCCTATAAAGAAGGGGACATTGCCCGCTATGGCGTCGCCCAGCCAGAATCCTTGAGCTGAAAGTCCCTGCACGAATCCAAAGAAGTAAGCGAAGAATATCCTTGCAAGTATGCCGTCAAGTAAGGCTACTATGAGGTTCAACCTGCTGTTTCCCGATCCGTTTATGAGTGAGAATGCATAGCACCTTCCTACGACTCCAAGGAAGTTTATGACTATTGGCAGGACCAATATGGAAGAAGTAGATATTACTTCTGCATCTGACGTGAAAAGTTCGAATATGGATGTAGGGAAGATGAGGAACAATGCGATGAATACAGCCATTATCGCTCCCGAATAAAGAAGTACAAGGTATATCGTCTTCTTTACTCTGTCATATTTCCTTGCTCCGATATTCTGACCGACTATGGTGCCTCCTGCAGTCATAAGAGAGTTTGCAAGGATGTTCACCATCATGCTCAGTTTGTTGTATACGCCTGCAAGAGCTGTGTATACGACACCGCATGCGTTTATCCAGGATGCAAGTATTACCTTTGAGATATTGATGGATGCCATCTGTATGGACATGGGGATACCAAGTCTTACGAGAGGTCTGAACACGTCGGGCTCTATTCTGAAACTCTTCAGTTTAAAGTCAAAACCGAACTCTTCCTTATGTCTGTAAAGATATATTATGGCCACTATGAAGGAGAGCCCCTGGCCTATGACAGTGGCAAGGGCTGCTCCGGCTGCGCCCATATGAAGATAAGCAACGAACCAAATATCAAGGATTATGTTGAGCACAGCAGCTATAGCTATAAATATGCAGGGCTGCTTTGAGTTTCCCATACCTCTTAATATGGCGCACGTAACATTGTATCCGGCTGAAAAAACTATTCCGCCGACGCCGCATATGAGAAAATATGATCTTGCTTCTTTATATGCTGCTTCAGGAGTATTGAGAAGCCCAAGGAGCCAATCGTCTGCAAGAGCGCAAATGATGGCTATGACTACAGAGAATATGAATACGGTCACATACATGGTACCTATGAGCTTTGATACGCGCTTGCTTTCTCCGGCTCCTGTGAACTGAGCTATGAGGACCTGTCCTGCATTTGAAAACCCTATGAGAAGTGATACAAGGAGGAACATGAGGTCTGCGCCCACTGATACAGCAGCAAGTCCTATCTGTCCTTCAACTCTTCCTACTACAAGCATGTCTACGATGTTATATACGGCTTGAAGTGAGTTTGCTATGAGCAAGGGCCAGGCGTATATGAATATATTCTTCGATATACCTCCGTTTGTAAGGTCTCTTACCATAGAACCTGCATTTTGTTTTTTGATTTCATTTTCCATTGATATTTCCGATCCAGTATTTAAATATGATTAAGAATAAGCTTAAGCGAATTGGTAATAGTGAAAGTTTGAATGTAAAACTAATGTTTTGTGAAAACATTTCGTGATTATAACATCATTGAGCGAATATTGCGATAGCAAAATGATGATTTTAGAAAATAATTTAACTAAAAAAATGAACAGCGGCCAAAAAGATGGGCAGCTGTTCAAAATATTGTCATTCCTCTTGCATATCATCAAGTTTTACGGTCTCCACCTTTATGGAAGATGGATCGCCTTCTTTTACTTCGATGGTGCCGTCGATTATCCTGAATACAGGTCCGAATGGATTGTCAGGCGTTTCTTCCATGATGAGCTGTGCTGTGAAAAGTTTTCCTTTCTTATCCACAAGTCTGCTCTTTTTTACAGGCTTTCCTGACAGAAACTTTTTAGCATCAGACTTTGTGAATTTGACTTTTGATAGGAATTTTTGTTTTTGCTCCTTCCATATGACGAACTTGCAGCCGTCTTTGTATCCAGAGCATCCAAATCCGTTTTTGGATTCAAAGATATCTTTTCCGCAGCGTGGACATTTTCCCAAAGAAACCGGCTCTTCGTTTATTATCTCCTTTAGACCAAAGCCGGTGCCATACCCTCTGCCGCCGTCGTCTGTAAGGTAGACCATACCTGGATAGGTTGTCTTCTTGTTTTCTGAGTAGAGCTTTTTTAAAGCAACGGTATTTACAGTTCTTTGTTTTCCTGTCTTATATTCTCTGCCGTCTTCGCTTTCCCTTATCTCATCCTCCCAGCCGTCCTTTAGCCATTCGTGTATCATGGAAGGAGTGATCTTGATCTTGCTCATCATACCGGTCTTGTTTTCTTTCCAGATGACAAAATCGCAGCCGTGTTTGAATCCGCTGCACCCAAAACCTCTTTCGCCTTCTATGATGTCGTCTCCGCAGCGAGGGCATTTGCCAAGGGGCAGGCGTCCTCTTCTCATGCTTTCCGGAACACTGAATGCATCCACTTTTGGATAGTCAGTCTTGATGACTTTTTTTATCATTTCAAAGACTGAATCCGTAAGCTTTGTCCATGGGACTTCGCCTTCCTGTATCTCTTCCTGCACTGCCCACCAGTAACCTGTCATATCAGGTTTCTTTAATTCATCAGGCAGTATCCTGTAGAGTTCTCTGCCAAGCTGAGTTGACCTTATGGTCCTTCCCTTTGTCTCTATATATCCTCTCAACTCCAGGTTGTCTATTATTGTAGACCTGGTAGCAGAGGTACCTATGCTTCCGTTTTCGCCCTTTTTGTCCTTGTCCTTTGCAAGGAGCAAGGCCTTTGCTTCAGGATCTGTAACATACTTTGCGATCCTTGTCATATCTTCGTTAAGGGATGCTTTTGTATATCTTGATGGCGCTTTAGTTTCCTTTGCTTCAAAGTATGCCTTTTTGCATGTGCCATCATATGTACCGGGCTCTATATCGCTTAGAGCACTCTGGGTCTCTTCGTCTTCGTCGTCACCTGCCTTTTTTTCGGGTCTTATGAGCACCATGTATCCGGGAGAAATGATCTTGGTCGAATTTGATTTAAGGATCCCACCTTCTATGGCTTTTTCAAGGCTTGTCCTTTCTTTGTTTGCAGGGGAAAGGAACTGCGCCATGAAATACTTGACTATGGCAAGGTAGACATTCCTCTCTTCTTCAGATAGCTTGGAAATGTCAAATCTTCTGTTTTGCGGGATTATGGCAGTATGGGCTGTGATGTTCTTGTCATCAAAGGCTTTGCTGTGTATGGATGTGTCTATGGGAAGTTTGCCAAAGACTGACCCTGCAGGATCATTTTTCAGATTGTCCATGACCTGTCTTATGGTGGCAGGGGATTCTTTGTATTGCTCTTCAGACAGGTACTGGCAGTCAGATCTGTTGTAGGTTATTGCATTGTGTTCATCCCTTAATTTCTGAGTAATAGCCAGAGTCTTCGACGGATCGTATCCGAATTTGTTAGAGCAGTATGTCTGGAGCTTTACAAGGTTAAAGGGAAGGGGAGGCTGCTCAGTGATGCTTTTCCTTGTGACTGATATATCTTCAAGTTTTTTCCCTTCAAGCTTTGAGATAAGGTCCTTGACGAAACCTTCATCTGTGATCCTTCCGTCTTCAAATGCATCCTTTGAAGCTTCAAAGACAGCAGTTACAGTCTTGCCGTCTATGGAAAGGTCGGCTTTGACTGTGAAATAGCTCTGCTTTTTATGGTTTTCAATGGCCAGGTCTCTTGTTACAACAAGGCCGAGGGTAGGCGTTTGAACTCTTCCTACAGTCAGCATTTTGATATGAGGATTTATAAGAGTGAAATACCTGCTGAAATTGTATCCGACCATTATGTCTGCTACGCTCCTTGCATGGGCAGACCATCCGGAATCTACGAATTTCTCGTTGTCTTTCATATTTGCAAGGGATTTTTTAAGAGCAGCTTTTGTTGTATCTCCTGTTGAGAGCCTGTAGACCGGTCCTTTGTATTGAAACCAATCGAGTATCTCATCTATGAGATACTGTCCTTCGTCATCAGGATCTCCTGCGTGGATGGCGCATTCTGCGTTTTTCAGAAGTTCTCCTATGAGATCAAGTCTTTCCTTTTTCCCTTCGCCGGGTTTCTTCCCCCAGTTATCGAAATATATGGGCAGAGTAGAAAGAGACCACTTCTTGTATTTCATGTCGTAGTCTTCCGGATCTTTGAGGGTAAGCAAATGACCAAAGGCCGATACTATGGTGTATTCGCCTTTTTCTGTATATCCGTTCTTATTTACTGCCGGACCTTCTATGGCATCGGCAATAGCTCTTGCGAGCATAGGTTTTTCAGCGATTATCAGTTTCATATCGTAGGTTATGATAACACATTTGATGGATACGTGGTACTCTCTTCCATTTACCAAGGAAGTCAAAATATTTTTGTACAATACAGTTATTTTTGTGCATCTATACAAATATGGCTGGATCTATTTTTCGTAGGCATGTTCTCAGGCCTCATAGCTCTCATCATAGGTTCAGCTCTCACAAAACCAACGAAAAATGAGATAAGGGAAAGAGAAAAACTCATGACGGGCAGTTTTTATATATATTTTGTTTACAGATAATAAAAAATGGGTAAAATACTTGATTGTTAAAACAAAAGGGTGTATCATAAACGGCAATAAAGGAGAGACATATGTTTAAAAATCTTTCATCATCTTCATGCTCATCATCAAGCTCCTCAAATGGGGCCTGTTTTGCTGCAGCATAGATGAACTGAAAGTTATTTAGTTTTCAACTCACCGGAGGGCTGCAGCCTTCCGGTTTTTGTTTACTCCAAAAAGTGAAATATGAATATACATTAGCCATTTAATTAAGACGAAAGGATCATAGAGAAAAAAGGAGAGATCCATATGGAAGAGAGAGTATACAATTTTTCAGCAGGACCCAGTCAGATGCCGCTGGAAGTCCTGAAAAAGGCACAAGAAGAGATGCTTTGTTATCCCGGCGCCGGATGCTCCGTCATGGAAATGAGTCACAGGACCAAAGCTTTTGAAGAGATCATAGAAGGCGCCGAAGAGACCCTAAGAGGGCTCATGTCTATTCCTCCTGATTATGCAGTTCTCTTTATGCAAGGAGGTGCAACCACTCAGTTCTCCATGGTGCCGATGAACCTTGCAAAGAGGGGAGATACCTTTGCTTATCTTCAAACAGGACAATTTGCGACCAAAGCAAAGGAAGAAGGAGACCGCTGGGGAAATGCAGTCTATGTAGGAAGTTCCAAGGATGCAAATTATACCTACATACCGGAAGTGAGCGATATCCCAAAGGATGCGGCATTCCTTCATATAACAGGAAACAATACCATTTACGGCACCTGTTTTAACAGATTGCCAGATCACGGAAAAGTGCCTTTAGTCGCTGATTGGTCATCTGCCATACTAGGCAGGGAAATACAGGTAAGAGATCACGATCTCATATATGCGGGCGCTCAGAAAAACATGGGTCCTGCAGGCCTTGCGGTCGTCATAACGAAAAGATCTCTTCTTGATAAAGAAATAGATCCTGTCGTTCCCATAATGCTGAGATACAAAGTGGCTGCAGATCACGGCTCAATGTACAATACGCCTCCGACCTTCTCCATATATATGGCCAAGCTCATGTACGAATGGGTAAAAGATCAAGGAGGAGTAAAGGCTATGGAAGAGATCAACAAAGAAAAAGCAAGGCTTCTTTACGAATATATAGACAACTCCCGTATATATACGAATCCTGTAAAAAAGGAGGACAGGTCCATAATGAATGCAGTATTCACACTTCCAAACGAAGATGATACGAAGGCTTTCATAAAGACCTGCGAAGAAAATGGAATCATTAATATTAAGGGGCACAGGTCAGTGGGAGGCTGCAGAGCCAGCATCTACAACGGCATGCCCATAGAAGGTGTAAAAAAGCTCATAGAAGTAATGAAGCGCTTTGAAAGAGCGTATATGTAAAATAAAAGCCAATGATATTCTAACTTGAAAGAACAGCTTAAAAGAATCACCTAAAAGGATCGTTTAAAAGAATAGAACTTTGTTAGAAGTTTTCGAGGAGATAAAAATGTACAACATTAGACTTTACGATAAACTGGCTCCGGCCGGAAGAAGGATATTCAATGAAACAAGATATGCTATAGCTGATACCGGTGACAGACCTGATGCCATCATGGTCCACTCCACACCTCTTCATGATATAGAGCTGAATCCTGAGCTTAAATCCATAGTAAGGATAGGTGCAGGAGTAAATACCATACCGGTAGACAAGTGCACTCAAAAAGGTATATGCGTCTTTAACTGTCCCGGCGGCAATGCAAATGCTGTAAAGGAGCTTACCCTCGCAGCCCTCATCATGACCATGCGCCACGGTATTGAAGCTATGAACTGGGTAAAGAACCTTCCAGGTAATGAGAGCGATGCAGGAAAGACAGTTGAAAAAGGAAAAGAAGTCTTCAAAGGTCCTGAGATCATGGGAAAGACCATAGGCATCATAGGAGTCGGTGCCATAGGCTCGAGGATGGCAAGGACCTGCGATGACCTTGGAATGAAGGTCTACGGATATGATCCTTACCTTTCTCACAACAGAGTCCAGGAACTGAGGCAATATGTGGAGTTCGTAGACGACGTGAACGAACTCCTTGATAAATCCGACATAGTCACTGTCCATATCCCTCTTGATGAAAACAACAAGGATTTCATAGATAAGGATGCAGTAGCAAGGATGAAAGACGGCGTCTATCTTGTCAATTATGCAAGGGGACCTATTGTAAACGATGACGCTGTAATGGAAGGACTTGAGACAGGAAAGATCAAAGCATATATAACTGACTTTCCTACTGTAAGGCAGATGAAGAGCGATAAGGTCTTCTTTACTCCTCATCTTGGAGCAGGGACTCCTGAAGCTGATGAGAACTGCGCTGTCATGGCAGCAAAGCAGACCATAGACTACATCGAGAACGGGAATATCACCAATTCTGTAAATCTGCCTGATGTGAGCTTTGCAAGAGCTGACGGAGCAAGGGTCACAGTGATCCATGAAAACAAGGTAGGTATGCTTGGTCTCATGACTGAAAAGATCGCCGCTGCAGGACTCAATATAGAGAACCTTGTAAACAAAGGAAGAGGAGCAGTTGCATATACCATATTTGATTTCAACGATGAAGTACCGGAGGATATCAAAGAAAAGCTTGAAGGCATAGATGGTGTCATCAGAGTAAGGGTAATTGACTGAAATTCCTATCGCTTAAATCCATGCTGGCTTTTTTGCGGACAATTATCTCTGTATTCAGGTGAAAAGTCAGTAACAAGGTGCAGTACGTCACTTTTTGCAATGGCACTTTGCTTATATCTAAAGGATCCATTTAGCTGCCCTGATGTCATGAATATGGGCAGCTATTTAATTTGTGATATGGAAGATCTTTGTGTTAGAATATACTAGATCAATATATAAATGACCTATTTTTCGATGTTTAGATCGATACTTAGAAAAGGAGAACAGTTATTTTGGAAAACAATGAGATCAAAAAGTCAGGTTCAGGCTTTTTCAGCAGGACTAATCCTCTTTGGATAGTCTTTGTATTTTTGGCATGGTATATGCTCTTAGGAGGGATACTCCATGTTGCGTTTGAGTATCTTTGCTATATCATTCGTCCTAATGTATCAAGCGCATTCATGTTCGCATTTGAGATGTACACAGCTACAGTCTGCGATGTGCTTGCTATATTCCTTCTTACATGGTGCTTCAAACACAACAGGTTCATCTGGAAGTCGTTCCTGCTTCCAAAGAAATATGACAGCTTAGAGCTTTCTGAAGAAGACCTTGCTGCAGAATTTTACGGAAGAGGCCGCAACAGCATAGGCCAGCTTTGGAAGGGCATACTCCTTGGTTTCCTTACGAATTTCTTCTGTATAATCTGCGCTTTAGTGCACGGCGATATAAAACTGTATTTTGACGCAAAGCTTTCAGAGATACCGTTTTTCGTTTTTGCGCTCGTATCAGTTTGTATACAGAGCACAGCAGAGGAGCTTTGGTGCAGAGGTTTCCTTTATGAGAGACTTCATGAAAGATGGCCTTTGTGGGTCGCTATACTGGTAAACGGCACCATATTCGGACTCCTCCATATGGGAAATCCGGGAGTTACGGTACTCAGTATCATAAGCATATGCGTATGCGGTATCTCATATTCTCTCCTTCGCTGGTATACGGGCAATATTTGGATCGCCATGGGTATACATACAGGGTGGAATTTTACTCAGAACTTCCTCTTTGGACTTCCAAACAGCGGACTTGTTTCTGAAGCATCCATATTCCATCTTGATGCGTCTACGGGCATCTCCAACCTTATATACGATTACGGATTCGGTGTAGAAGGAGCGCTTCCGGCTATCCTTATGGATGGAATGATCGGCGTACTTTGCATCATACTTGCAAAGAGAGATGGAAGGCTTGGAGAACTTAGGCAAAAGAGGATCTTATCAAATGAGCAGGATACTTCTTGTTGAAGACGATAAAGCTATAATAGATAACCTGAAGGTCTTTCTTTCTGATGAGGGTTTCGATGTCACTTCGGTGACTACTCAGTTCGAAGCAGAAAATCACATGGACGAAGGTTTTGAACTTCTGCTTCTCGACGTTTCACTTGCCCAGGGAAACGGTTTTGAGGTATGCAAAAAAGCAAAATCAAAAGGTATACCTGTCATTTTTCTTACTGCATCATCTGACGAAGGAAGCGTCGTCAAGGGTCTTGACATGGGTGCAGATGACTATATAGCAAAACCATTTAGACCAAGAGAACTTGTTTCAAGGATAAAGAATGTTTTAAGAAGGAATCAATCTTCATCGGTGATAATTTCAGGACCCTTAAGCATAGATATGGAAAAAGGCCTTGTAAAGAAAAACGGAGAGGCCCTTACTCTGTCTGCTCTTGAATACAAGCTCCTTACAGTCTTTGCAAACAACAAGGGACTGCTCCTTTCAAGGAACAAACTTCTTGAAGATATCTGGGACATAGGAGGAGACTTTGTCAACGACAATACTTTGACCGTATATATCAAAAGACTTAGGGAAAAGATCGAGGATGATCCTCAAGATCCAAAGATAATCAAGACCGTAAGAGGCCTTGGCTACAGGATGGACTGAGCTATGTTCAAAGCATTAAAGAATCCTGAAGTAAAAAAAGAGTTTTTCATATATATCTTTATCAGCCTTTTTGCAGCTGTTCTTTGCTATTTGCTTTCAGTATATGCGTCCTTAAGAAGCAACTACAGAGCATTGATAATAGGTATGGTAGGACCTGCTCTTGCTGTTTGCGTACTTTTACTTGGACTTGCTTTTTCAATGGTCCATCTTTATTTTTCATCAAGGCGTTTTAAGAGGGTCGCAGATCTTAGCGAAAGCATCGACAGAGTGCTCCATGGAACTGAATCTATAGTCATAAAGGGAAGCGATGAGGGAGAACTTTCTATACTCTCAAGCGAGATCCAAAAGATGACTGTTACCCTCCGCGAGCAGGCTGAGCTTTTAAAGGCAGACAAGATAAGGCTCACAGATGCAATAGCTGATATATTCCATCAGATGAGGACTCCTCTTACATCCATGAACCTGGTGGTGACTCTCATGACAGATGAAGATCTTAATTATGAAAGAAGAGTTCAGCTCACAAGGGAACTTAAAAAGCAGCTTGAGAGGATGCAGTGGCTAGTAGAATCGCTCTTAAAACTCTCAAAGATCGATGCGGGTACGGCTATTTTTGTCTCGGAACCTGTAAAGGTAAGAGAGCTCCTTTCAAAGGCATCAGAACCCTTCCTTATTCCTATGGAGCTGAGAGGCCAGGAACTGAAGATCTCCGTATCAGATGAAGAATATATGGGAGACCTTTATTGGAGCGTTGAAGCTATAGGTAACCTTCTAAAAAATGCTATGGAGCATACTCCTGAGGGAGGATCCGTCATAGTAAGCGCAAAAGAAACTTCCATATATACAGAGATCACTGTAGAAGATACGGGAAGCGGATTCGTAAAAGAGGATATACCATATCTTTTCGATCGTTTCTATAAAGGAAAGAATGCAAGTGAGGGAAGCATAGGCATAGGCCTTGCTCTGTCAAGGGCCATAATCACTGCCCAGAACGGGACTGTCAAAGCAGAGAACAGAGAAGGCGGCGGTGCGCGCTTCATAGTCCGCTTCTATAAGACCATAGTTTGACCAGCTTCGATCATGACTCAATTTTGAATTCGGATCATATCTAAAACATTAATGAAAATGAGATCATAAATTTTTATGGTCTCTTTTTTTTATGTCACTTTACAGTCACCCTGTGAATATAGACTGATATCGTAAACAAAAGGGATTTACTTCATATATTTTTGTAAAGCAAAGGAAACTGTTTATGGAGATCATCAAAGTAGAAAACTTATGCAAGACTTACGGAGCCGGGAACAACGAAGTAAAGGCTCTTGACAATGTATCATTTTCAGTAGAAAAGGGAGAATTCCTTGCCATCATCGGACCTTCAGGTTCAGGTAAATCGACACTTCTTCATATACTCGGCGGAGTAGATAAACCTACTTCAGGAAAGGTGTATATGGACGGGCAGGATGTATATGCGCAAAACGAAGAGGAGCTTGCAGTCTTCAGAAGAAGGCAGGTAGGCCTTATTTATCAGTTCTACAACCTGATACCGGTTCTCAATGTAGTAGAGAATATAACTCTTCCTGTTTTGATGGACGGAAGAGAAGTAAATAAGGAAAGACTGAATGAGCTTCTTTCTGTTCTTGACCTTGAAGAAAGAAAGGACAATCTTCCAAACCAGCTCTCAGGCGGTCAGCAGCAAAGAGTCTCCATCGGAAGAGCTCTTATGAACGCTCCTGCAGTAGTCCTTGCAGACGAGCCTACAGGAAACCTTGATTCAAAGAACAGCCAGGAGATAGTAGAGCTTCTCAAGATGTCCAATAAAAGATACGGACAGACTCTCATTGTGATCACTCATGATGAATCCATAGCTCTTCAGGCAGACAGGATCATAGCCATAGAGGATGGACGCATAGTTAGAGACGAACATATCAGGAGGGGCTGATATGAATATATTCCATGCATTTACAAGAAGATGCCTTAAAGAGAACAAGACAAGGACTCTTGTTACCATCATAGGTATTGTCCTTTCCATGTCACTCTTTACTGCAGTCATTGAAGGCGCTTACAGCGGTATGCAGTACCTTGTGAGAGGCGTTATAGCAGACGAAGGAAGCTGGGCAGCCTACGAGATGAATGCTACAGAAACTGAGATAGATGGCATCGCATCAGATAAAAGGATAAAGTCCTATGTGGAGTGGACAGAAGTGGGATGGGGAGATATTGGTTCAGACAATGAATACAAGCCATACATATTGGTCGAATCCATGGGAGAGGGTTTTTCAGACCTTGTAAGGGTCCACCTTACAGACGGACGCATGCCTGAAAATGAAAAGGAGATCCTTATTCCGACTCATCTTTCTTCAAACGGTGGCGTGACCATAACTACAGGCAGTGTGATCGATCTTACATTAGGAAGAAGGACGACTCTTGACGAAAGGCTCATTCAGAGAAATTCAGAGTATACTCCGGGAGAAGAAAAGATCTCATGGACCTTTGACAGGACATATACAGTCGTAGGTCACTATATAAGATTTGATTCTATAATCGAAAGTTATTCATCCCCCGGTTATGTAGCTCTTACCGTGGGCGATGCAAAGGGTGCAAAAGATGTGTTCTTTGAGCTGAAGAACATCAGAGACTTTCTCAAGATGCAAAATGAGGAGCTCTACTTCAACAGGACTGCCTGGCACGGTGATCTTCTTCATATGAGCGGAGTTACGGGAACAGGATCTATCAATGCTGCAATAGGAGGCTTTGCCTTTATTTTAGTCGCGCTGGTCTTCTTTGGCTCCGTTTCCCTCATATACAATTCATTCTCCATATCAGTAAGCGAAAGGACAAAGCTCTTCGGTATACTAAAGTCTGTAGGAGCTACCAAAAAGCAGATAAGGGAGACAGTGACCTATGAGGCATTGGTCCTTGCCGGCATAGGTATCCCTATCGGAATGATAGTAGGATGCCTTGGCATAGGCATAACTCTCTATGCTCTTAGGGATTCCTTCGGAGGTTTTTACGGAGGCATATATGCAGATACTGCTCCTGTCCAGATGAAGCTGGTCCTTAATCCTTGGGCCCTTCTTCTCGCAGCGGCCATTTGCCTCATAACCACTCTTGTCAGCGCAAGAAGGCCTGCAGGAAGGGCTATCAGGATATCTCCTATAGAGTCCATAAGGCAGACTGAAGATGTGAATATAAAGAAAAGAGAAGTAAAGACTTCGAAGCTTACACAAAAGCTCTTCGGCTTTGAAGGCATGATGGCTTCAAAGAACTTCAAAAGAAACAAGAGGCGCTACCGCTCTGTAGTCCTCTCGCTCTTCATGAGCGTCGTACTCTTTATCACTGCATCATCCTTTTGCAGTTACCTGAAAAGTGCGGTCATAAGTGTAACAGGATACGATCGCTTCGTCGATATAGAGTATTCTATGTACGGATGGAGTACTGAGGAAACAAAGATACTTTTAGATGAATTATCGGCAGTTCCCGGCGTCAAGGAAGGTTATATGGTCGCAAACACTTACGGCCAGCTTTCATTTAAGGAAACAGACCTTACAGATGAGATCCTTGATACAGATATCTTTGATCACTATTACGGGCCGATCGAGGAAGGAGACAAGATCATCAATGTTGATTATGTGTTCCTTACCGATGAAAAGCTTTCTGAGTACTGCGAAATGAGCGGCGTCGATCCAAAGGAGATCATTTCTGATTCAGATCCCAAGGGCCTCTTGGTAAACAAATATATGTATTACGGCAAAAAGACCGTAAAGCTTCCTGTCATAAAAGAGGATAAGTTCCCTGTAACCGCAAGTATTTCTGATCTGAGATCAATAGAAGGATACAGCTGGATGACAGAGATCACAGGCGATGACGGCACTGTATACGCCTGCTTTATGCCTGAAAATTATGCAAGTAACTACTGGCAGACTCATGACTATGTAGACAAGGATCTGCTCGATATGAGCCTTGCAAAACTGATCCCGCAATCTGAGGCCTACGAGAAGACATATATCAAAATAGGCGCAGTCGCAGGTAAGGAAGTTGCAGATCTGGTAGGAAATGATACAGCGATAATATTGCCTTTATCCGGAGCAGAAAAAATATTGGGAGCCAGAGCCGCTAATTATACGTACGGCAAGTATCTGGAATTCAATACGACAAATCATACGGCAGTATACAATTCCATGAGAGCACTGCTTACTGAAAAAGGTCTTGATACAAGAACACTCTTCGATCAGGCAGAAGAACTTGAAAGCACGAGGATGATGGTCACTGTAATAAACGTATTTGCATACGGTTTCATCATACTCATATCCCTCATAGCTCTTGCAAATGTATTCAATACCATCTCTACCAATGTCATGCTCAGAAGGAGAGAATACGCGATGCTGAAATCTGTCGGAATGGACAGCAAAGGCTTTAACAAGATGAGCAATTATGAATGCATCATCTATGGACTCAAAGGTCTTAGTTTTGGCCTTCCTGTATCGGTACTTACTACTTACTTTGTATACAGAGTTGCATATCAGGCCTTCGAAACGGACTTCTATATACCGGTCGCAAGCTTTGGTATAGCAATTTTGAGTGTATTCATAGTAGTCTTTGCTACCATGATGTATTCCATGAGAAAGATCAAGGCTGATAATCCTATAGACGCATTAAAGAACGAAAATATCTGATGACCTCTTGATGAAATGATACACATGGAGGGGACATTGTATATCCCCTTGAACGAAGAGTTCCGGTGCTTTAAGGTGCCGGAATCTCTTTTTTGTTTCAATATGAGGAGCATATAGTGTATAATATCTTGGTTATATATATTTAATAGCTTAAAAGGTGTCAAAGAGTTTTAAGACCCTTGTCACAAGGCCGGATGCAGCCGGTCACGATCATCTGCATATACAAGAACACTTAGCATGAGCAATAAAGAAAAAAAGAGCAGACATACAGTTCGCAATATCCTTATAGTTCTCCTGCTGCTGGCCATAGCCGGCGGAGGAGCTTTCGTATATATCACGAGGACAAACAATTTAAAACCTGCAGAGTACGAAAGAAAGGACATTTGGCTTGCTTCTGAAGGAAGCGACATAGAACTGGTCCGAGGAACGGATACAGTTGAAAGAGATATCCTGGGAAGGATAACGAAGAGAACTTATGAGTTCAGCGAAGGGATCTCTCTTCCAAGAGGCACTGCTGCAGTCCTGATAAATGATCCTGCGCTTGACGAAGATGGCAATGTCATGTATGACAAGATAGAATACGGCGGCGAAGTATATTACATCCTGCCGGAGTCCCATGCAGACACACTTTCAGATTGCGTAAAAGAAAAAGAGAAGTATGTAAGGACTTCTGTCACCATATATCAGAACGAAAAGGAAGCCCGTATAGCAGGCTTTGCAAGGAAGGGCAGCAAACTTGACATCATAGGATATGATGAACTGAAAGCCGACGGCAGCATCGAGATGTACAAAGTAAAGTACGGCGATACTGAAGGCTTCGTCTTCTCAAAG
Source organism: Anaerovoracaceae bacterium (assembly GCA_045546135.1). GTDB lineage: Bacteria > Bacillota > Clostridia > Peptostreptococcales > Anaerovoracaceae > RUG13409. The sequence goes on from JAZQCD010000016.1 coordinate 66,968, forward strand.
TATCTTGTCGATACCCAGGAAGAAGCTGATGCTGTATACAATGTAAACGGCATAGCAGACAGCCATGCAGATGATGTCCTTGCAGACCTTGAACTTTACGGAGGAGATCCAAAGAAGCTGGATTTTTACCCCTGCGAAAAGCCTGTCTTTGAGGACAACGAATTCTGCGAGGATGTAAGGGCTATGTACCTTTCAGTCGCATGCTCCTACTATATCGATTCATATATAGATGTGGCAAAGGCGCATGGCGTCAATGCCATGGTAGTGGATATACGCGATGATGTCGTTGCTTTCGATGCAGATGTAGTTAAGGAAATGAGTCCTAACTCTCTCCTTTATTACGGAGCAGACGATTATCCCAACATGATAAAAAAGATAAAGGATGCAGGACTTTACTGCATAGGCCGCATAGTATGCTTTAAGAATCCCTGGTATGCTGCAGACCATCCTGAAGACTGCTATCCTGACTATTACGGAGAACTCATCCCAAGCGTATATTCAAGGGACGTCTGGTATTACAATGTGCAGCTTGCGATCGAAGCAGTAAGGAAGTTCGGTTTCGACGAGATACAGTTCGACTATGTGCGCTTCGACGAGACTGCATGGTACAAATGCGACAGGGGAGACTTCAATTTCGGAGAGAACCTGTACAACGAAGACAAGTGCGAAGCAGTTCAGAACTTCCTCTTCTATGCAACTGATATGGTGCACAGAGAAGGAGCCTATGTGAGCATGGACTGTTTCGGAGAACCTGCATCTGGCTATGTATGTTCCTACGGTCAGCACTGGGCTGCAATGTCTAACATAGTAGATGCCATATCAGCTATGCCGTATACAGATCACTTCGACAGGAATCCTTCCCTTTGGGAGTATCCATACTATACTCTGTACAACTGGGGCAAGGGAGCTGCTGCAGAAAATGCTACCATAGCAACGCCTGCGACCATAAGGACCTGGATCACTGCATACAGCGTGCCGTATTTCTATGCAGATGAAGACAAGATATATTACGGCGCACCCGAGGTATCAGACCAGGCCCAAGGCCTTTGGGATGCGGGATGCACGGGAGGATTCATGGCTTGGAACATAGCCTGCGATGTATATAGATATGACGTCATAGACTGGGCGTGGTCAAAGGATTATGCCAATTCCGACGGGACCATATACAGGCCCTGGTATTGATGCATGTAAATAAAGCTAAAATGCTGAAAACTTTTTTAATGAGTTAAAAAGATGAGCAAAAAGAAAAAGAAAAAAGTAAAGAACAAGGGCAGATTCATTACATTCATACTCATAGTACTGCTGATTTTAGGATCGGGAGCATTCATCGTTGTTTCGAGGATCAATAATCTAAAGCCAATAGACTATGCAACAAGTCAAGGCTTTATCGCATCCGATGGAAGCAAAGTGCAGCTTTATCATGCAGAAGAGACTGTTGAGAGAAATATCCTCGGAAAGATAACGAAAAGGACCAGGACTTTTTCCGACGGTATCGATGTAGTAAGAGGAACGGAACTTACAGTCATAGACGATCATGAATATGATGAAAACGGGCAGGTCATTTATTACAAGGTCTCCTTGGGCGGAACGGAGTATTTCGTGGATCCGTCCTTTGTTGTTGATGATTATCAAAAGGTCATAACCGAAAAGGAAAAGTACGTAAGGACTCCTGTTACAGTTTATGAAGCCTTTGATGCTCCTGATATAGCAGGGCTGATCAAAAAAGGAAACAGAGTAGACATACTTGGTTTTGACAAACTCGATGAAGAAGGAAAAGTCTCTATGTATAAGGTGAGCGACGGGAATGTTGAAGGCTATGTATTCCCTAAATACCTTGTAGATACTTTGGACGAAGCAAAGGCTGTATACAACGAAACTGTAAACGGCGTCAATGTATATGATTATCACCAAGGCGTCGACTACCTTGACCTTTACGGAGGGAGCGGAGTCAACCTTGACTATTTCCCTGTAGAGAAGCCATCCTTTGAAGGGAATCCTCTCATTCAGGATGCAAGGACCATGTACCTGAATATTGCGACTATCTGGAGCATAGATTCATATATAGAATGCGCAAAGCAGTACGGAGTCAACGCATTTTGCCTCGATATCTATGACGGAGCATTGAGCTATCCTGCAGACACTGCAAAGGAACTTGCTCCTACAGTATATGCCAATGCAAACAAGGACCTTGACGCTTTTGAATATGCAGTAAAAAGAGCAAAGGAAGAGGGCATCTACCTCATAGGAAGGATAGTCTGCTTTAAGAATGACGACTATGCTGCAGATCATCCCGAAGACTGCATAGATTACTACGGTACCAACTGGCCTTCCATATACAGCAGGAATGCATGGGAATACAATATAAAGCTGGCAATAGAGAGCATCAGGAAATTCGGTTTCAACGAGATACAGTTCGATTACATAAGGTTCCCTGAAACCGCTTACAGGATGTCAGCGTCAGGAGTTGCAGATTTCAAGAACAAATACGGAGAAGAAAAATGCGACACAGTCCAGGGCTTTTGCATTTATGCCTGCGACATGATACATAGAGAAGGAGCATACCTGAGCGTTGACGTCTTCGGAGAAAGCTCCTTTGGATACATGCCTGCATACGGTCAGTACTGGCCTGCAATATCCAATGTAGTAGACGCCATTTCAGGCATGCCTTACCTTGACCATTTCGAGACAGATATACCGGAGCGTTGGGAGAATCCCTACGGCACTGTGTATAACTGGGCATACGGTGCACAGAAACTGCAAAATACTATTCCTACCCCTGCAATTGCAAGAACGTGGATAACAGGATGGGATACCCCTTATTGGGGGCCCTATATGACCTGCGATGCAAACTATATCTCAAGGCAGGCTCAAGGACTGTATGATGCAGGCCTTAAGGGTGGTTTCCTCACATGGGGTACATGCAATTTGAACAAGTATTACAGCTTCAGCTGGGCATGGGCAAATAACTATTAGCAAATGAAAAATGCCGCTCCTTTAAAGGAGCGGCATTACAGTCTTAACGTATCATTTATGATTTTCGTCATAGTGCTTGCAGAAGTCATCTATGGCTTTAACTGCAGCTTCAAGTTCCTCGGGCTCAGGGAGCATTACTATCCTGAAATAGTTGGGCTTTGGATAATCGAATCCTGAACCAACTACGACCATCACGTGCTTGTCTCTGATGAGTTCCATGGCGAACTTTTTGTCGTCTCCGTCCTTTATATGGACCTTGTCAGGATCTATCCTTACAAAACAGTAGAGAGCTCCCGTATTCTTTACGACTGAAAGGCATTCGGATTCATTGACAGCCTTTATGGTAGCTTCTCTTCTTTCATAGATCCTTCCGCCCGGAGACATCATCTCAACGGTATATGCAGGATCTGCTAAAGCTGCAGGAACGCAGAACTGAGCAAAGGTATTTGAGCAAAGCCTTACTGAACTCAATGTCTCTACTGTCTGTTTGAACTCTTCTCCTTCGTCGTCGTTAAACCCGGACAATGTCATCCAGCCGCATCTGAAACCGCATACTACATGGGATTTTGAAAGTCCGTTGAAAGTTATTACTCTAAGGTCAGGAGCAAGGGCTGCGATGGATGTATGCACTGCTCCGTCCATAAGGAGCCTGTCATAGATCTCATCTGCAAGGATCACAAGGCCGTGCCTTCTTGCAACGTCGCATATCTCAAGGAGCAATTCGTTTGAATAAAGAGCTCCCGTCGGGTTATTTGGATTGATCACTACTATTGCTTTGGTCTTTTCAGTAATGTGGCTTTCTATTTCCTTTGCATCGGGCATCCAGCCTTTGTCTTCAAAGCATTCGTAGAATACGGGCTTTCCCTCTGCAAGGAGAACGCTGTTTGTCCAAAGGTTGTAGTTTGGGCAAGGACAGAGGACCTCATCTCCGGGGCTTACGAGTACTGTGCATATCATTTCTGCAAGCTCGGATACACCGTTTCCGAGGAATATATCTCCTGTGTCTATATCTTTAAAGCCTTTACCAAGATCATAGGCAAGTATTGCTTCTTTTGCTTCCTTGAGTCCGGTGGACTCGGAATAGGCAGCTGCTTTTTGTACCGCCTCTCCAATAGCCTTTTTCAGGCTGTCAGGAACAGGGAAACCAAAGGCTGCAGGGTTGCCTGTGTTGAGTTTCAGTACCTTGTTTCCTTCGGCCTGGATCCTCAAGGCTTCCTTGTATACAACGCCTCTTGTTCCGCTAACGACTTTTTTTGTTCTGTCAGCTGTGAGCATCTCGTCCACCTCCATTAAAAATTTCTTATTATTTTACAACCAATAAGAATTAATATCAACAAAATGACTCATTTTTGCCCATATTATTCATTTAGGTATTGGAAAGTGAAGTGTGATATAATAGGCAAGATATGAGCATTTTAACTATATCAAAACTTAATTACAGCATAGGCGCAGAGGATATTTTAGAGGATATAAACTGCATAGTAAATGAAGGCGACCGCATAGGCATAGTGGGCGTAAACGGAGCCGGCAAATCTACTCTTCTTAAGCTCATCATGGGCGAATACGATCCATCTTCTATCCTTTCAGGAGACAGTTACGAAAAAGATTCCGGGACCATTGGTTTTGCAAGGGACATATCGGTAGCCTATCTTAAGCAAAGAGAGCACTTCAAGGGAACTGTGACCGTATGGGATGCACTTGATACAAAGATAGACCCATCAGAATTTGAAGAAAAGAACGGATATTCACTTGAAAAGGGAAAAAGAGGTATCCTTACATCTCTTGGATTCAGTGAGGAAAGCTATGGACAGGAGGCAGTATCATTGTCAGGAGGTGAGCAGACAAGACTTGCTCTAGGCGCAGTACTGCTAAAAGAACCTGACCTCCTGCTCCTCGATGAGCCTACTAACCATCTTGATATTCCTACGCTTCAGTGGCTCGAGGGAAGGCTCAGGTCCTACAAGGGGACTCTTATGATAGTCTCCCATGACAGATATTTTCTTGATAAAGTCACAACTAAGATATTCGAGATAGAAAGAGGCCGTCTTACTGTATACAGCGGCAACTATACTCAGTACAAGGAAAGAAAGCAGGTCCTTTATGAGGAGGCCTTAAAGCATTACGAGCAGCAGGCAGAAGAGATAAAGCATGAAGAAGAACTCATCTCCCGCTGGTACGGAAGAGGCACTGAAAAGCTCATAAAAAGAGCTCAGAGCAGAGAAAAAAGGCTTGCTCACATAGAAAGGCTTGAAAGACCTGTAATAGAAAAGGATGAGATAAGGCTCTCATTCAAACAGAACCTTCAGACAGGAAACGATGTTATCCTCATAGATGACCTTGGTTTTGCATATGATGACGCTCCCGATAAACCTCTCATCAAAGGATTTGATGCCATCATAAAGAAGGGCGAAAGGGTCTGCATAATAGGACCAAACGGAGCAGGAAAGACAACGCTTCTTAAGATGCTCATGGGAAGGCTCAGACCCACTCATGGACGCATAAGGCTTGGCACCAATGTGGTCCCGGCGTACTACGATCAGCAGCAGGCAGATCTTGATCCAAACAATACTGTCCTTGAAGAGATGTATAATTGCAGAGGAATACTCATAGGACCTGATGAATATGTCAGTGTTCAAAGCAGATATGACGAAACGGACCTAAGAAGGATGCTCGGCGCCATGTGCTTTAGAGGAGACGATGTCTTCAAAAAGGTGGGCAGCCTTGCAGGAGGAGAAAAGGCAAGGCTTTCTCTTCTTAAACTAATGATGTCAGGTGCCAATGTTTTGATCCTTGACGAGCCTACCAACCATCTTGATATCACTTCGAAAGAGGTCTTTGAGAATGCGCTTCTTGCATTCCCGGGGACTGAGATCATAGTATCTCATGACAGATACCTCATAGACAAGGTCTCGACCAGAGTAATAGAAATAGGCGAAAAGGACGCTTCTTCCGAAAAGGAAATAAAGACTTCCTCTGATGAAAAAGAGATAGGCTTCGGAGGGTTCGCAAAGGGATCCGAGGAGGAAAGGCAGGCAAAAAAGAGAGTCGAGACAGAAAGGCGAAGAAACGAAAGAAAGCTGGCAGAAGCTGAAGCAAAGGTAAGCGAACTTGAATCAAGGAAAAAAGAGCTTGAAGAAGAGCTCTGTCTTCCGGAAGTTTTTTCCGACCAGGAAAAAGCCCAAAATCTTTCTTTAGAGCTTGAGGATGTTAAATCTATGCTGGATGAAGCCTACATGGACTGGCTCGAGCTCCAAGGTGAATAAAGGCTGTTATCAAGGGCATGGCGTTTTTAAATTGGCAGGGATATCGATCTCGGAGACTTTAGGGAAATCGTTTTTCACTATTATGGATTTTTCTTCACAATGTGATAAATGCACAAGGTTAAAGGAATAAATACATGTATTTTTGTAATGTATGACAATAAAAGGCATGTATAGGTGTAAAAAAATATCTTGTTAAGTCGCAAAGCGGATAGTATAATTCATACTGTCCTAATTGATCAATTTAAAGGAGGAAATAATAATGGCATACAGAATTACAGATGCTTGCGTATCCTGCGGAACATGCGCAGAGAACTGCCCGGTAGACGCTATCACAGAGGGTGATGGAATCTATGTTATCGATGCAGATGCATGCGTAGATTGCGGAACATGCGCAGAGAACTGCCCTGTTGACGCACCTGTACAGGAGTAATCGACTTATTGAAACAAGAAGAGCGCAGTCCTTTTTAAGGACAGCGTTCTTTTTTTTGTAACGTCTTGATGATATAATCAAAATATGAAAGTAACAGGATTGTCAGGAAAAAGCGGAACAGGAAAGAGTTATGCATCTACGGAGCTTTCTAAAGAGCTCGGCATTGACGCCATCATAGATGACGGACTTTTGATTTCCGGAGGACAGATAGTAGCAGGCAGATCTGCAAAGACCGAGAAGACAAAGATAGGCGCTGTCAGGGCTGCGGTCTTTGAAAATGAGCAGAATGCTTATGAGGTCATGCTTGCCATATCGAGGATCAAACCTGAACACATCCTGATCCTTGGGACCTCAGACGATATGATCAGGGTCATTGCAAAGAGACTTTCTCTTCCCGATCCTGTAGAGATCCTTCATATTGAGGATATCACGACTGAAAAGGACAGAAATCTTGCAAGGAAGAGCAGAAAGGAATCGGGCATGCACACTATCCCGGTCCCGACCCTGCAAGTTAAGAAGAAGTTCTCCGGCTATCTCATAGATCCAAAAAGAGCATTCAGAAAGAATGAAAACAAGACCAAGACAGTCATAAGGCCTACTTACAGTTATCTTGGGTCTTACGAGATATCAGACAAGATCATAAACCAGATAGTTGAGCATGTAGTATCCATTACTCCGGGATGCGGGCAATTGCTCTTTTCAAGCAGCATCAACGGGAACGACGGTCTTTATATACGCGCTATCATCATGACCGTTAAAGGGACGAATATGATACAGGCTGCAGAGACGCTTCAAAAGAGAGTGTCACAGGTCGTCTCTCACATGACATCCTTTACGGTCCTTGGCGTAGAGGTTGAGATAAGAGGTTATATAAAGCGTCCGGCTCTTAAAGCAGACAAGATATGAAGATCTTTTGTACAATCAAAATTCACATATTTGACACCTGATTTTTCCGGTCCTCTGTTGACAATATGCCTTCAGAGGACTATATTTTATATATAGTTTAGCACTCGATAAAAAAGAGTGCTAACAACACAGATTTGTATGGTATGCAGAGTGTTTCTGTGTTACAATACCCTTTGTGTTAAAAATATGTAAGTCTGGCCTTAATGCATAGGCCATGCTAAATAACAGGAGGAAATAAAATGACTATCGTACCTATGGGAAAACGCGTCCTTCTTAAAAAGGACGAGGCCGTAGAAAAAACAGCTGGCGGACTCCTTCTTGCAGCATCTGCAAAGGAAGAAAGCACAATGGCAACAGTAGTTGCAGTCGGACCTGAAGTGGGCGAAGAGCTCAAGGTCGGAGACAGAGTTATATATTCAAAGTTTGCAGGCGAAGGCCTCGATGTAGACGGAGCAGAGTGTCTGCTCGCAGAAGTCAAGGATATCCTTGCTATAGTAAAGTAGAGAGGTTATAGACAATGGCATCAAAAGAGATCGATTACGGCGAAAGCGCAAGAAGAAAACTTCAGAGCGGCGTTGACCAGCTCGCAAATACAGTAAAGATCACACTCGGACCAAAGGGAAGGAACGTAGTCATAGCTAAGACTTACGGTTCTCCGCTCATCACCAATGACGGTGTTACCATCGCAAAAGAGATAGAGCTTCCTGACGGATTCGAAAACATGGGCGCACAGCTCGTTAAGGAAGTTGCTTCCAAGACGAACGATGTAGCAGGAGACGGAACAACAACAGCTACTCTTCTTGCTCAGGCTATTATCCACGAAGGATTCAAGAACGTTGCAGCAGGTGCAAACCCAATGGTACTGAAAAGAGGTATCCAGGGCGCAGTAGATGTTGCAGTTGCAGAACTCAAGAAAGTTGCAACCCCTGTACAGGGAACAGAAGCTATCAAGCAGGTAGCTATGGTCTCATCAGGAGATGAAGAAATAGGCGAAATGATCGCTCAGGCCATGGAAAAGGTCGGAACATCCGGTGTCATCACCGTTGAAGATTCCAAGTCCATGGGAACTACGCTCGAGGTAGTTGAAGGTATGCAGTTCGACAGAGGTTATGTCAGCGCATACATGGTATCCGATACAGAAAAGATGGAGAACGTGATGCAGGAACCATACATCCTCATCACAGATAAGAAGATCTCCAACATCCAGGAAGTTATGCCGCTTCTCGAACAGGTACTTCAGCAGGGCAAAAAGCTCCTCATCATAGCTGAGGACATCGAAGGCGAAGCTCTTGCAACTCTCGTTGTAAACAAACTCCGTGGTATACTCGATGTTTGCGCAGTTAAGGCTCCGGGATTTGGTGACAGACGTAAGGATATGCTCAAGGATATCGCTATCATGACAGGTGGTACAGTCATCACAGAAGAGCTCGGTTATGAACTCAAGACTGCTACTATAGACCTCCTTGGTAAAGCAGCAACAGTCAAGGTCACAAAGGATGCTACCACCATCGTAGGCGGAGCAGGAAACAAGGCTGAGATCGAAGCAAGAGTAGGACAGATCAAGGCTATATATGCTAATACAACTTCTGAATACGACAAGGAAAAGCTTCAGGAGCGTATGGCAAAGCTTGCAGGCGGCGTTGCAGTCATCAAGGCAGGCGCAGCTACAGAAACAGAACTCAAGGAAAAGAAGCTCCGTATTGAGGACGCTCTCAACGCAACAAAGGCTGCTGTTGAGGAAGGTATAGTCCCCGGCGGCGGAACAGCTCTTGTAAATATCATCCCTGCAGTTGCAGAATATGCAGCAACTCTTGAAGGCGATGTAAGGACAGGTGCTAACATCATCGTAAGAGCTCTTGAAGAGCCTGTACGCCAGATCGCAGAGAATGCAGGTCTTGAAGGAAGCGTCGTAGTAAACGCTGTCAAGAATGCTCCTAAGGGCGTGGGCTTCAATGCAGCAACAGAAGTTTATGAAGACATGATCGCAGCAGGTATCGTAGATCCTGCAAAGGTAACAAGATCTGCTCTTCAGAACGCAGCATCCGCTTCCTCACTGCTCCTCACAACAGAAGCAGGCATCATCGACTACAAAGCAGAAGTTGACATGGAAAAGATGCAGCAGAAAGCAATGATGCAGCAGCAGATGGGCGGTATGATGTAATATCGCAACAAAGGTCAAAAGATCATTTTAAGACCCGGGTCAAAAAAGACCCGGGTTTTATATATACATCAAATCTTCTTTCATGGTATAATCCTCTGGATATATTGCTTTTGTACAATAGTTTTAATTTATGAAGAATATCATCATTTCAGAGAACCTTCTTAAAGAGGTCTGCGAAAAAAGAATAGATGTCTCCCAGGTTGAGGAAGTCATATCTCTTGCCGAAGAAACTATGGATAAGACCTATGACCCTGCATCAGATACTTACTTTGCTCACAGGAAAATAGGATCTGTTACAATATGGGTATCGTACAAGGTAGGAGAAGAAATAGAAGTAAAGAGCGTATATGCTCATCGTTTGGATATAGAGGAGAGGTAATATGATCTGCTGCAAATGCAACAAGGAAATGACTGAACAGATGACTGTTTTTCAATATTTGGGGCACGAGATGACTTATCCGGTCCTCAGATGCCCTGAGTGCGGACAGGTCTTCGTTCCGGAAGATCTCGTAAAAGGAAAGATCCGCGAAGTCGAAAGCATGCTGGAAGAGAAATAGTCGTGGACCGGGTAGATAAGAACAAGGATGTCGGAGGGTATCCTGTAGATGCTCTTGTTGCAAAGCGCATAGGAGTCTCCTATGATTTTTTGACAGAAGAAGCGCTTGAAGATCATCAACTCGAAGCTTTTAAGAGAACACTGCGTTATGCAAAGGAACGCAGTGATTTTTATGCTCATCTTTATGAAGGAATAGATGTAGATGACATAAGATCGATGGATGACATAAGGAAACTTCCTTTCACATCAGAAGAGGATCTTTCAGGAAATGAGTGGCGCTTCCTTTGCAAGTCAGCATCGGATGTGGACAGGATAGTAACGGTCCCTACGACCGGAACCAGCGGAAAGCAAAAGAAACTTTCATTTTCAATTGAGGACCAGCAAAAAGCAATAGAATTCATAAGAGCAGGTTATGAGGTCATGAACTGCAAAGATGGAGAAAAGATGCTCATCCTAATGTCCGGGACCAGTGCCGGGAGCATAGGAGACCTTGTAAAAAAAGCAGTGGAACCTCTTGGCATGACCATAGAAGTCTTTGGCTCAGTTACGGATATTAAAAAAGCATACGACAAATTGCTTGAATACAGACCTTCGGTAGTGGAAGCGCTCCCTTGGCATGCAGCAGCGCTTGCAAGCTACGGGAAAAAGTTTGGAAATCCGGAAAAAGAGTTCATAAGGAGCGTGAACTTAAGCGCAGATGTTGTGCCTGATTCAGTGACCGAAAGGATAGAAAGGCTTTGGAACTGCAGCGTCCACCGTCACTACGGTTCGACTGAAATGTGCATATTCGGAGGAGTTGAATGCACATCTCACGAAGGTTATCACATAAGAGGCTGCGATATCTTATACGAGATCACAAATGCTGATGAGAACGGCATTGGCGAGATGGTCATAACTACCCTTGACAGAAAAGTCATGCCCCTTATCAGATACAAAACAGGAGATATAGCTAAGTTTACAGACAAAGAATGCTCCTGCGGAGGAAAACTAAAAAGGATTCTGAAAGTATACGGAAGGAAGAGGAATATCATCTCCTTTGGCAGTCATTCCTTTATGATGCCAAGTCTTGCAGATGCCATATTCAGAATTGACGAAGCCGTAGACTTTGATATATGCATAGCAAATGAAGATATGCTCAGCATATGCATAAAGACTTTGCCGGGAGAGATCATCGAAAGAGAAAGGGCTATAAATGAGCTCATTAAGATCGATGAACTTAAATGTGCTCTTTGCGATAGCAGCTTAAGACTTGATCTAAGCTTTTCTGAAACTGAAAGTTTTGCTTCCGGCTACGATCTAAAAAAGGATATAAAGATCAATGGATAAAAGAATGCTCATAAAAAATACATCATCGGTTTGCCCCGTATGTCTTAAAAAAATACCTGCTTCCGTAGAAAGGATAGAAGGAAGAGAAGGTGTGTGGCTTTGCAAGAGCTGCAGTGAGCACGGATTTTTTGAAGCTCCTGTCTGGAAGGACAGAGTAGATCTTGAGGACTGGACTTCAGGAGAAAGACCCATGCCAAAGGAAGTCAAAGCTTTTTGCACTGCGGATTGCCAAAGCTGCAGCAAGCACCTTCAGGAATGCTGCTGCTGCATTTTGGAAGTCACAAAGGCCTGCAACCTCCACTGCACTTACTGCTTTGCAAACGGCGGAGATGAACCTCTGTTCCCTGAGGCAGGCGAACTGAAGCATGCAATAGATATAATAGCTGAAAAAGGAAATGAACCTCTTCTTCAGCTTTCAGGAGGGGAACCTTGCCTTAGGGACGATCTTCCTGAGCTTGTCTCTTATGCAAAGGAAAAAGGATATCTTTTCGTTCAGATAAATACAAACGGAATTAGACTTGCAGAGGACGAAGACTTTGTAAAAAGGCTTGCAGACGCAGACCTTGACATAGTCTTCATGCAGTTTGACGGAACAGACGATGAAGTCTACAGGGCATTAAGAGGAAGAGACCTCTTTGAAACAAAGAAAAGGGCTATAGACAACTGCGAAAAGTATGGTCTTTCAGTTACTTTGGTCCCTACGGTCGTAAAGGGAATAAATGATAAGAAACTGGGAGACACTTTAAGATATGCTCTTGAAAGGTTTCCTGCAGTCAGGGCTGTCCATTATCAGCCTGTGACCTATCTCGGAAGATATCCTTCATATGATGATAAGATAACTCTTGATGAACTCATGGATGAACTTTGCAAAGAAACGGGTCTTGACCCTGTTTCGCTCCTTCCGTCAAGATGCGATCATGCTCTTTGCGAATTCCACGGGACATACATAGTTGGTGATGATAAGAAGCTAAGAGCGACGAGCAGCAGAGAGCATTTTGAAAAAGACAAAAGGAGCACAGCAAAGGAAAACAGGACCTTTGTTGCAGAGCACTGGTCAGGCAAGTCTTCAGATCCTTTGAAGAGAGAAAAGGATATCTCCTTTAAGAATGCAGCCTCCCTTGAAGGCGGATCTGTCATGGCTGAGGATCCTGCTGATATAGAAAATATGGATTTCGACAGTTTCATCTTTGCTATGAGGCAAAGGACCATGACAGTGTCTTCCATGGCTTTTCAGGATGCAATGGACCTTGACCTTGAAAGGCTTACAAGATGCAGTCTCCTAGTTTATGAAAATGAAAAGCTTTTGCCTTTCTGCGGGAAGTATCTGACGCCTGCATGTGGAAAGGAAGAGATCTAGATATGAAAAAAGACATACAAAAGATATCAGCGCTCATCCTTTGCGCAGCTGTTTTTCTTGCGATGTTTACTGGCTGCGGAAAGGAAAATAAAGAAAAGGACGATAAGGCAGTGAATGATCTTGTAAAGACAGTTTCCATAGGAAAAAAGGAAATGGAATATATATGTTTTGGTAAAGAGGACGGAGAGGTCCTCGTAGTGCTTCCGGGGCTTGCTCTTAAGAGCGTCATGGGATCTGCAGAGGCTATAGTTCCTGCTTATTCTGTGCTTGGAGAAGAGTACAGGATATATCTTTTCGATCATATAAAGGAAGAACCGGAAGGGTATACCATAGCTGATATGGCTGCTGATACTCTTTTAGCATTCAAGGAACTCGGAATAGAAAAAGCACACATAATGGGAGTATCCATGGGAGGCATGGTAGCGCAATCTCTTGCTCTTGCAAGTCCTGAAACAGCTTCATCCCTTATACTTTGCTCCACGTCTTCTAATGTAAAGGCTTTAGACAAAGAAGCTTTTGACGTATGGAAAGAGCTTGCAGAAAAAAGAGATGAAGAAAATCTTTCAGATGCATTCGGAAAGTATGTATATACGCCCTCTTTTTACGAGAAATACAAGGATGTCATTATATCTTCAGGCAAGGGAGCATCAGAACTTGAGTATTCAAACTTCCTTGTATCCTTATCTGCCATATGCGATTTTGATATATCGGATAGACTAAAGGAGATAAAATGTCCTGTGTTCGTCATAGGAGCAGGGGATGACAGAGTTCTTGGATCAGATAGTTCCTATTGCATAGCAAAGGCTTTGGACTGCAGCATATATGTCTACGAAGGATACGGACACGGAGCCTATGATGAAGCGCCTGATTATCTTGGAAGGATCAAAGACTTTCTTTTAAGCATAAAAAAATGATCAGAGGCGTATCGCCCCTGATCACGAAAGGTCTTGCATTTATAGTTTTCTTAATATCAGCAGTGTGTAACTGACCTTTTTAGGATCATATTCTATTGAGCAGTCGAGGACAGAAGAACCTGTCTCTTCCTGCTCTTTTTTTATCCTTTCTTCAAGGCTTCCGAATTTAAGGACAGTTTCAGACATATATGTGATGAGTTCTTCTCTTAGATCTTTCTCATATATAGGCATGAGTCCTATATACCTTGCAAAAGACTTAAGAGCATCCTTGTCGATGAGTCCCTTCCTGCAAAGGCTTGAAGAGATAGCATCGTAGGGGAATTCGGTCCTGAACGAATACTCAAGGGTACCAAGATCTCTTTCGCAAAGTCCGCTGATAATGAGGAAGCCGTTTTTCTTCAATACTCTTGACCATTCCGCAAGAGCAGCCTTTGGATCCTTTAGAAGAGTCAGCATGCATTCGCTGAGTATCCCATCGAACTGTCCGTCGTTGTAGGGAAGAGACATTGCGTCGCATATTTCAAAGGATATATCATCATGAAGCTTTTTTGCTTTACTTATGGACTTTTCGCTTGAATCTATGCCGAATGCTTCTATACCGAATTCAGACTTTAGAGCAGATAAACTAGTTCCTATGCTGCATCCTACGTCAAGTATTTTAAGAGGAGCAGCATCTTTATTCTTTTCATAAGGCGCTGAAGTTTTAACAGCTTCTTTAAACGTTTCCTTCGTAAGGGCATTGCCTCCTGGGTGAAGGCTCAATTCAATCAATTCATTCATATTCTCTGTCTCCTTATCAATATCCTCATCTTAAGTATAAATCAAAGATGAGAAAATTCAATTGCATAAAGAGGGTATTAGACTGCCTTATCCTGCTTTAGGAGAGGTATTAGAAGGCATTGGCCCTGAAGATAGAAAAAATATCAAAAGTTTTAATTTATCACTTTACAGCATTAGAGTGATGGAGTATAATGCGAACTATCATATTTATGAACAAGGTCCGAAATAGGACATAGAAGGGATCATTTAAGGAGAAGGAAAATGAAAAGGATAATTGCGCTGCTTATGGTCATGCTCATGATATTCACTTTAGGGGCATGCGGAAAGAAAGAAGAAAAGGAACTTACAGATTCAGAATACGTGATCAACAACGGCAAACTCATAGTAGGCATAACGGATTTTGCGCCTATGGACTACAAAGACGAGTCAGGCAAATGGATAGGCTTTGATGCTGACCTTGCAAATATGTTTGCAGAAAGCCTAGGAGTAACTGCAGAATTTGTAGAAATAGAATGGGATTACAAGATCATGATTCTTGATTCAAAGGCTATAGACTGCGTTTGGAACGGCATGACTTTGACCGATGAAGTAAAGACTGCCATGGAAACCTCCAATCCCTATTCAGACAATTCGCAGGTAGTAGTCATCAGGAAGGATAAGATAGATTCTATCAAGTCAGCAGATGACCTGAAAGGACTCAATATAGTTGCTGAAGGAGGATCTGCAGGAGCAGCAGTCCTTACAGAGCTTGGCATAAACTTTATGGAAAATGAGACTCAGGCAGGTGCTTTGATGGAGGTCGCAGCCGGCACATCTGATGCTGCAGTAATAGATGTCCTTATGGCAGCAGCCATGACAGGAGACGGAACATCCTACCCTGATCTTGGATATACTCTTCCTCTAAACAGCGAGCTTTACGGAGTAGGTTTTAGAAAAGGTTCAGATCTTGCAGCTAAGCTAAACGATTTCTTTAAAGAAAAATATGCTGACGGCACGATGACTAGCCTTGGAGAAAAATACGGCATAGGAGCTTCCATAATCGCTCAGTGATCTTTTCCCTTTGAGACAAGCTAAGAAGGGGTCTATACGATGTTTTCAACTGTTATACAGTCATTAAATGATGGATTTATAAAAAGTCTTGAGGTATTTGCTCTTACTCTTTTAGGAGCATTGCCTCTTGGCTTTATATTCTGCGAAATGTCAAAGAGCAGCATAGGTATCATCAAGGCTTTTATGAGGACCGTCATCTGGATCATAAGGGGGACGCCTCTTATGCTCCAGCTTCTCATAATCTATTACGGCCCCGGACTTCTTTTCAAAAACAACATATGGGGAAGCGGAAACAGCGGACGATTCGTAGCTGTTATAGCGGCATTTGTTTTCAATTATGCCTGCTACTTTGCAGAGATATACAGGAGCGGTATGGAGGCTGTAGACATAGGACAGTACGAGGCATGCATGGCTCTTGGCCTTACAAAGAGGCAGAGCTTTTTCAATGTCATACTGATACAGGCAGTAAGGATCATCATTCCTCCCATGACAAATGAAGTGATAACTCTCGTTAAGGATACTGCTCTTGCAAGGACCATAATGATATATGAGATAATATGGGCGGGACAGGCTTTTATCAAATCAAAAGGTCTCATATGGCCCCTCTTTTTTACAGGCATATACTACCTTGCAATGAATGGACTTCTCACGATATTATCGGGAAAAATAGAAAAGAAATTGAGCTGGAGCTAAAGAGAATGTATAATAGAGATGCTTTAGCGCTTTAGTGAGATGGAGGCATCCTATGACAGTCAAAAAAGTAACTGCTGAAATGGTAGAGGATCTTTGCAGTGTCCTTGCAAGTATCGATGATCCAAAGGATATGGAACTGCTCCTTGACGATCTTTGCACCATCAAGGAGATAGAGCAGATGGCCCAAAGGATAAAAGCAGTAAGGCTTCTCAAAGATAACAAGACATATACTCAGATAATGGAGACTATAGATATTTCTTCGACAACATTAAGCCGCGTATCGAGGGCTCTTCAGTACGGCGAAGGGTACAATAAATTTGTTTAAGTTGCAAAACTTTCCCTATTATCCGGTATTGCTATATCAATAGATCAAATACTCAATGTTTAAACAAAAAGACCAAAAGCTTCGCGCTTTTGGCCTTTTGATCGTTAAAGTGTTTTTTAGAGTTCTACTTTAAGGAAGGTCTTCTTTCCCTTCTTAAGGACTATGGGTCCGTCTTTGAAGGTCTCCTTTGTTATGAGGAGCTTTGTGTCGGTAACCTTTTCTCCGTTGATTGAAAGTCCGCCCTGTTCTATGGTCCTGAATGCTTCGCTGTTGCTTGGCACAAGACCTGTCTGCTTCATGAGAGCTACTATGCCTATTCCTTCTTCAGGAAGTTCTATTCTTTTTGTAGGCATGTTTGCTGATGCTCCGCCGGAGAATGCTGCTCTTGCTGCTTCCTGAGCCTTTGCAGCTTCTTCATCGCCGTGTACGAGCCTTGTCACTTCGTATGCGAGGACTTCCTTTGCATGGTTGATCCTTTCGTCCTTGTGAGCTGTAAGCTCTGCTATCTCTTCAAGAGGAAGGAAGGTGAGCATTCTAAGGCACTTTTCGACATCTGCGTCTTCAACATTTCTCCAGTATTGATAGAAATCATATGGACTGCATTTCTTTGCATCGAGCCATAGAGCTCCTGCCTGGCTCTTGCCCATCTTTGTTCCGTCAGACTTTGTCAGGAGAGCAAAGGTCATGCCGTAGTAGTCGTCTTTTCCTAAGATCCTCCTTGCAAGATCTCTTCCTGCGAGGATGTTTGACCACTGGTCGTTTCCGCCGAATTCTATCTTGCAGTCTATATCTCTTGCGAGGCAGTAGAAGTCGTATGCCTGAAGGAGCATGTAGTTGAATTCAAGGAAGGACAGACCCTTTTCCATTCTCTGCTTGAAGCACTCTGCTCTTAGCATGTCGTTTACAGAGAACCTTGACCCTATATCTCTCATGAATTCAAGATAGTTTACATTTCTAAGCCAGTCAGCGTTGTTTACGCAAATAGCTTTTCCTGCTTCCGGTTCCTTGTTCTGTCCGCCTTTTTCAAGGACTCCTTCTGACTTTACATGCTTCCATTCGTCATCGAATACAAGGAAGCGGTCAAAGAGGTGCTTGAAGTTCTCGCAGTTCTTGTCTATCTGCTCCGTTGTCATCATCTGCCTTGCATCAGTTCTGCCTGAAGGGTCTCCTATCATTGTTGTACCGCCGCCGATGAGGACTACAGGTGTATGTCCGTATTTTTGCATGTACATCATGATTATGACCTGCATGAAGTGACCTACATGGAGGCAGTCTGCAGTTGCGTCGAAACCTATATAGAATTTTACTTTTTCTTTTCCGAGGAGCTCTCTTATGCCTTCATCGTCTGTTGTCTGCTCGATGAAACCTCTTTCTTTGAGAACATCGTATACGTTAGTATGCTTACTCACGTTATCGGGGATCTGAAACATTTTCTTTCTCCTTGTTTCTATTTTATGTATCTCGCACAGGTCTTGGTCTAAGATCAAAGCCCTTTGAGATATTTTTTACCGTTCTGATTATTATATCACACAGTTTTTGAATGTCACCTCATTTGTGATATAATGCGTGGCATGGAAACATATATTTATACAACAAGTGAAGACGATATAAAGGCGGCTGCAAAGGTCATTGCAGAGGGTGGCCTTGTCGCTTTCCCTACAGAGACAGTATACGGCCTTGGAGCGGATGCTTTCGATCCCGATGCCGCAAAAAAAGCCTATGCTGCAAAGGGAAGACCATCTGATAACCCTCTTATAGTTCATATAGCTGACTTTCAGGACCTGTACCTTCTAACAACGATATTCGATGAAGATATTGCATGGCAGTGCGTAGATCCAGGCTATAGCTCAGTTTCAAACACTCCTGATACTGAAGAACACAAGGTCATTGATGAACACCAAATTCAAGAGGATCAAAAAAGAAAAGCATGTACCAGCAATTTGTGTGATATCGTGAAAAAGCTTTCTGATGCTTTCTGGCCCGGGCCTCTTACCATGGTTCTTCCGAAAAGAAAAGAAGTTCCTAAAGAAACTACGGGAGGCCTTGATACCGTAGCAGTAAGGATGCCTGCTTCAGAGCCGACTCTTGAGCTCATAAGATATTCAGGTACCCTTGTGTCAGGACCATCTGCAAATCTATCAGGAAGACCAAGCCCTACAGCATGGATACATGTAAAAGAAGACCTTGACGGCAAGATAGACGGCATCATAGCAGGTGATCCATGCCAGGTAGGAATAGAGTCGACTGTCCTTGATGTTAAGACCATGACCATATTAAGGCCCGGCTTCATTACCCCTGAGATGATAGCAGCAGTCACAGGATGCGAAGTGTCCTACGACAAGACTCTTTTCAGCAAGCCTTCCGAAGATCCGAACTTCCATCCAATGGCTCCCGGGCAAAAATACAAGCACTATGCTCCGAAAGCAGAGATGCATATAGTTCCCGAAGAGAAACTTATGGAAAGGGTCAAAGAAGAAAGAAGCAAAGGGAAAAAGGTCGGATTCATATTAAGACCTGAAGCCAGGACTTTCTTTGCAAAACTGAGGGAGTTCGATGATCAAGGTATGGACATCATCTTGGCATCTGCTCTTCCCGAAGGGGACTCACTCAGTTTCTCCATCATGAATAGAGTACTCAAATCAGCTGGATATCATATAGAAGGATAAGGATAATCAGTAAGGCGGATCAAGTTATTAGAATACAGTTAAAGACTTATGCGAGATATTAAGGAGGATGATTGCTATGGCATTCGATATCATCGATCTTCATTGCGACACTATGATGGCTTGCTACTTTAAGAAGATATCACTTAAAGAATTTGACGGGCACATCAATATAGTTAAATTAAAAAAGGGTGGATGCATGGCCGAGGCACTTGCTCTCTTCCTTCCGACGGACGGGCACCTTGCAAGGGACGGCAGGACTCCGTGGGAGCTCTACAAGGATATGCTCCTTTGCTGGAACAAAAATGTAGATGATAATAAAGATGTATTAAGAAGGGCATTTACAGCAGACGATATCAGAAAGAACGCAGCTGAAGGTTTTATGTCTGCGCTACTTACAGTGGAGGACGGCATTGGAATAGACGGAAAAGTAGAAAGGGTAGACGAGATGTATGCTGACGGCGTCAGGATGCTCACCCTTACATGGAACTGGGAAAATTCCATAGGCTTTCCAAACAGCATAGACCCGCAGCTTCACAAAAAAGGACTGAAGCCCTTCGGCATAGATGTCGTTCACAGAATGAATGAACTTGGCATGATAGTCGATGTTTCTCATCTTTCTGAGGGCGGATTCTGGGATGTGGTAAGGGAGAGCAGCAAACCCTTTGCAGCAAGTCACAGCTGCGCAAGAGCCCTGAGAGATCATCAAAGGAATCTGACCGATGAGCAGCTGAAAGCCCTTGCAGACAGAGGGGGAGTCGTTGGGATAAACTTCTGCCCGGATTTCCTTACAGACGACAAAGAAAACGCCTATGCAAAGGATGTTGTAAGGCACATGGTCCATTTTAGAGACGTAGCCGGGATCGATACTCTTGCATGGGGTTCTGATTTTGACGGCATAGGTGGAAAACTTGATTTTAAGGATTATACAGGACTTCCTATGATCATAGATCTCCTTTCAAAAGAGTTTACTGATGATGAGATAGATAAGATAAACCACGGCAACTTCCTAAGAGTAATGGATGAACAGTGAATAATACTGCATTTTGAGTCGCTGAATTTGCTTGCTTATTCACAAAAATATTACACTTGACAAAATTGCAAATAAATATCAAAAACAAATTTCAAGGAGCTTTTTGTTGTATCACAACAAAAAGCTCCTCATTTTTTGGAATTTTAATTAATAAATTCTTGAATGCTTGTATAAATAATACTAAAATGTTATTGAGGACAAGTTGTTTTTTATTATCTAAACATATTTTGTTAGGAGGATAAATAGTATGAAAAAAGTATTAGCAGTTCTTCTTGCACTTGTCATGATACTTTCATTTGCCGCATGCGGTAAATCAAAGCCACTTGCAGACGAAGGACACGAAGCATGGGTAGCTCACGGTCAGTATCTTCTTGCTGACGGAACTCAGAACGGTTGGAACGGAAAGGATACAGCAGTTTATGAAGCATCCGCTCTCACTGCAATTGCTGTAGATGATGTAAAGTCCATAGATTCCGCTCTTTATGAGACACTCAAAGGCAAGGATGTCAAGTACCTTTACAAGGGCGAGTACATCTTTGGAACCAATGATGCAGGCTGGACCACAGATTTCCTCAACACACAGGGAATACTCTACAGAGCAAACGGATCCTATGCATTCAAGGTAGCGCAGTGCACAGCAGAAGTTGACGGAAACAACAAGGTATATGCAGAAGATCAGTGGATCAGCGATCCTAAGACAGCTTATGCAGAGAGCCTTACACCTGAAACCATGTTCATGCCTGTATGGCAGGAAGAACCTGATCAGTATGGATTCTCATGGGCAAGCAACCCTGTAGTAACAGGAGGAGCAGGACTCTATACTCTTGTTATCGCACAGTACAGCAATGCTTCCGCACCCGGACAGCCCGGATACGGCATCGGCCTTGTACTTAAGGAAGCAAAGGAAGGCATCGCTTATGAAGAGGTCCGTTCCTATGTTGCAGCAGATCATACATACAGCGTAATAGGAAGCTTTGCAGGTTCAGATTGGGCTAACGATGTTGCTATGACTAAGACTGCTGACAACACCTATGAAGGCGAAGTCACACTCAAGGCCGGCGATGAATTCAAGGTCCGTGCTGACAATGACTGGACCTACAGCTGGGGTTCAAGCGATGGTAATAACATGACTGCCAGTGTAGATGGAACATATCTCGTCAAGATCGTATTTGAAAACGGTGATGACAGTTCTGTCATTCTCACAGCTACACCTAAATAGTCAGACACTTTTCTAAGGGCTTCATTTCCTATGGAGCCCTTTTCTTTTTATCTCGATTCTTAATAAAAAACGCTCGTTCTTACCTGTATTAGCGCTGCAATCTTTGCAGTACTTTGCCTTTTGGCCCCTGGAGGGATGGAAATGAGCAAAAAGTTATTATCTGTTTGTCTTGCATTGGCAATGATCTTTTCCTTTGCAGCCTGCAAAGAAAAAACTAAGATCCCGGAATACGAAGACTTTGATGCAAGTTATGTAGAAGCTCTTCCTGAAAATGCGCAGGACGGTCTTACTTTGCATGCCTTCAACTGGACCTACAGACAGATAATAGATAACCTGCCGGCTATAAGAGACGCAGGCTTTAAAAACATCCTTACCATGCCTGTTCAGCAGCCAAAGGGCGGCGGTTCTCAGTGGTGGGCATTTTATCAGCCTCTTAGTTTTTCAATAGGAAATGATTCCGCTCTTGGAAGCAAGAAAGATCTGGAGGAACTCTGCCAAAAAGCAGAGGACCTTGGTGTATGCATCCTAGCAGATATAGTCGTCAACCATATGGCAACGACTGATGATGAAGGAAAAGAGGCAGACGGAACTCCTACAGTCTCTCCTGCAGTGGCAGAATATGAACCTCTTCTTTATGCAAACAGAAACGAGGATAGAGACGGTATAGGCCTTACCTTCCACCACAACAAGAATGCTTCAGGGTCAGGAGCTGATACTCAGTACTATGCTTACGGAAATCTCCCTGATCTTGATACATCGAACCCTTATGTTCAGGGCAGGATACTTTCCCTTTTAAAGGAATGCATAGATGCGGGCATCGACGGTTTTCGCTTCGATGCTGCAAAGCATGTTGAAACGGAAAGCGATCCCGATTATCCCAGCGATTTCTGGGATAAGACCCTTGAGGAAGCAAGGGGTTATTACAAAGAGAAAACAGGAAAGGATCTTTATGCCTACGGTGAGATACTTGGTACTCCTGCAGGCAGGAGCCTTTCAAACTATACAGAGCACATGCTCATAACAGATGACGGATTCGTATCTCAATTCAAAAATGTATTTACGGCTAAAGATCCGTCAAAGATCCTCAATGCGTCCTTAAAGACAGATGATGCAAAAGATCTCATCGCCTGGGTCGAAAGCCACGATGAGTATGTGACCACCAATACTCACTATTCCTACATCAGGGTTGCAAAGTATTGGTCTGTCATAGCTGCAAAGAAGGGCCTTGGCGGGCTTTTCCTTGCAAGACCAAATGATGAACTCACTGTAGGAACGGTGGGTACTTACGATTTCGAAAGCGAATATGTTGCCGTATCCAACAGATTCCATAACAGGTTCTTTGATGCAGAAAGCTTTGAATCTGTAGACGGCACTATGTATATATGTGAAAAGATAAAAGATGGGGATCAGGGTGCCTTGATCCTTAATGTGGGTGATGTGAACACGGAAGAGACTGTAGAGGTCCCCGTTCCTCATCTTGAAAACGGCAATTATTATGACTCCCTCACAGGAAACAAAATAGTAGTTCATGAAGGCGTGGCCTATGTGAATTTTGAATCCAACGGCATGTGTATCATGACAAGATCAAAAGACGTGCATCCGAGGCTTGAAATATCACAAAGAGGCGGCAGCTTCACAAAGTCCATGGAAGTGACTCTTAGCTCATACAATGCCGAAGAAGGCTATTTCTGGTTTGGAGATGAGAAAGAAAGTAGGACTGACATAGGTGAAGGAAAGACAGTTGAGCTTGCAGTCCATGTAAAAAACGGCGAAGCAGTGCTTCATGTAGTCTTAAGGAATGGCAGCAATATTTTAGACAGGACCTTCAGCTACAAACAGGTCGAAGTCGAAG
The DNA here is from genome assembly GCA_045546135.1 of Anaerovoracaceae bacterium. GTDB lineage: Bacteria > Bacillota > Clostridia > Peptostreptococcales > Anaerovoracaceae > RUG13409. Next base: position 90,469 of record JAZQCD010000016.1, read on the forward strand.
AGGGCTTATTCAATGTAGTCGGAATACCTGAAAAGTACCTCAACGATTACGAGATATATATCTGGAGCTGGAACCCAGGACATTGGAGCAAGGATTACGAGATAAAAGACGGCATCATGCTGGTGGATACTAAGGGTATGACGGGATTCCTTGTAGCGGTATTCGAAAAAGGCTACGAGGTAAAGGATATAAACAAGTGGGATCCTAACGTCATCAAGCAAAGCCAGGACATGAAAGGCGAGATACTTGAAGAAGGATTCTTTGACCTGTCCGGATTTTAGCAAGAATTAAAAATGTGAGAATATATATTCTTAAGTCAATGCCATAGGATGTTACGAGCCTTGCTGCCCATTTTTTAGAAAGCGAAGGAGCATAGAAATGAAACAAATGAAACACAGTAGAAAAAACATATTTGCAGTTTTTCTTGTTTTTGTATTGCTCTTTTTGCTTGCTGCCTGCGGCAAGGCTGATGAAGGACCTGATGACAAGCCGATCTCACTTGAACCTGCAGGAAATGTCATCGCCCAATATACCTTTGACAGCGTAGATCATTCAAAGGAGGAACTTAAGGACACAGCTACCATCCGCCTTCACTACAGACGGAACGACGACACAAACAATGACAGGAGTTCTTATCCTGCGTGGAATGTCTGGGCATGGGATATGACAAACGGAGGGAACGGAGACGCATACCAGTTTACGGGTTATGACGATTACGGCGTTTATGCAGACCTTGATCTGTCTGTCATATCAGGCGGACTTCCCATGGATAAGATGGGCTTTATAGTAAGGACAGACAACTGGTCTAAGGATCCGGACGGTGACAGATCAATAGACATTGAAGCACAGACTCCGGGAGGCATACAGAATGTCTATGTAAGGACCACTGAGAGCACGGTTTTCGACACTCAGGAGAATGCTTTAAAGTCCATAGTGAACTATGTCATGCTCAAGGACCAAAAGACGGTTACCGTATATTTCAAACCGCTTTCATCAGAATTCAAGTCCTATGAGCCAAGGTTCTCTATGACTGTAAACGGCAAGGAATACAAGAACTTTACTATGGGCGAGTATGACTCTTCCCTTAAGAGAGTAGATCTCGTGCTTAAAGACACCATAGATATTGCTGACGTTATCACTGTCAGCTACCGCTTCGATCCAAACTGGATACAGGAATCAAGACTTATGACCACCAACTATTTCGATACAGATGAATTCAACCAGCTTTATGCCTATGACGGAGATGACCTTGGGGCCACTTTTGATGATGAGAATTATCCACAGACTACCATCTTTAAAGTATGGGCTCCTACAAGTTCAAATGTAGTTCTGAACATATATGATACCGGTGAAG
>JAZQCD010000017.1:0-46218 GCA_045546135.1 Anaerovoracaceae bacterium
AAAAAAGAATAAATGGTAATGTTTTCTTCTTTTTCCATCTATTCTTATCAATTTTTGAAAACTTAAATTCCACTCCGTAGAATTTACTTTTACAACATAGAACTTAAGTTTACAAAGTGGAAGTTACTTTTACAAGTCACCCTTTTTTTCATCTTTCATTTTACCGGTCCGTAAAACTGTATTACTGAACTCTTCTTATGCCTGAATCGGTGCCAAGTGTATTCATGTTGTAAACAAAGAGTACTTCATCGGCCTTTGTTTCATTGACATAGGCTGATATGACGTCTCCGTAATACCTTGGATCTATGATGGTGATGGTGTGATAATCTCCTACCATAAAGGGCACCATACAGTTGGCATAACTGTCTTTGATGATAACTATGTCAGGATAATGCTTTACGACCACTTCGTTTCCCCATTGATCCCTTACTGTCAGATCCTCGTTGGCAGTATTGGATATGGTAACGAAGGGGTGGTTCCCTGAAAGGAAGTAAGCATATTGGTCTGCTGTTTCCAGCTTTGTCTCGTCGTAGATCGTATCAAAGACTCCCTCTTCTGTTTCGTATACTATGGTCCCTTCCGGAAGCTTTGGCGCATAGATCACATCGTATCCGAGATCGCACTCACCAACCTTGTTGAAAAGGGTACCCCTGAAGGTCTTGCTCACAAGTTCCAGATCATACTTAAAAGCTCTGGGACTTAAGTCTTTCGATAAATTCCTGCTTGCGTAATAGTATTCCGCGTAGGCGAGCATTGCGGCCTTCGATGTCCAGTGATGATCCTGGCGGTAGAACATCTGATCTGCGCCCTCTTCATTTGTGCCTCTTCTGTTGGCCTCTAAGAGCATGCCTACAAGGGGCACGGTTTTGCACATCAGATTTGAATAAAGTATCTTGATGTCCGCTTCCTGTGGACTGCAGGCAACAAGGATGCCTGACCCGAAAGGCTTTGAATAGATATTCCCTTCGCCATCGAGCCAAACTCTTTCCATGGCGCCGTCAGGAAGTTTTTCCTCATTTATGACTACCGATGTAGGCACTGCCATGAAGGTGACCTTTGCTTCCACTTTTTCTGCAAAGGCATTGACAGCTGTCGCTATCTTCTTCATATTGCCTGCGGATTCATACTTTTCTATGAGGTACTTATCATCTGCAAAATACACACCGTTTATGAGGGTCTTTCCCTTCAGCCTTGAAACATTTGAATTGATCCCTATCCAAAGGTCTCTGAAGGGGAAATGATCGGAAACATAGTCTGAGATCTCTTCCATGAACCTTCCGCTCTTTATATTGTTCCAGCTAAGCTCAGGAACAGTAGCAAGGTAGCGGTTCTCCCTTTCAGAGAAGGTCTTTTGAGGCAGCAAGAAGAAGGCCGCGATCAGAGCTGCCATCAAAATGGGTATCAATATTGCGTTTATCTTCTTATGCATATCAGAACCTGAAATAAAGGAAGGGGTTATAACTGTCTGTAACGAGGGCTGCTATGGTCATGATCAGCAGCACCACGGTCAGGAAGGATATGAACTTTTCGGTGGATGGTTCATGCTCTTCCTTAAGGAAGTTCCCGACAATAGGAGTAGAACATATGATGCCTACTACTATGGATACTATGTAACTCTTTAAATAGAATATGGTTGCTGAGTCTACAGCTCCGTACTTTCCGAAGAGGGACATAAAGAACTCCCAAAATGCTCCCATGTCGTCAAAGGCAAAGAGGCTCCAACCTATCATGAAAGCGAATATGGTATATATGTGCCCAAGGAGCGGCACTTTCTCGAGAAGCTTACCGTATACGTACTTTTCAAGTACGAGGAGCACTCCGTAATATACACCCCACAGTATGAAGTTATATGCGGCTCCGTGCCAAAAACCTGTCAAAAGCCACACTATCATGAGGTTTAATATATGCCTTGGAACAGTCACCCTGTTGCCGCCAAGGGGTATGTATACATAATCTCTGAACCATGTGGAAAGAGACATGTGCCATCTGCGCCAGAATTCTGTCACCGTATGAGCTATATACGGATAGTTGAAGTTCTCAAGGAAATGGAATCCCATCATGAGCCCAAGGCCTATGGCCATATCGCTGTAACCCGAAAAATCAAAGTAGATCTGAAGGGCAAAGCCCACTAGGCCAAGCCATGCAGTAGCTGCTGAAATCTCCGTTTCCGCAGACACCATGGTAAAGAGTTCTCCTAATGCATTTGCAAGGAGGACCTTTTTGAATAGTCCCATCAGGAACCTTGAAAAGCCGTTTACGAAATTATCCCAGTTTATATCCCTTACTCTTATCTCGTCGGCTATGGTCTGATACCTTACTATGGGACCTGCTATGAGCTGCGGGAACATGGACACGTACATGAGGTAGTAGAAATAGTTATGTTCTACTTTTGCTTCTCCTCTGTACACGTCTATGGAATAGCTCATGCTCTGGAAGGTATAAAAAGATATACCTATGGGAAGAGATATGCCAAGGACCGGCATGTTTACTTTAAATATGCTTCCTACGGCTCCGAGGAGGAAGTCTGCATATTTAAAGAAGCAAAGAAGCCCCAGGTTTATGACTATGGCTATGGTCAGATAGACTTTCCTGTATTTGGGATGCTTTTCAAGAAACAGTCCGTCCAGCCAGTCGATACCCGCCGTAAACATCATCAGGAATACGTAGATAGGCTCTCCCCAGGCATAAAAAAGCAAGCTGAAGATGAGAAGGCAGTAATTCTTCAGCTTGAACGGTACTATGTAGTAAAGCAGCAGAAATGCTGCAAGAAAAAAGAAAAGGAATGGTATGCTGGAGAAGACCATCTTCTATTTTCCTATGAGTTTAAGCATGGCATCATTGTCTGATGAAACGATGCAGATGTATACTCCGTCCTTTTCGCTTGTATAGCGGTCTTTTACTTTCGGAGCTTCGGCCTGTCTTTCGGCATAGGTGGAATCTACCCATGAAGATGCATAGGTGTTTACGATCTTTTCCATCTCGCCGTACATGAGGCTTTCCTTTCCTTCCTTTGCAACGGCTATGATGAACATGTTGGCAGAAAGACCGTTGGTGACCTCTGTGTAGTAGAATTCCTGAGTATCCTCAAGGGTTATGTCATATCTGAATTCGATCTGCTCGCCGTCTACCAAAGAGCAGCCCTTGAATTCCTCTGACCCAAGAAGAGCCTCTGCAGCCTTTTTTGCATCGAAAGCTTCCTTTTGTCCGCCCTCTTCCTTGCTGCCGCAAGCAGCAAGGGAAAAGATCATGGCAAGTGCAAGAACTATAGCTAAAACTTTTTTCATATCTTATCTCCTTTAATAGTCTAAGTGACACATTATATATTCGAGCATCTTTTCGCACCCAAGGTCGGAAAGATGTATCCCGTCCGGTTCATAAATGTATTCTTGTATGCAGGCTCCTGTCCTTGGGTCTTTGACAGCCTCTGCCGCATTCATGAACTTGAAGCCGTACTTGCGGCAGAGCCCGCACATGTACACATTCATCTTGTTGATGCGATCATCTCTGTGGAAGCCTACTTCCTCAACATATTCCGGTCTGTCATACCAGTATTCGACGGGCATGATGGAGCATATGATGAAGGTCGTATCAGGATAGCGTCCCTTCATCTGAGCATATGCCTTGTCGCAGCTTTCTCTTAAGTATTCCGGGGTCCAGCGGCTCGTCCAATCGCTGTTGAGAAGCACGAGCACATGCTTTGGCTGATTGGCGTCCATGGCGTCAAAGAATGTAGTCTCTCCGTCCAGATATCCGTATACATAGATGGGCTTTGTATATATGTCATCCGTTGAAATGGACGGTCTTGACCAAAGGTGTCTGTAAGCTACGAGTCCTATCTCTCCAAGTTTTTCTATGAAGGAATCTCCGAAAAGAAGAAGATCTGAGAATTTTTCTTCGTCGTATCCGACATTTTTGCAGATAACGTCAGGATAGAAAGGATTTAGATCAAAGTCAAGGACGCTCATTTCCAAAGCTCCGCCGTCGATGACATTGACAGTCCTTCTCTCTCTTACAGCGTTGCCGGAAGAATCGGTTGCCACATAACTTATGTGATAGGTGCCTGCTTTATTCAGATCAAGCTCCTTCATATCCACTTGAACTTTGTCTGTAAGATCGCCGTCTATCTCATCAAAAGCTGTATATCCGTCTTCGAGGAATTCTCCGCCGGTCGCTACATATACGGTGCTGTTTCCTGCAAGAGTTATGACAGGCGCCACCTTATCGACGACGTTTACGGTCCTTGTTCTGCTTGCAAGAAGTGAACTGTACTTTACTCTGTACTTTCCTATCTTTGAAGTGTCTACGTTAGATTCGACTTTGACTTTTCCGAACCATGCATCGGCTCCTTCGTCAACATATTCCTCTCCGTAGCCTATCTCCACCTTTTTGTCACCCTTCATCCTGATGGTGACCGGAGTAAAAACTATTATGATCACAGCAAGCAGAAGAGCTGTTACGATCAAAAACCTTATGAATTTCTTTTTATTTAATCTTTTTTTCTTTGCTGACATAACTTAAAGCCCTTTTCCCAATTCAATACATTATACAGGATTGCGATCCATTTCTCAACACATAGCAGCATTGCTGCCTTTTTCATCCTTTTTACCAGTCGAGATGCTCCTCAATATATTCCCGCATCCTTCTGAATCCTGATGCTGACAGGTGTATGTGGTCTCCTGATATATATTCGTCATAGCAGCCACCCGTATTGGGATTTCTGAAAATTTCGGCTGCGTTCATGAATTTAAAACCGTACTTCCTGCAAAGAAGGCACATCTGAACGTTCATCTTGTCTATATCGTTGTTTCTTCCAAGGCCGCCCACTGTAAAATACTTATCTACAGGCATCAGGGAGCAGATGATGATCTGAGTACCTGGAAGCTTCTCCTTTAAAGCAGCATAAGCCTTGTCGCAGCTTTTTGCTACGTAGTCAACAGACCATCTGCCTGTCCAGTCGCTGTTCAAAAGGACAAGCATGGCCTTTGGCTGTGCTTTTGCCATTACCGTATCGAAAGTGTCGAAACCGTCGTAATACCTAAGAGACGCAGTCAAAAAATCGTCGGTACTTAAGGATGCAAGGTATATGGTACGATTCCAGTTGTATCCGCCGTAATACTGCAGGTTTCCTATGAAAGAATCCCCGAAGACCCAAAGGCTGTCATATTTCTCCTGATCGAAAGGGACTTCTTTGCAGATGATGTCGTCAAAGAAAGGATGAAGGGAAAAGTGCCATATGTCCTGAGTCATGGGTCCGTCCTCTACGACTATGACCTCTCTTCTTTCCCTAACTGCATTTCCCGCTGCGTCCGAGACTATATAGTTTACATGATAGGTCCCTTCTTTGCTCATATCGAGTTCAGAAAGATCGACTTCCACCTTTTCCGTCAGATCTCCGTCTATCTCATCCCAGGCTGTATATCCGTATTCGGTATACTCAGAACCTGTCTCATAATATTGGGACAGGGAGCCTTCCAGGTTTATTTCGGGCCTTACCTTGTCTACGACCCTTACCGTCCTTTTGACCCTTTCTGTCAGGAAGCTGTAGACGATCTCATATTCTCCTATGGTAGTTGTATCTACAGTCCCTTTGATCTTGGCAACGCCCAGGTCCCACTTGATACGGGCCCCTTCTTCCACATATTCATCGCCATAGCAAAGCTCTACCTCCTCCTCTCCGTTGAGGCTTATGAGAAGAGGCCTTGTAAGAACAGCGATAACGAATACCAGGGCTGCCGCAATAAGCAGCAAAATAAGGATCGCTCTTAATTGTTTCTTTTTTCTTTTAGTCAAAACTTATCTTTCTTATATGCAAACCCTAGGTGTTCCCATTTGCATATACTTTGTTATACAAAAACTCTCCATGATTATATCACGGAGAGTCACTTTCTTCCTCTTTCTTTACCTAATCTTCAACCATATTTTTATATATGCCCAGGATATATTGTGCACCATCTCATTCTGCAAAGTTCCATGTAAATGGTTTTTCCATGTCAAGGATGCAAAGGGATCGGCCCGTAACATCCTGGCCAAGGCTTGATTTCCAGTCACCGAAGAAGCAAAGGCCCTTTTCATCAAACACTATGACACTTATGCCGCAACGCAGCGGATAATAACTCTCTCTGTATTCAAGAGCTGTCCTTGCAAGGCACATATCAGGCCTGATGATATACAGCTTTCCGTCTTTGAACATCCAGTCAAAGCTGTCTATATAAGGTAGATCAAATATGTTTGCATAGACAAGATCGTTTACCTTAGAAAGATCTACTGTAATGACCTTTCCCGGGAAACCATTTTCATCTTCCTTGAAACAATATATGTATCCATTGTTGTGATCCGAACTTGCATCAATGCAGCAGACCATGTATGCCCCGTCTCTTGCTCTGATGACAGACTGCCTTCCTTCAAGGTGACGTCCGAGTACTATCCTTTCCGGCTTTCCTTCGCCCTTTGTATCTACCCTGTAAAGGACATAGTCCTCAAACCTGTCTCCCTCTAAAGCAAACACATATATGATCCCATCTTTGTTTGAGCCTTCAATGCCGATGATGACAGATCTCTCCTCAAAGGAGCACACAGTCTCTATGGTATTTTTGTCAGGAACTATATTGCCGCCCTCATCATATTCAAACTTGAACCTATATACACCGTGACCCCCGGGGATCTCACTGTATCTGCCTGCTACGGGCCATCCATCCTCGTCTCCTATATTGAATGAGAAATACATCTGCCCGTCTACTGCCCTGCTGCAGGAATTTACCAGAAAGAAGTATTCATCTTGTGAAGTTTCCGCTTCACTGTCTGCAGCTTTCCTGATGTAATAGTTTGTTTTTGATATATTCAGTTCTACCATTTCCGTATCCAGGACCGGTATGCGGAAATAGTTTTTGAGAGCCTCATAAAATTCGTAGCCGGAGTATGCTTTCTGACTATTGGTATCTCCTTTTGCAAGCAGCGCAAATTCCAATTTGTGATGATCCATGAGTCCTGCATATCTCATCCTGACAGTGACAGAACCCTTCTTTTCTATCTCTTCTGCATGCTCTTTTCTTATGAGATCCACCTTTTTATCCAGCTGCTCATCGTGATAGTATGCATATTCCACATATAGCTTTTCAGGAAGTTCTCTGTATTCCTTTTTATCGGGAAATTCGACCTTTGTATCATAGCTTAGGCCACTGCTTCTAAAGGAAAGGTCCGAAGTCCAAAGGTACTTTCTTTGACTGTCAAGAAAATCATTTCCGTTTTTTCTTATGTACAGACTCACATCGAGTCCATCAAGAATAGGCCTGTCCCCGTAAAGGATAGTTTCTGTATATTCCACTTTGTCCGCAGTCTCTCTTACCTCTTTCATTTTCAAAGACAGGGCTGCAGTGCCGGCAAGGACGACTGCAAGAAGTATCAGCGCAATCTTTTTCATATATCTAACCTCTCTAAAGGATGACCTTTTGCAGATCTTTATTCATCGTATTTGCTGCTTTTTCTAAAAGACAACACAGCCGCATCTACAAGCGCTACAAAGAGCATCAAAATGGCCATGACCTTCAATGTGTAGGAATTGATGAAAGAAAGGCCTGTTATCATCTCCACATCGCTCGTGATAAAGAGAAATAGTCCCTGAGGTCCCTTAGGCAGTATCCCGGCACCTTCATATATCTTAAGTTCTGCAAGGGCTGCAAAGCCTCTTGCGACCCAAAACAGACCAAGATAAAGGAGGTCCGACAGGAAAGCCGCAGCAAAGTGGCCAAAGCCCGGTATCCCGAGTCTCTTTTCAGTATATTCGCTTCCGTCCTTTTTATCTCCTGCCCCTGTCAGCGTTACGCTCAAAAAAATGAAGAAAATGCCTATCCACTGTCTTTCAAAAGTTTGTATAAATAAACCAAAAAGACCCGATCCTTCAGGCCAAAGACCTTTTGATCTAAGAAATGCATATATCAAGCACCCGGCCGCCATCAAAGCAATGATCATCAGGACCTTTTTGTACCGGCTGTATATATACATAGAGATAAGTGACAAATACTTTCTCATTTCTTTTTGCCCCCTCATTCGAACCGGATCACAGGTCTTGAGTATCTTTGCGGCTCACATAGAGTTCCCCCTATGGAACTTTTGTAATTGCCCAGATACAAAGGACCCTCTTTGCCGAAAACAGCGATTGCTATGCCGCACCTACTGACGTATTCCGGTGAGTCTGAATTTCCGTTTATATCTGGCGAAACTATGTACAGTTTGCCGTCCCTATATGCATTGCATAGACCTGCGGAATTATAGTATTGACTGTAACCCATTCCGTACTCGATATTTATCCACTGTCCATACTCTAGAAGCCCATATATATTGCGGCCTTTTGTCACTTCTCCTATATCTGCTTTTAAAGCAATGCTTAGAAACCCACTTTCATCCTCTTCAAGGACATATATCACGCCTTTTTCTTCTCTTTCTGAGTAGGCTTCCCGTATTCCGAAAAGATGATATCCATCCTCTTTTTGGACAAAGTAATGACTTGCATCTGCACCGCATATACTGAGTTTTTGCAATTTCTCACCTGTTTTGGCGTCTACAGCATAAACCTTGTGTTCATCATTTTCCTTTACAAAGACATATATCACGCTTCCATCCTTTGAAGAGCTAAGGGCCTCTATGGATGTCTCATCTCCAAAGGAGCATAGCGTTGTCAGACTTTCCACGTCTGTTACTAATGCTCTATCCTCATAATGTATACCTACAGAATATACACCGTATCCACCGGGGACCATGGAGTAATCATACCTTGTGCCCTTAAGCACTCCGGGGACTTGCGCTTCAAAAAAGAAATACAGTTTATCTCCGGTGCTGAAGCTTCCGAATTTCCATATTTCCATCCCCTTCTCGAAGTTGTTTCCGGAAGGGTTCTCGATCCTTGCGATCCCTGTTTTAGTCAAGATCAGAGATGCAGTGATATCCTCAGCTATGGGGAATTTGAAGTATTCATCTGTTTTCTTTTGAAAGTCTACTGCATTTTGTACACGAACTGCTGACGATCCTTCAAACGCTGAACTTGAAAACTTGCTCTGAAGTGTTATCTCTATAGGATACTGCATAAAAATATCTTTAAGCGGCATCTCGATACTCACAGCTTTACCTTCTTCAAGTTCTTCAGAATGTTCTTCTCTTATCTTTTCTATGAGACCGGGATATATGAGTCTTAATGCCCCTGAATATATAGGATCGGTCCTTACAAAAACGGTTTCCGGTATACTGAAGCTTGGCGTTTTATAGCTGTATTCCTGCTCGGTTTCTGCAATGATCCTTCCTTCATCAAAGCTTCCTTCAGTCGTCCAGTAAAAGCTGCCGAGCCTTGGGTAATAGTCAAGGAAGCGACTTACAGAGCTTGTGAAGCGGACATTAAGGCCCTCGAGCTCTTTGGGATCTCCGTATATGATCTCCTCTGTAAACTCAAGTTCGTCTGCAGAATCTATAAGGCTTAGAGAAAATCCCCCGGCTGCTGCGCTGCCTATGATCAAAAGACATAATAATATGGCAAGAGACCTTTTCATTACTGCTTTTCTCCCGTTATGCTCTCAAGAGCTTTTGCAACTCTGTCTTCGCTGTAGCCGTAGCTCTCTTTCACATAGGTGACCAGATCTTTACCCATGGAATCGAGCTCGGCTGTAGTCTTATCACCTACTATCTCGCCCTTTCTTATAAGCACTGCTCTTGATATGAAGCCTTCGACCTCCTCTATGAGGTGAGTGGAAATGATCACGCACTCCGTAGGCTCCAATATACCGAGAAGTACCTTGTAAAAATCCTCCCTGTTAAAGAGGTCGTTTCCCGCAAAGGGCTCATCCATCAGGATGATCTCAGCTCCCTGGCAAAGAGCCAGTATCATTTCGTACTGATTCTTTTGCCCTGTAGAAAAAGCCTTGAGTTTCTTGTTCTCCGGAAGCTCAAAGAATTCCATCAGTCCGTCATATCTTTTCTGCCTAAAGAGCGGGAAGTGATCCCTGTAAAACTCCTCATGCTGCTTTGGCGTAAGCTCCGGGAAAAAGCTGTGCTCACTTGTTGCAAAGGAGATCTTGTGTATATTTTTCCTCGTTACAGCTTCGCCGTCTATGGTGATGCTTCCTCCATAAGTGATGAATCCCGGTATGGTCTTTAGAAGCGTAGTCTTTCCTGCTCCGTTCTCTCCGAAAAGCCCTACTATCTCGCCGGGAGCCACTTCAAGAGAAACATTTTTCAGCGCCTCAGTTTTATAGTATTTCTTGCTGACATTTTCTAATACAAGCATATGAACATCCTCCAAAAACTATATGGTATCCTCTCATCGATAAGAGCTCCTTTCGGAAGCATCCTGAAATATATTCCCTTTCCCCAAAGACTGAAAAGCAGTGCTATGATCAAGGTCAAAGCTATGAATGCAAGGGGAAGGCTGAGCGCTCTTTTGTGTATTTCCAAGGGGTCCGGCACTCTTTTCATGGTATATATACTCATGGACCCTCTTCTGAAGCTTTCGTAGTTGTGCCTTATGATTCCTATGCCTGTCATCAGGTGCACGGGGACGAAGAACAGTGTGTTCTTCATGACCTGAATGAGCGATCTGTAATAGACCTTTTCCCCTTCCGATGATACAGCATATCCATCGATAACAGAAAAACCCGGTCCCGTTCTGTAGGATACAAGATCCTGCCCTATATGACCCCCGAACACAAACCAGAACCAACAGATAGCGCAAAAGAGCAACATAAAGTAAAGCAGGAATTCTCCGTTTATGTCTCTGCCCAAAGGAGCATATTTCTCAAGGCCCTTTCTTATCTTTTCGCTTCCGGAAGAGATCTTGCCGGATATGTTTTTGATCCATTCTTTGATCCTCTTCATAGTCCCGTCCCCCAAACATCCTTTTCTTCAGTCTGAGCTATCCTCCTGCTGTTGGATATGCCCGCTGTAATGAGCCCCATTACCACGATGATGAGAATCACTGCTATCCACATGGTCGTATTGTTCAGCGGAAGTCCAAAGTTCTCAGAAGCTGTTGAGATCACCTCAAGGTATTTGCCTTGAGGTCCTGTATAGGCCTTTCCGTAGCAGTCCTTTATATATACCTGTCCTATGACCGAAAGGCTCCTGAATACCCAAAACAGGGAAAGGTAAAGAAGGTTGCAAAGGACATTGGTCCAGTAAAGACCTCTGCCTGATACAGAGAGCCTATCAAGAGTATAGTTTCCCATTCCTTTTGACGTCAGAGGGTTCCTGCACAGCATGTTTATTAGTATGATGAAACATATAGTAAAGATATGGAATTCAAAGCCTTCAAGTATGAACTCCACAATGCCCGGCACCTTTTTTATATTTCCTGCCACTCCCGAGCAGTTTAAAAAAGTAAAGAGGAGCTCTGCCAAGACCATGATCATGGTGACTGTCATGACCTTTTTAAAAAGCGCATCTACATAAAGAGACAGGACCGAAGTGAACTTTTTCATTCTGCCGCCTCCCAATTCTCTTTGATGATGCTGACAGCCTCTTCAAGGCTGAGACCTGATGACTTCATTGCCTCTACTGTCCTTTTTATGTCGCTTTTCAGCATTTCCTCTCTTATGGCTTTTATTTTGCTTTCCGGCAAAGTGAATACACTGCCGGAACCTCCTTTAGACACTATGATGTTCTCAAGTTCCAGCAAAGAAAAAGCCTTTTGCACGGTATTTGGATTTATGCCAAGTCGTGCGGAGAGCCATCTTCTTGAGGGCAGTTCCTCTCCATCTGCAGCATTTCCGGAAGCTACATATCTTTTTATGTAGTTTACGAGCTGCAGGTATATTGGGATACCGGCCTCCTGTTTGTAGGAATCAAATTCGATCATTTAAAGATCCTTTTCTAAAATGTTTGGTATTTTGCAAACCGTATTATATCTTTAATACACTTTCTAACTGTATTATACGAATAGTACAGTTATCTGTCAATAGTTTTCAACAAAAAAACAAACCGGTCTAAAACCCGGCTTGCTTTACTATGTCTTCTTTCCTTTTGGATACAGAATATGGGATGGAGATCCGGTGCAAGCTTCCAATGCTGCTTGATCATCACCAGTCCATATGGTTTTGAATATATTCTCTCATCCGTACATAGCCGTCATAGCTTAGATGTATGCCGTCCTCTCCGATATAGCTGCCTAAGCAGCATCCTGTTGCCGGATCTTTTACGCTTTCGGCTGCATTCATGAATTTGAAACCGTATTTCCTGCATAGCTCGCACATCTGCACGTTCATTTTGTTTATACGGTCGTTCCTGTCAAAGCCTTCCCTTTGTATCCACTCATCGCTGCTGTAATATATGTCTACAGGCATTATGGAACATATGATAAAGGTCGTATCAGGATAACGGGATGAAATGTCATTGTAAAAGTTGTCGCAGCTGGATGCCAGGTACTCGGGAGTCCAGTGAAGTGTCCTGTCACTGTTAAGTAGTATGAGCATTACTTCAGGATGATAGGCATCCATGGCATCAAAGAATGTTGTATAGTCGTCATAATAGCCGTATATGGTTATAGGCATATCGTAGACCGTATCTGTTCCAAGGGAACCCCTCGACCACAGCTGATCATAGGAGACTACGCCGTAGTCTCCAAGGTTGCCTACAAAGGAGTCTCCGAAGATAAGCAAAGACTTGTACATAGCCTCATTATGACTTTGACTGATGATCGGCGAATCGCCTGCATAGGGAAATTCCCTGCATATGACGTCGTCATAAAAGGGACCAAGATCAAAGGCTATCCTGTCCTGGGACATAGGGCCTTTATCTACTACAGTCACCTTTCTTCTGACTCTTGCAGCATTTCCTGAGCTGTCACTGACTGTATAACTTATGTGATATTCTCCGGCCTTGTTTATATCAAGATCGCTTTCTATCTGTACCTTTGCTGTTATATCGCCGTCTACATCATCGGTTGCTGTAACGCCTGCTTCTTCATACTCCTGACCTAGTACCAGGTACTTTTCAAGGCTTCCGCTTAGTACGATATTCGGTCTCATCACATCCTTTACAGTCACCTTGCGCACTGCTTTTTCTGTGAGGAATCTGTATGTGACAATTTGATCGCCTAATTGCGATGTATCCACATTGTTTTCCGTTTTGACCCTTCCAAGGCCAAATCTTACCGCTGCTCCCTCGTCTTCGTAGCTTTCTCCGTAAGCTACTTCTACTTCTTTTTCACCCTTTATTTCTATCAAAGCAGGCGTAAAAAGTACAATAAAAGCAAGCGCTGCAAGCAGCGCAGCCACTATAATCGTAAATATTCTTCTCTTTTTCTTTTTTTTATTCATTTTTATAGCTTTACTAATACTGAACTGTTTGCTTCTCCTTAATTCGACCAGACAGGAAGAAACCCCTATCTTATGAACGCTATATGTCTGTAAAGCTTCTCTAAATGATCGATAATAAAGAATCTCAAAGACAAAGTCCCGAATATATATCTATAGGTCGACGCCTCTTAGCTCTGCATTTGGCACATACTTTCTTATGACCTCGAGCATTGCAAGGAGCGTGTCTTTATCCCATGCTCCCCAGGTCCCATTCAGTATAGCTCCTGAATCCGTAAAGTTCTGTAGGAAGTATCTCTTTGCGCCCCTTACCATGGTCCCAAGGCCATCCATATCGGAGAGCTCGTGAAGCCCCTTTACTATGGTGGTCCTGAATTCATAATCTATGCCGCTCGCTTTAATTATGCCCATTGAACGAAGAGTCTTTCCGAACATGAGCCTTGCGCCTTCACCTGTAAGTCCGGCAGTCATAGCCCATTTGTCAGGGCAGTTCTTTATATCCATTGCAACATAGTCCACAAGGCCTTCCGAAAGGAGTTCGCTCAATTTGTCCGGAAAGCTGCCGTTGGTATCGAGCTTTACCTTTAGTCCTAAGGCTCTCACTTTTCTTATGAACTCCTTTATGTCCTCCTGCATCAGAGGTTCTCCGCCCGTTATGGCTATACCGTTTAGTTTTCCTACTCTGGTCTTAAGGAAAGCCAGCACTTCATCCTCATAGTATTCGACATCTGAAGAGTCAGTCACCAGCTCGCTGTTATGGCAAAAAGGACAGCGCATATCGCAGCCCGGAGTAAATATGGTTGCCGCTATATGACCCGGAAAATCAAGAAGGGTCATTTTTTGTATTCCTGCTATTCTCATAATACAGTCATTTTACCATAAAAAAGCCGGCGATACATCGTTCGCCGGCATTATGTTCAAAAGATGCTATTTATACTCTAAGGGCTCTCATGGAATTGAGTATGGCAAGGAGACACACTCCCACGTCTGCAAATTCTGCAAGCCACATGCTCGATAGGCCGAAAGCTGCCAGTATGATAACAAGGATCTTGATGCCCAAGGAAAATACTATGTTTTCCTTTACTATCTTCATGGTCTTTCTTGCTATCCGAACAGCCACCGCTACGTCGCTTGGCTTGTCGTTCATGAGTACTATATCTGCAGCTTCAACCGCTGCCGCCGTTCCCATGCCTCCCATGGCTATGCCAACGTCTGCAACAGTAAGTACAGGAGCGTCATTTATACCGTCTCCCACAAAGGCCAAAGTCCTGTCCTTTGATGTAGATTTTTTATCTATATCATCGAGGCCTGCCATAAGTTCCTTTGTGATGCTTACCTTGTCTTCGGGCAGGGTCTCAAAGTGTACGTCGTCAAGGTCCGGCAGCTCTTTGGCTATGGATCTTGCTATTTCCTCTTTGTCTCCCGTGATCATGACTGTCTTTGCGACGCCGAGTGCCTTTAAGGTCTTCAGTGCATCTTTGGCATCGTCTTTCAGTTTGTCAGAGATGACTATATGACCTGCATAGACACCGTCTACTGCAACATGGACTATGCTTCCCGTAAGGGTGCAGGGTTTGAAGTCTATACCAAGAGACTCCATATATTTTGCGCTTCCGCAATCGACTTTGCTTCCGTTTACATCAGCTGTTATGCCCTGTCCTAAGACTTCCTTTACATCCTTTACTTTAGCCTTGTCTATGTGCTTTCCGTATTCGTCTGCAAGGGACCTGGCTATGGGGTGGTTTGAGAAGCACTCTGCATAGGTGGCAAGTTCAAGGAGCCTTGATTCCTTCATTTCCTCAGGATGTATTGCTACGACTGTGAATACGCCTTTTGTGAGGGTACCGGTCTTATCAAAGACAACTGCATCTGCTTTCGAAAGGGCTTCGAGGTAGTTGCCGCCTTTGATGAGTATGCCCTTCTTTGACGCTCCTCCTATGCCTCCAAAGAATCCAAGAGGTATTGATATGACAAGGGCGCAGGGGCAGGATACGACGAGCATGATGACAGCTCTTCTTATCCATTCAGTCCAGTTGCCTGTTATGATCGAAGGAACTATGGCTATGACTGCTGCAATGGCACATACAGCAGGAGTATAGTAGCGGGCAAACTTTGTTATGAAGCTTTCGGTCTTTGCTCTGTTGAAAGCTGCATTTTCGACCAGGTCGAGTATCCTTGCAGCTGTCGACTGCGATGCTTCCTTGTCTACTCTTACCTTAAGCACTCCGTCAAGGTTGACAGATCCGCTGCAAAGGCTGCTTCCGGGAGCCACGTCTTCCGGCATGGATTCTCCCGTAAGAGCTGCTGTATCTATCCTTGAAAAGCCCTCAAGGACAGTTCCGTCCACAGGGATCCTCTCTCCCGGAAGGACTGCTATGGTATCGCCTACCTTAAGTTCTGAAGGTGATACTTTTTTGAGGTCGTGATTATCAGGGATGTTTGCATAATCGGGCCTTATATCTACAAGGTCTGTAATGGATCTTCTGCTCTTGTCAACGGCTCTGTCCTGCAGGAACTCTCCTATCCTGTAAAGAGTCATTACCATGAGGGCTTCCTTTGTTTCTCCTATGGCAATGGCTGCAACGGATGCGAGCACCATGAGGAAGTTCTCATCAAAGATCTCTCCCATAAAGAGGTTGGTGACAGCTTTTTTAATTACCGGAAAACCTATAACAAGGTAGGCTGCGATCATTGCGACCGTGATCCATCCACCTATACTTTCGACGAATGCCAGTATCTGGTCCATAAATAGATCTCCTATTTGACTATCTCCCATTCAGGCTCGAGCTTCTTTGCAAGAGCTATAGCTTCCTCTACAACTGCATCGAACTTGTCGTCATCTGCGTCAAGAGCAAGCTTTCCTGTAGCAAAGCTTACTATGGCTGAATTGACGCCCTTTATCTTGTTGAGGTTCTTTTCAAGCTTTGCTGCGCAGTTTGCACAGTCTATACCGTTTACAGTGAATATCTTTTGCATTTCTTTTTCCTCCGAAATTATTTATGAGATATATATTCTGCAACCAGCAGAATATTGTATTGTAGCATAATTTTTTTATCTGTCAAGGATGAATTTCTTTAATATATCAAAGTTCTTGACCGAAAACTATGTTTTTTCACAGTTTCTTTACCTACATATTTTTCTCTTTCTCATATATTTTTGGTATAATACCTTGTATTGAGAAAAGAGATACGCAAGGGATCCCCTTGCAAAAGGTGTTTTAATGAGAAGAGTTCAGAGAACAAAAAACAGAAAGATCAATAAAGCAAGGTACGTCATCATTGCTCTTTGCCTTGCTGTATTCTTTTACAGCTCATATCATGTTGCAAGCAATTTCATAAAGGCGTCAAAGAGCCAGCAAATGACAGACAAGGAAGCTGAAAGGATACAGGCACAAATAGAAGAAGCCATGAGGCAGGCCCAGGAAGCTGCGCAGCAGAACGCTCAGAATGCGCAAAACCAAGGCGGTGAAACAAGCGAAAGCAGTGAAGGCTCAGGCGACGGCACGGGAAGCGACTCTGCAGTCTACGTACCCCTTGTTCTTAATTTTGACGGTCTTAAAGCTACAAATCCCGATATCATGGGATGGCTTCAGGTAGATGCTACGAATATAAATTATCCTGTACTTTATTCAGAAACAGACAGGAGCTTCTATCTTACTCACAACTATGTAGGGGCATACGATCCTCAAGGCTCCATATTCATAGAGAACTTCAACAGCAAGAGCATGGGCGACTTCAACACCGTAGTATACGGACACAGTATGCTGAACGGCAATATGTTCGGAACGCTTCACAACTATTCCCACTGGGACATATTCCAAAACTACGGCGGAGTCACCTTCTATACTCCTTCTGCTACCTATCACTACTATATATTTGAGACTGCCACCATACCGGATGACCATATATTCACCTATCTTGATAACTCAAGTTATGACAGCATCCAAAGTTATATATCAAGGCTTAACGGTTATTCAAACGGATTCAAAAGGGACGGGATATATATTACGCCTGAAGACCGTATCCTGACTCTATCTACCTGTACTACAGATGACTCATACAGACTGGTAGTATTCGCAGTACTAACAAGCGTAGATACCCTTTGATGACCAATCGTAAACAATTCTAAGCATAATATAAAAAAGTCTAAAAGAAAAAACTATAAATACAAGATCCCGCTCCGAATTACGGAGCGGGATCTTTCACATTGATCGTTTATTAACTTTTTAGCACATTCCGTTCTGGATCTTGCAGCCTTTGATGAGATGCTGTGCAAGAAGAGCTGTGGTGATGGGGCCTGTTCCGCCGCCGCAGCCCGGTGTTGCGCTTGTGATCATAGCGCAGGCGTCAGCCATATCTTCTCTGCAGTCACCTGTACGGATCTTCTTTCCGTTTTCGTCAAGAACGAAGTTCTTGTTTTCGTCCTTCTTCTGAGCCATGGCAACGTCGACAACTATTGCATCTTCTCTTACCATGTCCGGGGTCAGGAGTCCGTATACGCCGCAGCCGGTGATGACTATGTCGCTTTCCTTTGTGAACTTCTTTACAGACTTTGTGAAGATGTGGCAGATAGTAACTGTTGCGAACTCATTGGTGAGCATGATTGCAAGAGGCTTACCGAATACGTTGGAGTTGTTGATGATGGTGATATCCTTGCCCTTTACATCGATCTCATAGTATTTGAGAAGCTCCATAACTCCCTCAGCTGTGCATGGGAAGAATCCCATGTTGTCCATGATCATGAGTTTACCAAGGTTAGTTGGGTTCATTGCATCAGGATCCTTTTCCGGAGCCAGTATATATTTGACTTCATCCTCGTTGATCTGCGGAGGAAGTGGCTTAAAGATGAGTATGCCGTTGACTTTCTTGTCGTCGTTGGCTTCACGGATCTTTGCTACAAACTCTTCCTGAGTAACATCCATTGGGAATACAACGGACTTTACTTCGATCTCGCTCTTTGCCATTCTTGTTATGATGCTCTTTTCATAGGAAATGCTTCCCGGATCTTCGCCTACTCTGAATATTGCAAGAGTGGGAACGATGTTGTGAGCTTTGAGCATCTGAGCATCTTCAAGGACCTTTGCCAGCATAGCTTCGCTGACTTCTTTACCGCTTAATAATTTTGCACTCATTTCTTTCTCCTTATAGTCATACGGGCATACGCCACCTATTAACTTCCAGATATATTATATTTGCCTAGAATCATATTTAAAAGTGTCATTCCTTCCAAACTTTAAAGATATTTATATTCTTTATATAAAAAGGAGCGTTTTTTTACGCTCCTTTCTAAGATCATTTTATTCCTCTTCCGGCGGAACTACCACTTTGCTCGAAGGCTTTCTTTCCCAGTGCCATCCGCCCTCAACAGGATCGAATATGTTGGCTGCTCCGTGGCCTCCTATGTCCTGAGTAGTGTAGTTGTTTTCAAATCCTACTGCTACTGAATCCTTTGCCATTATGACTGCAGTCTCTTCAGGATCTGATATGAGTTCATATTTTGATCCTGTGTAGACTTCTGTTACTGTCACTTTTGCGCCTGCAGGGATGTGCTCTAAAATAGCGCTCATGCTGCCATTTGGATCGGATGCAGAGAAAGTAAGGACTGCTACATTGGAGTAGACTGTCTTGTCTCCCATCGTTCCTTCGATCTTAAATACGAAGGTGGCATCTTCTGATACTTCGAAGCTGACAAGATCTTTTATTATGATCAGATTGCCGTATCTTGGCTGATCGTTAAGATCTGTATTGATCATAGCTCCCAGTCTTTGCTCTTCATCCGGTTCCATAGTATAGGTGTATCCGTTCATCGTGAACACTTCACCCTCTATCTCGACGATGTTGTATTCGACTGTTATGCTGCCTTCCTCGATGATGATCCTGGCTGCTGTAGGAAGCTTATAGTAATCTATAGGCGCATCTGTCTCTAGAAGATAGTAGGTCCCCGGAAGCAATGTTCCAAGCTCTACTTTTCCCTCTTCATCTGTCACAAGAGAACTTGCATTGACCTTTGTGCCCTTGCTCTTGATGGTACTTGCAGAAGGCATCTTAAATACATTCTCGCCCATGACTATATTCTTCCCGTCCGGATCCAGAGGTTCATCTATCTCGCCGGGGAGAGGTTCAGGGCTTGGGGTTCCTTCTTCCTCGAGCCAGAAATACAGATCGAAGGCTGCGCCTTCTATGGGTTCTTCATCTACTCTGTCAGTCTTGACAAGAGCAAGGTCATATTTGACCAGGTTATTCTTGATGATATATCCTGTCTGTCCTTTTGTGACGATACCTGTCCTAAAACCGTCCTCAACATCTGAGGTCTCATCGCTGTCAAAGCCAAGGCCTCTTACAGCCGTTATGACTACCATTGCTTCAGCCCCTTCGGCCTTATCTAAGGCTTCTACCTTGTATACGGTGTCATTTTCCCACAGGACGCCTTCGTATTCGCCAAGGCCTGTTTCCATCATATAGTAGGTACCGAAAGGAAGTCTCTCAAAACTGACTTTTCCATTTTCATCAGATACCGCGGTCCAAGGCTCTTCCGTATATGGGTTCTCAAGGACCTGCGTACACTCCTCATCACTGTAAAGAGTAAAGGTGATGCCTGCAAGAGGTCTGTTCCTTCCTTCGGATCCGTCCACATTAACAGTCTCTCTTACCTTGCTGAAATCAAAGTCTATGGTCTCAGGTTTATGATAGTTGGTAAGTGTGACAGTATAGTTTCCGTCATCTCCTTTGACTACATCGTACCTTGGTGTATAGCCTGCTGAGAATATATCCGGTACATCTATATCGTCTTCTTCGATGCTGTATTCTATATCCTCTACTACGTACTCTCCTGTTTCTTCATCGGTATATATGTAGTATTTAGAGAGGTTTGCGAAGGTATATTTCCATTGAGAGCTCTCATCTAAGACTGCTCCTTCTTCCGGAGCCAGGAGGACCGGTTCCTCTTCACTTTCAGCTTGTCTGTACAGTTTGACAGTGATAGATACAGGTCTTATACCGTCCTGATCCTCTCCGTCATCCCATACCTTTTCGACATCAAGCTTTACAGTCTCAGCGCGATGATACATGGTCTCTGTATCTTCGCCTTTTTCCTGTCCGCTTGCTGATTCCAAGGTTGCAGTATTGTCATAGTCTCTTAGGAAGATCTGATTTCCTTCTTCATCTATGAGAGCGTCGACAGTGGTGTAGATGTATATCTTTGTATCCTTATCTACCGTTACTGTCTCATTTCCCTCTTCATCAGTTTCCGTAATGGTCGGGCTTTGCTTGTCTATATGGAAAGTAAAGCTCCTGCCGTCATCTGCAAGCTCATAGCTAAAGCCGTGAGTGCTTTCTGCAGCAGTTTCTGATGCGCTGCCGTTAAGTTTAACGGTAGCTCTTGTAAAGGTCAGTCCTTCCGGTATAGGGTCTGTGATAACAATATTATCGCAGTCAAAAGGCATATAGTTCCTTAAGGTCAGGCAGTAAATTATGGTACCTGTGCCGTCGGATCTTACCTGCCTCCTGTTTTCTGGAGCTCCTGTTTCAGGATCTGAAGACTTGACAAGAACGACGTCTGTATCCCTAAGAGCAAGTCCTGCCTTTGAAATGAACTCGCTCGGAGTCTCGCTCAAGTCTCCGGGGGTGCTTGCAAAGGGCCTTGAGTATACCACTGCTCCGTTTACGGTCTCTGCGAAAGGATCAGGCTCAGGAAGCTCTGTAGGCGCCTTCATGTGGATAAAGGCTGTGAGCGTAGCTTTTTGTCCTAAGTGGAAGTCTGCTCCGTTTTTTGACTTCCTGCAGTCTATGGCTATAGCTGTTACTGTGCTCTTGTCCTCCGGACAGGTGCTTGTCCATATCTCTTCGTTTTCAAGATCGAAGAGGTCTCCCTGGGAGAGCTGCGGATCTACCTCTTCAAGGCACATAGTTCTAGTCAGTACCGTGGAGTAGTAAACTACCGGCTGGCAGGTGGTGTTGCTGCCTGATACGGCAGAAGGCGTAGTCGATATGAGCGAGGTGTCGACCGACTCAAAGCTTCCCTGCCAGAAGGATTCATCCTCATTCGTTCCTGTTTCAAGTATATCGTAAAAGACTATACTGTCTGCCTTTGCTGTAGGCATGTTGGTAAGCTGCAGTTTATATACATAGCGGCTTCCTACTGTCACTCTGCCGCCTTCGGAGGTGTATACCTCCGGCTGAAGGACTCCGTTGAGAGTCTCCGGCACCCAGACAGTCTTGCTGAAGTTTGCTTCAAGTGCAGTTACTGTGTTCCATGTGACAGTGATCTTTCCGGCGCCTGCGTTGGCGCTGTTTTCTGCGGTCAGATCTCTAAAGAGAGCCGCAACATCTTCCTTGTTATTGAGGTTGCCTGCCCTGATTGCAGAGGCAGATGAAGGCCTTGAAATACCGTCTTCTGATCCATTCATAAAGGCTACATAGTTCTGTGTCGACGTTCCTCTTGCCCTTATATTTGCAAAGCTGTTCTCAAGTACGAAGAAGAAAGACATATGGCAATACCATATAGTGTCCGGCGAATCAGACAATTTAGGATCTTCGAACTCATAATCTATCCTGAGAAGATATTGATCCAGTTCCTCTATATATTCCGTACTGACCTGATACTCATCGGCAGACAGGAAATATCTCGTTCCGTCGTACTCTATATTTCTTCCTGTATCCTTGTATCTCAGGATATTCGGGTACGCTGACGGACCGGTCTGGTGAGAGCTCCATGTCTGGTTATATACACCGATGAAAGATCCCTCCTGAGGATTTGTGCCTTTTGGAAGCAGTTCAAAGAAAGTGCCCTTGATGAGCTTGAATCTGTCGTCGATATCGCTTCCTCTTGTTATATTGACACTGATTCCGGAGTCGTTCCTTGCCATGAGGCGTATATATGAGATCTCCTTGGCTTTATCCGTTGCTTCTATCTGAACAGGATCGGTGCCGCTGGGGGTATAGTAATCTTTAGTTACGTTAAGGACGTTCGATGAGCCTGTAAGGGTCCAGATCTCCTCGTTTGCAGGGGTAGTACCGTTAGCGTAATTGTCAAGATCGAGCCACTCTGTCTCTTCAAATCCGCTGCCGTCAGGAAGACCCTTGTATACATCGCAGTCTGCTATGTTCTTGACATATGTATTTACCTTGTTCTCCAGATCTCTGCCCACCACTGACATGACGTGTTCCGTAGGCTTTAAGGTAACGCCTAAAGTTACACCAATGACTGTGCGAAGAACGCCGTTTCCGGCTTCGTGCTCATAGCGTATCCCCGTAACACCATCAGGAAGCATATAGTGGAGCTGAACGGTGCCCATAGTTTTTGTCTCAAGCACGGGATGTCCGTCATCACCTATTACAGGGGCTCCATTTCCATCTGTCTTTACTAGGTATCCGGACCACCCTGTTGTGCTGCTGTATTTTACTGCGCAGTAGGGGATATATTCATCTGTGTGCGCATATCTTATATATATGTACAGAGGCTTTATCTCCCTCCAGGGAACAAGGCCGCTGTCAGTCCAAACGCCTGCAGCAAATTCTCCTTTGTAATCTTTGAAGGTCAATACATCAAAGAAAGGAATGGTGTAATCATCATCATTTAATATGGTATTGCCGTAATAGTCATCTGCATCCGGGTCGTCTTCCGGGAACCATCCCTGTGGGTGAGTCGCATTTGCAGAGGAAAGCATGAGCTGCCTCTCTGTTATGACGACTTTTTGTCCATAGAGCACGGGAGTACCATCTTCTAAGGTCCCGGACAGAGAAGTACCGTCATAATTCATCCTGTAAGGGTAACGGACAGATCCGTCGAAATTATTGAAGGCAAGAGTTACCGGATATCCAAGTTCAAGGGCACTCTGAGCACCCTCGGTCCTTCCGTGAGGTCCGGCTATCTTATCAAATACGCCGCCTCCTTCTCTTTCCCATACGAAGAGTTCAGCAACTCCGACAGCAGCTCTTTCTATTTCATAAGAGCTTTCCCATTTTTCGTCTGCTGTATATCTTGCATAGATCTTGATACCGTCTGTTTCCAGGTTGATACCATACTTTTCAGCATTTTCGAGTATGACGTCTATTGGGTACTTGACAAGCACTGCATAATGGACCGTGTTCCATCCGTCATTGCTGGTACTTGAAGTAGTCCATTGTGTAACATAAGAAGATGTATTGCTTCTGTATGTATTTGCGTGAGAAGATCTTGCGAAGGTATAGTAGTTGTTCCTGTCTGTTGTATTTGTAGTGTTATTCGCAATGTTTGTATAGTAACCCTGGCTACTGTCTCCGCCCCATACAGACAATGTAGACCAATTGCTTCGGCCGGAATAGGATGGGGCCCCGTAAACAGGCCAAGTATGTTTCATCTGTCCTACTTGCTGGCCGTATACCACTACCTGGTCGTCGCCTTCTCCAAAGGTTATAGCAGGATAATCCGCATCAAAATATACGTCAGTCCTCCATGGCTGATCTGCCTGAAGTCCGGCAGGCCTTGCATTAGCCACATTCCAGACTACGTAAACATACTTTGATGCATCATCGGGTCTTGCGCCCCAAGTGCTCTGCCATACTGTATATACACCGTTCTTTGCATCGGGCTGAGGTTTCGTCTCAAGGAAACCAAAGGCTCTTGTCATCATTGCAAGGGACAGATTGTTCCTAAGGTCAAAGTAATCAGGTTCTCCGTCAAGATCCGGGTCTATGGTAATGGTGCTGTTTATATCCTTGTTTACATAGTAGTCTTTCCAAAGATACTCGCCGCCGTGATTCCAGCAGTACCTGTCGATATCTTTGCTACCTGCTACCGCTCCCACGTTATACACAGGGTCTGTAAAGCCTGCTGCTCTTGCAGCATCTTCATCGGGATAGCCTCCCGGCACATCCAAAGGATCCACCTGATAGCTGAACTCTTCGTGGAAATAGTCTTCTCCTACGATCTCGTGCCAGTTCTTTATTACTATCTCTTTTGTCTCTTCATCGAGATACCAGTTATAGTAGGTATCACTGTTCGTTGCAGGAGCCTGAGGGATCATGGTGATGATCTTGTCTGCTTTGATCCCGTCCCATCCGCTGAATACGGAAGCAGGTATCCTGATCTCTACAGCATTAGCAGGAATAGCTTCATCCTGAGGTCCTGTAAAGCTTACAGTAACTCCCAGGATAGCGCTCTGCTTTGATTCGCTTTGCGGATGGAAGAAAAGATAGGTCCTGTCAGCTTCTCCTGTTTCAGGATCTTTGTATTCATAATTCAGAGATACTCCGTCGTTTCCGTTGAGCCATTTGAACTCCCAATAGACATAGTAGTTTCCAATATTGGCATCATCGGAATCGCTGCAGTCTCCACCTTCTTGTGCAGGCACAGCAGGGTCTGCATCGTTAGTCTTGCTTTCTCCTTGCAGCGCCAAAGGTTCTGAAAACATTTCTTCATCTTCTGCATTCAAAGATATTACGGCATCTTCTTCTGCATAGACCTTTGCAGGCATGAGCTGCAAAATTGAAGTCCCCTGCAAAAGGATCATTACCGCAAGCAGCAAAGATGAGACTTTTTTAATTAAACTGTTTCTTCTCATTTATGAATATATTCCCTTTCGAATAGATGTATGCCCCTAATCTTATTTTTTAGACTTTTCGACACTTTATTATACTAAATTTGCATTACTCGTCGTCTTCGTCCTCATCTTCATCATCTTTTCTTCTCTTTATGATGATGGGTATGAGTATGAGTGCAAGGAGTCCTGCTCCGCCTGCTGCCACGCCCCAGATGGGGAATCCCTTCTTGCCGGGATCGAGTGGCGGTTCAGGATCGTCTATGTCCGTTGGATCCGGTGGTGTAGGTGTGGGTGTCGGTGTGGGATTCGGGCCGGGTGCAGGAGATGGGTTATCTCCGCCTTCCTGTCCTTCTCCTCCCTGCTGACCGCCTTGGCCCTGGCCTCCTTGGCCGCCCTGGCCGCCGCCTCCCGGGATGATGATCTCTGTAGTGATGGGCTCTGTCACCTTGTATTCAAAGGTGAACACATTCTCTGTCGGATCTGCTGACAGGGTCCCTGTAAGAGCTTGGTCTACAGGCTGATAGCCTTCAAAATACCTGAATGCTACTACAGGCTTATCGCCTACGTTTCCGTAAAAGGTCTCTTCTATTGGGTCTCCGTTCTCATCAAGAAACGGATCTCCGTTCTCGTCAAGATAGGTGACCGTATAGGTGACCATGTTCTCCTTCATTCCGTAGGCTATGACATAGTCGCTGTCTCTGTAGATAGTAAGGGGTCCTGTAAGATAGGTGGAGTTATCCTTTCCTGATACCTTGAGTCCCTTTGCAAAGAATCTCTCGTCGACTATCTCGACCTGTGCAAGGTCGAATTCAAAGGTACCGTAGGTGCCTGTCTCGGTATCAAAGGCTACTTCCTCTGTATATACATTTTCTTCTCCTGCAAGGAGCTTCCCTATTTCTTCGTTTCCGCCGTAGACTCTTACTCTGTAGCTCGTGTCTGCATAGCTCATATGGACCTGTGCAAAGATCATGCAAAGGGCAAGGATAAGGACCATCACCTTCTTCGCTTTCTTCTTTCCTTTAAGCTCTCCCGTAAGGACCAGAGCAATGATCAAAAGTCCGCTGATACCTGCTATGATATAAAGAGGTGTCATGCCTTTTGATGCTGCATCTCCTGTAATGACTGTCTTTGTAGGTACTATTTCTACTGCAAAGCGCATACGAAGTGCTGCTACCGTATCCTGATAGGAGTTTATCTGGCTCTCTCCTTCGAGTGCTATGTAGAGTTCTACTTCGCCTTCTTTTCCTGTATCCATCCTCTCAAGGAACATGTATTCCTTAAGAGCGCTGTCTACTTCGTGAAGACCTTCGGTGTTCTCTTCTGCCGGTTCATCTCCTTCAGATGGTTCTGCAGGTTCCACCGGCGCTTCGCCCTGGCCTTCGCCTCCGACAGTGTTGCTGTTGTAGATCTCCTTTTCTTCTCCCTTTGTATCTATGTACTTGAGGATGAAGGTATATCCGCCGCCAAAGGCTCCTTCCTTTGCATCCTCTAAGGTCTCAAGGATCTCGTTTTGCATGTACCAGTCGACTGTCTTGCCGCCTTCGTTCTTTACCTTTACCTTTATGGTAAGGTCGTCTCCGGGCTGAAGTCCTTCAAGTACATCTGCAAACTCATCTCCTCCGAAGGTGCTCTCTACGTCATCGTTTTTGAATACGACTTCCCAGGAATCTCCCCCTGTCATATGCTCCGCAAATGCAGATGAGCTCATGGAAAATACCATGACCAGTGTAAGGAGCAGTACTATAGTCTTTCTTTTCATCTTTTCTCTCCTCCCTACTTATCTGCGCCCCAGGAGCTTATCTTTGCTTTCTCCGGGCTGTGGCTCTGTACTCCGTCTACCTCGGCGTCAAGATGTATGTTCTTGCCGTTGTATTCGAATGTTGTCTCTATGATGGTCACTCTTCTTTCTTCGTCATAACGACTTTCCTGGGTGACCTTTGTTAGAACTGCACTGTCTAAGGATATGGTCCTGAGGAATGGAGTACTTTCTTCATCCTTTGCCAGGAGCTTATCGTAGTAAAGAACAGTTCTTTCTTCTGTTGTTGACTCTTCGTCTATGCTCCAGCCGTCGCTTGTATCAAATCCAAGTATGATCCATGCTGAATCCATATCCGGATACTTGACTCCCTGCTCGTCTGTCCAGTACTTGTATACGGTGACTCTGACATATTCGTCTATGTCTCCCGTATTCTTTACTTTAAGGACTTCGTCATAGACTCTTCCTGCATGAAGCTTTGTATCATTGTTCCTTTCAAGAAGGTCTCCAAGGAGCACCTGGCTTTCTGTTACATCATTTCCGTTCTCCAGAAGCGCTACTCCTATGTTGTACACCTTTGCCTGGCCTTTGTAGTCTTCAGACTCTATGGTGAGCTCTGCTCTGATACTTCCTATGCTGCTTCCAAACAGAAGCGCTGCCGCAAGTACTAGAAGGCTTGCTGTAAGTATTGCTTTTCTTTTCTTCATCTTTGCCTCCCTCCTTTACGGTTCTACTGTCCCGGTGTCCAGGGGCCTTGTCCAATTTGCATCAAGATAGCTGCCGTCTGCTGCGTACATCACTGCAACTGTCTCATATACCACTGCTACATTGATCTGTGCATACTCATGATCTTCTGCATCAGCTTC
This sequence comes from Anaerovoracaceae bacterium, assembly GCA_045546135.1. Lineage (GTDB taxonomy): Bacteria > Bacillota > Clostridia > Peptostreptococcales > Anaerovoracaceae > RUG13409. Next base: position 27,430 of record JAZQCD010000017.1, read on the forward strand.
CGGGATCCCTGTTACGGCTACTCTTAAGACCTTCGTCTCTTCTCCCGGTGCTATCGGACTTTCATAGTAGTACCAGCCGTCTGATTCCGCGGTCCATCCTTCGCCTTCGACCTCAAGCGGGTAGGTAGAGCCTGAATAGGCTCTTACCCTTACCCATACAGGTTCTGATTGTTCATCGCCTGTGTTTGCTATCTTTACGCTCTTGACGAAGTCCTCGACCTCTTCTTTTAACTCTGTCACTGTCCCAAAAGTAAGGGATAGTTCACCACCTGCTTTAGCATTTGCGGTAAAGTAGGCGAGTACAGGTACGACTGCCATACAAAGGAGCAGCATCGTTATCACTACTGTCCTTTTTATGTCTCTTTTCTTCATCTTCCCGTTTCCTCCTATTCTACTTCAGGGGCATATATTTTGCTTGAAGGCTTTCTTTCCCAGTGCCAGCCGCCCTCTTCAGGCTCGAAGCTGTTCACTGCCCCATGGCCTCCTATGTCCTCTTTATTGTAGTCGTTTTCGAAGTCTACTGCTACTATATCTTTTGCAACTATGACTGTTGTCTGTTCCGGATCTGATACCAGTTCGTATCTTGCTCCTGTATAGACCTCTGTCACTGTTACCTTTGCCCCTGCAGGTATGTGCTCTAAGATAGCGCTCAGTGTTCCTTGAGGATCTGTTGCAAATATTTTTGTTTTGAGAGAGCTTAGGCAAAAAAGATCACATATCCTACATCTCTCGCAATAATAATTTCTCTTTTAGGGGTTATTGCACAAAAGTACAAAACCCCAATATGAGACATTTTATTCTATAATGTTAATGTCAAAAAATCAATTGGTTTAGGTTGGGAATTTACACAAAATGAATATTATTGTAGAATTTGATATATGTAAAAATATTTAAGGCACTTTCCCAAAAAATACCTTAAATCTTGCAAATTAAAACGCTCTTCACGTCATGTGAAAAGCGTTTTTGTTATGCTTTTTGTAAATCTTTATACGAGTTCGAGGAATACTGCTTCAGCAACGTCTCCCTGACGGGGACCAAGCTTAAGGATACGTGTATATCCGCCGTTTCTCTCTGCGTAGTTCGGTGCGATCTCGCTGAAGAGCTTTGTTACGACGTCTTCGTCCTTGATATAAGCGAGAGCCTGTCTTCTTGCGTGAAGATCTCCTCTCTTTGCCAAAGTAATCATCTTCTCGGCTTCTCTTCTGGCTTCTTTTGCTCTGCAGTCAGTTGTCTGAATGCGGCCGTAGCGGAAGAGATCCGTTACGAGATTTCTAAGCATGGATGCTCTGTGTGCAGAGTTTCTGCCGAGCTTTCTGTAACCTTTCATGCTGATCTTTCTCCTTTCAGATCTAATCGTCGCTCGGCGCAAAGCCGAGACCCATTTCTTCTAACTTGTGTTTTACTTCGTCCAGTGACTTCTTTCCGAGATTTCTGATCTTGATCATCTCGTCTTCTGTCTTGAGCGTGAGCTCCTGAACTGTATTGATTCCGGCTCTCTTGAGGCAGTTGAAGGAACGAACTGAAAGTTCCATTTCTTCAATGCTCATCTCGAGGACCTTGTCTCTGACATCCTCTTCCTTATCAGCCATTATCTCAAAACTCTGACCGTTTTCTGCCAGCTCTATGAAGAGCTTTAAGTGTTCTTCCATGATCTTGGCTCCGATGGATACGCCCTCCTTTGGAGAGATGCTTCCGTCGGTCCAGATCTCGAGGATCAGTCTTTCGTAGTCTGTGACCTGTCCAACTCTTGTGTTCTCGACCGTGTAGTTGACCTTGCGCACAGGAGTATAGATGCTGTCTACGGGGATGACGCCTATAGGCGTATTCTCGTCCTTGTTCTGGTCTGCAGGTACATAGCCTCTGCCTGTTGAGAAGTTGATCTCTATCGTCAGACTTGAGTTGTTGTCAAGGGTAGCTATATGAAGATCCTTGTTGTAGATCTCCAGTTCTCCGTCGGAGATGATATCTGCTGCCGTGACTTCTGCAGGTCCCATCACATTGATGAGAGTGCGCTTGGTGTCTACTCCGTGAAGAGCTACTGCCAGCTTCTTAAGATTAAGGATGATCTCGGTTACGTCTTCCTTGACTCCCGGAATGGTCGAAAATTCGTGAAGTATACCGTCGATCCTTATGGAAGTTACGGCTGCGCCCGGAAGTGAGCTGAGCAGTATCCTGCGAAGGCTGTTTCCAAGGGTGTTTCCATAGCCTCTTTCAAGGGGTTCAACGATGAACTTTCCGTAACAGGGATCGTTTTCGTCGAGTATAGCCTCGATCTCTGGTCTTTCAATTTCTATCACTCGAATTTCCTCCTTATTCAAATTTCATCGACTTTTAAGGTCCTATGCACTACTTAGAGTAGAGCTCGACGATGAGGTTCTCAGCAACCGGTGTATCGATCTGGCTTCTTGTAGGAACAGAGAGAACTTTTCCTTCAAGCTTTTCTGTATCCATAGATACCCAGTCCGGTGTAGAGATGGTCATCTCTTTGATTTCTTTGAATTTTGGAGAATCGGTGCTTCTTGACTTGACAGCGATGACATCTCCTGCCTTTACTGCAAGGCTTGGGATATCGACTTTCTTGCCGTTAAGTGTGAAGTGTCCGTGAGTAACAAGCTGACGAGCTTCCTTTCTGGAAGATGCGAATCCCATACGGAATACGGTGTTGTCGAGTCTTGTTTCGAGCATGATGAGGAGGTTGTCTCCTGTGATGCCCTGTTTTCTTGCAGCTTTCTCAAAGTAGTTTCTGAACTGAGTTTCCTGAAGTCCATAGAATCTCTTTGCCTTCTGCTTTTCACGGAGCTGAAGACCGTATGTGGAGGCCTTCTTTCTGCCCTGACCGTGCTGGCCGGGAGCATATGCTCTTCTTTCAAGAGCACACTTGCCGCCGTAGCAGCGCTCGCCCTTGAGGAACAGTTTCTGTCCTTCTCTTCTGCAAAGTTTGCAGGAAGGTCCTGTATATCTTGCCATTTCAAATTACCTCCCTTACTAAACTCTTCTCTTCTTTGGCGGTCTGCAACCGTTGTGAGGAATAGGAGTTACGTCTTTGATGGATGTAACTGTAAGTCCTGCACTCTGCAGAGCTCTGATAGCTGCTTCTCTTCCGGAACCCGGGCCTTTTACAAATACTGCAACGCTCTTGAGTCCCTGGTCGATAGCGGCTTTTGCTGCTGTTTCTGCGCACATCTGGGATGCAAAGGGTGTAGACTTTCTGGATCCCTTGAATCCAAGAGAACCGGAGCTGCACCAGGATATTGCATTTCCTTCTGCGTCTGTTAATGTTACGAGAGTGTTATTGAAGGAAGCTTGGATATGAGCCTGACCGACTTCAATGTTCTTACGCTCTCTCTTTTTCTTACGTACAACTTTCTTTGCTGTTGCCATAATGAGCCTCCTCCTTTACTTCTTACCTCTGCCGACAGTCTTCTTGACGCCCTTGCGGGTACGGCTGTTGTTCTTTGTGTTCTGTCCGCGAACAGGCAGACCTCTTCTATGTCTGATTCCCTTGTAGCATCCAATTTCCATGAGTCTCTTGATGTTGAGAGAAACTTCTCTTCTGAGATCTCCTTCTGTGATGTATTCGGAATCTATGATCTTTCTGATGGCACCGAGTTCGTCTTCGGAAAGATCCTTAACTCTGGTATCGGGGTTGATCTTTGCTTCCTCAAGGATCTTCTTTGAACTTGCAAGTCCGATCCCGTAGATATAGGTAAGTCCGATCTCTACTCTTTTGTTATTCGGTAAATCGACACCGGCTATACGAGCCATATAATACCTCCTGTATTCCTTTTGGTTTAACCCTGTACCTGCTTGTGCTTTGGATTCTCGCAAATGACCATTACCTTGCCATTTCTCTTGATTACCTTGCACTTCTCGCAGATAGGTTTTACTGAGCTTCTGACTTTCATTTAAATTTCCTCCTGCTTAAGACTATTTGTCTCTCCAAGTGATCCTGCCTCTTGTGAGGTCATAGGGAGAAAGTTCCATACGGACTTTATCTCCCGGCAGGATGCGAATGAAGTTCATTCGCATTTTTCCTGATATGGTAGCGAGCACCATAAAGTCGTTTTCGAGCTTGACTCTGAACATTGCGTTCGGAAGGCTCTCGACTACTGTGCCCATTACCTCTATGCTGTCACTTTTGGCCATATACAGCCTATCCTCCTTTTCCGGTAAACCTTAAAGCTTCACTTCTTTGTCCTTGCAGGTCGTAAGGATGGGTTCTCCTTCCGTTATGACCACCGTGTTCTCGTAGTGGGCGCAGAGCTGTCCGTCGCTCATTACGACGGTCCAGTCGTTGTCAAGTACGTCTACATCGTAGTCACCGACCGCTATCATTGGTTCGATGGCGATGGTCATTCCCGGAACAAGCTTTGGGCCGTGTCCGGGCCTGCCGTTGTTAGGCACTGCCGGGTCTTCGTGAAGGTCTGTGCCTACACCGTGACCCGTATAATCTCTGATGACTGAGTAGCCTGCAGCTTCGACATATTCCTGTATAGCGTGGGATATGTCTCCTATGCGGTAACCTTTCTTGCAGAATTTAAGTCCTTCAAAAAAGCTTTCCTCCGCAACCTTTATGAGCCGCTTGCTCTCTTCGCTTATATTGCCTACCGGGTAAGTTCTGGCCGCATCGGAATAATAGTCCTTGTATATAGTACCGAGGTCTACGCTCACTATGTCGCCTTCCTTCAAGATCTTTTTCTTTGAAGGTATTCCGTGAATGAGCTCCTCGTTTACTGAGATACAGGCTGTGGCGGGGAATCCGCCATAGCCTTTAAATGCGGGTTTCATGTCGTGCTTTAGAATGAAATCTTCTATCCACTTGTCCAGCTCCATCGTGGACATTCCCGGCCTTATGACCGAGGGTAGTTCCTTGAGTATGTCGGCAGTAACGCTTCCTGCCTTCATCATCAATTCGATTTCAGCTTTGTTCTTGATTACGATCATGATCTACTCTCCCAGAAGGGCGCATATCGTTTCGAATACGTCCTGTACAGGTCTGTTTCCGTCTACGACGGCGTTCTTTCCTGATTTCGTGTAGTATTCGATAAGAGGACTTGTCTGGTCCGCATAAACCTGCAGTCTTGTCCTTACGGTCTCTTCGGAGTCATCTATTCTTTGATAGAGCTCTCCGCCGCAAAGATCGCATATTCCTTCCTTCTTGGAAGGATGTGTGACTACATGATAGGAAGCTCCGCAGCCGCGGCAGATCCTGCGACCTGCCATACGAGGGATTATAGCCTCATTTGGAACTTCTATATCAAGGACCAGATCGAGCTCCTGACCTTCCTTCTTAAGGAAAAGGTCAAATTGCTCTGCCTGGTAAACAGTTCTCGGGAAACCGTCGAGAAGGTATCCTCCTTTGCAGTCTTCCCATGTGAGTCTGTCTTCTACCAGCTCGCACACCAGTTCGTCAGGAACAAGGGCTCCCTTGTCCATATATTCCTTTGCCTTCTTTCCCAAAGGAGTCCCTTCGGATACATTGGCTCTGAATATATCTCCTGTAGAGATGTGCGGTACATTGTACTTTTCGCTTATCTTCTTAGCCTGGGTGCCTTTGCCGGCTCCCGGAGGTCCTAATAATACAACGCGCTTCATGGTTATTTAGCTCTCCTATTTTAAGAATCCGCTATAGTTACGCATCTGGAGCTGCGTCTCGACTGCTCTTTGAGTATCGAGAGCGACGCCAACAGCAATGATGAGGGACGTGCCGCCGAATCCGATGGCAAGTGCCGACCAGTGCTGCAGAAGTGTAGGCATTGCAGCTACAAGAGCAAGGAAAATAGCGCTTACAATAGTAAGTTTGCCTATTATCTTGACAAGATATTTGGCTGTTTCTTTGCCCGGTCTTATACCGGGGATGAAACCACCGTTGTTTTTCAGGTTATCTGCGATCTCAGGCGGGTTAACGCTGATTGTACCGTAGAAATACGTGAAAGCAATGATCAGGATGATCTCAAAGACGAAGTAGATCCAAAATCCCGGATCTCCGTTCATGGAAAAGTACTTCTCAATGAATTTAGCATATCCTGAGTTCGGTACCATATATGCAATTGTTGCCGGTACCTGAAGCAGTGAACTTGCAAAGATGATCGGAATGACGCCGGCCTGGTTGACCTTGAGCGGAATATGTGTGCTCTGTCCACCGTACATCTTGCGTCCAACAACTCTCTTTGCATACTGTACCGGGACCTTTCTTGTACCCTCGGTAATGATGATTATGCCAACTATTACTACGAGAGCAAAGAGAACGAAGAGAAGGACTGTGAGTATTCCTAAAGTCCTTGTTACTGTTCCGTCCTCAGCTACGGTCTTGGTTCCAAGGAAAGCCCAGCCGGCTTCCTTGAGCTGCTTGAAAGTGCTGGTGATGGCTGTCGGGATCCTTGATACGATACCGGCAAAGATGAGCATTGATATACCGTTTCCTACGCCGTGCTCGTTGATCTTTTCACCCAGCCACATGGTCAGGCATGCGCCCGCCATAAGTATCACTACTATGACTATCTTTGACAGTACGTCGTTGTATGTGAGATAGTCTCTGAAAAGACCGAAGGTATATCCAAAGCCCTGCAGTGCTGCAAGACCGAGTGTGATATATCTTGTGATCCTTTCCATTTTCTTTCTTCCTTCTTCACCCTGCTTTGAGAGCTCTTCCAGTGCCGGGAAGGCAACTGTAAGGAGCTGCAGGATAATGGAAGCTGTTATGTAAGGCGAGATACCTAAGGCAAATATTGTGAAGTTACCAAAGGCACCGCCGGAAAACAGATCGAACAGTCCAAAGAGTCCCGAAGAACTGGCATCGAACATAGCTTTGAGCATTGCTCTATTGATTCCCGGTACCGGTATGTTCGATCCAAGCCTGAATAAGATCAGTATCATCAAGGTGAAGAGCATTTTCTTCTTCATCTCAGGTATTTTCCAGGCTTGTCTGAATGTCTGGATTATACCCATTAGATGACCTCTGCCTTTCCTCCGGCTTCTGCGATCTTATCAAGAGCAGAATCGCTGAATTTGTTTGCCTGAACTGTGAGCTTCTTTGTGAGCTTTCCGCTTCCGAGGATCTTGATGCCTGCATAGTTTGCAACCTTTGCAAGTCCTTTTTCTACGAGGAGTTCAGGTGTTACGACTGTTCCGTCTTCGAAAACGTTGAGAGCTTCAACGTTGACGCCGAGGAACTTCTTGCTCCAATGATTTGTGAATCCTCTCTTTGGGATCCTTCTGTATAAAGGCATCTGACCGCCTTCGAATCCAAGTCTGACTCCGCCGCCTGATCTTGAATTCTGGCCGTTCATTCCGCGGCCTGCTGTAGTACCGTTACCGGTAGCATGGCCTCTGCCCTTTCTCTTGGGTGCGAAGGTTGAACCTTCGGGTTTCTTTAATGTTTCTAATTTCATCTCGCGCCCTCCCTTATGCTTCTTCTACCTTGAGAAGGTGAGGGATCTTGTTTACAGCGCCCATTACTGCAGGGCTGTTTGGGAGAACAACTGAAGAGTTGAGTTTTCCCAGTCCAAGAGCCTTGACTACCTTCTTCTGATAAGGAGTGGATCCGATAACGCTCTTTACGAGTGTGATCTTGAGGTTTTCAGCCTTTTTTGCTTTTGCCATGATCTTTCCCCCTCCTATCCTAAGATCTCTTCTTTGGAGAGTCCGCGAAGTGCTGCGACCTCTTCTATGGTCTTGAGAGCCTTGAGTCCTTCGATAGTTGCTGCTGCAACGTTTCCTGCATTGGAGGAACCGAGGGATTTTGCTCTAACGTCCTTTACGCCTGCAAATTCCAGAACTGTTCTTGCAGCGCCGCCTGCGATGACTCCGGTACCTTCTGCTGCCGGCATAAGGAGAACTTTACCTGCTCCGAATACGCCCAGCTGCTGGTGAGGAATTGTTGTTCCTACCATAGGTACTGTAATGAGAGACTTCTTAGCATCTTCGCTTGCCTTTCTTACAGCTTCAGGAATTTCAACTGATTTGCCCAGGCCCAGACCTACATGTCCGTCGTTGTCACCAACAACTACCGTAACGCTGAATCTGGAGTTCTTACCGCCCTTGACGACCTTCGTAACTCTTCTGATGTTTACGATGGATTCCTTAAGATCAAGTTTGGAGATGTCAATGTTCTTATTCATTTTTACCTCCTCCTAGAATTCCAGACCTGCGCTGCGTGCGCCGTCTGCCAGTTCCTGTACTCTTCCGTGATAAAGATATCCGCCTCTGTCGAAGCAAACTGTCTTTATGCCTGCATCTACTGCTACCTTGCCGATCTTTTCTCCGACAAGTTTTGCAGCTTCTTTATTGCCGCCGTATGCGCATTCTGCCTTGATGTCTTTGTCAAGGGAGGATGCTGCTGCGAGGGTCTTTCCGTTTACGTCATCTATGATCTGAGCGTAAATGTTCTTGGAACTTCTGAAAACACAGAGTCTTGGTACTTCGGGAGTTCCGCTTACGAGTTTTCTGACTCTCTCGTGTCTTTTAACACGATTGTCATTTCTGCTTAATGTAGCCATTTCTTAGGGACCTCCTACTTTCCTGTCTTGCCTTCTTTGCGGCGTACATACTCGCCTACATAACGAACGCCCTTGCCCTTGTAGGGTTCCGGGGCTCTCCATGCGCGGATGATAGCTGCATAGTTGCCGACCTGTGCTTTGTTTGGACCGGATACTGTGATCTCTGTAGGAGATGTAACAGTTGTTGTGATTCCTTCCGGATCCTTCATTTCTATTGGGTGAGAATAACCGAGCTGCATAACAAGTGTGTCGCCCTTCTTCTCAGCCTTGTAGCCTACGCCGATCATTTCGAGCTTCTTTTCGAAACCATCGGTGACTCCGACTACCATGTTGTGGACAAGCGTTCTTGCAAGTCCGTGCTGTTCGGATGCTTTGCGGCTGTCATTCACAGGAGTGAATGTGAGCTCTGCACCCTCATTTTTGATCTCGATAAGTGGACTGATCTGCTCGCAAAGCTGCCCTTTTGGCCCCTTTACGGTAACAAGGTTCGTCTTGTCGACATTGATCTCGACACCGGCAGGAACAGTCACAGCTTTTTTTCCTATTCTGGACATTTGTTTCTTACCTCCTTATTACCAAACGTAGCAGACTACTTCTCCGCCAACTCCGAGCTTCCTTGCTTCCTTATCAGTGATAAGTCCGTTTGAAGTGGAGATGATGGCAATTCCGAGTCCGCCTAAGACTCTTGGAACTTCGTCCTTCTTTGCGTAGACCTTAAGACCGGGCTTGCTGATCCTCTTGATCCCGCTTATAACTCTCTGCTTGCCCTGACCGTACTTCATCTGGATAACGATGTTGTCCTGTGTTTCGCCGGCCACGACTTCATAAGCCTTGATATAACCTTCTTTAAGAAGGATCTCGGCTATATTCTTCTTGATCTTTGATGCGGGAATGCTTACTTCAGCGTGTCCTGCTGTATTAGCATTTCTGATTCTGGTGAGCATATCTGCTACCGGATCTGTCATAGACATTTAGATTGCCTCCTTCCTTCCTATTACCAGCTTGCTTTTCTTACACCGGGGATCTCTCCCTTGTATGCAAGCTCTCTGAAACAAATACGGCAGACACCGTATTTTCTTAAATAAGCATGAGGTCTTCCACAGATCTTGCAACGGTTGTAAGCCTGTGTAGAGTGTTTTGGAGCTCTGCTCTGCTTAACTTTTAAAGCTGTTTTTGCCATTGCGTCCTCCTACTTTTCAAACGGCATACCAAGAGCCTGGAGAAGGAACATGCATTCCTCGTCGGTCTTTGCCGTTGTCGTAAATACGATATCCATTCCTCTGACCTTTTCGACCTGATCGTAAACGATCTCGGGGAAGATCAGCTGTTCCTTGACGCCCATTGCATAGTTGCCGCGGCCGTCGAAGGAGTTCTTGCTTACGCCCTTGAAGTCTCTTACTCTCGGAAGAGCGATGTTGAAGAGCTTGTCTGCGAACTCATACATGCGGTCTCCGCGAAGAGTTACCTTGCAGCCTACGCTCATTCCTTCTCTTACCTTGAAGTTAGCGATGGACTTCTTGGACTTTGTTACTACAGGAGCCTGTCCTGCGATGATGGCCATTTCGGAAACGGCCTGTTCGAGGAGCTTGGAGTTGTCCTTGCAATCGCCAAGTCCCATGTTGAGAGTGATCTTCTCGAGCTTCGGAACCATCATGACATTGTCATAGTGGAACTTTTCCTGAAGTGCGGAAAATACTTCTTCTTTATACTTGTCTCTAAGTCTTGCCAAAGTCTTTTCCTCCTTCCTTAGTCGACGACCTTACCGGTCTTTTTGGATACTCTCTTTTTCTTGCCGTTCTCCACTACGTATCCGATGCGTGTGCCGGCCTTTGCACTCTTGTCATAGAACATAACGTTGGATGCATCGATAGGTCCTTCGACCTTGATGATCTGTGCGGGCTGATCCATCTTTGCCTTTTCGTGCTTTGTCTGGATGTTGACTCCGCTGACTATGACTCTGTTTTCCTTTGGGAATGCGGCGATTACTTCGCCTGTCTTACCCTTGTCCTTGCCTGTAATAACGAGGACTGTATCGCCTTTTTTGATCTTCATAAAACTGTCCTCCTACAGTACTTCCGGTGCAAGGGATACGATCTTCATATATCCCTTATCTCTTAATTCTCTTGCAACAGGTCCAAAGATACGTGTTCCCTTTGGGGTCTTGTCTTCGTTGATGACTACTGCTGCATTCTGGTCGAACTTTACATAGCTCCCGTCAGGACGACGTGCGCCTGTTGCAGTTCTTACGATAACGGCCTTTACGACGTCTCCCTTTTTGACGAGTCCGCCCGGGGTCGCATCTTTGACGGCACATACGATGACGTCGCCAATATTTGCATATTTACGACCGGTACCGCCCAAGATCCTGATGCACAGCAGCTCCTTAGCTCCGGAGTTGTCGGCAACCTTAAGTCTTGTTTCGTTCTGTATCACCTCGGTGCCTCCTTACTTAACTTTCTCTACGACTTCGACAAGTCTCCATCTCTTTGATTTGGAAAGAGGTCTTGTCTCCATGATCTTAACCTTATCGCCTATCTGGCACTCGTTGTTTTCATCGTGTGCCATGAACTTCTTGGAAATCTTCTGGGATTTTCCGTAAAGAGGGTGGCGACGGGATTCTTCGACAGATACTACTATAGTCTTATCCATCTTGTTGCTGGTTACGATTCCTGTGATGACTCTTCTGGAATTTCTATCAGACATTTTCGCTTCCTCCTTTCATTATCCCTTAAGCTCGTTCTCGCGAATAACGGTCTTAACTCTTGCTATATCCTTCTTGAGTTCCTTCATTCTCTGAGGGTTCTCAAGCTGTCCTGTTACGTTCTGGAACCTTAAGTTGAAAAGTTCCTTCTTGAGCCTTGTTTCCTCACTTGCAAGTTCTGCAGGGCTCATGCTTCTGATTTTTTCGATCTTCATTTTTATTCAGCCCCCTTTACTACGAATTTGCACTTGATAGGAAGCTTGTGAGAAGCAAGTCTCATAGCTTCTCTTGCTGCTTCTTCGGAAACACCGGAGATCTCGAACATGACTCTGCCGGGTTTGACTACTGCTACCCAATGGTCAGGAGCACCTTTTCCGGATCCCATACGGACTTCTGCCGGTTTCTTGGTAACTGACTTGTGTGGGAAAATTTTGATGTATACGTTGCCGCCTCTTCTGATGTATCTTGTCATAGCGACACGGGCTGCTTCGATCTGATTGGCAGTGATCCAGGCCGGTTCCATGGCAACGAGTCCAAACTGTCCGTAGGATACCTTGTTACCCTTTGTTGCGATGCCCTTCATTCTGCCTCTTTGTACACGTCTGTATTTGACGCGCTTTGGCATTAACATAAAGCTTTCCTCCCTTCGCTATTCTTCTGCCTGAGCTGTTTCTTCAGCCGGGGCTGCTTCCGCTTCTACTGGTGCGGGTGCCGGTTTGTTGGGGCGCTTGCGAGGATTTACTGCCTTCTTTGGCTTTTCTTCCTCGAATCTGTTTCCCCTGCGGTTTCCGCTTCTTTCGCCGCGATTGTCGTTTCTGTCTCTTCTCTGACGGTTTCCTCTGCGGCCATCTTTGCCGCCCCTCTTTTCTTCCTTTTCTTCAGGAATTGCAGGGATGAGTCCTTTTTCAAGGTATTCGCCGTTGTTGACCCAGACCTTTACGCCTATTCTTCCGTACTGAGTATCAGCCTCTGCAAAACCGTAATCGATGTTTGCACGGAGTGTATGGAGAGGAACGTTTCCTTCTGAATACTTTTCGGATCTTGCGATCTCAGCTCCGCCGACTCTTCCGGAGATAACGACCTTGATACCCTTTGCGCCGGCCTTCATTGTTCTCTGAATGGTCTGCTTCATTGCTCTTCTGAATGCAACTCTCTTTTCGAGTGCCTGAGCAACGCTCTCAGCTGCGAGCTGAGCATCGGCATCCGGTCTCTTTACTTCTACGATGCTTACGGAAATGGTCTTCTTTGTAAGCTTCTCAAGCTTTGTCTTGAGCTGCTCGATACCGTCTCCGCCGCGTCCTATTACCATACCTGGGTTTCTTGTAAGAACAGAGATCCTGATCTGGCCTTCGGCAGCTCTTTCGATGACTACCTTGGAGACGCCTGCTCCGTAGAGCTCTTTCTTGATGAACTCTCTGACTTTATTGTCTTCTGCAAGATATTCGGAGAAGTTCTTCTTGTTTGCATACCACTTGGAATCCCAATCCTGGATAACTCCGACTCTGAATCCACGTGGACTAACTTTCTGTCCCATTGTTTATCCTCCTACCGACTATCTTTCCTTAAGGACTACGCTTACGTGGGAGCTTCTCTTGAGGATCCTTCCGGCTCTACCCTGAGCACCTGCTCTCCAACGCTTCATTGTCGGTCCCTGATTTACGATTATCTCGGCTACGTACAGCTTTGATCTGTCCATATCGAAGTTGTTCTCTGCATTTGCTGCTGCACTTGCAACGACCTTCTCTATGTACTGAGCTGCCTTGCCGGTTGTGAACTTAAGAATGGTGAGTGCTTCTTCAAGGTTCTTTCCTCTTACAAGATCTGCAACAGGAGAGATCTTTGTCGGAGACATTCTTAAGTATTTAGCTACTGCTTTTGCTTCCATTGTTATCTCCTCCTACTTTACCTTGGAAGAACCTGCGTGGCCACGGAATGTTCTTGTGGGAGCGAACTCTCCAAGCTTGTGACCTACCATGTCTTCTGTTACGTATACGGGAACATGCTTTCTTCCGTCATATACTGCTATTGTGTGTCCAACCATCTGAGGGAATATAGTTGATGATCTGGACCAAGTCTTGATGACCTTTTTGTCGTTGGCTGCGTTCATTGCATCGATAGCTTTGAGAAGCTTTTCGTCTACGAACGGGCCTTTCTTTACTGATCTGCTCATTTCTTATCCTTTCCTCTTCAACTACTTAGACTTTCTGGACTTTACGATATACTGGTTAGAAGCCTTGTTCTTCTTACGTGTCTTGTAACCAAGTGCAGGCTTGCCCCATGGGGTTACAGGACCCGGACGTCCTACAGGAGCTTTTCCTTCTCCGCCGCCGTGTGGGTGGTCATTGGGGTTCATGACGGATCCGCGAACGGTAGGTCTGATTCCCATATGTCTCTTGCGGCCTGCTTTACCGAGGTTGATGTTGCCGTGATCGATGTTTCCGATGGTGCCGATGGTTGCTTTGCACTCGATGCGGACCTTACGGACCTCACCGGACGGAAGACGTACCTGTGCATAGTTGCCTTCCTTTGCCATGAGCTGTGCGTATCCGCCGGCTGCTCTGCACATCTGTGCTCCCTTTCCTGCCTTGAGCTCGATGCAGTGAATGATCGTACCTACAGGAATGTTTGCAAGAGGAAGTGCGTTGCCCGGCTTGATGTCTGCATCTGCTCCGGAGAAGATCTGATCTCCGACCTTAATGTCGTTAGGAGCGATGATGTAACGCTTTTCGCCGTCTGCATAAACAAGGAGCGCAATGTTTGCTGTCCTGTTCGGATCGTATTCTATAGAAGCGACCTTTGCCGGGATGCCGTCCTTGTTTCTCTTGAAATCTATGATTCTGTATCTGCGTCTTTCTCCGCCGCCTTTATGACGAACGGTGATGGCGCCGCGGTTGTTTCTGCCTGCGTTCTTCTTGAGGGATGTTGTTAAGGACTTTTCAGGAGTCTTCTTTGTGATCTCCTCAAAAGTGGAAACTGTCATTCCGCGAAGACCAGGTGATGTCGGTTTATACTTTTTGATTCCCATTGTCTTCTCCTCCTAATTACAGTCCTTCAAAGAACTCGATTGCCTTGCTGGATTCGGAGAGCTTTACGATAGCTTTCTTGTAAGCCGGTGTATATCCTTCGAATCTGCCCTGTCTCTTGAGCTTTCCCTGGAAGTTAGCTGTGTTTACGCTGACTACCTGTACGCCGAAAGCTTCTTCAACTGCAGCCTTGATCTCAGTCTTGTTGGCTCTCTTGTCAACGATGAATGTGTACTTCTTGGCTGCTGTGTCGTCCATGGATCTCTCTGTGACGACGGGTCTTAATAATACGTCATAAGGAGTTTTCATTATGCATATACCTCCTCGATCTTCTTAACTGCATCCTGTGTAAGGATCAGACTTGTGTGACCGACGATCTCATAAACGTTCATCTGTCCTACCATGCTGACGCTTACGCCCGGGATGTTGCTTGCGCTCTTGATGACCACGTCATCCTTTTCGGCCGTTATGATGAGAGCTTTCTTTGCTGCCTTTACGTTTGCAAGAACGTTCTTCATCTCTTTTGTCTTTGGAGCTTCGAAGCAAAGCTTGTCAAGAACTACGAGCTCTTTATCCTGTACCTTTGCGGAGAGAGCTGACAGCATTGCGAGCCTTCTGAGTTTCTTCGGAAGTGTGTATCTGTAGCTTCTGGGCTTTGGTGCGAATACGATGCCGCCGCCTACCTGTGTCGGGTCTGTGGAGCTTCCCTGTCTATGACGACCTGTTCCCTTCTGACGGAAAGGCTTCTTGCCGCCTCCTCTTACCTCGCCGCGCGTGAGTGCGGACTGTGTTCCCTGTCTCTGGTTAGCGAGATAGTTCTTTACAACTGCATGAACAGCATATTCATTTGGCTCGATACCGAAAATGCTGTCAGCAAGTTCGAGCTTTCCAGCCTCTTCGCCGGCCATAGTAAGCATTGTTACTTTTGCCATTTGAGTTTCTCCTTTCTATCTCTACTTCTGGGACTTTACTGCAGTACGGATCTTGAGAAGTCCGCCCTTGTTTCCGGGAACAGCACCTTTTACGAGGAGAAGGTTTCTGTCTGCAATAACTTTAACGAGTTCGAGGTTCTGCATTGTGACTGTATCGCGTCCTGTTCTTCCCGGAGCGTGGTGTCCCTTAAAAACTCTTGACGGATAAGTTGCTGCTGCGAGACCGCCTGGCAGTCTCTTATGCTTGGAACCGTGAGACATCGGTCCTCTTCTTTGGTGATGTCTCTTGATGTTACCCTGGGTTCCTTTACCCTTGGATGTGCCGGTAACATCGAGCAGTGTGCCTGCTTCGAAATCTGCGGCGCTTATAACCTGTCCGACTTCGTAGCTTTCGCCTTCTTCAGGTCTGAACTCTGCAAGGTGCTTCTTGTAAGAAACTCCTGCTTTGTCGAAGTGACCTTTTTCAGGCTTGTTGACTCTGCTTTCTTTCTTGTCTTCGTAGCCGATCTGTACTCCGTAGTATCCGTCGTTCTCAACGGTCTTAACCTGTGTTACTACTGCGGGGCCGGCTTCAATGACAGTCACAGGGATCATCTCTCCTGCTTCGGAAAAGATCTGCGTCATGCCGATCTTCTTTCCTAAAATCGCTTTCATTGATTTTCCTCCTAAGTTCTTTCAGCGGATTGATTACTGTCATGCGGGGCGTACTGTCTTCGGGAGCTTTGGCTCCGTCCTGTGTCCGCGCCCGTGCACCATAAGCAATCATTCAAAGCACGTTAGTAATCTATCTTTACCTTTGTACTTACAGTTTGATCTCGATGTCTACACCTGCGGGCATGTCCAGCTTCATGAGCGTGTCCATGGTCTTTGCAGTCGGGTTGATGACATCTATCAGTCTCTTGTGAGTTCTCTGCTCGAACTGCTCTCTGGAGTCCTTGTACTTGTGAACTGCTCTCAAGATGGTGACCACTTCTCTTTCGGTGGGGAGTGGAATAGGTCCGGAGACCTCTGCTCCTGTCTTCTTTGCTGCTTCTACGATCCTTGCAGCGCTCTGGTCGATAAGTGTGTGATCATAGGCCTTGAGTCTGATCCTGATCTTTTGACTACTCATTTTTTGTATTTCCTCCTTGCTTTTTGCTTTGTTCCTCTTTTCGGTCGTGAGCTCCGAAACCCTGGAACCGTTGATTTTTCATGCATTTTCGCTATTCTGCATGAGGTTGTCCTCGCCGTGCAACGAGTCCGTGCGTTTCTTTTTACATTACTCAAAGTAAAAAGGCGAGAACGCCTTCGCCGGTCTCTTTTGGACCGACAGTTCTCGGCAGAAATTATCTGATAGCGCAGTAACTTTCTGCTTCCTCGCTCCCCCTGAAACTTGATATTTCAAGGCTTTTAAGCCTTTTTGACATCTTTTCAGGGCATTAAGCAAGCCCTATTAATATACTGCTAAGCTTTTTATTATGCAAGCACTTTTTTCACTTTTTTAAAAAATTTTTTCAAAGCCCCAAAACCTTTGATTTTCAAGGTCTATAGCCTCTGAAGGCTCCTTATTTTCAGTGATCTGAAACGCCGTTTTTTATCAACTTACCCGTGTGTTTCATACGGTTTTGCACATCTTGTGGAAAACCCTGTGGAAAAGCACAATATCTTGTGCAAGAGCCGCTTTTTCACCTATATATATTAATTGTTACGTAAAAAGCCCCCTTCCACTCATCAAAGGAAAGGGGCATGATCTTTATCTCTTAATACTCTTTGTTTATTTGTATCTATCACCGTTTTTGCGTATTATCGACTTTAAGGTTTGTTATCATTGAAACAAACTGTAAGCCTTATTGTTCTTTCTTCATTGTCCACTTCGCACGCTAATAAATCAAACCCAAATGTTGTCAATACTCTTTCATATTCAGTGTCACTTAAATATATCTCACCTTTTCCCCTGTACCATTTTTCTGCCAACCCTAAGTTACGGTATATCGAAACTCCTTTTTCATATAGATAACTTGTAACATCATCTCGCTCGAGATCGTATTCTCTATCATTAAATCGAACTTTAACTTTTGATCCATTTGTCAATAAGCTGCCTTCAATTTCACAACCTAAACCCTTTAATGTTGTAATCAAAGGTAAACTAAAACGAGCTGGCCCTTGTCCTTTTCTATTATACCAGTACATAATAGCGGTATCGTCAATATAATCCCCATTAACATATAATTTTGCCGATACTTTTTTTAAATATCCACCGCTTTTTGGTAATAACAAATATACAAGGATAATAGCAATTAATACAACAATTAAACAGACCAGTATCCTTTTTAATATTCTCATCCCACGCCCCCCTCACTGACAATCGTATCGAGTATAGGACATCAGTCAAAATCCTCTGCGATGTTTAATTCTAATACCAATTTGCTCTTTGGGAGTACCTTTATAGTCACTATATCTCCTTCTCTATAGTCTCCATACTGCATAAGATAGTACTTTGTTCCTTCTATAACGATTCCTTCACCTTGCCCATGATTCTGTTTAACATCATATTTCATGCCCCCGATAAAAGGTATCTCAAAAGTGTTCTCTATTTCTCCTGTAATTTCTATCGCCTCATTTTCTTTTTCAAAAAGCAGATAAATCCCTCCGCGTGATAATGGAATAATCTGTGTCATCATCAAGAATAATATCACAGCAAGTCCGAGAATCACTTTTGTTATTTCTCTTATACTTCTGTCAGAAGCACGATCTCCAAAATATCGAACATATCCTACAATGAATATAATAAGCGCAATAATCGTAAATAACAAAAAGCCCATAGGGATAAAACAGTTATCAACACGATAAGTCTCATAATCAAATTGTATTTTATCCATTTCTCTTACCACCGTTTTATAACTATAGGAGGGAAATAATAATCAAATCCAATACCTATATTTAACCCCGATCCGAAAGGTATCGATGTCGCTTTTGTAATACCATATATGACCATATATGAATCGATTTAGATCCTCTATGATTCCTTGTTGGATGAAAATGATGCTATGCATATTTTAGCGTATTACACACTAATACTTTTCGACCACACTCTAAACTTGGGTGTTACAAGAATCTATCACGCCCATTTTTGACATCGCGGCAAAATACATCCTTGCCTCATCATGTATATTAATCTGTTTATTTGCCTCAATAATATACCAGGGATATTCAAGGTCATAAACAATTATTGGTATTGATCTACCAAAAACATCTTTAAGATAACCGTTTTCCTGCAGCTCTTTGGCAACCGCTACTACCTCAGTAAGCAACTCATAATATCCAATTGGTCCTTTACCTATATATCGCATTTCTTCATCATAGCAGCCTTTTAAATCTTCACTGCCTATATTAGTAATGCCTTGTTTAGCGTACCAATCAAATAACACACCCATACCTTCATCATTATCTGCTTTTATAATTGGGGTTTCATTGTGTCTCCAAAATGTATAATCCCAACGTTCTTCGGATGCTGTATCCAGACCAATACACTCTTTTTCAGCATTAAAACTTATAAACAACTCTGTAACATTGGAAATCCCTTTATATTCAAAGCTTTCGTTTGAATTAATAAAGAGTGATACTACATAAATATCATTTTCGTTCCACGATGATAT
>JAZQCD010000018.1:0-3799 GCA_045546135.1 Anaerovoracaceae bacterium
CCCCTGTGCTTGGAACAACTAACTTCCACTTTTTTGAAACAGGGGGTAGAACTTACTTTTACAATTAACGTTGTATTTGTATTTTTTTGTATTTCTTATTTTTTTGATAGTCAATCGCATCGATTTATGATAATATATTTCGGTTAATTTGTAAAACAACAGATTTTGAATATATGTGGATAGGAAACTAAAATGGCAAGAGATAAGATCATCAACATTGCAGTCATAGCTCACGTAGATGCAGGAAAGTCTACATTGGTAGATGCTTTCCTTGCACAGAGCGGAGTCTTTAGAGACAATGAGACCATGGCAGACTGCGTCATGGACTCCGACGACATCGAAAGAGAAAGAGGCATTACCATCTATTCAAAGAACTGCTCTGTAATGCACGGAGACTACAAGATCAACATAGTAGATACTCCGGGCCACGCAGACTTTTCATCAGAAGTAGAAAGGATCATTAAGACCGTCGATACGGTAATCCTTCTTGTAGACAGTTCTGAAGGACCAATGCCTCAGACAAGATTCGTACTTTCTAAGGCTCTTGAGCAGAACTTAAATCCAATCCTTCTCATCAACAAGATAGACAAGAAGGATGCAAGGATCAAGGAAGTAGTAGACGAAGTATACGAACTCTTTATGGACCTTGAAGCAAACGACAGGCAGCTTGACTTCCCGATCCTTTACGGTATAGCCCGCCAGGGGATAGTTGTAAGAGATCCATCTGAAGTCGAAGGACTTGTAGTCGAAGGAACAGACGGAAGCAAGATAAAGAAGAGCGCAGCAGGACTTGGCGGTCTTGATATCACGCCGCTCTTTGAGACGATAATCGATCAGTGCGGAGCATATCCCGATCTTGACGATGAACCTCTCCAGATGCAGGTATCTACACTCGGATACGATGATTATGTAGGAAGACTTGCAATAGGAAGAATAGATAAGGGCGTAATAAAAGCCGGCGAGAGCATCTGCGTTGCAAAGCCTGACGGATCCTATGTCACAAGAAAGATCAATCAGTGCTTTATCTATAGAGGCATGAAGAGAGTCGCAGTAGAAGAAGTTCATTCAGGTGATATTTGCGTTCTTTCAGGTATCTCTGATGTGACTATCGGTGATACTATCTGCAGAGAAGATCACATCATAGCGCTTCCTGCAATAGCAATCGAAGAACCTACACTTTCCATGAACTTCATGGTCAACAAGAGCCCCTTTGCAGGTAAAGAAGGAAAGTATGTAACTTCAAGGCATATAAGAGAAAGACTTGCAAAAGAGCTTGAGACTAACGTCGGTCTTCTTGTTGAAGAGACTGCAACTACGGACAGCTTTAAAGTTTCAGGAAGAGGCGAACTTCATCTTTCAATACTCATCGAGAACATGAGAAGAGAAGGTTACGAGCTTGCTGTATCAAAGCCTGAAGTCATCTGGAAGAAGGGCGACAAGGGTCAAAAGCAAGAGCCTGTAGAAGAGCTCATCTTGGAAGTCCCTGACGAATATTCCGGAACAATCATTTCAGACCTTAACTTCAGAAAAGGTACTATGATCTCCATGGACGGAAAGAACGGAAGATCAAGGCTCATCTACACAGCTCCTACAAGAGGACTCATGGGTTACAGATCTCAGTTCATCAATGAAACAAGAGGCGAAGGCATCATGGTACGCCGCTTCATAGGATATGAAGATTACAAGGGCGAGATCCCTCAGAGATCAGCAGGAGCCATAATCGCTCAGGAAGAGGGTACTACCACTCCCTATGCTCTTAACAATATCCAGGAAAGAGCCCAGATGTTCGTAGCTCCCGGAGTACATGTATATGAGGGCATGATAGTAGGCCAAAACAGCCGCCAGGACGATATGGTAGTAAACCCATGTAAAGCAAAGCATGTAAGCAACATGAGAGCTGCAGGATCAGACGACAAGGTACTCCTTACTCCTCCGAGAGTATTTACACTTGAAGAAGCTCTCGAATGGATCAACGACGATGAACTTGTTGAGATCACACCGGTAGATATACGCTTAAGAAAGAAGATCTTAGGAGAACTCGAAAGAAAGCGTTCAGGAAGAAACTATAACCAGAACTAGTATTCTATATCAATACCGCAGATCATTTCACGATCTCTGCGGTATTTTTATATTCTAGGACCTTAGGACTTTGATGCTTTTCGGTCATTCCCGAGTGACCGGAATAGAAAGAATATGCTTTTGTATGATATACTTACTTTTGATCGATCAGATCAATATTCAGATATATATTTAAGAGGAACTAAATTGGAGACCATAAGACTGCATATAGATGATCTTTCAGATAAAGCTGAAGGAATAGGGCACATAGACGGAAAGGCTGTCTTTGTCAAGGGAGCACTTCCGGGAGAAGACGTGGAAGCAGTTGTCTTAAAGGATAAAGGACGCTACTATAAAGCTTTGGTAAAAGGCTATGATGAAAGCAGGGCCTGCGGAGGAGCTCCGCTTCTCAGGATGGAATACCACAGGCAGCTTGAATGGAAGGAAAAGCACGTAAGGGACTGTCTGACGAGGATAGCAAAGCTCGAGGAACCTAAAATCAACAAGATAGTTCCGGCAGATAAGATATTTCATTACAGGAATAAGGGAGAGTTCAACGTTGAGGGTGGACGCCCCTATTGCAACATTCACTGCGAAGAATGTCCCATACAGCCGGAAAAGGCAATGGAAATAACAAAAGTTTTCAGAAATGACCCTAGGAAAAACTCAGAAAGGCTAATCGTGCGTACTTCAAGGAATGGGGAGTATATGGCATATACCGTTCAGAAGAACGGGTATGAGCTTCTGTATGATGGTGAGAAGATAATACACGAGCATATAGGGGAGATAGAGCTCGAGGTAGACCCCTTCAGTTTCTACCAGGTCAATACGGATCAGTGCGAAAAGCTCTACGGTATCGTTAAGTCCTACGTTAAGGAAGGGGACTCGATGCTGGATCTTTACTGCGGAGCAGGCACCATTGGTCTTTTCTGTTCTGACAAATGCAGCAGGGTCATAGGTGTAGAGTCAGTCCACGAAGCTATACTTCAGGCTAACAGGAATGCCATAATGAACCATATAGTCAATGCGATTTTTATAGAAGGAAAAGCAGAAGAAGCTGTAGCTGAGAAACTTCAGGGCGTAAAGGCTGACGTTATCGTTGTAGATCCGCCAAGAGCAGGGTGCGATAAAAAACTTCTTGAGACCATAGTCAGTATCGCTCCTGAAAAACTCGTATATGTTTCCTGCGACCCGGCCACTTTGGCAAGGGACATAAATATCCTAAGAGATCTTGAATGTTCTGATGGATCTCATTACGAATTCATTGAAGCAACTCCCGTAGACATGTTCCCTCATACAGTGCACATCGAAACTGTATGCTGCTTGTACCACCAAAAGAAGGATTTCATTTCAGTGCCGTATGAGCCGAGGAATGCGGAGTAACTGAGATCGATCAAATAAAAACATGGAATTTCGAGGCTGAAAAACATGAAATCTATACAAACAAAATCCATAATGATTCAGAATCTATGTGTGCCATGCCGCAATCACTGTCGATACTGTCTGTTATCCTGGGACGGGAATACAGTCGGCACAGAGTGGGAACGAAGTGTTAAGCTTGCTGAAAGATATATTAATGAGTTAAAAGAAGCACGTCCTGATGTAGATATATCATTTACTTTTGGCTACTCGATGGAGCATCCGAAACTCAAAGAGGCGATTCAAACACTCAAAAGATTGGGCAGTCCAATGGGTGAGTTTCTGCAATGCGACGGTATGAACATGCGGGATGAGGATCAAT
>JAZQCD010000019.1:0-4356 GCA_045546135.1 Anaerovoracaceae bacterium
AAAGACCGACCGGGATTGGTCGATCCTTTGGCGTATTATCTGAGTTAATGCTTGATTCTGCGTTGATGTAGCGCCGTATACCTGACCGGTACGTACGGTGCAATGGGAGGGTGAGAGGATAACTCTCACTCTACCCTATTATATATATCGAAAACGAAGTATATATCGATAATAAAAGATCCCGGCACATCTCTGCCGGGATCTTACTTTATGCGCTGATGTGTCAGATCAAAGATCCTCTTCCGATATTACAGTAAAACCTTCTTTCTTGAGAAGTTCCGCTGTGACTCCGTCTCCTTTTGCTTTGGAACCTGTGAAACTGCCGTCATATATGAGGCCGCTGCCGCAGCTTGGACTTCCCGATTTCAGGATGGCGCATTCCACATCGTTGAGCTTTGCTGTCTCAAGAGCGATCCTTGCACCTTTTGCATAATTTTCAGTCACATCAGTTCCGTCTTTCATCAGTACGGCTCCGGCGGTCGATACGCTTTTTAGACTTCCGTCCTTGGTCCTTTGTCTTTCGGAGGGTGTCCTGGGTGTAGCAAGTCCGCCCAGCTGTTCCGGACATACGGGTATGAGGACCGCATCGCCAGCTTTTGCCATATCAATGACTTTCTCGCATGGTTTCGATTTTCCGTCATACCTGCACTCAAAACCGAGAAGGCAGGCGCTTACAAGTATTTTTTTCATAGAGGTTTCCTTAAGGACATTTTCATTCTAAAGATCGTTTTCGTCTTTCTCATAGAGGTTGACTTCAGTGATCCCGTCTACTTCTGCAAAGCTGACTTTGATAAGTTCTCTTTGTGATGTAGGCACATTCTTGCCTATGTAGTCAGGTCTGATGGGGAGTTCTCTGTGGCCTCTGTCTATGAGGACTGCAAGTCCGATCTTTGCTGGACGACCCTGAGAAAAAATCGCTTCTATGGCCGCCCTAACGGTCCTTCCTGTGTACAAAACATCGTCACAGATGATAACTTCCTTTCCGCTGATATCGAGCCCGAAATCGGCGTTTTTTACGGTCGGATCCTCTGTTACGTGGGACAGGTCGTCTCTGTAAAAAGTTATGTCAAGATCGCACACCGGCAGCTTGATGCCGCTGTGATTCTTTATATTTTCTGCTATTCTTGATGCTATGGGGACTCCTCTTGTCCTTATCCCCATGAGGACGATATTCTCAGGATCGGTGCTCTTTTCAACTATCTCAAAAGAAAGCCTTGTAAGAGCTCTTTTCACTGCGACTTCATCCATTAACTGAACTTTTTTCTTCATCTTCTGATCACCTTTCGATATATATATTACATTTAGAAAAAACTTTTTTCAATGCCTCCTTGAAAGGGCGTGTTTTTCAGTGATAAACTATATTTCGATGGTTTCGCCTGAAGTCAGAAACTTGGTGTGGCGGGATGATCGGAAAGGATCTTTGAAATGGATGAATTTTTGAAAAATGTAACAGTCTTTGAGCATCCGCTCATAAAGCACAAGGTCTCACACCTTTGCGATGTTAATACAGGTTCTAAAGAGTTCTGCGAACTTGTAAATGAACTTACTATATTGATGGGTTATGAGGCGCTCAAAGATCTCAGCCTAAAGGATGTGGAGATACAGGCACCTCTTCAGAAGATCACTACACCTGTACTTGCCGAAGACTTTACCATAGTCCCTATTTTAAGAGCCGGTCTTGGAATGGTAGACGGTCTCAGGACACTTTCCCCCACGGCAAAGGTCGGTCATGTAGGGCTCTACAGAGACGAAGAGACGCTTCAGCCTGTCACTTACTATTTCAAACTGCCGGTAGACGTAGCAGACGGGCAGGTCATCATAGTAGATCCGGCTCTTGCAACAGGGGTCTCTGCAGATGCAGCCATCAAATATTGCAAGGATGCAGGTTGCAAGAGGATAAAGATGATGTGCATCTTTGCTGCAAAACAGGGTCTAGAGCTCCTTTACAAGAACCATCCCGACGTTCATGTGTATTGCGCAAACTATTCTGATAAACCTCTCAACGAAAAGGGATACATTTTGACAGCGGCTGGAGACGCAGGCGACAGAGTCTGCGGAACAGTCTCCTACAAACCTCATAATTAATATGTGAAAAAGATCAAAAAGGCTTCCATTCAGATTGACATGGAAGCTTTGCTTTGATAATATTACCGATGACAAAACAAGATCTTTAAATCCAATACAGAGATATTGGCAAGGGAATGTAAAAGTGCTGCGGCACCCATATATTTTGATATTCTACCTTGCCAAAATTGGCAAGGTTTTTGTTTGGACTTAAAGGCCTCGGATCAAAAGTTTCATAAACAAGGAGAAAAAGAAAAATGAAATTGATCTACGATGTACACGAAAAGCCAAAGGGCAGAGAGAACCTGCTCTTTGCATTCCAGCAAATGATAGCCATCATGGCGGCTACGCTCCTCGTCCCCATGATCATGAGCGGAAACGGACTTCCTTCCGATCCTGCAGCAGCACTGTTCGGCGCAGGATGCGGAACTCTCATCTATCTGCTCTTCACAAAGATGAAGAGCCCTGTATTCCTCGGAAGTACGTTCACATTCCTTCCCGCATATGCAGCTTCCATCGGCGCAGGCTATGGCTATTGGGGAATCATCATAGGCGTTGCCATCGCAGGCCTTGTCTACGTGATATTTGCTTTCATCATCAAGGCCGTAGGAAGCGCATGGGTCAACAAACTCATGCCTGCAGCAATAGCAGGTCCTATAGTTACTCTCATAGGACTCTCTCTTTCCGGAACAGCCACAGGATGGATGTCTACTAACGGAGGAGATTCCAGCAGTATACTCTATATAGTTGTTGGACTTTTTACATTCTTCGCTATAGTATATTCTTCAGTAAGAGGAAACAAGAGCATGAAGCTCTTCCCGTTCATCTACGGCATCGGCGCAGGATATATACTTGCTCTCGTGCTCACACTTATCGGAAGAGCAGCAGGAATAGAAGCACTTCAGATCACGAGCTTTGCATCATTTGAAGAAGCTTTCGGTACTTTCAGCATCAGATCTATCGTCGATGTACCGAAGCTCTACATAATGAGAGCAATACAGACAAACGGTACTTATGCGCCTATAGATTGGTCAGCAGCAGTTACGCTCCTTCTCATCTATGCGCCTATAGCTGTAGTCGAACTCGCTCAGCATGTAGGAGATCACAAGAACCTAGGAAACATCATAGGAAAAGACCTTATAACCGACCCCGGCCTTGACAAGACACTTCTTGGAGACGGACTCGGTTCTGTAGTAGGAACTATCTTCGGAAGCTGCGCTAACACGACCTACGGAGAATCCATAGGATGCGTTGCCATTACAGGAAATGCTTCTACATATACGATAAGGTCAGCAGCATTCGGATGCATGATCCTGTCCTTCTTTACACCTTTCGTTGCAGTTATCAACTCCATACCAAAGTGCGTCATGGGCGGAGCATGCGTAGCTCTTTACGGATTCATAGCAGTTTCAGGACTGCAGCTCCTCTCTAAGGTAGACCTGGGAGACAACAGGAACCTCTATCCTGTTGCAGCTATCCTCGTATGCGGTATAGGCGGACTTACACTGAGCTTTGGACACAACAGTGCAACAGGCGGAAGCCTTATCACACTCACAGCTCTTGCAGTAGCCATGATAGTTGGTATCATCACAAGAAAGATCGTCGGTGAAGGAGCAGAAGCTCAGAGCATTGACGCTGCAGTTGCAGAATACAAAAACGTAGAGATCGAAGAATAGATCTAAAAATATGTACCGGGGGGCACTCGGGAATTACACGTCTGTATGATCTTGAGCCGGGTCTCAAAGCGCGCAAAGACCCAATAAGAAAATGCAGGAATCCGCTGTCATATATAGCGGAATGTCAGGAGAATAGCGGCTGGAATATAGTGCAGGGCGAAAGCTTTGCACTATATTTTGTGGTCAAAAACAGTACCGTACACAAGGCAAAATCTTTTTAAAAAAAAGTTTAAAAAACTTAAAAAAAGTTGTTGACAAAAGAGGTCTAAACGCTTAATATAAAAAAGCTCGCCACAAACGAGCGACAAATTGTACCTTGAAAACATCGAATAGTGAAGAAGAAACAAAGTCAAGAGAAAGGAATTAAGTTTCCTTTCAAAGACTAGTACAACCGACCGCGAAAGTGGTTGGTAAGGAACTTTAAAAAAGTTCCCTGTACAATTCCAAAACAAAAAACAATAATTTCGCAAAGCGAAAAAAACAAGACGCAAAGCGCGTCCTGGAGCGAAAGCTCAAACTTAAGATTTGACCATCTAAAAAGGATGATTGAATAAGATTTAATTAAGAGTTTGATCCTGGCTCAGGATGAACGCTGGCGGCGTGCCTAACACATGCA
>JAZQCD010000020.1:0-17354 GCA_045546135.1 Anaerovoracaceae bacterium
ACACTGGACCTTCTCTCTACGTTCGCGCCCTCGCGGGTTCGATCCCCCTTTCATTTGATCAACAAAAAACAGAATGGAATGAATCCATTCTGTTTTTCGTGGTGGAGCGTAGGGGGATCGAACCCCTGGCCTCAAGATTGCGAACCTTGCGCTCTCCCAGCTGAGCTAATGCCCCATGACCTTAAATATATTAACGCATAGACATTTTTTTTTCAATGTAGATTTTGTTTTTTCCATATCTTTGCTATAATTGTAAGGATATAAGAAGAAAGGTATTTGTCGGCTCATGGGAGCCGAAAGAAGTAGGTCAGATTTAATGCTAAAACGTTTGCTAAAATGCGTTAAAGGCTATTGGTTCTATACGATAGCCACGCCTCTGTGTGTCCTTGCAGAGGTCATGATGTCGGTGCTCATTCCCTACAAAATGGCCGACCTCATAGATAAAGGTGTCGAAGTCGGCAACATGGAAGTGATCAAGCAGGTAGGTCTCGTTCTGCTCGTATATGCTGTCATATCCATGGTATTCGGCATTTTGTCGGGAGTCTTTTCCGCCATAGCATCTTGCGGATTTGCTACCAACATCAGACACGACATGTATCACAAGATACAGACATTTTCATTTTCTAATGTAGATAAATTCTCATCAGCAGGTCTTGTTACAAGGATGACTTCCGATGTGACAAGACTTCAATTTGCCTTCAATATGTCTACCCGAATGGCAACAAGAGCGCCTGCCGGCATGATATTTGCTCTTATCATGTCATTCAGGATCAACAAGAGACTTCCTCTTGTATTCCTTGCAGTGCTTCCTTTCCTCGGACTTGGCCTTGGGATCATCATGAAAAAAGCCATGCCTCTTTTCAAAAAGGTCTTCGAATCCTATGACGATGTAAACAGGACCGTACAGGAAAATGTCAGAGGCATAAGAGTCGTCAAATCCTTTGTACGCGAAGAGTTTGAAAAAGAAAAATTCAGAGGCGTAGTAGGTATGCTGAAGAATCTTTCCATAAAAGCTGAGCGCATAGTTGCCATCAACGCACCTGTCATGAACATCTCCATGTATGTATGCTCTTTGGGCGTATGCTGGCTTGGCGCAAAGTTCATAGTTGCAGGCGATATGACTACAGGTCAGCTCATGAGCATCATGAACTATATACTTCAGATCCTTATGAGTCTGATGATGCTTTCTATGATCTTCCTTAACCTGACTCAGGCAAAGGCTGCAGGAGACCGTATAGTTGCTGTTCTCAATGAAGAGCCTGATATCAAGAATTGCGACGATCCTATCAAAGAACTTAAGGACGGTTCCATAAGATTCGAAAATGTGAGCTTTGCTTACGGCGAAGGTAAGGATTGTTTGAAAGATATAGATCTTGAAATAAAGTCCGGAGAGACCATAGGTATTATCGGAGGAACAGGCACAGGAAAGACAAGCCTCGTTCAGCTCATACCAAGGCTCTATGACGTAAGGACAGGCGCCGTATATGTAGGTGGTGACAATGTCAAGGACATAGACCTTACGGTCTTAAGAAGCGGCGTAGCCATGGTCCTTCAAAAGAATCTTCTCTTCTCAGGTACTATCAGGTCCAACATGCAGTGGGGAAAAGCTGATGCAACAGACGATGAGATTTGGGAAGCTTTAAGACTTGCTCAGGCAGATTCCTTTGTAAAGGCTCTTCCAGCGGGACTTGATTCTCCCATCGAGCAGGGCGGATCCAATGTATCAGGAGGACAAAAGCAAAGACTTTGCATCGCAAGAGCGCTCCTTACAGATCCAAAGATACTGATCCTCGATGACTCGACCAGCGCAGTAGATACTGCAACGGAAGCAAGGATCAGAGGAGGCTTCAGGGAATTCATGCCTGAAGTAACTAAGCTCATAATTGCCCAGCGTATATCTTCAGTAAAGGATGCTGACAGGATAATCGTCATCGATGACGGTATCATCAGCGGAGTCGGTACTCATGACCAGCTCATGGCATCCAATGAGATATACCGTGAAGTATATGAATCTCAGACGAAGGGAGGTGACTTTGATGAGCCGAAAGCGGATAAGTGATCAAGAGATCGAAAAAATGAGAAAAGAGCAGTCTGAAAAGTCTGCAAGCAACAGAGGACCCGGAGCTGCAGGCGGAGCTATCAGACTTGAAGCCGATACAGGAAAGCTTCTCGGTAGACTTATTTCATATTTTGAAAGGACAGACCTCATAAAGCTCATTCTTGTTGCTGTATGCGTAGTTGCACAGGCTCTTATCAGCGTCAGGTCATCTATGTTCCTCGGAGAAGTCATAGATAACTGTATCAAACCCATGCTTGCGCAGACTGTTGCTGATTTTGGACCCTTAAAACTTGCCATAGCAAGAATGGCGGGACTCTACGGCATAAGCGTGCTTGTTATCCTCATAAGGCAGCTCCTCATGGTGGGAGTCAGCAACGGCATGCTTTACAAGATGAGAACATCACTTTTCGATCATCTTCAGACTCTGCCCATAGGATATTTCGACACTCACCCCTATGGTGATACCATGTCGAGATTTACAAACGATATAGACAACATACGCCAGCTTGTATCTCAGTCTCTTACAGAAGTCTTTTCTTCTGTTATATCCATCGTAGCTGTATTTACAGCAATGCTCAGACTCTCATGGATGCTGACACTTGTTGTTATAGGTACCATCATAGTCATTTACTTCGTAAGCATTGCTGTGGGCGGCGCTTCATCGAGGAACTTTACTTTAAGACAGAATTCTCTCGGACTTATGAACGCATTCATCGAAGAGAACCTTAACGGGCAGAAGGTCGTTCAGGTATTCTGCCACGAAGAAGCCATCAAGAAAGAGTTTGACGAGAGAAATCACGATCTTAAAAACAGATCAATAATAGCAAATGCGCTTGCAGGCATACTTATGCCTATAAACGTAAGCCTCGGCAACGTGCAGTATGTTCTTCTTGCCGTAGTAGGAGGCTATATAGCCATAAAAGGAAACGGCATGCTCACTCTTGGTATGCTCGCATCCTTCCTTACTCTTTCAAGGAACTTTACAAGGCCTGTTACGATGATCTCTCAGCAGGTGAACTCCCTTGTTATGGCTCTTGCCGGTGCAAGGCGCATATTCAAGGTCATAGATGAAAAACCGGAAGTAGACGAAGGTTATGTCACCTTGGTGAATGCCGTTGAAAAGGAAGACGGCACTATGGAAGAGACCGATCATCATACAGGTACGTGGGCATGGAAGTATCCTCACAAGACCAGCGGCGTAGTAGAATACAGGAAGGTCGAGGGCGATGTAAGGTTTACGGATGTAGACTTTAGCTATATACCTGAAAAGCAGATACTCTTTGACATATCTCTCTTTGCAAAACCGGGACAAAAGATCGCTTTTGTCGGATCTACAGGCGCAGGAAAGACTACCATCACGAACCTCATAAACAGATTCTATGATATAGAAGACGGAAAGATAAGGTTCGACGGGATCAATATAAACAAGATAAAGAAGGATGACCTTCGCCACGCCATGTGCATAGTCCTTCAGGAGACTAACCTCTTTACAGGGACCATCGCCGATAACATCAGGTATGGAAAACTCGATGCAACTGACGAAGAAGTCATGGCAGCAGCAAAACTTGCAAATGCTCATAACTTCATAATGAAACTGCCTCAAGGTTATGACACAGTCATTTCAGGTACAGGAAGCCAGCTGTCTCAGGGACAGTGCCAGCTCCTGGCCATAGCAAGAGCTGCCATAGAAGATGCTCCTGTAATGATACTTGATGAAGCAACCTCCAGCATAGATACAAGAACAGAAGCTCTCATACAGCAGGGTATGGACAGGCTCATGGCAGGAAGGACTACCTTTGTCATAGCTCACAGACTGTCAACTGTTCAGAACGCAAATGCCATCATGGTCGTTGAAGGCGGACATATCATAGAGAGAGGAACTCACGAAGAGCTCCTTGCTCAAAAGGGCAGATATTATCAGCTGTATACAGGTTCATCCAACTGATAAAGGATAATAACAAACATGCAGGCTCCGCTTCACAAACGGAGCCTGTTTTTGTATAATCGAATAAACATGGTACATAAAAAGAGGTAAAAAGTATGAGCGATAAAGGCGTTTCTGCAGCAAGACTTGATGAAGTTGCAGAAAAGATGCAAAAAGCAGGCGAGATATCGACTGAAAGCAAATACATAGGACTCAGTGAAGTCGTCGAAGATTTTATAAAACACTCTATAGTAGCGCTCTTTCCTTATCATTTCGGAAGCAGCAGGGACCGCTTCGTGCCAAAGGAGAAGAGGACATGGGAGCTTATGAGAGCTTTCGACGCTCTCTCAAGAGCCCTTAAATATATTTATGATGATTCTTTGGTTTCCGAATCAAAGGCTGCAGATATACTCGATCATTTTCCCAAGCTCCTTGCTGTAATAGAGACCGATATCCAGGCAGGTTATGAGGGAGACCCGGCTGCAAAGAGCACTGATGAGATAGTACTTACATATCCTGCATTCAAGGCTATCTCCATCTACAGGATAGCTCATATCATGTATGAAATGGGCATAGATATAATCCCGAGGATGATGACTGAGTATGCTCATACTGTCACAGGTATAGATATACATCCCGGAGCCAAGATAGGAAAGTCATTTTTCATTGACCACGGCACGGGAGTCGTCATCGGAGAGACTACGACCATAGGTGATCACGTCAAACTCTATCAGCATGTGACTCTTGGCGCAAAGAGCTTTGCAGTAAATCCTGACGGAAGCCTAGTAAAGAACATAAAAAGACACCCGGATATAGGAAATGATGTCATAATCTATTCGGGTACTTCCATCCTTGGCGGTAACACCTTTATAGGCGACGGCTCTGTCATAGGAAGCAATTTGTGGATCACGAACTCCATTCCCAAAGGAACAGTCGTAAGGACTCAGGAGCAAGCTGACAGTTTTGCAAATAAAGATGATAAATAATGAGTAAATGCTTAGGAAACAGGACTTTTAATGTATGGTCCTGTTTCTTTTTTCTGCATAAAATGATACAATCAATTGGTTGAGATATGAACTTTTTTCACCATCGATCATTAAAGCTATTTTATATATTTTGGAGGAAATTATAATGGCCAAAAAAACCAAAACCATGGATGGTAACAGCGCAGCCGCATATATATCATATGCTTTTACTGACGTTGCAGCCATCTATCCTATCACCCCGTCATCTCCTATGGCAGAATCCGTAGATGAGATGTCAGCTCATGGCCAGACCAACATCTTCGGACAGAAAGTAAAAGTCGTAGAGATGCAGTCTGAAGCAGGAGCTGCAGGTGCTGTACACGGATCCCTTGCGGCAGGTGCGCTTACTACCACCTACACAGCATCTCAGGGTCTTCTTCTTATGATCCCTAATATGTACAAGATCGCAGGCGAACTTCTTCCTGCAGTCTTCCATGTAAGTGCAAGAACTCTTGCTGCTCATGCTCTTTGTATCTTCGGAGACCACTCTGACGTCATGGCATGCAGACAGACAGGATTTGCTCTTCTTTGCTCAAACTCTGTACAAGAAGCAGAAGATATGGCAGCAGTCGCACATCTTTCCGCTATCAAGGGACAGGTACCGTTCCTTCACTTCTTCGACGGATTCAGAACATCTCATGAGATCCAGAAGATCGAACTCATAGACTATGAAGATCTTAAAGGTCTTGTAGATATGGATAAGGTAAAGGAATTTAAAGACAACGCGCTCAATCCTGAACATCCTGTCATCAGAGGAACAGCTCAGAATCCTGATATCTTCTTCCAGGCAAGAGAAGCTGCACAGGGTTACTACGATGCTCTTCCTGAGATAGTCGCTGACTATATGAAGGAGATCGGAAAGATCACAGGAAGAAAATATAAACCGTTCGACTACGTAGGCGCAAAGGATGCTGAAAGAGTCATCATCGCAATGGGTTCTGTTTGCGAAACAGCTGAAGAACTCATCGATGTTCTTGTAAAGAAGGGCGAAAAGGTCGGCCTTGTAAAGGTCCACCTCTATAGACCGTGGGCACCTAAGTATCTTAAGGCTGTCCTTCCAAAGACAGTCAAGAAGATCGCAGTCCTTGACAGGACCAAAGAACCCGGCGCATCCGGAGATCCTCTCTATCTTGACGTATGCTCCATGTACAATGGCGTAAAAGATGCACCTGTAATAGTTGGCGGCAGATATGGCCTTGGTTCTAAGGATACGACTCCGGGAATGATCAAGGCAGTCTTTGACAACCTCAAGAAAGCAAGTCCAAAGGATAAGTTCACCATCGGTATCGATGATGATGTATACGGAACATCCCTTAAGACTGCAGATATCACAACAGAACCTGAAGGAACAGTTCGCTGCAAGTTCTGGGGCCTTGGATCTGACGGAACAGTCGGTGCAAACAAGCAGGCTATCAAGATCATAGGAGACAATACAAAGATGTATGCTCAGGGCTACTTCTCCTATGACTCAAAGAAGAGCGGCGGCATCACTATTTCCCACCTCCGTTTCGGAAAGAACAAGATCAAGTCTACATATCTTATTACAACTGCAGACTATGTTGCATGCCACAACCAGGCATACGTACATCAGTACAATGTCATCGAAGGCCTTAAGAAGGGCGGAGATTTCGTTCTTAACTGCAACTGGTCAGATAAGGATCTTGACAAGAATCTGCCTGCATATCTCAAGCAGTACATAGCAAACAACAAGATCAACTTCTACACCATCGATGCAGTAGGCATCGCAAAGGAAATAGGCCTTGGCAATCATATCAATATGATCATGCAGTCTGCTTTCTTTAAACTTGCAAACGTAATTCCTATGAAGGATGCTGAAAGGTATCTTAAGGATTCCATCGAACATACCTACGGACGTAAGGGTAAAGAGATAGTAGAGCAGAACTGCCGGGCAGTTGACAGAGGAGTAACAGGACTTCACAAGGTAGAAGTACCTGAAAGCTGGAAGACTGCAAGCGATAAGAAGGCAAAGGCATCAAAGAATCCTAAGTTCATCGATGAGATCCTCGTTCCAATGAACCGCCAGGAAGGAGATAAGCTCCCTGTCAGCAAGTTCATCGGCATGGAAGACGGCCACTTCCCAAGCGGCACATCCGCATATGAAAAGAGAGGCGTTGCCATCAGCGTTCCTAAGTGGGATCCTGAAAAATGTATTCAGTGCAACCAGTGCTCCTTCGTATGTCCGCACGCAACGATAAGACCTGTTCTCCTTGATGAGAAAGAAGTTGCTGCTGCTCCAAAGAGTTTCACGACTATTAAGGCAACAGGAAAAGGTCTCGAAGGTCTCTTCTTCAGAATGCAGGTATCTCCGCTTGACTGCCTTGGCTGCGGAAACTGCGTAGACATATGCCCTGCAAAGGAAAAGGCTATCACAATGACACCGCTTGAAGAGGAACTTCCTGAAGCAGCAAATTGGGAGTATTCAAGAAAGGTCACAGAAAAGGCTCAGGCTATCAAACCTACAGTCAAGGAAAGCCAGTTCAGAAATCCGTACTTCGAATTCTCCGGCGCTTGCGCAGGATGCGGAGAGACTCCATATATCAAAGTAGTAACACAGCTCTTCGGCGACAGGATGATGATCGCTAATGCTACAGGCTGCTCATCTATCTGGGGCGGATCTGCACCTTCAATGCCATATACAAAGGATGTAAACGGCAGAGGACCTTCATGGGCTAACTCACTCTTTGAAGACAACGCAGAATACGGCCTTGGTATGGCTACAGGCGCAAGAGTAAGAAGAGAAGAACTTTGCGGAATAGTATCCCAGCTTTGCGAAACGACTGAGAACGAAAGCGTAAGGGAAGCAGCAAAGGCATGGATCGATAACTTCAGTGAAGGTGAAGGCTCAAGAGAACGTTCCGATGAGCTCATGAAAGCTATAAAGGACGCAAAACTTACAGGAAAAGCAGGAAAGCTCGGTAAGGAAGTCGCTGCAAGAAAAGATGACCTCGTAAAGAAGTCTATCTGGTGCCTTGGCGGAGACGGATGGGCATATGATATCGGATTCGGAGGCCTCGATCACGTACTTGCATCCGGTGAAGACATCAACATCCTCGTATTCGACACAGAGGTCTATTCCAATACAGGCGGACAGGCTTCAAAGGCTACTCCGACAGCAGCTATAGCTAAATTCGCAGCATCAGGAAAGAAGATCAAGAAGAAGGATCTCGGAATGATAGCTGCAAGCTACGGATATATATATGTAGCTCAGTGCGCAATGGGAGCTGACAAGAACCAGTTCCTCAAGGCTGTAAAGGAAGCTGAAAGCTATCACGGTCCATCTCTCATCATCTGCTATGCTCCTTGCATCAACCACGGTATCAAGGGCGGCATGACAAGGACTCAGACCAATGAGAAGGAAGCTGTAAACTGCGGATATTGGCAGCTCTACAGATTCGATCCTAAGGCAAAGGAAGAAGGAAAGAACCCGTTCACACTCGACTCTAAGGATCCGACAGGGAACTTCAGAGACTACATCATGAACCAGGTCCGTTATTCAAGCCTTGTCAAGGAATTCCCGGAAACTGCAGAAGAGCTCCTGACTCTCACAGAGCAAGATGCAAAGAACCGTCTTGCAGGATACAAGAAGATGGCATCAGAATAATATATTCTGAAAGAACTATCTAAAAAAGAGGCGTATGCCTAGGTCACTTTGACAAGACCCTGAATAGTAATGATCCCCTTTGCCGCAAGTTTGGCAAAGGGGATTTTTTTATCTAAATAGTAGCTTATAGGACAAAACGTGTTGGTAAAAATGGCTGTGACTCTTGAAAAGCCTACAGGGACAAAAAAGTTGGTTAAAATGGCTGTGACCCTTGAAAATAAAAGGCTGCAGTCATTAAAAAAGTGGTGATCTTTTTAATAAAAAACTTCCGCTTGGCGCGGAAGTATAAGTACATATATTGATGCGTGAAATATATGTTTTGTAATGCACTGCTTAAAGCAATGCTATCGCTCTCGCATATTTTGATCTGTTCTCTGGCTGAAGGTCGTACTTTTCGGCTATTATCTGGGTAAGTTCGAGGACGTCTGCAAGTTCTCCTGCGTAGAGTTCTATCTCCATTTCGGATATGGGCTCTTCTTTTTCTCCGGTAGTCACTTTCCCTTGATCTATGGCAAGCTCTACTATGCTGCCTCTATAGTGAAGCTTTGCTCTTCTTCTTGTGATCAGGGTCTTGAAGAGCACTTCAAGTTCTTCGCTTCCCACAAGTTCGCTCATCTTCTGTCCGTCGATGCTTTCTTCAAAGATATCGAGCGGAGGAGCAATGAAGCAGCTGTCAGTGTCTATGGGTATATTGACTTCCTGATGTTCATGAAGACCATGTACCACGCTGCCGCCACCCCACTTGAGAGTAGCAAAGCAAATGGACCCTTCGCAGCGGACCCTCAGTGCCATGTTGTTTTTTTTTAGGACCCTGCTTTTTGTGTCAAAGTAGGCGCCTTCCATAAAGACAGATTCTGCGCTTGAAGCGTCTGCATACTTTCCATTAAGGACCTCGTCCCAAATGAGATCTGCCGTTTTTTGATCTTTAATTGTGTATTTAGTCTCTTGTTCCATAATAGTAAAAACGCACAAATATTACCATGTATAAAGATTCATTGCAAGTATATTTTTTATACGCCAAGAATGCTTTGCAAGAGAAAAGGTCTTGTGATATAATCTATCCTTGTCTCATTATGAGATAAATAAGGAGGAAAATAAATGAAAGCAGTATTTGTTGAAAGAGAAGGAAACAACGCAAAATTCACCATGGAATTCAGCGCAGAAGAGTTCGAAGCAGCTCTTCAGAAGGCTTATCTTAAGGAAAGAGGCAGGATCACTGTCGATGGATTCAGAAAAGGTAAGGCTCCGCGCAGCATCATAGAAAAGAGATACGGATCTTCCGTATTTTTCGAAACAGCTATAAACGATATGGTAGAAGAGGCCTATCCAAAGGCTCTTGATGAACTTAAGCTTGACGCAGTAGACAGACCGTCTCTTGAGTTCGGAGATGAGAAGCTTGAGCAGGGCAAAGGCTTTACAGTTACCATCACAGTCACTGTAGCTCCAGAAGTAGAAGTAAAGAACTATAAGGGACTCGAAGTAGAATTCAAGCCCATGGTCATCACAGATGAGGATGTAGATATAGAAATAGACAACCTTAGATCAAGGAATGCAAGACTCGTAAGCGTAGAAAGAGCTGCAGAACTCGGAGACACTGTAGTCATCGACTATGCAGGATTCCTTGGAGAAGAGCAGTTCGAAGGCGGCACAGCAGAGAAGTATTCTCTCAAACTTGGTTCCGGAACATTCATCCCGGGATTTGAAGAACAGCTCGTAGGCGTAAAGGCAGGCGAGGACAAGGATGTAAACGTTACATTCCCTGAAGAATATCAGGCAGAGCATCTTGCAGGAAAAGACGTAGTCTTCAAGTGTAAGGTACACGAAGTTCAGTATGAAGAGTTCCCTGAACTCGATGACGAATTCGCAAAGGACGTATCAGAATTCGATACTCTTGATGAACTCAAAAAAGATGTAAAGGAAAAGCTTCAGAAACAGACAGATGACAAGAATGCCTATGACGGAAAGAATAAGGCACTTCTTGCTCTTTGCGATGCAAACCCTGTAGACATTCCTGAAGTTATGATCAAGGACGAGATAGATCAGATGAAGAACGACTATCTCCAAAGACTCGTAAACCAGGGAGTTTCTGCAGAAGCAGTGAGAAAATATCTTGAGTCCGCAGATCAGAACCTTAATGAGAATTTCAGACCGGATGCAGAAGCCAGAGTACATACAACTCTTCTCGTTCAGGCTGTTGCAGCAAAGGAAGGCATAGAGGCAACTGCAGAAGACCTCGAAAAGGAATATGCTACCTATGCAGATGCATATCAGATGGATGTTGAAAAGGTCAAAGAATCTCTTGCAGCAAGCGAAGGCTATCTGAAGGAAGATATAGTATACAGAAATACCGTCGATTTCATCTATGACAATGCAAAGATAGTGGAACCGAAGGCAGAAGAGAAAGCTGAAGAATAATTTATGAGCAATTTAGTACCTATTGTTGTGGAGCAGACCTCAAGAGGTGAACGTTCCTACGACATCTATTCCCGGCTGCTCAAGGACAGGATCATCTTTATAGATGACGAGATCACCGATGCCACTGCAAGTCTTGTTGTGGCTCAGCTTCTGTTCCTTGAATCAGAGGATCCTGACAAGGATATCAATATGTATATAAACAGCCCGGGCGGCGTCATAACCGCAGGAATGGCTATTTATGATACTATGCAGTACATCAGACCTGATGTATCCACTATTTGCGTGGGAATGGCAGCATCCATGGCCGCATTCCTCCTTAGTGCGGGCACAAAAGGAAAGAGATATGTTCTTCCAAACGCAGAAGTCATGATACATCAGCCTTTGGGCGGAGCTCAGGGTCAGGCAGAGGATATAAAGATAGCTGCAGAACACATACTCAAGATCCGTTCAAAGATGAACAGGATACTTGCTGCAAATACAGGTCAGCCTCTGGAAAAGATCGAGACGGATACTGATAGAGACAATTATTTGGATGCCGAAGAGGCCGTGGCTTACGGTCTTGTAGACAAGGTGGTAGAAAAGAGATAAATGCCGAAATACGATAGTTCAAAAGAATTGGTCTGCAGCTTCTGCAATAAACCGCAGAGCATGGTGAGAAGACTCATTGCAGGTCCTGATGTTTATATATGCGACGAATGCGTTGCAATGTGTCAGGATATCCTCGATGAGGAATTCGGAAAGATGAAGGAAGAAGCTACTGTAGATTTTTCCGGTCCTCTTCCAACGCCTTCTGAGATCAGAAAAGCTCTTGATGATTATGTCATAGATCAAGACAGAGCAAAAAAGATACTTGCAGTAGCTGTTTACAACCATTACAAAAGAGTCAAAGGACTTGTAGAAAAAAAGACAGTTTCAGAAGAAGACGATCCTCTGAAAGATGTTGAAGTGCAAAAGTCCAATATCATAATGATAGGACCCACAGGTTCAGGAAAAACTTTGCTGGCTCAGACCCTTGCAAAGCTTCTTGACGTGCCCTTTGCCATCGCAGATGCAACAGCCCTTACTGAGGCCGGCTATGTAGGTGAAGACGTCGAAAATATACTCCTCAAACTCATACAGGCAGCCGATTGGGACATAGAGAAAGCTCAAAGAGGCATAGTCTATGTAGATGAAATAGATAAGCTTGCAAGAAAGACTGATAATCCTTCCATAACAAGGGATGTATCGGGAGAAGGCGTCCAGCAGGCTCTTCTTAAAATACTCGAAGGTACGGAAG
Source organism: Anaerovoracaceae bacterium (assembly GCA_045546135.1). Taxonomy (GTDB): domain Bacteria; phylum Bacillota; class Clostridia; order Peptostreptococcales; family Anaerovoracaceae; genus RUG13409. The sequence continues at coordinate 12,322 of JAZQCD010000020.1, forward strand.
CAAACGTACCTCCTCAGGGAGGAAGAAAGCATCCTCAGCAGGAGTTCATAAAGTTCGATACGACTAATGTCCTCTTCATATGCGGAGGAGCCTTTGACGGACTTGACAAGATCATCCAAAGAAGGATGGGCGAAAAGACCATAGGATTCAACTCGGAGATAGTTTCAGTCAAAAAAGACGATCCTCATATCCTTGAGCAGGTACAGGGCGAAGACCTCTTAAGATACGGTCTTATCCCGGAATTCATCGGAAGAGTTCCTGTCATAGCCACATTGGATGAACTGAGCATAGATGCTCTCATGAGGATCATAACAGAACCAAAGAATGCTCTTATAAAGCAGTATAAGAAACTCCTCTCATATGACGGAGTAGATCTTGAAGTTGAGCAGGATGCCATCAGGGCCATCGCTGAAAAAGCGGCTGCGAAGAAGATAGGAGCAAGAGGACTTAGGTCCATAATAGAGGAGGCCATGACAGACGTCATGTACGAAGTCCCCTCAAAGAAGGATATAAAGAAAGTCGTTGTAACGAAAAAGGATATCGAAGAAGGAAAGATAGCTATATGAGCGAACTTATGCCTATGATCCCCTTAAGGGGCGTCACAGTATACCCGAATATGGTAGTCCATTTCGATTTGGGAAGAGAAAAATCCATCATTGCTCTTGAAAGAGCCATGATGATGAACCAGACCGTCTTTCTTGCTGCACAAAAAGATTCAAACACGGATCTTCCTACGACAGCAGATATTTATCAGATAGGTACCGTTGCAAAGATAAAGCAGATGCTCAAACTTCCCGGGGATAATGTAAGGGTCCTTGTAGACGGACAGTACAGAGCAAAGCTTCAGGAAATGCATCAGGAGACTCCATATTTCCTCGTATCCGCAGAAGAAATAGAGGAAAACGATCCTGAAGATCCGCCTGCGGATATAGTCGCGCTCATGAGGACTGCTCTTGAGCTTTATGATGAGTATTCTCAAAAGCATCAAAAGCACGGCGCAGAGAACAACGTAGCCATCGACACCATCAGGCAGGGCGGAAGACTTGCTGACACAATAGCTTCTTCAATGCAGCTCAATACGGAGGACTCACAAAAAGTCCTCTCTACTGTTGATGTCAAAAAGAGACTCAATCTCATAATAGATCTTTTGAAAAGAGAAAATGAGATATTAAGGCTCGAGGACAAGATACACTCCAAGGTCAAGAATTCCATGGATAAGAATCAGAGGGAGTACTACCTTAGAGAAAGGATCAGGGCCATACAGGAAGAGCTCGGAGACGGAGAGAGCACCAGCGACGAAGCTGAAACCTGGAGAAAGAAACTCTACGATCTTAAACTCTCTGAAGCTGTTACAAAAAAGATAGAAAAAGAAATAGATAAATTTTCAAGGATGCCCGGCAATTCTGCCGATGTTCCTGTATACAGGAATTATATCGAGAGCGTTCTTGATCTTCCGTGGAACGAATCATCAAGCGAAGAACTCGATCTGCTTGCAGCAGAAAAAGTTCTCGATGAGGATCATTTCGGAATGGAAAAGGTAAAGGATCGTATAGTTGAGTTCCTTGCAGTAAGGCACCTTTCAACAGAGAATAAAGCTCCAATACTTTGCCTTGTAGGCCCTCCCGGAGTAGGAAAGACTTCCATTGCAAGATCTGTTGCAAGAGCTACAGGAAGAGAATTTGTTCACATGTCTCTTGGCGGAGTAAGGGATGAAGCAGAAATAAGGGGCCACAGAAGGACCTATGTGGGAGCGATCCCCGGGCGTGTCATGAGCCTTATCAAAGAATGCGGAAAGAACAATCCCGTATTCCTTTTTGACGAAGTAGACAAAATAGGCATGGATTTCAGAGGAGATCCTGCATCTGCTCTTCTTGAAGTCCTCGATCCAGAGCAGAACAAGGAGTTCGTGGATCACTATCTCGAAGTTCCTTTTGATCTTTCAAAGGTCCTTTTCATAACCACAGCCAATGATACTGATACCATCCCAAGACCGCTTCTTGACAGGATGGAAGTACTTGACCTTTCCGGTTATACAATGGAAGAAAAGATACAGATAGCTCTTAAATATCTTGTACCTAAACAGATCAAGGCTAACGGTCTTACGACAAAACAAATAAGCATAACCAAAACTGCTGTTGCAGCAATCATCAACAACTATACCCGCGAATCCGGAGTCAGGAGCCTTGAAAAGAACATAGGCTCTGTTTGCCGCAAGGTAGCAAGAAAAGTCGTTGAAGGAGATACTTCAAAGCACAGCATCACAGCCAAAAATATAGAAGACTATCTTGGAAAGAAAAAGGTGTCTTACGATAAGATACTCGGAAAGAACGAGGTCGGAGTTGCGACAGGCCTTGCCTGGACAGTAGTCGGAGGAGAGACCCTCTTCATAGAGACTGCAGTCCTTCCCGGACAAGGGCACATACTCCTCACAGGACAGCTCGGAGACGTCATGCAGGAATCTGCAAAGGCCGCCATCAGCTATATAAGGGCGCACCAGAAAAAACTCGGTGTAGATCCTGAATTCTACAAGGACAAGGATATCCATATCCATATCCCTGAAGGAGCAGTTCCAAAGGATGGCCCCAGCGCAGGTGTCACCATGTGTACATCCGTCGTTTCAGCTCTTACAGGAAGGCCTGTAAGAAAGGATGTAGCAATGACCGGAGAGATCACCCTGAGAGGCAAAGTCCTTGCTATAGGCGGATTTAAGGAAAAAGCACTTGCAGCTCACAGGATGGGCATCAAAAAAGTCCTGCTTCCTGCGGACAATAAAAGAGACATAGAGGATCTTCCCGAAAGCGTCAGAAATGATATGCAGTTCGTTCTGCTGGATACCATAGATGATGCTTTAAGAGAGGCTTTGGTATGATCATAAAGACGGCTGAATTCCTGACTTCTGCAGTCAAGCCCTCTCAGTATCCTGAGGCAGGGCTTCCTGAGATAGCCTTTGCAGGCAGATCGAACGTGGGAAAATCGTCCCTTATCAACCTGCTTCTTGGACGTAAGTCTCTTGCAAAGGTCAGTTCATCACCCGGAAAGACCAGAACTATAAATTTCTTTGATATCAACAGTGGGGAGTTCAGACTTGTCGACCTTCCCGGATACGGTTATGCAAAGGTATCCAAATCTGTGTCTGAGGACTGGGGAAAGATGATGGAGACCTTCCTTACAAAAAGGGACGGCCTTCTTAAAGTCATCCAGCTCGTTGACTCAAGGCATGAACCGTCTGCACAGGATAAGCAGATGTATTCATTCCTTCAGTACTACGGTCTTGATGGCATAGTAGTTGCAACGAAGGCAGACAAACTTTCAAAGAATGAACTCTCAAAGAATCTTTCCATGATAAGAAAGTCACTTGACATGGAAAAAAGCGATGTTCTCATAGCAACATCTTCTCTAAACCGTACCGGTACGGAGGAGTTGCTTGACGCTATAGAAAAAATACTCGATCAAAATAAGGAAGTACATATCGATGAGTGAAGAAATCCTACTTTCAAAGGAGCAACTGGAAAACAGAGTTGCAGAGCTTGGCGCTCAGATAACTAAGGATTATGAAGGGCAGACAATACTTCTTATAGGTATACTGAAGGGATCTGTTCCTTTTATGGCTGATCTTATGAGGCATATCGACGGAGATGTAGAAATCGACTTTATGTCTGTATCATCCTACGGAAGTTCTACAAAGAGCAGCGGAGTCGTCAAGATCCTCAAAGACCTTGACGGCGGTATAGAAGGAAAGAATGTCATCATAGTCGAAGACATCGTTGATTCCGGTCTTACTCTTTCATATTTAAAGAAATATCTTTTGGGAAGGCATCCTGCTTCTCTTAAGATCTGTACTTTACTCGACAAACCCGCAAGGAGAAAGGTCGAACTGGATCCTGACTACTGCGGATTTGAAATAGAAGATCTGTTTATAGTTGGTTACGGTCTTGATTACGATCAAAAGTACCGTAACTTGCCATATATAACTTGGCTCAAGAATGAGCAATAATTTATTAGGAGGCAGCAAAATGGGATATCAGGTTCCGGCAGGAATATCCAACAAGCACATTCATCTTTCAAGAAAAGACATGGACGTTCTCTTTGGTGAAGGTTCAGAACTTACAAAGAAGGGCGACCTCAAGCAGCCCGGTCAGTTCGCAGCTGAAGAGCAGGTAGTTATTGAAGGGCCAAAGGGAAGCGCTAAACTTCGTGTACTCGGACCTTTCAGAAAAGAAACTCAGGTAGAACTTGCAATGACAGACTGCAGGTCTTTAGGAGTATCTGCACCTATCAGACAGAGCGGAGACCTTGAAGGTACACCTGGAATCAAGATCACAGGGCCATGCGGAAGCGTAGAGATCGATCACGGTGTCATCGTAGCACTTCGCCATGTTCATCTCTCTGCAGATCAGGCTAAAGAAGCAGGCGTTGTAGACCAGCAGGTCGTAAGCGTAAGAGTAGGAGGAGAAAGAGGCCTCGTATTCGATAATGTTGTCATTCGCTGCGGCAACGGTCATACAGCAGAATTCCATGTAGATACAGACGAAGGAAATGCTGCAAAACTTGGCAACGGAGACATGGTGGAGATCATTCTTTAGTTCTCTTATTACAGTAAATTACAGTCTCAAAATAGGTGTAAAAACATCTTTAAAAAAATCTTTTCAAAACTTAAAAAAAGTTGTTGACAAAGGTAAGAGGTGAGACTATAATCTCAACTGTTCCGCCTCTTGAGGGGAACAAAAACAGCACCTTGAAAACATCGAATAGTGAAGAAGAAACAAAGTCAAGAGAAAGGAATTAAGTTTCCTTTCAAAGACTAGTACAACCGACCGCGAAAGTGGTTGGTAAGGAACTTTAAAAAGTTCCCTGTACAATTCCAAAACAAAAAACAATAATTTCGCAAAGCGAAAAAACAAGACGCAAAGCGCGTCCTGGAGCGAAAGCTCAAACTTAAGATTTGACCATCTAAAAAGGATGATTGAATAAGATTTAATTAAGAGTTTGATCCTGGCTCAGGATGAACGCTGGCGGCGTGCCTAACACATGCA
>JAZQCD010000021.1:0-16634 GCA_045546135.1 Anaerovoracaceae bacterium
ATCGTCTCCGTCGCTTAAGATATAGTACATGCATCCGTAGTTTGGGAACCAGCCGTTGACCTTGTACATCCAGCCGCTCTGGGGCCCGCAGTCGAATTCGCAAAGATCGTTGATCCCTTCGATATAGTATCCGCCGTAGGCCACGGTATAGCTGTATTGGAGAGGTATGCCTGCGTAGGAGCAGACTCTCCTCAGTACATCATATACGTTTTCTCCTTCCGAAAATTCCACCCTGGTGCTGTAGAGTATCACTCCGTTTGAAGGGACATATGCCTCTTTTCCCGCAGCAAGGTCTGACATGTGAGAAAGTATGGTATCGCAGCGTATGGTGACAGTGCAGCTATATGAGTAGGATCCGGGGTTTCCGCCCTGTGGTATCACAACTACAGGGACAGTGCCTCCTCTTGCAATGAGTTCTTTTTCATACTCTTCTCTTGCTTTCCTTGCGTCTTCAACTTCTTTTATCCTTCTTTCCGATTCTGCTTTCAGTTCCTCCTTGCTGAAAAACAAGGCATTGTCTTCTTCCAATGTTTTTTCTAGAAGGAAATCGCTCATGCTCCTTGGAGATATGTCTTCCGGTTCAAGAAATTGATTGTTTCCGTCTTCGTCCTGCAAGACTACATATTGATGGCCTTCGGATATATCAGCAGACTTATCCGGGTCTAAAGCTTCTACGTAGGCATTTCCCCTATATACCCTGAGGGTCTGGGTGCCGTGCCTCATCTCTATGGACAGGCTGCTGTTTTTCTCAGTAGTAACAGAGCCCCATTTGGTCTTTATGATAAAGGGCTGTTCAAATTCTCCGATACTTATATAGCACGATCCGCTTTTGACCTCTATCTCAAGCTTATCATCTGAAAAGCTTTGAAGTACTATTTCGCTTTCCTCGTCCATGACAAGGTCTGCAGAACCCAAAAGGTCTATTATTGCAGATGCAGAGGAGGCTGTGATTATCTCGTCACCGGAGGTTAGGCCTATACCTTCTTTTAATATATATCCTGCGCCCCTTCTGATGACGCTGACAGATCCGTCGACAAAGGGAGCGGTTATGCGAGGCCCTTCATCTTTTTTTGCTTTGCTGAACCACTCTCTGCTGTTCCCTATATACAGGACTGAACTGACAGCGATAACTATAGTCAATATGGCTGCTACTATGTTTAGTAAGGATGCTTTTTTCATTCTATCCCCCTTAGGATCTCATCTTTTCTTTCATTCAGTTCCCAGATGAATTCTTCGCCCCAGCTGTATTGCTGCATGAAGATCCCGCGGAAAGATCTTGCAGCGATCTCGTTTCCATTCATCAGGTCCAAAAGATCGCAGTCGACTTTTTTTACATTGAGAGCCTTTCCATGGATAGATGAGATAAGTATGTCTGAAATGCCTATGCTTCCCAAAAAATTCTCAAGCCTTTCAACCGTCTTCCTGTAAGCGCTCGAAGACTGCTTATCGCGTTCTCTTCCGTCCCAGAGCATGTCGATCCCTTCTTTGTTGTTTACGACATCGCCCCTTTTGCTCACTATCAAAGCCAAAAGCTCTTCGGCTTTTTGACTTGAAAAGATCAAGGGCTGACCGTCTACAAAAACTCTGAAATCTCCGAATGTGCGTATGAACACTCTGTTTTTGAGCCTTCCTCCAAGAAGTTTTGCCCTTAGAAGAACGTCCTGTATATCTTCAAGAACATAGGGTTTAAAAACAAAATAATCAGCCTTCATGGCTATGAAGTCTTCAAGGTATTGTCTATGGGCAGTAACAAAGACCACGATGACGTCAGGATAAAGAGCTCTAAGCGCCTTCGCAAAATCCAGGCCGCTCATGCCCGGCATTTCTATATCAAGAAGTGCAAACTCGACTCTGTTTTCTTTTGCAAATTCAAGAGCTTTTTCTGAATTCTGGAAAGTCCCCACTATTTCTATTTCGGGATCTTTTGCGCATTCCTGTTTGACTCTTTCAAGCGCCCAGTATTCGTCATCAACTATTATAGTTTTCATTGAGTAAAGACCTCCTGTCCTTTGGGAAAGTGATAGTGACCTTTGTCCCTTTTCCTTTTTCGCTTTGTATATCGGTATCGGCATCTGCAAGCACCTTCAGCCTGTATATGGCATTTTTGACTCCGACGCCCCTTTTGCTCGTTTCCAATACGGATGTATCGAATCCTGCTCCGTCATCTTCTATGGTAACGATATATGCATCTTCCGTCTCCTTGCATCTAAGCCATACTGTGCCCCCTTCGGTCTTTTGGCAGACTCCGTGTTTGACTGCATTCTCGACAAAGGGCTGAATGGAAAGAGGCGGAACTGCAAAGTCATCATCAGAAATGTCATATTCGATGTTGACTCTTTCTCTGAAACGTTCCTTTTCTATGCCAAGGTATACCTTTATATGCTTTAGTTCTTCCGTGAATGGAATGAGTTCTACACTTGAAAGAGCGTTGATGTTGTACCTTAGGTAGCTGGAAAAATCAGCTGTAAGATCGTATGCCTTGTCAGGAGCTTCCTTTTGCATGGCCATTATGGCGTTGAGAGTGTTGTATACAAAGTGAGGCTGGATCTGGCTCATCATGAGGCTGATGCGGCTTTTTGTAAGTTCGTTGGCCTTGGTCAGCTTATCAAAGGTGCTCCTATAGGCAGTGGCTACTATGGCAGCAGAGCTTAAGAAAGCGAAAAGTATAGCTCCTATGTATTTGACATAAGACAGGTGCTCGGCATAGTAGTAAATGCCGGCCATATCGGAAACTATCCCGGCAATGAGGAAGAGAAGCCCTAAAGCTGTCAAAACAGAGTATATGAGTTTAGTCCTGTCTAAGAATTTGCTTTTGTTCTTTTTGATATCCGCAAGTATGAAAAGCATGGATACGAAGAGTTCTGTGGCGAGGAGGGCCCTTGCAAGGAACAAGCTTGAAGAAAGGTCCCATATGCCTGCAAAGTGAAGAACTGTTTCCAAAACGAACAAAAATATGGATATGCCGAATATGGAAAGGTATACCTTTTTTTTCCTAAAGCCATCCAGGTCCAGATACATATATATGCTGTGAAGGACCGGAAGTATCCTGAAAATGAGATTTGAGCTGATGTATTCCGTATAGTAGATGCTGTTGTCCATCCTCGGTATATTTGCCTGGCTTATGAGGACGAAGCCAAGGGCAGCCATGAAAAGACCCAAAACGACAAAGCCCTGGGACCTTCCTTCGATGGACGGAGTTGCCATGGTGAAGATAATGACTATGACTCCCAGCACTACCATGGACAGCCCTATGTAAAGAGAAGTATTTGCAGCATAGGATGCATAGAGGATAACTTCGGGATGGGTGCCGATCAGTACCTTCGGAAGGCGTCCGGAAGAAAAGGCATAAGGATAATCAAATACAAGGCTTATGCTCTTTAAGCTGTATTCTTCTCTAAGCGGCACGAATATCCATCCGGGAAGAGGAGTTTTGCGGTCTCTGTTTTCTATGGCAGGGCTTTCATAGACATTATCCCCGTTTATATATACGCTGACAAAGCTGTCTGTTCCTATGAAGGCAAGGTAGGTACCGCCTGTGATAGAGGCAGGCAGTATATTTGTGATGACTGCGGTTTTGTCTTCCTTTGCATCGATATGTCCCGGTACAGATGTGCTCGAAACTATGGATCCGTTTTTGATGATCTTCCAATTCGTATCAAAACTAAGGAGTGATTCGTCATAGACTATGTCCTCCCCTTCTCTGATGCCATCTGCTATGGTCACAGAGTTAAAAAGGGATAATATGAGCATGACGGCAGCAAGCATCAGCGATATGGCAAAAGCTAAATTGATCTTTTTTTTCAACTCTAAAGTCCTTTTTGGTATAAAAAAGCAGGCTATGATAAGCCTGCCAATAAAGGTATCTGCAATCAAAACACCAAAAAACTTTGGTGCTTGGTATATGCAAACCGGCCCTGGCAGCAGCATATTATTAGGATATAGTGTGTATCTGACTTATCTTATTAAAGCATCACAGTGCCCTGCGCGTAGGGGATCGTCACCCTGTTCCACATCAGATATCCTGTTTAATTTCCTTTGATTATACTACCTATCCGAGGGCCACATCAAGTGCCATCATAAGGCTAAAGCCAACAGCAAAGAATATTACCCCTATATTTGAATGTTCTCCCGCAGACATTTCCGGGATCAGTTCTTCTACTACCACATAGAGCATAGCTCCTGCAGCAAAGGCCTTATGTCATTCATATGTGTATTTCAGAACACTCATGAAAATGAACTATTCATCAGAACCGCGGGGCACGCGGGGATAGTCTGTTTTACCTGAGAGGGTTGCCTCTCTTGAGCAGGAAGCCCCGGCCTCTATAGGCCGGGTGAGCATGTCACGTTCTTGTATTCATCCGAATCGGCCTTAAATTCTTCAACAAGATAATCAAGCCTTTGTTCTTGCGTCATTTTTCTTCCTCATGAGTGAAACTATTTTGGGACCGTTTCCGTCCTGGAATGGGTGTATGTGGCGCTACCGTTTCCATATATCTCGGCAAGCGATATTACACTACTCGCTTCTACCAAAGAAAAGGGATCAGTCTGTATTTTACCTTCTGCATATATTCAGTGTAACCTGGAAGACCCTCAGCTAAAACCTGTTCCTCGTTAAGGATCCGTTTAACGATTATAGGAATGTAGAACAGCATTATGACAAATGAGATCAAAGACCCAAGTACAAGAGGCATTGCAAGGAAAAGGATGACCGTTACCATATACATGGGATGGCGTACTATCCCATAAAGACCTGTATCTATCACCTTCTGATCTTCCTGAACTTCTATCGTTCTGGAAAGATAAGTATTTTCCCTAAGGACCTCAGCGTATAGCGCATATGCTGCCAAAAAGATAAAAGCAGCAATGATGCTCACAGTAAAGGGAAGCATCAATAAATCGAACCTAAAACTAAGTCCTGCAGAAATGAATGCACAAAGAAACATTATACCGCTGTAAAGTATCACCTGCCGCTGTTCAGATTCTTCTTCTTTGACGCTCAGACGCTTTCTTAAAAGCTCAGGATTCTTTTTCATCATGACAAGGCCTGCTATGAACATGGGAACAAACAAAATCCCTGTCAGTAGCCACCCCTGCGGATAATTCCATGTCCCTGCAGGGATAAAGAGCAGACACCCAAAGAGCAACACCCCCGCAAAAAATCTTGTTATGGCCCGTATAAAAAGTGCTTTATTCATAACTGCTCCTCCTTACTTTTTTCGAAGATACATCTTTTTCTAACTAAATATTAATACCGTTGAGCGATTTTGAGAAGACCCCAATAAAAAAAGCCTCCAAGCAGGCAAAGGCTTTAGAGGCATTTCTAATGCAATGATCACTCTCTATTCATATGTTCCATGACCTTTTTCATGCTCTCCATGAAAGCTTCATCGGGGATAAGTGCGATCCCGTTTTCATCACTTAGAACTATCAAACGCTGACCTCCTGTAAGGCCGAAGAGATCTCTTGCGCCTTTTGGAATGACGATCTGACCTCTGTCATTAACTGCTACAGAACCCCAAATATTTTTACCTTTTGGTGCCGGAGGGATCAGGCCCATTCCTTCTACAGGTTCTGTCCTGACCAGGTTGTCGATAGTAGTTCCGTATACATCTGCAAGAAGACTGCATTTTTCGATATCAGGAACGGTTGCACCTGTCTCCCATTTTGCATAAGCCTGCCTTGAAATACCTATTTTTTCTGCGATCGCTTCCTGGGAATAACCATGAAGGTTTCGCAGCATGACAAGATTATCTTTCAGCATCTTTTTTCTCCTTACAGATCTATATGTTCAAAATCTATGCATGCTTTTCGGCATGACAGTAAAGTCATGAGTAAAAATAGAAGAATGCCTGCTGCAAGCAATATAAACTGCAGGCCTATGCAGTCTGTGCCAAAGGCATTGAGCCATGCAAGACCAGGAATATGATGCAGCGCTTCCGCTACAAATATAACAAAAAAGCAGGCAATAATAAAGGTCACGAAGGGCTTTGCAAACTTATATGCCGTTTTGAAAAATCCTCCCACAAAGATCCAGTTGAAAAGACCGAAAATGACCAAGGCCATGCCTAAAGCAAACAGATTGGCATTCATCAAGGCATTGCTTTTGTACACTGAAGACTCAAGGAATACAGTCATGCGAAGACAAACAGACAGCGCCATAAGAAGGAATGAACACCCTTCTATCATGCAAACAAACAAGTATTTCCCCTTTACAATATCCTTTTTTGCTATAGGAAGCAGCACTGAAAATACTATATCGTTTGCCTCCCTTGCTGATTGAAAGCTTTGAAACAATCCCAGTGATACAAAGAATGCTCCGCAGAGTATAGGATATCCGGGAATCAGAAACATAAAGCCAAAAAGAATAAATAAGTATGACAGGATCGATGCGCTGAGGCGCATTTCCTTTCGAAGTATATTACCCATGAACTGCACCTCCTTCAAGTCTTAGCATGGTGTCTTCAAGACTCTCTCCCGTTACCGAATACTTCCTGATGAACTCTGCTTTTGGCATTGCTGCAGCGATATGCCCCTTTGAGATATATATGATGTCGTCTGCGCATTTCTCTATATCGGAAATGATGTGAGTTGAAAAGAACACAGTAACGCCTGTATTTTTTAGTTCTGTAAATATCTCCAAAAGTTCATTTCTGGAAAAGGGATCAAGGCCACTGGTAGGTTCATCAAGGATAAGCACATCTGATCTATGGGCAAGCGCCAGCATCAGATTAACTTTTACCTTCATCCCTTCTGATAATTCAAGAGGAGTTTTCATTTCATCTATTGCGAAAAGATCAAGATATTTCCTGTATGCATCCTCATCCCACGTGTCATAGAAACTCTTTACGATATCGACGATATCACATATTTTTTTCCTTGGATACCAGCTGACAGTTCCAGTGGAATAGCCTATGCGTTTCTTTATTTCCGCTTCATTGCTCATAAAAGGCATCCCGAAATATCTGACATCCCCGCTGTCCGGACGTATCATGTTCAGCATGGATTTGATCGTTGTGGTCTTTCCTGCTCCGTTTCTTCCTATGAACCCTATTATCCTTCCGCTCTCAAGGCTAAAGGATGCATTTTTTAGTTCAAATGAAGGGTAACGTTTAACAAGATCTCTTACTTCTGCAATAACCATATAAACCTCCAAAAATGTGATTCATATGATAATTGTAAAGCGTGGTTGCTCATATATCTACCAACCACGCTTTACATAAAATGCTGTATTTTGTTGTGTTTAGTTGCGTCATCCTTAAATAACACTTACGATTTGAATTCTTTGGGCTGGAAATAGCAGACCGGTGAAGCATTGTGAAGTTGACCTCAGCATAGAGTGCATATGCTACCGTAAAGGATGTCGTTCCTTGCAGCCAGATAGGCATAGGTTATCCAGAAACCGTCCTCCTTGTACACTCTTTTGAGAATAGCATCTGCTTCCCAGTCCTCATCTCCAAAGGCTTTGATATAGCAATAAAGACCATAACCCATTATTGAAAGTTCAAGGGCATTTTTTTCAAGATCGAACATGAGTTTAGTGCTTTTGACCGAGGACTTGCCTGCAGCCAATGCCATGATCTTATCATAGCTTTTGTGATGACCAATATCCATATGAATATTGTATTTTTCATTTAAAAGGGACGGCTCTTTTCCACATCTCCAAGCAGCAAGGGTATGCCAAAAAATTGCAGCTATTCCCATCTCATCATTGAAATGAGGGTATGCGATCTCCTGAGCTTCCATGCACTTTTCATAGTTTCCAAGATAATAGTAGCCTATTCCTGCTCCGTAAAGCTTTTCATAGTCAGCTATATCCTCTCTAAAGCTGCCGTCTTCAAGACACACCTCGTTTATGTGAGCAATTATCTTTTTGGTATGTGCATCCTTTGCGGCGTCGGATCTGTCCTTGAGTCTTTCAATGATCTCAGGAGTGATGTGATCCTTCATGGAATGTGTATAACTCATAAGGTCTCCCTTCTGTTTTCGATATATACGCTTATAAAATAAAAGGCAAGAGATAAAAGCGCTATGCATATACCGGGAGGCAGCAGGTAATTCCATGCTCCTCTCATGAATGCCCCTCTTCTGTAAGCAAAATTGACCATAGTGCCCCAGGTGGGATGATAAAGATCACCAAAACCAAGAAAACTCAGTGTCGATTCCATCATGATGCAGCTGGTGACTCCTAAAAGGAATCTTGAAAGCAATACATCTGATAGTCCCGGGATCATATGAAAAATGGCTGTATGAAGCTTTGAATATCCGCTAACCCTTCCTGCCCTTATATATGGCTGCCCTTCAATAAACTTTACCTGCGCCCTCAGAGTCCTGGCAGTAGCAGCCCAGCCGAAAAGTCCTATCAAAAGGACAAGACTACCTCTGCTTTGTCCGAGGAATGCTGCAAGAACTATGAGGCTTATGAGCCTTGGAAGAAGCATGAATATGTTTATGACTCCTGAGAAAAGGCCGCCGATAGATCCCTTTTGCGCAGAAAGAACACCAATGATCGTTCCGAGGACCATAGTCAGGATACTGCTCAAAAGTCCTACAAAAAGAGTATCTCCTGCTCCGTACACAAGTTCAGTGTAAATGTCATATCCCAGGGAATTGGTCCCAAGTATATGCTCAGATGATATGGGCAGCCAGGCATCGAACATCTGCTTTTGGCCGTAAGGTGTCATAATACCCGGAAAGATCGCAGCCAGGAGAAAAACAGCAAGCAAGGCGACGCCGGCAATGAGGAATCCGTATTTCTTCTTCATTTACTGCCCCTCCTTTGCTGCCTTGGATCTGCTATGATGCAAAGTATATCCGTAACTATGACTGCAATGACCATAATGGCGGTGCTTACGAACAGTATCCCCTGCATGAGAGGATAATCAAGTGTGTAGACTGCATCTGTCAAAAGCTTTCCCATGCCGTTTATGGAGAAAATATTCTCAATCACCAGGGAACCTCCGACACACAGGCTTACACTCATGCCCGTCATGGTGATAAAGGGCTGCGCTATATTTCTCAATATGTATGAGTACCTTATTTTTCTTTCAGACAATCCCCTTTGCCTTGCATAGAGGACATACTTTTCTTCGGCTTCCTTTGCTGCATTGTTTCTTACCATAAGGAATCTCGAAGGAAGAATACCTAAAGTAAGAGTGAGAACAGGCAGTATGAGATGATGGATGCGGTCTGCCAAAAATCCAGATCTTCCGGGGAACATTCCGGCTTTGCTAAGTCCCGAATAAGGGAAAATATCCAGTTTGAAGCTGAAGATCGAAAGGAACAGCAAAGCTATGAGAAAACTCGGCATGGCATTGAGTATCATATTCAGAATACCTGCTGTCTTATCTTTCTTTGAATCCTTTTTTGTCCCGAAATAAAGTCCTAGAGCAAGACCTAGAAAAGATGACAGGACCACCGAAGGAAGTGCTATCTGAAGAGTCGCTCCAAGCCTTTCTTTGATGAGTCCCGATACCACAGCTTCCTTTTTGAAAGAATATCCCAAGGTTCCGTCTGCAATGGATCTTATGTAATACAAAAATTGCGGGAAGAGCCCTTCATCAAGATGAAGGGCTTCCCTATAATACTCGTACTTTGCAGGTGTCATGTCCTCTTCTGCAAAACCCGAGAGATATGCAACAGGGTCTCCCGGAAGCATCCTCGGCAAAAGGAAATTGATCACTGCAACGAGGACAAAACACAAAAGCGCTATTAAGATGTTTTTTAAGTGTTTATTCAAATACCGCTATTTTACCGTTAAGCTAAGCCAGTTGTTTGCATTGTTAAGTCCGAAATTGTTATCGACAGTCATATTATCAAGTTTTGATGATGAACCGTAAGTAAGGCTGTCCCAATAAAGACCAACAAGGGGCATATGCTCTGCATAATAGTCCTGGACCTTTGCTGCAGCTGCCTCGTAGGCATCGAGAGTCACTGCAGAACCAAGTTCTGTTACAGCGGATTTGAAGTTCTCATCAAACACCTGGCATCCGCCCTGCACGGCATGGGTCCCGTCAACATATATAGTACCAAGACCTCCTCCCATGCTCATGCCGGCTGCCGTATATCCAAAGAGGGCCGCTTCCATGGTAATGTTGTTTTCAGAGAACTTGTTGCTGGTCTTTGAGTTATATGTAGCGCTGTCGAGTCCCTCGAGCTTTACTTCTATACCAAAAGCGTCAAGAGAATTCTTGATGATGTCTGCACAGCTGACATGGTTGTTTCTGTCTGACCTGAATGTCAAAGTGAAACTGAATACATTTCCGTTTGAATCAACAAATTTTCCAGCTGCATTCTTTGTATATCCTGCTGCATTCATGTATTTTTCAGCTTCAGCAAGATCTGTCTTAAGTCCTTCTGTTTCCTTGTATCCAATGGTGGATGTTGGAACGAAGCCCTTGTTTGGAGTCTGAGCATCGACAGAACCGACCTTTGTGCGGAGCTGCTCATAATCAAGAGCATAAGCGACAGCTTTCCTTAAGTTTTCATCTGTGAAAGGTCCTTTGGCATTGTTGAATGCAAGAACTGCAGGTGCATTGGTCGCTGCAACACTTGTAAGCTTGACATTTTCAGAAGCTCTTAATGTATCCTGATAGTTTGCGCCTACTCCTGTAGAATAGTTCCATACCATGTCGATATCGCCCTTTTCAAGAGCCATATACATGGTATCTTCGTTTCCGAAGAGCTGATACACTATCCTCTCAACATTAGGTGTATCCTTGTAATTCTTGTTTACGACAAAGGAGATGGTGCCGGAATCCTTTGAGAAGTTTTCAAATACATAAGGTCCGTTTCCTATGCGGGCTTCGTCATCAGTAAGTTCTGATTTTCCTTCATAGATGTGCTTTGGAAGTACTCGGAAGGAAGTCATGTTTCCAAGCTCTCTTACATTGGGCGATGCGAGGGTAAGTTCTATGCTCTTCTTGTCATCTGAGATCTTGTATTCCGTGTACTTAGGAGCTACTGTATTTCCGTCCTTGTCAGATTGAGAAACAAGGTTGGCGCTGCCTTGTGAGTCTTCATATTGAAGAGTGAAAAGTATATCTTCTGCCGTTACGGCTGTGCCGTCAGACCATTTCATGCCATCGACGATAGTATACTTCCATGTCTTTGAATCCTCAGTCGCATACTCTGCCAGGAGAGGATGGAAAGCGCCGTTCGTATCCTGCCAAACAAGAGGCAGGTGTGTAACTGCGCTGGCAAGCATCTCATAGTTGTATTCACCCATTACAGCCTTTTCTATAACGGCTGTGGTTCCTACAGTGATCTGTTCTACTTCCGGTGTTTTCCCGGACTTGCCGCAAGCTGCGAAGCTAAAGATAAGCAATGCAGCAAGAAGTAATGCTGTGATTTTCTTTGTCATGTTTTGACCTCTTTTCATATATATATTTATTATTCTATCTAAGCGATACTTTACCGTCTTCAAACAGGTATATGCGGTCTGCTATCACATCGAGCAGATCCCTGTCGTGGCTGATGAAAAGAACTCCCATTCCTGTCTCTTTCATCTTAGACCTTACCAGATCTACTATATTTGCCTGAACCGATACATCCAGCATTGAAGTGGCTTCATCCATTATGAGAAGTTTTGGACTTAGTGCAAGAGCTCTTGCGAGGGACACCCTCTGGGCTTCACCTCCTGAAAGCTGCCTTGGAAAGTGCCGTCCTTTTTCCTTTGCCAGGCCTACAGAAGACAGAAGACCTGATGCCACCTGCTGTACGCCTTCTTTGTCCTCTGCTAAATGGTGGTATCTTATGAGTTCTTCAAGTCCTTTGCCCACCCTTTGCATTGGATCGAGGGATGCATGAGGCTGCTGCCATACGACCTGTATCCTGAGTCCTTTTTTCCTGTCATAAAATGAAGGATCAGAAAGAATTTCTCCATCCATTAAGGTCTCTCCCCTATCAGCCATCTCAAGTCCGCAAAGGATATTTGCAATGGTCGATTTGCCGCAGCCGCTGGGGCCGAAAAGCCCCGTTATACTGCCGCAGGGTATATCCATGGATACACCTTTTAAAACGGACTTTTCCCCAAAGCTTTTATGAAGGTCTCTTATCCCTATCATTGCGAGCACCTCCATCCTCTGTATCCGCCTATCCAGGAAATGCTGTCCATACATTTTTGTGACGCCTTTTCACAGCGGTTGTAAAAAGGACAATTGGACTTTTCTTCACGCAAAGTTTTTGTGTGTTTCATTCCGTTCTTTGGAAGAGCATCTATGAGTGCTTTAGTATAGGGACTTTTTGGATCTGTTAAAACATCTTTTGCTGGGCCTCTTTCCATCACCCTACCTCCGCACATGATGACTATGTCATCACACTTTGAAGCGAGAGATATGTCATGTGTAATGATGAGAAGAGCTGTATCAGCAAAAAGCTTTTTAAGCATTTCCGGCAGATCCTCTGTAAAATCATCATCAAGACCGTTGGAAGGCTCATCTGCGATGATCAGCTTTGCATTGCTGCAGAGAGCAAGAGCTATGGTCACTCTCTGGCACATACCTCCTGACAGTTCAAAGGGGTACTTATCAAGCACATATGAAGGATCATCAAAACCGGAAGTTTTGAGCGCTGAATATGCGCTTTTTTCAAGTTCAGACTTCCCTTTGCCAAGCTTTTTCAGATTGTCATAAAGCTGTTTTCTGATTGTCCTTGAAGGATCGAGAGATTCTGCACCGTTCTGAGGTATGTAGACTATCTCGGTTCCAAGGAGCTCTCTCATCTTTTTCCCTTTTGGAAGCTCCTTTTCAAGAAAGCTGATACTGCCCCCTTTCATCTCTACACCTGCAGGAAGCAGACCCATAACAGACAATGCTGTCATGGTCTTTCCCGAGCCTGTCTCCCCTATGAGGGCAAGGCTTTCTCCCTTAGCTATATGAAAGGAAACATCCTCAGTTATGACCGAATCAAAAGTCCCGATCCGGCCTGAGCTATATGAAAGTATTAAATTGTCTTCCTTTATTTCGCTCAAATCTATTGTCCCTTCATATTGACACCCGGGTATTCTAACATTAACCATAACAATGCGTAAGCCCTACGGGGGATAGAAAATTCAAAAAAGATCCCATCAAAAAAAATGCCTCCAAGCCTGCAAAGGCTTTAGAGGCATACCCAAGGCATATCCTATTATCCCATTTTTCTGTATTGCCTGACTGCTATAATAACGACCAAGGCAGTCCATAAAGCTGCCCAGACCTCGACCGTCCACAGCGGCACTACACCTCTTTGATAAAGAGCAGGGAAAGTATCCATCAGCATATGTAGAATAATAGCAAGGAGCAAGTGCCCTTTCTTCCCATTCTTGACACCGTAAAAAACGATGACTGTAAGCCCGATATGTAGAAGCATCGCAAATACCCTCTCGATGACATTCATAGCCATCATGACGTAATCAAAAGAGGCTGCCGCCTGAACTGAAGGAAGAGCAGCTGCGGCTGTTTCTTCCGTTATATTCAAGATCTTTAGCGCATTTGCAATATCTCCCTGGGAAAAAAGCACCGCTATCACAAGATAGAGGATCATTGAAGGCAGGAGGATCGCCAAGACCTCTATGCCGCCGTGACCTATGCCGTAAAAAACGGCGTTCTCGCGAGTACGATCCTTCTTCATGATATACTTCAAGGCGATATGCCGTCCGCATTCTTCAAAAACACCTGCCATGGTGATTCCATAAAGGACAAAGGCTATGGTATTTCCGTTAATGAAGCGAGAGACCGGATTATCCATAATGATGCAGAAATAATGTACACCAAGTTCAAGTATGCGGGCGGAAACGATAAACCCTACAGCTCCCATGATCAGATACTTGAAATTTGTTTTTTCTTTATACTTTTTTCTCCAATAAATGATAAAGCACAGAGGGATCGCAAACATCAAAATAACTGTGATGATCAGCGACGGGATGCTGCTTTCCCCGATGACGATATTCTCAAAGGCACTCATTTGTAATCACCTCCCCAAACTTCCACACAAAATCCCTTGTGGCCGCATGCAGTGCAAGTCAATTTGCGGGCAGTGGGATTGTGATTTGCCCAGAAGGCTTCCTTAAATGCAGGTCTAAAAACTTCGTGACATTCAGGGCAGATGTATTTGACATGAGTAAAATAGTACCTGGAAACCAGTGTGCCCCAGGAAACAGCCACTAAAAGCCAAAGAAGGAATGGCCACCATATGCCTTTAATGATCCAAAAGATGATAGAGAACCATTGCAGCGCCGTGACCGGGATCCCCGTCAGTATCATCATCCAGCGCATCTTTTTAAGTTTTTTCTTACCTTTCATGATTACAGCTATGTCGCCGATGCTTTCAAAAGAGAAATCTTCTTTGCCCTTCAGTCCGTTTTTAAGTTCCTGAAGACGTTCCATCTTTTCCTGCTTTTCTGCGATCTCATCCGATAGGATATTTTCCTGCTGTTCGATCAGAAGTGAGATGAGCTTTTCAGGATGCTCTTCTTTAAGTATTTGGGAAATAGCTTCAATAGGAAGATCCATATCCCTTAAAAAGCAGATGATCTTCATGCGCTTTAGATCATTTTCGGAATAGAGTCTTCTGCCGCCCTCTGACAGTGCGCTTGGAACTAAGATACCTCTGGTATCATAGTATTGAACTGTTCTAACAGTGACGCCTGCTAGTTTTGCGATCTCTCCTGTTGTGTATTTTGACATAGCTTTCACCTCCTTTCGCCATGTATTATGCAACATGACGCTGCGTAACGAGCAATACCTTACGCAAGGGGATTTTACAAAAAAGAGCCGATATTACTCGACTCTTTAAACATATTTGATATGTTACTCTCGGTCATAGATCCAAGCAGGATCTATGAACTGCTTGTCTTTCCGACAATTGTCCGAAATGATTCTAAAGTAAAATAATACTAAAATCAATTATTATTCACGTATACTGTCCTGCTCGTTTTGAAAAATAATCAGGACTCTTTTAGTTTTATTGGGTGACGGATCACTGTTTTCAGCTTCTCAGGCGCAACTTTTCTGGCATCGCTCAGATAGATCTCATGATGCATCCTTTTGTCAAGATTGATCTGTGAAAGCTAAGTGCTCTTTTATACACAGCATGACATCATCTCAGAATCTGATTAAAAAGGCTCCTCGCCTCTGACTTATTTGCCAGCGGAGAGGAGCCCATGTCTCATTTAGAAAATCTGCCCAGGTAGATTAAGTTTCTCCTTAGGCGGAAATCCCTTGTCGAATTCTTCGACGTCAGGATCCTCCACATAATACCCCTGCGGCGTCTGGTATACACCGGTAATGCCATCGAGATATCCTGGGATCAGTTCCTTGCAAAGAAAGAAGGAGTCATCCGCGCCTTCCGGCAGGTCATGGTAACGAATGCCAAACTCACGGGCATAGGTAAAGCCGCACTTACCGTAAAAGCCGATATTTCCCTCAAACAGGACAGCGCCATATCCAAGCTCTGCAGCTTTCTTAAGAGAGTAATCAAGCAGAGCCTTTCCATAGCCTTTGCGCTTGAGCTTCGGCGTGATGCAGATCGGTCCCATCGTCAAGACAGAGATCACCTTGCCGTCATCTGCTTCGATGCTCGTCTTCATGAACATATTCTGTCCGATCAGGCTGCCATCCTGCTCCATTACGAAATCAAGTTCCCTGATGAAAGCCGGATCATCACGCAGCAGATGGATCACATAATGTTCACTGCATCCCCGACGGAACACGTTCCAAAAGGACTCTCTGACGAGGTTCTCAACTGCTCTGTAGTCTTCGGATCTTTCTAAACGAATTGTATAGTCATTTGTGTTCATTGTTTTTCCTCCTGAAAATTGTTGACTGCAATTGCCTTTTTGGCGGGAGGTTTGATTTGATTGCCTGCAAACCTCCCGGTCAGCCGACAATATCCAGTGTGTTGTACTTTCTCAAACAGCACTCTCCTTAATTTGATATTTATAATCAAGCCGGTAGGCTTAACTATCCATTTTGTTTTTGAGCCAGGTATCTAAGAACTGCATCTGCTCCCAGCCGCCGCTTATGGCAGTATTGGAGCTTTGTATATTACACGATCATTTCCAGTAGTTCTTTAACATATATCTCCGACTGATTGATGGAATACTCTCCATGATACAATCCATCCTTTATCTCAAGGCGGCTTCCGGGCAGCATCTCATGCAGCAGCTCTGCGGACCGGATCATCTTTTTCTGTTCTTTTTCTCCGACTATTATCCGTATAGTGGCCAGAGTATCTTGAATACTCGCTTTAGCTTCATACGCTGTGTTCGCTTTAAGAAATGCGATCATGTTGCCTTTCGAGATTTTCGACGTGTCTTTATAATAGTCCTCGAACAGATCATCACGAATGCGAAGATAACTAAATTGCATCTTTGCAAACCATCTCTTCTGAATCAGGCCATAACTTGAAGAAAATGTCGGTCCGACCAAAGCGTTCGTCACCTTGGAAGGAATAAGAGAGGCGCTTTCAATGATCGCATATTGGCAGATATCCTTCCGCTGCGACAGCATCTCTGTCAGCACCTGAGCGCCGAGGGACAGTCCTCCGATGAGTAGAACTGATCCGCCATACTCGCTGTCAATATAAGAGATGATTCGGCTTGCATTTTCCTCAATAGTCGTAAAATCATGATCACTCTCCGCATGCCCATCAAGGATGGG
>JAZQCD010000022.1:0-2424 GCA_045546135.1 Anaerovoracaceae bacterium
TCCTGCTCCTGCAGGACCGTCTATCGCTACTCTGTATATTTTGTCCATTACCTATATACCCTCATCTATTTCTTGCTTGTACCTTTAAGAAGCTTTTCTACTTCTGCAACAAATGTGCTCACATCCTTAAAGTCTCTGTAAACAGATGCAAAGCGAACATATGCAACTTCGTCGAGGTCCTTAAGTTTATCCATGACGATCTCTCCGATGAAGGTACTTGAGACCTCCTTTTCCATCATGTTGTTAAGACCTCTTTCTACATCGTCAACTATGGCTTCCATCTGAGCCATGGATACGGGTCTTTTTTCGCAGGCTCTCATTATGCCGTTGAGGACCTTGTTGCGGTCGAAGTTCTCCCTTCTTCCGTCGTGCTTTACGACCATGAAGAGCATCTCTTCAAGTTTTTCGTAAGTAGTGAACCTCTTTCCGCAGGAGGTGCACTCTCTGCGGCGCCTTATGGCATGGCCATCCTCTGTAGGACGAGAATCTATAACTTTTGAATCCGGTGTTTCACAAAATGGGCATTTCATAATCAAAACCTGCCTGTACTACACAAGAGTTTACATTAACATTTAAATAATACGCTATATATTGTGGTTTTACAAGTTTTATTCTTATGATATAATCATCTGTCACGTAAAATGCATTTTAGTTGTGAGGTACACAAAATATGTAGGCAGCTCAAATCATTAATAAAAAACGATCGCAAAGTTTACAATATATATAGATAGATATGAATAAAGAAGAATTAAAGAAACAAATAGAAAAGCGCAGGATATTCGGAATAATATCCCACCCTGACGCAGGTAAGACTACCCTTACAGAAAAGCTCCTTCTTCACGGCGGAGCCATAAGGGAAGCAGGAACAGTCAAAGCAAGGAAGAATGCAAAGTTTGCTACATCCGACTGGATGGAGATAGAAAAGCAAAGAGGAATTTCCGTAACAAGCTCTGTAATGCAGTTTGAATACAGCGGCAAGGTCATATCCATCATGGATACGCCGGGACACAATGACTTCGGCGAGGACACATACAGGATACTCACTTCTGTTGACAGCGCAGTCATGGTCATAGATGCTGCAAAAGGTATAGAAGCTCAGACAAGAAAGCTCTTTGCAGTATGTAAGATGAGGCACATACCTGTCTTTACATTCATGAACAAGCTGGACAGAGAAGCAAAGGATCCATTAGAACTCCTCTCAGAACTTGAAGACATACTGGGCATGCCTGCATGTGCTGTAACATGGCCTATAGGATCAGGACTCAACTTCCAGGGTATCTACGACATACTTAAAAACGAAGTGCTCCTCTACAAAGAAAACAGAAGGCTTGCCCTTGGAAAAGAGGGTGTCTTCGGGCCTGAACTTGAAGATGTGATCACCCAGTTCAATCTAAAAGAATTAAGAGAGCAGCTGGAGCTCCTTGAAGGAGCAGGCTATCCTGTAGATCAGGAATACATATCAAAAGGAGAGCTGACTCCTGTATTCTTTGGATCTGCTCTTGCAGACTTCGGAGTCACATCTTTCCTTGACTACTTCCTTGAGATGTCTCCGTCTCCGTGCCCAAGGAAGCTTGAGGATGGCACCGAAGTAGATCCTCTCTCAGACGAATTCTCCGGATTTATCTTTAAGATCCAGGCAAATATGAACCCTGCTCATAGAGACAGGCTCGCTTTCCTTAGAGTTTGCTCAGGTACCTTTGAAAGAGGCATGACAGTCACCCTTTCGAGGACAGGAAAACCCATTAAGCTTGCTCAAAGCACTCAGCTCATGGCAAATGAAAGAGAGAATGTAGAAACAGCTATAACAGGCGATGTCATAGGAATATATGATACAGGAAACTTCCAGATAGGAGATACTCTGTGCACGACCAAAGAGCCCATATTCTTTGAACCGCTGCCTACCTTCCCTCCTGAACTATTTGCAAGAGTCAGCGCAAAGGATTCCATGAAGACAAAGCAGTTCCAAAAGGGCGTGCAGCAATTGGCACAGGAAGGCGCCGTTCAGGTATATCACAATGAATACAATGAAGTCATAATCGGCGCTGTAGGACAGCTGCAATTCGAAGTATTCACATACAGACTTGAAAACGAGTACAACGCTCCTGTAAGATTCGAACCTCAAGACTTCCAGCTTGCAAAGTGGGTACTTTCCACAGACGGAGGAAAGACAGAAGAGCCTGATATCGACGCCATAAAAAGATGCGTAGACAGCAGATCCTCTCTTGTCTTTGACAGATTCGAAAGACCTGTCCTGCTCCTTGCAAACCAGTTCACATTGAACTTCTTTAGAGACAGGCATCCGGACATAGTCCTGGTCGAAGCAACCGAAATGAAATAAAGCAATAAAAAAATGGCCGCACGGCCATTTTTTTATTGCTTTAAGCTTTCTCGCGCTATTTATCTTTTTTGATGTCCTGTGTAAGG
>JAZQCD010000023.1:0-132420 GCA_045546135.1 Anaerovoracaceae bacterium
CTCCGGTATTTCCGCACAGTCAAGATCCTTCGTTATGAACTGCGGCGCTATCAATGAGGCTGCAAAGCTCCTCATCGCTGCAATGAAGAAGGAAGACGGCACACTCAGAACATATGATGAGATGGTCGCAGAAGGCAAGGATACACTTTACGAAGCAACCTATCAGATCAGCGATCCTGTAACAACAAAGTTCGCTATGGACGGAAGCTGCTGCCAGGGATCTCAGGATCCTACACCTGGATTTGCATTCAACGTAGCACATGTTGCAGTTGATACAACAACAGGAAAGACCAAGGTCCTCGGATACAGATCATGGGCAGACTGCGGTGTCATCGGTAACTACCTCGGAGCAGACGGACAGGCATACGGCGGTATAGTGCAGAACATCGGATATGCTCTTACAGAAGACTATCTCGAAGACAAGAAGTACGGCAGCATCGTAGGCTGCGGACTCACAAGCGCAGAGAACGTACCTGATGACTTCGAAGTACACTTCCTCGAAGATTATCCACGTCCCGGAACACCATTCGGTTCCAACGGACTTTCCGAGATCTTCTTTGCAGGACAGAACTATGCTATCCTCGGCGGTATCTACAATGCTACCGGCGTAAGGATCTATGAGCAGCCTGCACTTCCTGAGAAGGTAAAGGATGGACTTGCACACCTGGCAAAGGGTGAAGAAGTTCCGATGCCTGCACCTTACTATCATGGATTCGAATTCGATGAAAAGATGGAAGAACTTCAGGAAAAGCACGAAGCTTATGAAGCAGCAATGAAGGAAAAGATGGATGCAGCAAAGGCCGCTGAAGAAAACGGCGATGCAGCACTCAAAGAATACTCCTAGTATTTTCCTAAAGAAATATAAAACTGCCGCCTTTTGACGGCAGTTTTTTTGTGTTATCATATATCGAAGCAAAAGCTTTTGCACAATAGTTTCGAAATATTTAGTCATCTGAGAGGATATATAAATGAGCAGAGATTTTGTCCCATTGACAGAATGTATACACGGATCAAAGATCACACCTTGCAACGAAGTTTGTCCATTTGAACTCAATGTAAGAGACATAATGGCAAAGATCAAAAAAGGCAGCTTCATATCAGCATATAACATGCTTAGAGAAACTGTTCTCTTTCCTTATGTGAGCTGCAATCTTTGTTCAGCTCCCTGCCTTAAAAGGTGCAAGGAGACCCTTGATGAAGGTTTTGTCGATATAAGAGCATTGGAACTTTTCCTTTCCGGAAGTTTTAGAGACAAAGATCCCATAAACTACGGTACTCCATCTTTGGGAAAGACAGTTGCCATTTTAGGATCGAGCCTTGGAGCTATGGCCGCCGCTCTTAAGTTTGCGCAAAACGGCTATACCGTATCCGTCTTTGAAGAAAGGGATGAGCTTTGCAAAGAGATATCCGATATCCTTGGCAAAGAAACTATCGAAAAGGATATACTCCATCAATTCAAATATTCTCCGTGCGAAATGAATGCAGGAGCAGATCTTAGTTCTTTAGATCCTAAAGCCTTTGATTTCGTCATAGATACTATAGATACAAAGCTGGACGGATCCAATGTTTTTCGCATGCAGAAAAGTCCTTTCCTGATCAACGGTATACAGGCAGGAAAGAATATATATAAGCAAATAGACTGGTATGTAAAGACAGGAAATCTAAGAGAGATAGAGCCTCTTTTTGCAGAGACCATGCCTGATGAGATCCCATGCGATGCTCCTGCTTTGGACAAGGTATCTGCAAGGGCAATGGCTAACATATGCACAGGGTGCGACTGCTCTAAGTGCATGGAAGCCTGCACCATGCTGAAGGACTTTGGCAATGACATCATAGATCTTAACAGAGCAGTAGGCGTTACTCTCAATTTGTTTGAACATGTAGATACAAGGGAAGGTACAAGGCAGATAAGCGGCTGTACGGACTGCGGTCTTTGCAAGGAATTATGTCCAAAAGGCATAGATATAGGGGCATTCCTCATGAATGCAAAAGAAACTATATATAAGCAGGGCGTCATTCCCCATGCCTATCATGATTATTGGCTAAGAGACTACGCTCACGCAGAGTCTGAAGACTCATTCCTCTTCTATATGCCAAAAGAGTCTTCTGAATACATGTTTTTCCCCGGATGCCAGACAGGAGCATCGGATCCTCGCTATGTTACCATGAGCTATGATCTCCTCTTAAAAGATCATCCGGATACTTCTATCCTTTTGGGTTGCTGCGGAGCTCCAATAAAGTGGTCAGGAGATTTTGACGGCATAAAAGAAGCTCATGAAGCAATAGAAAAATACTGGACTAAAGCAGGAAGACCTGTCATAGTCACATCCTGTCCTTCATGCTATAAGATACTAAGGGAAAGTCTCAGCGAAGCAAGAGTCATCATGATATATGATCTTCTTGATGCAAAAGAAATAGATATTCCCTTTGAGAAAGCGGCGGTCTTCGATCCTTGTTCATCAAGAGAGCATCCCGACATGCAGTCAAAAGTAAGAAGCATGGCAAAGACTTTTGGTTTTGAACTCGAAGAACTAGGATGCAGCGGCAGAATGAGCCAATGCTGCAGCTACGGTCACCAGATCTATGATGTAAACAGGAACATGGTAGAAAAGCAGGTAAAGGACAGGATATCGGAAAGCGATCTCCCGTATATAGTCTATTGCAGCAACTGCAGAGATGTCTTTGCATCAAGAGGCAAAGATGTAAGGCATATGCTGGACCTCATTCTTGGAATAAACCTTGAAGGAAGGGGCGTTCCGTCGCTTCAGGAAAGAAGGATCAACAGATATGAGCTGAAGAAGGCTCTCATCGAAAAATATCACATAGATGAAAAGATGGGAGATCTTCCAAAGCTTTGCGAGCTTTATTACGATGAAAGGATCGCAAAGAAGATGGATGACGACCTCATACTCAAAGAGGATATATCGAGCGTCATAAGCTGCTCCGAAGAAAAAGGAGAATACCTTCTTGACAATGAAAGCGGCCATCGATTTGCTCATGAGCTAAGAGGCATCATGACCTACTGGGCTGAATATGTTCCTGAAGGCGAAGGGTACAGGGTGTTCAATGTATATTCTCACAGAGTCAATATCAAAGGGGACGTCTCAGTCGATCGTTAAAAGAATATTTTAGGGGCGCTTAAGCGTCCCTTTTTGATTGAATTAATGATCGATTAATAATATAATTAAGTGTTAAATTCGGAGGTAAAATGAGAAACTATAAACCCCTTCAAAACGGCAGTGACATAAGAGGAACTGCTCTTAAAACTGAGAACGGAAAAGAAGTAGATCTTAAGCCCTATGTTTGCGTTGACCTTGCACTCGGATTCGTCGCATGGCTTGCTGCAAGAACGGGCAGAAACTACTTGTACCTTGATATAGGAAGAGACCCAAGAGTAACGGGAGAAGAACTATTTAGAGAAGTATCATACAGAACTGCATGGGCAGGCTGCGAAGTCCATGACTGCGGCCTTGCAACGACTCCTGCCATGTTCATGTCCACTGTATTCAATACACCAAACGAACCTAAAGCAGACGGCGCTATAATGTTCACCGCAAGCCATCTTCCTTATGACAGGAACGGCATGAAGTTCTTTACAAAGGACGGGGGATTGAGCAGCGAAGATATAAAGCAGGTCATAGCTCTTGCAGAGAATATGGAAGAGGATTTCTCCATCAACAGAGAATGGAAGTGGGTATTCCCAAGGAACCTTATGAAGGAGTATTCACAGCATTTAAGGTCCGTCATTTGCAAAGGACTTGACGCAGAAGAAGGAGATAAGCCTCTTGAAGGTCTTCATGTAGCAGTGGATGCAGGTAACGGCTGCGGAGGTTTTTATGTAACGGATGTTCTTGAGCCTCTTGGCGCAGACTGCAGCGGATCTCTTTTCCTTGAACCGGACGGCATGTTCCCAAACCATGTTCCAAATCCTGAGGATAAGGAAGCTATGTCATATATAAGCAATGCGGTAAAGAGCAGCGGAGCAGATCTTGGCATCATATTCGACACGGATGTTGACAGAGCTGCAGCTGTAGGAAGCGACGGAAAAGAGATATCAAGAAACCGTATAGTAGCTCTTGCAGCATATATCGCTTCAAAGGATCACCCGGGCACTACCATAGTCACAGACAGCATAACCAGCACTCAGCTGAGAGAATATATAGAGAACAAACTTGGATGCAAGCAGTTAAGGTTCAAAAGAGGTTACAAGAATGTAATAGACAAGGGCCTTGAACTCAACAAAGAGGGCATAGACTGCCAGCTTGCAATAGAGACATCAGGTCATGCAGCAATGAAGGAAAACTATTTCCTCGACGACGGCGCATATCTTGCGACCAAGATCGTCATAGAAGCTGCAAAACTTAAAAAAGAAGGAAAGCATATCGAAGATCTCATTGCAGATCTTAAGGATCCTCTTGAAGCAGTAGAGCATAGATTCAAAGTGAAGGCTAAAGACTTCGGGTCATATGCTCAGACAGTCCTTGATCATGTGGAAGCAGAAGCAAAGAAAAAGGACGGATGGTCACTTGAATCACCAAACTTTGAGGGAGTAAGAGTAAATGTGCCGGAAGGCTGGTTCCTCTTAAGAAAGAGCCTTCACGACCCGGTCATGCCCCTTAATATCGAAAGCGATGAAGAGGGCGGGACTGCAAAGATTTTTGAGGAGATAAAGGAACTTCTCAAAGGTTTTGACGAACTGGAAATATAACAGATAAGGAAAGATACATGGCGTTTACACATCTTCATGTACATACTGAATACAGTCTTTTAGACGGAGCCTGCAGGATAGACAAGCTCCTTGCAAGAGCAAAGGAACTTGGCCAGACAGCCATGGCCATAACGGACCACGGAGTCATGTACGGCGCAGTCAAGTTCTACGAGACAGCAAAGAAGATGGGCATCAAGCCCATCATAGGCTGCGAGGTATACGTGGCTGCAAGGACCCGTTTTGATAAGGACGGACCTGTAGACAGAGAGCACAACCACCTGGTGCTCCTTGCAAAGGACGAAAAAGGCTACCGCAACCTCATCAGGCTCGTATCCCTTGCATACAAGGAGGGCTTCTATTACAAACCCCGTATAGATCATGAACTCTTAACAGAGTATCATGAGGGACTTGTATGCCTTTCTGCATGCCTTGCAGGAAAAGTGCAGCACCTTCTCAACATAGGAGACTATGACGGTGCAAAGGCAGAAGCCAAGTGGTTTCAGGACCTCTTTGGTGATGATTATTACCTCGAACTTCAAGATCAGGGGATCGAGGAAGAGATAGGAGTCAACAACGGCTTAAGGCAGATATCTAAAGAACTTGGGATCAAGATGGTCGCAACCAACGATGTCCACTATATCTACAGAGAGGACAGCAGCGCCCATGACGTGCTCCTTTGCATAGGTACCAAGAGCAATCTTTCCGATGCCAACAGGATGCGCTTTGCGACAGATCAATTTTATCTCAAGTCAGAGCAGGAGATGAGGAACATCTTCGCTGCAGTTCCTGAGGCCATAGACAATACACAGGAAATAGTCGACAAGTGCAATTTCGATTTTAAGTTCGGAGAATATCATATTCCTGTATTCGAAATACCTGATGTCTTTGAAAACGAGAATCAATATTTCGAATATCTGTGCTGGACAGGACTTGAGCACAGATACGGAACAACGGAGCACCATCCATCTGCATCCAGACCTCTTCCTGACGGAAAGGTCAAGGAGAAGATGTCAGACTATGCTCCTACAGTATCGCAGGAACTCAAGGACAGGATGGAGTACGAGGTCACGACCATCGAAAAGATGGGCTACGTAGGTTACTTCCTCATAGTATGGGACTATGTCAACTATGCTAAGGGCAACGGGATAATGGTAGGTCCTGGAAGAGGATCTGCAGCAGGTTCCATAGTAGCCTATTCCATGGAGATAACTGATATAGATCCTATACACTTCCAGCTCATTTTCGAAAGGTTCCTGAATATCGAGCGTGTATCCATGCCTGATATAGATATGGACTTTTGCATCGAGAGAAGAGGCGAAGTCATAGACTATGTAAAGAGACGCTACGGAGTAGACAACGTATCTCAGATCTCTACATTCGGGACTCTTAAGGCAAAAGCTGTAGTAAAGGATGTTGCAAAGGTCATGGAGGTACCTTTCCAAAGGAGTCTCGAGCTCACAAAGATGATTCCTGATGACCTTGGCATGACTTTGGAAAAAGCTCTTGAAAAGTCTCCTGACTTTAAGAACGCATATGAGAACGATCCTCAGGTAAGAGAAGTAGTAGATACAGCAAAGGTCCTTGAGGGTCTTGCAAGGCACGTATCCACCCATGCAGCAGGAGTCGTTATCGCTCCAAAGCCTGTAGATGTCTTCGTTCCTTTGGTAAACTCTGATACAGGTCTTGCGACCCAGTACACGATGACTGAGATAGAGCATCTTGGACTTCTCAAGATGGACTTCCTTGGTCTTAGGAACCTGACAGCCATGAGAGACTGCCTTGAGATGATAAAGGCAGATACAGGACTTGATATAGACCTTAATGCCATAGATTTCGGTGAACCCGAAGTATACAAGCTAATAGCTTCCGGCAACACTGTAGGGATATTCCAGCTTGAATCCGGAGGTATGACATCCTTCATGAAGGATCTGCAGCCGGACTGCCTTGAAGACCTCGTTGCAGGTATATCTTTGTACAGACCCGGTCCTATGGATTCCATACCCAAATATGTTGAGTGCAAAAAGAATCCGCAGAATATTAAGTATCTGACTCCTGAGCTTGAACCCATACTTGCTCCGACCTACGGATGCATAGTATATCAGGAGCAGGTCATGGATATCGTAAGAAAACTCGGCGGCTATTCCTACGGCAGAGCAGACCTTGTAAGAAGGGCCATGAGCAAAAAGCACGCTGACGAGATGGCAAGAGAAAGAGAATTCTTCGTCAACGGAAAGCTCAACGAAGACGGCACCATAGATGTTCCCGGATGCATAAGGAACGGCATATCAAAGGAGGCCGCAAATACTATCTTCGACGAGATGACCAGTTTTGCTGCCTATGCATTCAACAAGTCTCATGCTGCAGCTTACGCTGTAGTCGCATATCAGACGGCATGGCTTAAGTATCATTATCCTGCTCAATTCATGGCATCCCTTATGACCTATCCTGCAAACCCTAATGCTGTTGCAGGTCTCATAAGGAACGCAAACGAGATGGGCGTAAAGGTGCTTCCACCCGATGTCACGAAATCAAAGAGTCACTTTTCGACGGATAACGGAGACATACGCTTTGGACTTCTTGGCGTAAAGCATGTAGGAGAAGGACTTGTAGAAGAGATCATAAGAGCAAGGAATGTGCGCATGCCCGAAGATATTTTCGAGTTTGTCGACGGCATGGATATAAAAAAGGTGAACAGGACAGGGCTTGAGTGCCTCATTAAGGCAGGAGCTTTGGATTGCTTTCCGGGAAACAAGGCGCAAAAACTTGCCTGCATAGGAGATCTCATAGATTCAGCTCAAAGCAGCGCTAAGAGTACTCTCAGCGGGCAGATGAGCCTCTTTGACATAGCAGGAGATAAGGTCAAGATAGAAAGGCATCTTCCGAATGCGTCTGAGTTCGACAAAAAAGACCTTTTGACCATGGAAAAAGAGATGCTGGGCATTTATCTTACGGACCATCCTCTTTCCCAATATAGGAACGCCATATCCGAAATAGCAGATATGGATACGGAAAAACTTGCAACTCTATATCAGGAGGAAGGGGAAGAAGATCCCTTTGCAAAGATGGAAGCCGGAGACATCAAAGACGGACAGACAGTCAGGATGGCAGGCATCATAGCAGGCAGAAGGAACTTCATCACAAAGAAGAACCAGCAGATGGCATTCCTCACACTTGAGGACCTATACGGCCAGCTGGATGTGATAGTATTTCCAAAGACTTTTGAAAGAGACAGAGCAAACCTTGACGTAGACAGGGTAGTAGTAGTCACAGGTAAACTCGATCTAAAGGAAGACGGAAAACCAAAGGTCCTCGCTGACAGCGTAGAACCTATCGAAAGGTATGGAAGAAGGGACGACGGTACTATCAAAGCTCCTAGGAAGATGACCATGGTAAAGATAGTCATACCGGAGATCTTCGAAGAAGCAGAGGGCCTTAAGACCTTCGCAAAGATAGCCAGAAAGCACATGGGCGAGTGCCCGGTAGCTATACTGGTAAAGAAAACAGGTAATAAGTATAAACTGGACTATGATCGCTGGGTCGATCCCGATGAAGAGTTCAGGAGTGAAGTCATGGAAGCGTTCGGGGAGGACTGCTTCCGATAAAAGTAGAGGAAAAATATTATGAGAGTAGGAATACTTACAAGCGGCGGAGATGCGCCGGGAATGAATGCATGTGTAAGGGCTGTAGTAAGAGGATGCCTTTACAAGGGAATGGAGGTCTACGGTATCTATCAAGGATATGACGGCCTCATCAACGGAGAAATCAGAGAGATGAATATTGCATCTGTTGCAGATATAATCCACAGAGGCGGCACCATACTCCGCACTGCAAGAAGCGATGAATTCAAGACAGACGAGGGCAGGCAAAAGGCTTTCGAGAACCTTAAAGAAAAAGGCATAGAGGCTCTTGTGGTCATAGGCGGAGACGGAACGCTTACAGGCGGAATGATGCTGAGCAAGCAGACAGGCATAAAGGTCTACGGACTTCCGGGAACTATAGACAACGATCTTGGTTATACTGATACGACCATAGGCTTTGACACAGCTGTCAATACGGCAGTTGCTGCTGTAGGAAACATCAGGGATACATCATCCTCCATGGGAAGGACCACTGTCATCGAGGTCATGGGCAGGCATTGCGGAGACATAGCCCTTTATGCAGGACTTGCAGGCGGCGCAGAGGATATACTCATCCCTGAACAGCCATATGACATTGACAAGATAGCAGACGAGATCAAGGTAGGCGTTGCAAGAGGAAAACTTCACAGCATCATAATCAAGGCTGAGGGAGTCAGTCTTTCCACACAGGCTCTTGCAGAGTTCCTTGAACTCAAGACAGGATGCGAGACAAAGACGGTACTCCTTGGATATATCCAAAGAGGCGGAAGCCCTACTGCAAGGGACAGAGTCCTCGCATCGAGAATGGGCATCAGAGCTGCAGAGCTGGCTTTTGAAGGAGCAGAAAGCTCAGCCATCGGCATACACGGAGATGACATAGTCACCATACCTATCGAAGAGGCTCTTAAAATGAAGAAAAAGTCGCATACGGATTTCATAGATATCTGTAATGCTCTTTTGTGATCAAGGAGACAGTTGATGAGATTACTAGTCCTTATATCAGGTATTTTGATAAGCGGTGCGGGAGCATTTTGCTTCGCCTTCTATACAAGCACCTTTTATGACGTGGCATTCCTGGTAGGAATGGTCATGGTCATTTCCGGAATATGCAACACGGTCGCATATCTGATCTCCGGAAGGGGAGCAAGAAGGCTCACTGAGACCACCTTGGTAGAGGGTATCGTTACCCTTCTTTACGGATCGGCAGTGCTGAGCAACCAGGTCACTGATTCGATGCTGACCATGTTCTTTGGAACATGGCTCACACTTTGCGGTGTTACAAGGTTTTCTCAAAGCCTTTATGTCAGCAGGTTCAACCCAAGAGATTGGTCAAAGATCGTTCCTCTTTCTGCCATATCTACAATGCTCGGCATAGTCATGATGCTGCCGTGGCTCGTTGCAAGCGTCATGCCCCTCATGCTCGTTGGAGGAGCCTTCCTTTTAGACGGGCTGTCCATGATCATCTATGCTATGTACATGAAAGATTCTACTCAGGACATGGCAGTGGGTGAAGCAAGAGCAAAGGCCAGAGCTGAAGCAAGAAAAGAAGAGCATGAAGCAAAGCTT
Organism: Anaerovoracaceae bacterium; assembly: GCA_045546135.1. GTDB lineage: Bacteria > Bacillota > Clostridia > Peptostreptococcales > Anaerovoracaceae > RUG13409. Next base: position 9,892 of record JAZQCD010000023.1, read on the forward strand.
GCTGAAAGAGAAAGACTGAGGAACCTTTCCAAAGAAGAGCGCGAAAGAGAAGAAAAGAGAAGGCGCAAACAGGAAAGAGCCGAAGAAAAAGCCAAGGCTCAGGCAAGAGCTGAAGCCCGTGCAGCCATCAAAGATGCCATAAGACCTATAGAGGACAGGACCATAAGACTTACAGACAGCGAAGTCAGCCAGATAAATGAAAATGCTGATGCTGAGGTTTTGGATGCAAGCCCCATAGAAGATCCCGAAATAGGCGGCCCCGTAAGAGTAAGGCCGGAAAGCATTGTGAGCCTTAGATCTGAAAGGCTTGAAGAGGAAAGAAAGGGTTCTGTTCAGTTCGATACGCCAAAGATCAATGCTGTTAACCTTGCAGAACTTGAGGACAACAAAGCTGCTATCCAGTTCGAAAAGGTGGAGCTTCCTGAGATAGTCTTTGCATCTGACAGCGAAAAGGTAGACAGGCAGGACCTCATAAATGAGCTCGACAATATGAACACTGATGCAGGCGAGACCCTTGAGTACGAAAAGGTGGATCTGAATACCCTTGCAAGAGAACCGCTTCCCGAAGGAAAAGCCGATGAATCAAGATTCACTCAGACTCTTGATTTCTCATGGGTAAACAGAGTAAACGAAGAATTAAGGAAAGAGGATCTATGATGAAAAATACAGTAATGCTTTTGATAATGGACGGTTTCGGAATTGCTCCGGAAGGTCCCGGAAATGCAGTTACTTCTGCAAATACACCAAACCTAAAAAAACTTGCTTCCATGTATCCATGTACGAGAGTCTTTACAAGCGGAAGAGCAGTAGGACTTCCAAGCGGTCAGATGGGAAACTCTGAAGTAGGACATACCAACATGGGAGCAGGAAGAGTCGTATGGCAGGAACTGTCCAAGATAAGCAACGAGATAGAAAACGGTAGCTTTTATGATAATGAAGTCCTAGGAAAGCTCATGGACGATCTTGCAAAGGAGCAGGAAAAATTTGCTCCTGTAAAGGGCGACATATCTGACGGAAGACCGAGAGCTCTTCATCTCATGGGACTTCTTTCTGACGGAGGAGTCCATTCCCACAATACTCACCTTTATGCTCTCCTTGAGATGGCAAAAAGAAAGGGCATAAAGAAGGTCTATGTACACTGCATTTTGGACGGAAGAGATGTTCCTCCTTCATGCGCAGAGCAGTACATAGATGAACTTAAGAAAAAGATGGAGGAGATAGGAGTAGGCGAGATCGCTACCATATCCGGTCGTTTTTATGCAATGGACAGAGATAAGCGCTGGGACCGCATAGAAAAGGCTTACAGGATATATACGGAAGCTCACGGAAGGACTGCAGAAACTGCTGAAGATCTCCTCAAAAAAGCAAGAGAAAACGGAGAGACAGACGAGTTCGTTGTTCCCGGCATAGTCGCTCATTGCAAGGAATGCAGCTGCGAGCTTCCATATTGCCAAAAGGACGATCATACTGTGCAGGACGGCGACAGCGTTGTATTCTTCAATTTCAGACCCGATAGAGCAAGAGAGATAACAAGATGCTTTGTAGACCCTGGATTTGACGGCTTCGAAAGAAAGAAGATTTTGAAAGACCTTCACTACGTATGCTTTACTCAATACGATGTGACCATACCGAATGTGGAGATAGCATTCCCGCCCCAAAGCCTTAAAAACACTTTAGGCGAGTATGTAAGCGCTCTTGGCAAAACGCAGCTTAGGATAGCAGAGACAGAAAAGTATGCTCATGTCACATTCTTCTTTAACGGAGGTATCGAAGAACCGTACAAGGGAGAGGAGCGTATACTGGTTCCGTCTCCAAAGGTAGCTACCTACGATCTTCAGCCGGAAATGAGCGCATACGAAGTCACGGACAAGGTCCTAGACAGGATAAGATCAGGAGAACTTGACCTAATCATCATGAACCTTGCAAACTGCGACATGGTAGGACACACAGGCGTATTCTCAGCTGCAGTAAAGGCTGTAGAGGCAGTAGACAGCTGCGTAGGAAAGATAGCTTCCGCCATCGAAGAGACGGGAGGAAAGCTCCTCATAACTGCAGATCACGGCAACGCTGAGGTCATGCTCGACGAAGAGGGAAATGTTGTGACCAGCCATTCTACGAATCCTGTACCTTTGATCTATGTCGACAGCAAGATCAAGGGAGACAAGAGCGTAAGCCTTCACGAAGGAGCTCTTTGCGATATAGCTCCCACTTTGCTTGAACTCATGGAGCTTGAAAAGCCCTGTGAAATGGAAGGAAGATCCCTTTTAGACTGATGATAAGGATATCTGAATTTAAAATACATGCTTTGGAGGATATCGACACACTCCCGGCAAAGATAGAAAGAAGACTTCATCTTCCGGAAGGAGGCGTGAAGTCTTTTTCCCTTGTAAAGGAAAGCATAGATGCAAGGCAAAAACCTGAAGTATACAAGGTGTATACTTTCGATATATGCTGCAATGAAAAGGATGAAAAGATCCTCTTCCTTTGCAAAAGATACGGCATAAAGGCCGAAAAAGCTCCTGAAAGAAAAGAGGTAGTATTTCCTGCTTACCTTGGGACTAAAAGACCTGTAGTAGCCGGTTTTGGACCTTGTGGCATCTTTGCAGCTTTGGTCTTGGCAAGAGCAGGCGCAAGGCCCATAGTCCTTGAAAGAGGTCCTGCCATGGGCGAAAGGATAGAGGCTGTGGAAGAGTTTTGGAAAACAGGCAAGCTTGATCTTAAAGCAAATTGCCAGTTCGGTGAAGGCGGGGCAGGGACCTTTTCTGACGGAAAACTCACTACAGGTACTAAATCTGAGTACAGGGCCTTTGTATTGAGCGAGTTCGTAAAAGCAGGCGCAGATCCTGAGATATTGTATAAGCAAAAACCTCACATAGGTACCGATGTATTAAGAAGCGTAGTAGTAAACCTAAGGAAAGAGATAGAAAGCCTTGGAGGAGAGATAAGGTTTTGCTCAAAGCTCGAGGATATTGAAGAAAGTCCTCTTGGCATAAGCGCAGCCGTCCTTGAAGGAGGAGAGAGGATAGAAACAGAGGATGTGATCCTGGCGCTTGGGCATTCGGCAAGGGATACTGTAAGGACTCTTTTTCAAAAAGGGATAGACATGGAACGAAAGCAGTTTTCCATGGGCGTAAGGATAGAGCATCCCCAGAAACTCATAGACAAAGCGCAATACGGAAAAGATGCAAAGGAACTTGGCCTTGGTCCTGCTGATTACAAGCTCAATATCAGGACAAAGGACGGAAGAGGAGTATATACCTTTTGCATGTGCCCCGGCGGAGTCGTAGTCAATGCAAGTTCACATGAAGGCTGCGTCACCTGCAACGGCATGAGCTATTTCAAAAGGGATTCCGGCAAGGCCAACTCAGCGCTTCTTGCAGATGTGAGAAAAGATGACATACCGGGCGATGATGTCCTTGGCGGCATAGCTTTTCAGGAGGAATATGAAAGAAAGGCTTTCGTGCTCGGCGGCAGCAATTATTTTCTTCCGAAAGAAGATCTTTCAAGTTTCATGACAAAAGGACAGCTAAAAGAGTGTCTTCCTTCTTTTGTATATGAGTCTCTAAAAGAAGCTGTTCCTCTCCTTGGGAAAAAGCTCAAAGGATTTGACGATCCAAAGGCTCTTCTTTATGCAATAGAAAGCAGGTCTTCAAGTCCTGTCCGCATTTTAAGAGATGAGGATGGGTCTGCAATGAAAGGAAAGAGAAAAATAAGCGGTCTTTATCCTGCAGGAGAAGGAGCAGGATATGCAGGAGGCATAATGTCAGCTGCATGCGACGGCATAAAGGCTGCATTAAAAGTGATAGAAAGGTATGAATAATAAAGGGATCTGCTAGGCAGCAGATCCTTCATTTATATTCGATTTGACGTTGTCTGAGCAAAGGAGCATCATGGTCAGCACGCAAAGGGCTCCGGCAAGGAATGAAAAGATCCCGTGATGATCTGTATTCATATCAAGAAGCTCAGGTACATGGAGCGCTGCAATGAATACTCCTGTGCAGCATACAAAGGTGAGTATGTTCTTTTTTGTTAGGAGCTCCCTTAAAGGAGTATCCGGGAACATTATCTTAAGGCAAAGACACAGTATGCCAAAGAATACAAGGGCTATGAAAAGGTAGCTGAGGAGCTTTCCTATCAAAGGCCTTAAAAGAAGAGCTCCTATCTGTCCGATAAGCCATAACGGAAGAGACAAAAGTGACCATTTCTTTGATCTTACTTTATGGACTTTCTTTTCTTCCGTAAATTCGAATTCAAAGTTATCCTTTGGCAGGTCTACTACGTACTCTATGGCAGGCTTTGACTCATGCACTTCTTTTTCGAGCCTTGCATTTTCTTCGTCCGCGCTAAGTCCCGAAAGAAAGGTAGTCGCTGCTGCAAGTCCAACGATGAGCACGGTGGAAATGATCTTTTTTGCTACGCTTTTTCTTTCGTTATATATTTCAGATGATCTGTCTTTCTTCAGTCTTTTTTTCATATCCGCATGATCCCTTTTCCCGTACATTATACAGCATTTCGGATCAAATATATACTTTTTGTTCATAAGCAAAGAAAAGGCGGTCAATGTTTTAGGAAGAAGAGAAATGATATGATATAATATGATGCTATAATTTTGTATAAAGGAAAAAGACATGTACGATCTTCTCATCATAGGGGGAGGCGCCTCAGGACTTCTTACGGCGGCTCTTGCATCGAAAAAAGGAATAAGGACAGCTGTGATCGAAAGGAACAATGCTCCTGCAAAAAAGATCTATGCTACAGGTAACGGCCACTGCAACTATCTGAATGAAAGAGCAAAGTCTGCGGAAATGATAAAGGCTGTACTTGAAGGAGTAGGCATAGTCGGATCTAAAGATGAGGAGGGCAGATACTATCCTCTCAGCAGAGAAGCGTCATCTGTAGCAAAAGCGCTTATCTTAGCTGCCGAAAGAAACGGAGCAAAGATCATATGCGATAAGCATATAACCGATGTCATAAAAAGAGGAGATGTCTTTAAAGCCCTGAGCAAGGACGGCGAAGTCTTTGAAGGAAAGTCCTTAGTCATCGCCACAGGAGGGAAAGCAGGAATACAGTTCGGATGCTACGGAGAAGGTTTCAGATGGGCTCAGACTCTTGGTCACAGCCTTGTAAAACCTGTGCCCGCTCTCGTGCCTGCAGAAGCAGCAGACGACATATCAGATCTTCACGGAGTAAGAGTAAGAGGAGAAGTTTCGCTTCTTTGCTGCGGTGAAAGGCTTAGTTCTGAAAGGGGCGAGATACAGTTTACGAAAGACTCTGTATCAGGCATATGCGTAATGGACCAAAGCAGGAACATAAGACTTGCTGAAGGAAAGGATTATGAACTGTCAATAGATCTCTTTCCGCAAATGGGAAAAGAAGAACTTTTGCTGCTTTTGGCATCTCAAAAAGACAGGACAGGGGATCCTTTGGAAGGGCTCCTTCCTTCAAAACTGAAAAGTTACATTGAAAAAGATGATATAAAAGATCTCTCTTTTCTCTCATCAAAGCTCAAAGACCTTCGCTTCAGAGTAAAGGGAACTAAAGGATGGTCTGATGCTCAAGTGACATCAGGCGGTATACCTCTTGACGAAATAGATATGGATACTATGGAGTCAAAAAAGCTGCCGGGCCTTTATTTTGCAGGAGAGATAATAGATTATGACGGACCTTGCGGCGGATTCAATCTTGCTAATGCATGGAGGAGCGCTATTTTGATAGCCGATTCGATAGACGATGGCAAACTGGACTGATAAACAAAAAGAAGCTATATATGACAGAGGAAACAGTCTTCTTGTTTCTGCGGCTGCAGGATCTGGGAAGACTGCAGTTCTTGTTGAGAGGATAAAGACTCTGATCAAGGAAGGCGCATCCCTTGACCGCATGCTCATAGTCACCTTTACAAAAGCAGCAGCTGCTGAAATGAGAGAAAGGTTAAGAAGAGAGCTGGGAGAAGAACTGTCTTCATGCAGCGAAGATGTAAAGGATCACATAAACAAGCAGTTAAGACTCATTGGAAGAGCGGAGATATGCACCTTCGACAGCTTTGCAGTAAGACTTTGCAGGACCTATTATCAAGTCATCGGAAAAGATCCTGACCTTAAGATATGCGACAATTACAAAAGCAGCATATTAAAGACCGAAGCCATGGAAGAGCTCTTCAAGAGTCATTACAGCATGGGTGATGAGGACTTTAAATATTTTCTCGACCGCTACTCGACATCAAGAAACGACAAGAATGCAAGGGATATGATCCTTGCTCTTTATGGATATACGGATACTCTTCCTGATCCTGATTCCTTTTTGGACGACCCCATGTTCAGCCCGGAAAAGCTTCTTGAAGAAGCCGGATCCATGCTGGCTTTGATCCTTGAAAAGAGCATGGCCTACTGCGCGCTTCTCATAAATATATTCGAAGCAAACTCTATGACAAAGTGCGCAGGAATAATAAAGACATTATGGTCCGATCTTGGATCTTTCCTTGACAGTTTAAGGTCCGGGTATACGGAGTCTTCAATAGCGGCAGTTTTCGAATATTCCTTCCCAAGGCTTAGCGTCGGAAAGGAAGAAAAGCAAAAGCTCGATGCTATGGAGGATCTAAAGAAAGAGTATTTGGAAAAGTGCATCAAGGATCCTATAAAGAATTTCAGGAAGCAATACGGGCAATTGTCACTTGAAAGGCTCAAAGACGAGCATGAAAGGCTTGCAAAACCTGTCTCAATACTTTGCTCTCTTACAAAAGAGTTCAGCCGTATTTACAGCAGGACAAAAAGTGAAGCAGGTCTTATGGATTTTTCAGACGGCGAGCATTTTGCACTTAAGATACTTCAAAATGAAGATGTAAGGACAGAATGCAAAGAAAAATACAGCTACATATTCATTGACGAATATCAGGATACCAACCCTTTGCAGGAAAGCCTCATAGAGAGCATATCGTCAGGAAACAATGTGTTCACTGTCGGAGATGTAAAGCAGAGCATATACAGGTTCAGGCATGCAGATCCAAGTCTTTTCCTAAAAAGGTATGCTGAGTATAAGGCGGGCAAAGAGGATTGCAAAGTCATAGATCTTAGCAATAACTTCAGAAGCAAAGGCACAGTAATAGACTTTGTCAACAGGTTATTTGAAAAGCTTATGACAAAGGAAAGCTGCGGCATGGAATACGATGAAAATGCAGCACTTTATGAAGGCATTCCCTATGAGGGGCCAAGAAGTTATGAACCAAAGCTTTATATTGCTGATACAAAGGATGCAGAGGACAGCGATCCTCTCATCGAGGAACTGAAAAAAGATGAGATAGAAGCTTTCATGGCTGCAGATATCATAGAGGAGTACCACGGCAAGCTCATAGACGATGGTAAGAAGGGAGAAAGGCCCCTTGCTTACAAGGATATGACAGTGCTCCTAAGGTCAGCAAAAAACAAAGCAGAGATATATTACGATATCCTGACAAAAAGGGGCATACCTGTCTACCTTGAAAGAAACGAAGGATACTTCGATACTCCGGAAATACAGATCTGCGTCAACCTCTTAAGGATCATAGATGACATACGCCAGGATGTTCCTTTGATCTCAGTCCTTCATTTCCCGGTCTTTGGGTTTTCTGCCGATGATCTGTCAAGTATTAGGATAGAAGCAAAGAAGTCCGAAAAAAGATGCAGGAGCTTTTATGATGCGCTGAAGTTTTGCAGCACAGACGGTCCTAAGGGACTTAAGGAACGATGCAGCGAATTCCTCGAAAAGATAGACCTTTGGAGAATGAAGGCTTCGGCTATGCCTCTTGGAGACTTTGTATTCGAACTTCTCAGTAGCAGCGGGATATTCATCTTTGCTGCAGGACTTTCTTCAGGAGAACAGCGCCTTGCAAATTTAAGAGCTCTTGTCGACAAGGCTTCAGAGTTCGAAAAGACTAGTACCGGCGGCATATTCAGCTTCATAAGCTATGTGGATGCCATTTCAGGAGATGACTCAAAGGTGAGCACAGGGCAATCCGGCATGGTCACTGAAGAGGACGATGTAGTCAGGATAATGACTGTTCACAAGAGCAAAGGCCTTGAGTTCCCCTTCGTTCTATTTGCAGGCTGCGGATCTGGTATCTTCGGAAGCAGAAAGACAGGAAGGGCAGTTTATTCAAAGGAACTCGGTACTTCCATGGTATTATCACAGCCTAAGACCTTTTCTTATGTAAAACCTTCCTCTTTTGCTATCATAGATGCAAAGAAAAAGGAAGCAGAACTTGCTGAAGAGATCAGGGTCCTTTATGTTGCAATAACAAGAGCAAAGGATATATTCATCATGACTGCATCAGGAAAAGATGCAGGAAAGATGGTATCAAAAAGAGATATCTACGGCGTGAGGACATCAGACTGCAGCAGTTTTGCAGAAATGGCGCTTCCTTCCTTTGACGCGTCTAACGTAGAGGTAAAGTATAAGGACAGTTTCAAACTCTCATCTTTTGAAAAAGCTGAGTATGAAATGAAGGAACTGAAAGAAAAGCTAAGGACCGGACTTTCATACAGCGAAGATAAGCTTGAGGGCGGGCTGTCGACAGAAGAGATAAAAAGAAGGCTTGAATTTGATTATTCAGGGCCAAAGGAAGAAAAAGAAAAGCGCAAATATTCAGTGTCAGAACTTGCAGCAGAAGACCATAAAGAAGGCATAGATGAGATCTTTAAAGAAGATGCAATTCCTGTACCAAGGTTCCTTTTAGGAAAGGCCAAGCTTTCTTCTGCAGCTGTAGGCACGGCTTACCACAAGGTCATGGAACATATTCCTTTTAATATGGACTATGCTTCTGCCGATGCTGTATCAAAATTTACAGAGACTCTTCTTGAAAAGGGGATAATGACAAAAGATGAAAAAGACAGCATAGATCCTGCAAAAATAGCGGACTTCTTTTCATCTGACATGGGAACTTTGGTATGCAGCTGTGATGTGCTTAAAAAAGAGACCCCCTTTGTTATAAAGCACAGCTATGAAGGCAGAGAGATCCTTGTTCAGGGGACCATAGATTGCTGGTTCGAAAAGGACGGTAAACTCTATCTCCTTGATTACAAAACAAACTACATAAACATCAGGAACAAAGAAAAAGAACTTGAGAGACTAAAGAAGATATATGAACCGCAGCTGGCTCTTTACAAAGAGGCTTTGGAAACAGTGAGTGGGAAAAAGGTCAGCGGATCTTATCTGTACCTTTTCTCAGCAGGGGAATATATTACATTGGGAGATGATCAATGATCGAATATCTTAAAGAATTAAATGATAAACAATACGAGGCAGCTACGACAATAGACGGGCCCCTTCTCATACTTGCAGGCGCAGGATCAGGAAAGACGGGGACCATGACCCACCGCATAGCTTACCTTCTTAAGGACTGCAATGTGCTGCCCTACGAGATCCTGGCCGTGACCTTTACGAACAAGGCTGCAAGAGAGATGCGTGAAAGGGTCGAAGACCTTGTGGGAAAGGTCTCCGGAATGTGGATACTTACATTTCACGGCATGTGCCTTAGGATACTCAGGCAGTATGCAGACAGGATAGGATATGACAAATCCTTTGTCATCTATGACCCTGTCGACCAAAAGGCTCTTGTCAAATCTCTTGTCAAAACCATGGAATATGACGAGAAGATATTCACACCTTCCTATGTGCTCGAGGTCATCTCAAACAGCAAGGAAAAGGGCATAGGCGTAGACGAATTTGAAAAGAATGCAGAGCTTGGCTACGGAAATCAAAGGACTCAGAAAGGACTGGCAGTCCTTTACAGGCAGTATGTCGAAAACCTGAAGACAAACAACGCCATGGATTTTGACGATCTGATCATACAGACCGTAAGACTTTTCAATGTATGTCCTGATGTGCTCGAATATTATCAAAACAGGTTCAGATATATAATGGTAGATGAGTATCAGGACACCAATATGCAGCAATATGAGCTCATGCATCTTCTTGCTAAGGGCCACGGAAATATTTGCGTAGTCGGAGACGACGATCAATGCATATATGAATGGCGAGGAGCTGACATAAGGAACATACTTGAATTCGAAAAGGATTTTCCCGGAGCTAAAGTCATAAAGCTTGAGCAAAACTACAGGTCAACAGGAAATATAATAGAAGCAGCTCACAGCGTCATTTCAAAAAACAAAGGCAGAAAGGACAAGAAACTCTGGACTGCTGCTCCTGCAGGAGAAAAAGTCGAATATCACAGATGCGATGACGACAGAGAAGAAGCAAGATATATAGGAGCAAAGATAAAAGAGCTAAAAAGAAAAGACCCGGATCTTAAGTTTTCCGACTTTGCTATACTCTACAGGACCAACGTTCAGTCAAGGCGTTTTGAAGAGAACTTTTCTGCTGCAGGGATCCCTTATCAGATATTGTCAGGACTTAGATATTATGACAGAAAAGAGATAAAGGACATGCTCTCATATATGAGGCTCGTTGCAGATCCTGCAGATAACATATCTCTTGAAAGGATCATAAATGAACCGAAAAGGGGCATAGGCGAAGGATCGGTAGCAAAGATAAGAGCTTTTGCTTCAGTCAAAGGCATATCCCTTCTTGATGCTCTTGGCGATGAGGATGTCTTAGGAGGGCTTTCTTCAAAGGCAGCTGCCCAGGCAAAGGAACTTTATGATGTCCTTAATGCTCTTCATCTTTCAAAGGATGAGATGAGCGTGGGAGATATATATGACGAACTTTTGGTAAAAACTTCTTACCTTCCTGCGCTTGAGAATATGCACAATACGGAAGCTGACGGCAGGATAGAGAACCTTCTTGAATTCAAATCTGTCATAGAAGAAAAGGAAGCAGAACTATTAGACGGTGAGACCCTGACCCTTGACAATTTCATGGAATCTCTTGCCCTCATATCCGATGTGGACAATCACGATCCGGATCAGGATGCAGTAGTGCTCATGACGATGCACTCAGCAAAGGGCCTTGAATTCCCTGTCGTTTTCATGCCGGGCATGGAGACAGGGATATTCCCATCCTACAGGACCATAGACAAAGGAGACGACTTGGAAGAGGAAAGGAGGCTTTGCTATGTAGGCATGACGAGAGCAAAGGAAAGGCTCTTCCTCACATCAGCTGAGATGCGCATGCTCTACGGTAAGACCGACTTTACCACTGAATCACAGTTCCTAAAGGAAATAGACAGAAAATATTTGACAGGAGATGCTTTTTATGATAAGAAAAGCAGATATACATCCTTTGACAGATATGATAAGGAAAGCAGTTATTCCTACGAATCTTACGTGTCTCCCATTGCTTCAGCTCAGGCTGTAAGAAAGAGGAGCAGCGACATTTCAAAGAAGGCTACCTTGGCCGGTGTCGAGTTGTCTCCGGGAGACATGGTCGAGCACGAAAAGTTCGGAAGAGGCACAGTAATTACCTGCCAAGGCAATGTTATAACAGTCATATTTGAAAGTGAGGGCACGAAAAAGCTTGCAAAAGATCTTGCCCCGCTAAAGAAAGTATAGATAAAAAAGAGATAAGAAAGAGGGAAAGAAAATGAAAAGGATCATTGCGCTTGTTTTAGCCTTTACACTTCTGTTTGCTTTTGCAGCATGCGGAAAGAAAGAGGAAGTAAAGAGTGAGAACCTGCTTGAGGAAGTAAAGACAAGAGGCTATCTCATCATCGCAACGGAAGGTAACTGGGCTCCTTGGACCTATCATGCAGAAGGCACAGATGAACTAACCGGTTTCGATGTAGAGATGGGAAGGCTCATTGCAGAGGCACTTGGAGTAGAAGCGAGATTTGAAGAGACTCAGTGGGATTCCATCCTTGCAGGCATCGATGCAGGCAGATTCGATATCGCATGCAACGGCGTAGGATATCTTCCCGAAAGAGCTGAAAAATATTATATGTGCGGTCCCTATGTATACATGGGAACAGTTCTTGTCGTAAGAGGAGATAACACTGACATCAACAGCTTCGAAGACCTCAAGGGAAAAACTACTGCAAATACAGCATCTTCCACATATGCACTTATGGCAGAAAAGTATGGTGCTACAGTAGAACCGGTAGATGATCTTGACGCTACCATCAGACTCCTTCTTGACGGAAGGATCGACGGTACTGTAAATGCTGCAGGGTCCATTGCTGATTACTTAAGCAGATTCCCCGATGCAAATATCCGCATCGCTGCATCATCAAATGAAGAAGTCGAAGAGGACTGCATCCCGGTCGCAAAGACAGAATATGCAAAACCTCTTGCCGATGAGATAGGCAGGATACTTGGAGAACTTAAGGCAAACGGAAAACTTGCAGAACTTTCTGAAAAATTCTTCGGAGCAGATTATACTAATAAGTAATGGATGAAAGACTTATAGGGATCTTAATAGATTCCTTCCCGAAAATGCTTTCATACGGCATAAAAGTAACAGTACCTTTAACGGTACTGTCTTTTGCCTTGGCTTTGTTTATTTCAATAGTTGTAGCCATTATCCAGTATGCCGACATCAAGGTCTTAAAGCAGCTTTGCAGATTCTATATATGGATCATAAGAGGCACGCCGCTTCTTGTCCAGCTCTATCTCGTGTTCTACGGCCTTCCCAGCGTGGGTATCATGATAGATGCTTTCCCGTGCGCAGTACTGGTATTTGGTATCAATGAAGGCGCATATATGGCAGAGAGCGTAAGAGCAGCTCTTGAGGCTATACCAAAGAATCAGCTGGAAGCCGGTCTTTGCCAGGGCATAGGATATGTTAAGATAATGAGGCGGATCATGCTTCCACAGGCTGCAAGGATCGCATTCCCATCCCTTATGAATTCACTGATATCCATGCTAAAGGGTACATCTCTTGCAGCCAGTATCACTGTCATGGAGATGTTCAGAGAAGCACAGGTCATAAACGGCAGGGTATACGAGTCATTGGCTTTATATTCAGAGGTTGCTCTCATATATCTAATGTTTTGCACTATACTTACTTTCATTCAAAAACAGGTTGAAAAGAAGCTTCAATACTGATTTAATTAAGGAGCAGACATACTGCTCCTTTTTTATTTAAGATGAACAGTCAGACTATTCCTGCCGGAGATGTTCGATAATATTATGGGGCGGTTGATCAATATATTATATTAAGAAGGTCAAAATGGAAGATCCGAAAAAAAGAATGGAAGAGCTCTATGCTCTCATAGAATATCATTCCAACAGATACTATAACGACGACGATCCCGAGATCTCTGATTTTGAATACGATGCTCTCACAAGGGAACTGAGGGAACTTGAAAAGGAATATCCTATGTTTGCAAGGGATGATTCCCTTGCAACTAAAAAGGTCGGAGGAACTGCAAGAAGAGAATTCAGAAAAGTTCAGCACGACGTTCCTGTCATATCCCTTCAGGATGTCTTCAGCAAGGAAGAAGTCATCTCCTTTGCAGACGGCATACTTTCAAGGTTTCCAGATGCAAGATTCACTGTAGAAAAGAAGATAGACGGACTTACTCTTGTATTAAGATACAGGAACGGAAAACTTGAGGATGCCATAACAAGGGGTGATGGAAGCATAGGAGAGAGCGTATACGAAAACGCTCTTGTCATAGATTCGATACCAAAACAGCTACCCATAGATCTTCCATACCTTGAAGTAAGGGGAGAGTGCTACATGGACAGCGCTCACTTTGAAGCTGCAAACAAAAAGCAGGAAGAAGCAGGAGGCAAAGTATACCAAAACAGGCGTAATTTTGCTGCAGGCACTTTAAGGCAGCTCGATCCGTCCGTAGTAAAGGAAAGAGGCCTTGACATATTCATCTTTAATTTGGAGATCGCAGAAGGAAAGACATTCAGTTCTCACTACGAGACTTTGGAGTGGATGAAGAGCATAGGACTTCATGTCCTTGACGAACCCATCATAGCGAAGACTCCTGAAGAAGTCTGGAAAGCCATAGAGCATATAGGAGACATAAGATACAAGCTCGATTACGGCCTTGACGGAGCAGTAGTTAAAGTCGACAGCCTTGAAATGAGACGGCAGCTTGGCATGACATCCAAAGTTCCCAGGTGGGCCGTTGCATACAAGTATCCTCCTGAAGAAAAGGAGACCATAGTAGAAGACATCGTAGTTCAGGTAGGAAGGACAGGAAGGCTAACGCCTCTTGCAGTCCTAAAACCCATAAGACTTGCAGAGACCACTGTCAGCAGAGCTACTCTTCATAACGGCGAGTTCATTAAAGACAAAGGCATAAGGATAGGAGACAAGGTCATAGTAAGAAAAGCGGGAGACATAATACCTGAAGTCCTTGAAGTCTCTGAGCACCTGGGCGAAAAAGCATTCGAGATGCCGAATGTATGCCCTGTATGCGGAGCTCCTGTCGAATACGAACAGGGAGGTCCTCATATGAGATGTACAGGAAGGTCCTGCCTTGCAAAGGACAGCCGCTCCATGGCATATTTCATATCAAAGGATGCCATGAACATGGAGGGCTTCGGTCCTTCTGCCATAGAATCTCTCATATCCGAAGGATATATAAAGAGCATCCCGGATATCTATGATCTTAAGGATCACAGAGAAAAACTCATTGAAGACGGTACCATAGGAAAGGAAAAGAGTGTCGACAATGTTCTTGCTGCAATAGAAAAGTCAAAGGATAACGACATAGACAGGCTCATAACAGGACTTGGTATAAGGAACGTTGGAAAGCAGTCTGCAAAGGTCCTTGCAAAAAGCTACGGTTCAATAGATGCGCTGTCAATAGCAAAAGAAGACGATCTCAAGATGCTTCCCGATTTTGGCGATGTGGTCGCATCCGATATAGTCGCATATTTTTCTGACCCAAAGAACCTCGATGATATCAGAAGGCTCAAGGAAGCCGGCGTGAACATGGTGTCAAAGGCCGGAGAAAGCAGGGTAGATTCAAGATTTGAAGGAAAGACCTTCGTTCTTACCGGAACTCTTCCTTCGATGACGAGAGATGAAGCGTCAGCCATCATAGAAAGCTTCGGAGGAAAGACATCCTCAAGCGTATCCAAAAAGACTGACTATGTCCTTGCAGGTGAAGCTGCAGGATCAAAACTCACAAAGGCCCAGGACCTTGGAGTTACCATAATAGATGAAGATACGTTCAGAAAGATGTGCGAATGAGGAAATAGCTTCTATGGACGTGGTACTCTGCTGCTAATCATAGAATTACATCCCAATGACCATGCAAAAAAGACCGCTGAGCGGTCTTTTTTGCATCATATGATCTCTATTTCGCCGGATGAAAGAGCAAGATCTTTTTCATTGGTCCTTACTATCAAGTTGCAATACTCGTTTATGCCGAGGACTTTACCTGTCAACTTTTCGCCTTCGAAAGTAAAGCGTATATCTTTTCCAAGGACATTGAGTCTTTTTTTATATTCAGACACTATGGACTCCGGGCCTATTTCCTTATACATAAATTCTGCTATGCGCTCAGCAAGTTCAGATCTGATCCCTTCAGGATCCTCTACTATGTATCCGTCAAAGATGCCGGCAGCAGTTGCTTTCAAGCTGTCGGGAAGTTCATTTGAAAGGATGTTGATCCCTATGCCTGCTATATATTTTTCTCCTTTGTGCTCACAGAGTATGCCGCATACCTTTTTTCCGTTTATATATATGTCATTGACCCATTTGATCTTTGGGGACAGTCCGCATACTTCTTCTAAGACAGTGCAGACTGCAACGGCAGCCTTAGGAGTAAGGAGGGCTGCATCTTCTTGGTTTAGATAAGCGCCCTTAGGACCGCCTTCACAAGATGCACTTTCGTCCTTAAAAAGACATGAAAAATATATGCCTCCTTCAGGGGATGAGAAACTGTGATCTCCTCTTCCTCTTCCTTTTGTCTGCATGTCTGCAAGGACGACGGTGCCTGCTTTGAGGTCCTTTCTTTCTAAATAATCATTGGTGGAATCCACGCTGTATAAATGTATCATCATGGTCCCATTGTAGCACACACAAAGATGCAAGTATGCCATATTTCGCATATTTATCTTATACAGCTTGGATCTTTGGCATAAATATTATACATATACCGTTAAATTGTCTTGTTATTTGCTTAATATATGAGCTGCGATGTGGTATAATCCGTGGATGTAGATAAGAGTTGAAAGGAGATAAAATGGACTACAAAAGAGTTTTGTCAATACAGGATATTTCCTGTTTCGGTCAATGTTCGACCACTGTGGCGCTGCCTATAATATCTGCCTGCGGAGTCGAATGCGCCATTCTTCCTTCCGCTGTGCTTTCCACTCATACAGCAGGATTTACAGGTTATACAGTCAGAGATCTTTCTTCCGACTTTGATGCCATATTCGATCACTGGAAAAAGGAAGGCATAAGCTTTGATGCCATATATACAGGATATCTTGGAAGCGAAGACCAGATAGACAAGATACTAAGGTTTTATGACAGCTTTGATAAGAAGCCGCTTCTTGTCGTGGACCCTGCCATGGCAGACAACGGGCACCTTTACCCCGCATTCGATATGGACTATGTAAAGGCCATGAGAAGGCTTTGCATGAAGGCGGACATACTTCTTCCCAATCAGACAGAATATGATTTTCTCTTTGGAGAAAAGGGAGATGAGATGAGTCTTAAGGATGGCGCGACCATAGTTCTTACCGGAGCTTCAAAAAGAGAGGGTTTCACTGGAGTCCAAACAACAGGACCGTCGGGAGAATACTATTACGAACATGAGAAGATGCCTGAAGACAGGCATGGCACAGGAGATATATATTCGAGCGCCTTTGTAGGAGCTCTTATGAACGGAAAGAGCATCAATGATGCTGCTAGGATAGCTGCTGATTACACCCTTATATGCATCAAAAAGGCGCAGGGAGATGACGAACATTTTTACGGCGTAAGATTCGAGCCGGAACTTCCGAAACTCATAGAAATGCTGAAGTAAAATCCAAGGTGAGGATCCTGTATTTTTGGATCCTCTTTTTTAATGCCAAAAGCGTTGAGATAAATACAAAAATGTAATATAATAATCAGGCGAAAATATGCCGGTCTTTTAAGTACCTGCCGGGTCTCCGTGCAATGGCATGCCGTGAACCGTGTCAGGGCGGGAACGCAGCAGCACTAAGCGGAATTTGTCGTGTGCCACGGGTCAGGCGCGGCGGGTACTTAAGGGACCGGTTTTTGTATATCATCAGTAGAGGAGTTTTAGATGTATCAGGCACTGTACAGGAGCTTCAGACCTGAGGTCTTTGATGATCTTTTGGGTCAGGAGCATATAATAAAGATCCTTCAAAACCAGATAGACAGCGGGAACGTCGGCCATGCCTATCTATTTTGCGGTACCAGAGGCACAGGAAAGACAACTACGGCAAGGCTCCTTGCAAAGGCTCTTAATTGTACAGGCAAGGGAAGAAGACCCTGCGGCTGCTGTCCTGAGTGCAAAGCCATAGCGTCGGGAGATTTCCTTGACGTCGTGGAGATGGACGCTGCATCCAACAACTCAGTAGATGATATAAGAGCTTTGAGAGAGTCAGTCAACTTTCCACCAGTGTCCGGAAGGACCAAGGTATATATCATAGACGAAGCTCACATGCTTTCAGTTCAAGCTGCAAATGCTTTTTTAAAGACTCTTGAAGAACCTCCAAAGGACACGGTCTTCATCCTTGCGACCACAGACCCGAATAAACTCCCTTCGACTATACTGTCAAGATGTATGAGGCTTGATTTCAGAAGGGTACCTGAGAAAAAGATAAGCGAAAGCTTTGCTAAGATCTGCAAGGAGATAGGTGTCGATGCAGATCCTGATGCTCTCTCTCTCATAGCTGCAAATGCAGACGGTTCTGTAAGAGACGGTTTGTCTCTTCTTGAAAGGTGCGTAGCAGGCAGCGGCAGGCTCACAAGAGATGACGTCCTGCTGCTCCTTGGAATTGCAGGTATAGAGACATATATAGAGATCACGGACAAGGTCATGGCAAAGGACAGAGCAGGGGCTCTAAATGTTCTTGCAAAGGTGCTTTCGGAAGGCAAGGAAGTGCTGCAGTTTGCAAAGGACTGGGTGGAACACATAAGAGACCTTATGCTCATAAAATATGCAGATGACCCTCAGAATATGATCAATCTTTCTGAGGAGAACATAAAGAGACTGAAAACTCAGTCTGACAGGATACCCATTGAGGATATATCCAAGATGATAACCATCCTGTCAAAATTCATAAACGATGCCAGGTATGCATCTAAGCCAAGGATCCTTCTTGAGCTTGCTATCATAGAGATGTGTTCTTAAAGGAGATGTCATATGTATACATATATCAGAGCTAAAACAGTTGCTTACGGTATCGAGGAAGCCATGAAGGCTCTCGAAAAAAACGGAATAGTTCAGGAACGCGAGAATCAGGACAGAAAAGATGTGACCAAGGAGATACAGCTGTGCTTAGACATAGAAGATCCTTCTGCTGAACCCTTCATATCAAGAAGTATAGTTACAGACCTTAAGGGCCTTGCCAAATACGATCATGAATTCCTTGACGGTACAGGGGATAACGATGGCTGGGAATATACCTATCATGCTCTATATAGCAGGTTCTATGATCAGCTCATCGATGAACTGAAAAGGAACATACATACAAGAAGGGCATGTATTGCTCTTGGCCAGGGAGATATCAACTTTTCAGCCGATCCTCCCTGCATGCAGCTCATGATGTTCAACTATGTGGATGAAAAACTGGAGATGACCATAGTCTTCAGGTCAAACGACGGAGTCAAGGCATTTCCTATGAATATCCATGCAGTGGAGATGCTCCATCAGAAGGTAGCTGCAGAGATGGGTATTCCTGTAGGTCCGCTACATTACATAGCGAACAATTTCCATGCTTACAGCAAAGACTTCCATACTCTTGAAAGTTATTGCAAGGTCTTTGAAACTGCTCCCGAAAAGAGGCGCTTTGCAAGCATGGAAGATCTAAAGCCTTTTCTTTAGAGTTCAAATACTATTTCTTAATATAAACAAAATATCCCGCATCACCATGGATTGCGGGATATTTGTCTTTTAGTCTATATATTCTCCGAAAGCTACATTTCGGTTCAGTATGCAGGGCTTTTGTTCCTTTGGGACAGGGCAGTCGGAAAAACATCTTTTGCCTACCTTAGTTATCCTTATCTTCCTTCCGTTCGCTTCTAATATGTCGCCTTCTTTTAGGGACTTGTAAACAAGACCTTTAGTTAAGTGATCTGCTTTGAACTTCTTTGTGCAGAATCCGTCGATCGTCTTAATTTCTTCCTCTATCTCACTTGCCATGAGACTGACACCGGCTCTTTCTTTTTCGCTCATAGTCTCGTCCTCTTTTATGCAAGGTCTATGATGTTGAAAACATCATGTTCAAGGTCCGATATGAAGAGTTTGTTTTCAAGAGTATTTTCTCTGCCAAGGAGTACCTTTAGCGTCTCTGAAAGCTGGATGTTTGCGGTCAGTCCCGGAGCAAAAGGAAGTACAGGAGGCGGAGTGGTCTTCATCTCCTTAGGATAGATCTTTTCGAGAGTTTTGCTTCCGGGAGCTACTGTGCTTACCTGGCTTCTCCAGCCTGCAGCTGCTCCGTGGATCAAATATATCCCAAGTTCTTCGCATGCTTTTTCTGCTACGAGCCTTCCTTCTATGTTGTCAAGGGCGTCTATGACTACATCGGAACCTTCAAGTATGTCTTTTGCATTATCTTTTGAAAGGAGAGCTATGTAGACTTCGGCCTTTACATTGCTGTTTATCTTAGCTACTGCCGAAGACGCTTCGGCTGCCTTGCTCTTGCCTAGGTTTTCTTCAGTGCATAAAAGCTGTCTGTTCAGATTGCTTTCGGAAAAGG
Organism: Anaerovoracaceae bacterium; assembly: GCA_045546135.1. GTDB lineage: Bacteria > Bacillota > Clostridia > Peptostreptococcales > Anaerovoracaceae > RUG13409. The sequence goes on from JAZQCD010000023.1 coordinate 29,664, forward strand.
TATCGCAGTCTATTAGTTTTATCTTTCCTATGCCTATCCTTGCAAGGCCGTTGATAAGGTATCCTCCAAGTCCTCCGCAGCCTATGACTGCAACAGTTTTTGTGCTGAGGATCTCCTGTTCCTCTCTTGAAATGGAAGGAAAGTTTCTTGAGTATCTTTCGTCGTTCATTTTCAGTACCTTCTTCTAACTTCACCGGGATGCTCGAGGGTATACCCGCCAAGAGTTTCTAACCTTTTTGCAAACTCCGGACTTTTAAGTATAGATATAAGTTTTTGCACCTGGGGCAGATCCCATGCGCTGTCCGGTATGATGAAATCGTACTGCTCTGTGCAGACCGGTACGAAATCAAGATCATATATCATTGCTGCAGAATAGATCCCCATGCCCGCATCGCCGGAACCTGATGCTATCTGCGCAGCAACCGATGTGTGCGTCATCTCTTCGCGGTCGTATCCGTCTATGGCATCGCTGTCCATAGCATACTTCTTGATGAGATAATCTGTAAGGACTCTTGTGCCGGAACCCTTTTGCCTGTTTACATATCTAAGTCCCGGTTTTGCAAGGTCTTCGAACTTTTCTATGCCCAAAGGATTGCCCTTTGCGATCATTATGCCCTGTGTCCTTCCGACGCACTCGACGAGTCTTATGCCGCCGTCAGGGAAATATTTTTTCATGTATGAATAGTTGTATTCGCCGCTTTCTTCGTCTAAGAGATGGCAGCCTGCAAGGTGGGATTCGCCTCTTTTTACAGCCATTATGCCTCCCATGGAACCTACATGGGTAGAACTTAAGTAAAGAGAAGGATCCTCTGCATGAAGCATGTCCGAAAGCTCATCTATGAGAGGATCGTGAGATCCTATGGCAAGGACTGTGTTATTTAAAACTTCTGCATCTTTGAGAAGTCTAACTTCTACTTCTGAGCCTGTCTCAAGGCCTTCAGACCCTTGGGGTATGGTCATTATGCCGTCAGCTTTCATAAAGGAACTTACGACACCTGCGCCTCTTGAAAGGGGACTGGCGATCACCTTGTCGCCGACCTTTGCCAGCTTTACTCTTACATATTCACGGTACTTAAGTCCTGAAACGATGCTCTTTGAAAGAGTAGCTTTTACAGTTTGCTCCTTAAGAGCTGCTCTGTGATACCAAAGATCTGTTACAGGCTTAAAGAGCTCTTCCAATACTATGATGCCTGAAACCGGGTAGCCCGGTATGCCGAGTATGGGTTTTCCTGATGCAATGCCTATTATTGCGGGTTTTCCAGGTTTTATTGCTATGCCGTGATGTATTACTTCACCTATTTCGGAGATGCACTGGGTCGTCCAGTCGTCTCTCCCTGCTGATGATCCTGCATTGATAAGGACCATATCGCATTCGGAAATGGCTTTTTCAAGAGCCTCTTTAATGAGCTGCGGTTTGTCCTTTACTATGGGGTATACTCTTGGCGTGCAATCCCAGTTTTTGAGCATGCCTGAAAAAATAGATGAGTTGAACTCCATCACATCCCCCGGTTTTGGGTCTTCTGATGGCTTAACTATCTCATCGCCTGTAGGGATTATGCCTACGACAGGTTTTTTCAGTACTTCAGTCTTCATTACGCCTGCTGCAAGCATGGCGCCTACGGCAGACGGTTCTATCTTACTGAAGGATGGTATGATCATCTCTCCTGCGCAGATGTCTTCTCCTATCTGTCTTACATTCTCCCAGGGGGCTGCTGCGGAATAGAGTTTTACTCTGCCTTCATCTTCCTGTATGACTTCTTCTATCATGACTACTGCATTGCAGTCTTCGGGGAGAGGATCGCCTGTATCGACGACAGTATATTGATCTTTTTCAAGCATCACAGGTGTAGTTGCAGTGGCGCCGTAGCTCACATTTGCTTTGATGGCTATTCCGTCCATGGCGCTTGCTGTATAGTGAGGAGCGCTGATATTTGCATAGACTGCTTTTGCTGTGACTCTTCCTGAACTTTCAGGTACAGGTATGATTTCTGTTTTTGCAGCAAAACCTGCTTTGCAAAGGCTGTCTTTAAGATCTTTTTTTGCTTCTTCAAGGGAAACATTGGTCAAATAACTGAATGACATTTTTATCTCCTAAAACATATATACGTCAACTTCCATGCCTTTGCTGTATCCTTCGCAGTCCCTTGGGACGCAGATGAATCCATCTGATAGGGCAAGAGATGAAACAAGTCCTGATTTGCTTTGGACAGGCGCTGCAAATACATTGCCGCCTGATTCCTCAAGGCTTACGCCTATATATACCGTACGCCCCTGGTTCGCCGGGACTGCTTCTGAGAGCAGGGCTTTCAAAGGCCTTATGGTCTCTATGGTGCCGGTGAGCTTTGATACGAGGGCTTTGACAAAGAGAGTCGATACGAAAAAGCTGGCTCCGGGATGGCCCGGAAGGCCCACTATAGGTTTATTAGAGCTGCAGCCAAGTATGGTCGGTTTGCCCGGTTTTATGGCAATGCCGTGAAAGAACAGCGGACCAAAGCCTTCGATGATCTTTGCAGTGGAATCCTTTTGTCCTACAGAACTGCCTCCTGATATTATGACCATATCACATTCTGAGACTGCTTTGTGTATAGCATCGGAAAGAGTCTTTTCGTCATCTTTAAAGAATCCGTATGTCACAGTATCGCATCCCCAATCCATGCAAAGGGCAGCGATCATATATGAATTGACATCTCTTACTTGTCCTTCCTTTGGAGTCTCGTTTATTCCTACAAGCTCGTCTCCTGTAGAAATGATGCCGACCAAAGGCTTTTTAACGACATCTACATATTCTATTCCAAGAGATGCAAATACACCTATGTGCTGGGGTTTTATGATGGCGCCTTTTTTTGCAATGACTTGTCCCGGGCGGCAGTCATCGCCCTTATATACCATATTGTCTCCCGGCGCTGCAGGTCTTATTATTTCGATCTCATCTTCAGAAAGTCTTTCTGTATATTCGACCATTACTACACAGTCAGCTCCGGCAGGAACTTTTCCTCCTGTTGGGACTTCGGCGCAGCATCCTTTTTCAAGGGGTCCGTCTGTGTCTTTTCCCATCTCTATCTTCGATGAGATCTTAAGGATGGCAGGAATGCTTTCAGTGCAGCCGAAACTGTCTTTGGCATGTATGGCGAATCCGTCCACTGATGATCTGTCGAATCCCGGTACGAATTCAGATGAACATACATCGGCAAAGAGAGTGCGTCCGAGAGCTTTGCTTATGCTGATCCTTTCATGATCTTCAAGAGTTTTGAAATGAGTGTCTATGACCTCAAGTACTTCATCAGGAGTTTTTACATTGAGCATATATAGATCTCCTTCATTTATATTTCTATCTTATGTATTCTAACTCACCTTTTGAATTTGGTAAAGACAGACCGGAACAGGAAAGGGGATTCTAAAAGATAAAATGCCTTTTTCAATATGCATGGGATTCAAAGCCCATTAATGAAAGAAAATGACCGATTTTTTAAGACCGGTCACTTTTATTGATTCCATTTTTTCATAAAGAGTATAAAAGTATCATAAAAAGATGTGCAAAAAATGATATAATTAACCTAGACTATTTTGGTATTTTGTGTACATTTTATCTGAATAGCCGTGGTTATTATTAAACGAATCAGTAGTGCAGTATTTCTCGATTTATCCCATGACCCAAGAGGCCTGGATAAACAATGGGCCTTGTGAGCGATCGCAGGACCTGCCGTTTTTTGCAAAGGGAAAGTATGCCGTATTGATCAGTGTACTTCTATTCGTTTGCGTAAAAAAGGAGAAGTTATGAGAATCGTAAAAGTCAACATGACAGATGCTTCCATCGTTGAGGAAGAATTCAGACAGTCAGATTGGGGCTACTATGGCGGCAGAGGCCTTATCGATGCCATGGTCACGACAAAACAGCTGGACCCAAAGTGTGATCCTCTTGGACCTGACAACATTCTTTCCATCGCAACAGGTCTTTTCGCTGGAACGATGATGACCTCATCAGGAAGACTTTCTGTAAGCGCAAAGAGCCCTCTTACACATACCATAGGCGAATCCAATGCAGGTGGTATCATGGGAAAGTATCTCGATGAACAGCAGATCAAGATCATCTCTGTTTACGGAATGGCACCGGAAGGAAAGAAGTATTTCCTTCACGTAGATCCGGATGGAAAGATCACTCTTGAAGATGCATCCTTCCTTTCCATGAAACTCACATATGAGACAAGTGCTCTTTTAAGAGAAAAGTATGGCGATAATATTGCTATCGCAGCTATAGGACCTGCAGGTGAGAGAAAAGGTCTTGTTGCAAATGTCATGATGTCCGAGTACAAGACAGGATATATGTGCAGAGCAGCAGCAAGAGGCGGAATGGGCGCTGTAATGGGAAGCAAGGGACTCAAAGCTATAGTAGTTGAAAAGTCCAATAAACCATATAAACCGACACTTCCTGCAGAAACAGCAGAAGAATTCAAGGAAGCTTGCAAGATCTGCGCAAAGGCTGTTACAGCAAATCCTATGACAGGAAACCTTCAGAGAAAGTATGGTTCTGTCTACGGCGCTACAGCAGTAGCACAGATGGGCGCTCTTCCTACAAACAACTTCAGAGGACAGAAAGTAGATGTAGGTTGCTATGTTGCTGAAGAATGGTATAAGACCATGACAGAACGTGGCGGACACGGTACTATCCCATGTCAGCCCGGATGCGTATGCTGCTGCTCCAACGAGATCCACGATGAGGACGGCAACTACCTTACAGCAGGTATCGAATACGATACAGTCGCTCTTATGGGTCCAAACCAGGGAATATACGACATCACATATGTAACATCTGCAGACCGTTTCTGCGATGATTACGGCATCGATACCATAGACACAGGATGCGCTCTTGGTGTAGCTATGGATGAAGGCCTCATCCAGTTCGGAGATGCAAAGGGTGCTCTTGCATTCTTAAAGAGAGCTGCTGATCCAGACGACAAGTATGGTCAGGTACTCATCAACGGATGCCAGGCTCTTGGTGAATTCATCGGAGCGAAGAGGATCCCGACAGGTAAGAGACGTGGTATGCCGGCATACGACCCACGTGTACTTCCTTCCTACGGAATGACATATGAAAGAGCAACAGACGGTGCAGACCACACTGCTGCATCAGCTCTTCTTTCCCGTACAGACCTTTGTCCTGAAGACCAGGCAGACGTTTCTCATGCAAGAAGCGCTTGTTGCGATAACTTCGAAATGTGCCTCTTCTGCTGGGGTTCACTTCTCTACAATCCGGATGCTCTCGCAGCAGTCGCAAGAGCTGCAGGAGATGTTGTCGGAAAACCCGGCGTTGGCGTCGAACTCATCGAAGAGATCGGAAGAGATATCCTCTACATGGAACACAAGTTCAATGATGATGCAGGATTCACCTTCGCAGATGATAAGATCGCAGATTTCTTCTATACAGAACCGGCTGAGAACGGACAGGTATACAAGAGCCCGTTCACAAAGAGTTATGTAGAGCTTGCTGATGAAAGAGCAGCTGCAAAAAAGGAGCAGTAATGGAAAAGCAGTATATTACAGTTAACGGCGAACAAAAAGAGATCCCGGAAAGCGGACTTTTGAAGGATGTCGTGTCCCTTTACGGTGATGGTTTAGATGAGAATATATATCTTGCCAAAGTAAACGGTAACGTTATCCATAGTGTTGTTAATGGCAATGATACTGTTGTAAAGCCGGGCGATGATATAGAACTTTATGCTCTTGTCATCGGCGGTTGACCATGTTTTATTTCCGGACCGAATATCATTTCGGTCCGGTTTGTAATTATCTAAGAGAGTTTTAAAAAAAGGAGTGAAAAATGGCTAATGAAAACAATCAGGCGATGAAACCATCCCTGAAGAACTCCACCATTTACCTTTATGGTATAGGCGAGTTCGGTTACAACTTTGTTTACACTTTCTACTCTTACTACGTAATGACATCTCTGATGAACTACGTAGGAGTAAGCGCAGCAGTTGCAGCAGCACTTTATTCTGCACTTTCATGGGTAAAGTTCTTTGCAATGCCTGTAGCAGGAGGAATCGTAGAAGCTGTAAACTTCAAGAAGGGCAAGTATAGAAAGCTCTGTATCGGCGGTGCGATCTTCATGGCAGCCGGTATCACCATGGAAATGATGCATTTCTCCGACAACCCAACAGTAGCAGCTGTAGTATTTATGGTAGTATCCATCATCGGATGGGTAGGCTACGGTGTCATGTATACAGCATACAGAACACTCATGGTCCCGATGTGCAAGGCTCCTGCAGATGCAGTTGCTCTTTCCACAGCTTCCAACCAGGTAGGTTCCATAGCTCGTATCATCTACAGCCCAATGGCAATGGCATTCATGGGAATGGCAGCAGGATTCACAGCAGCATGGGCAGGTTATGCTCTTACAGGCGCTATATTCGGCGTCATCATGGTCCTTTGTATGGTCATCGTTGGCGTTGTTACAAAGCCTTATGAGGATGCTCTTGAAGGCAAACTCGCAGGAATGCCAAAGCAGAAGGTTACAGGAAAGGATATCGCAAATACACTTTCCAACAAGCCTATGCTCATATTCGTACTTACAATGATGTTCAGAGGTTCAGTTCTTACCATCGTAACGACTCTGCTCGTGACCTACCTCACATATGTCGTAGGAGCATCTCAGCAGGTCATCATGATGTATATGATGATAACCTACTTCGTACAGTTCGTAGGCGCATCTGTAGTTCGCTGGGCTACAAACAAGTGGGGCAGAAAGCAGATCTTCATCATTTCCACCCTCATTTCCGTCATCTTCATCGTTGGCGTAAAGTTCGTAGGTTCCAACACCACAGCTATCATCGTTCTCATGTCAGCATTCCAGTTCTGCGGTATCTTTGTTAACGCTCTGATCCCTGTATTCATGAACGATGTCGGTGAATATATCGAGATCACAAAGGGTCAGGCAGCAAAGGGCTTCGTTCAGTCCATCGGCGGATCTGCACTCATGCTTTCCGCTATCGTAGGATCCATGGTAGCAGGTATAGGTCTCGCAGCAACAGGTTACACAGCAGCAGGCGCTGCAGCAGGACTTTCCGATGCAGTAAAGACAGCAATCACAAACCTCTTTGCTTATGGTCCTTCTGTTATGTCCATAGTATCCTGCCTCATCTTCCTTGCATATCCTCTTACTGAGAAGAAGATGGCAGAGCTTCGTGCACAGAAAGCAGAAAAAGAAGCTGCAAAGGCAGAATAATATCTGTATTTGAAAACCAAGCTCATAAAGCATGATAAACGGTCTCGCGAATACGCAAGGCCGTTTTTCTTTGCTTTTTAAATTATCATAAGTTATAATTAAAAGCGTTATGGATCTAAATCAACTGAGATATTTTAATAGTCTTGCAGTAACTGAGAACATGTCCAAGGCTGCCATGGCTCTCAACGTGAGCCAGTCTACCTTAAGCAAGAGCATAGGAAGACTCGAGGATGAACTTGGCTGTCCTCTTTTTGACCGTATGGGAAAAAGGATCAAGCTCAACAGGGCAGGGAAGGACTTCTTTGAAGACAGCGTAAGGATAGTGGACAGGATCGATCATGCCATTGAAAGAGTCCATGATACCAGCAACAGGATAAAGATCTGCATCACAGGCGCCAGCAAGGGGATCATCAAATGCGTAGCAGAATATGAAAAGATATATCCAACGGCCTGCTTCAGTCTTGACAGTGTGCTGGATATCGATGAAGTCCCAAGGATCAGTGACTACGACGTGATGCTCTGTCCTGACAGCCCAAGGTATATGGTCTATAACGGTCTTAAGATACATGATGACAAGATGGTCCTTTGTGTATCGAAAAAGCATCCCTATGCTTCAAAAATAGCTGTCAGCATCAAAGATCTAAACGACTTGGATGTAGTGTTCATAAAGAAGAACGGAGTCATAGAATCAGTCCAGGCTGGACTTGATATGTTGTCTGTAAGATACGGAAAGAGCTACTATGTCAGCACAAGAGATCTTCACAGGCAGATGATCGCAGAGAATATCGGCGTAGGATACATATTGAACGGTGCATCTGAATTCTATGCATCCGACGATGATCTTGTAATAATCCCAATCTTAGATGACAGATTTACGGTAGGGATGAAAATAGTATTCAGGAAAGATAAACACCTTTCCGAAGAAGCTTTAAGGTTCAAAGAATATGCTATAGGCTTCTTTAAAGCAGGGAAGGATGTAAGCGATGAAAAATAAAAAACAGTTTGCTCATTTTCGAGCAAACTGTTTTCTTTATTTAATTTACTTGTTTTTCTTAAGTTCTTTAAAGTCGGTCGTGATCAGTACTATGACTACTATGATGATGAGGGGTATCCATCCCATCAGTCCGTGGAGGGTATTCAGTACTGTCTGAGATTGTTCTGCAAGAGTCCCGTCGAATCCTGAATGATTGAGGAGTGCTGTTGTGAGGTAGGTGGCTATTGCCGAGGCTATCTTCAAACTGAAAGTAACTGATGTTCCGACCAGACCGTCGACTCTTACATGTTCTCTTTCATCGACTCTGTCTGCTATTTCGTTTCTGTTGGTGCCGAGTATTATCTGTCCCATTCCCGTAGCGACTCCAATGGATACTACATTGATGTAAGCAGAGATGATATTCTGAGGCCAGATGGAAAAGATTGCTTTTCCTAAAGCCATAATAAAGAATGCAAGGTAAAGAGTCTTTGTCCTTCCAAACTTTGCTGTAAGTTTTCCCATAAAGGGATATACAGCCAAAGAGCAGAGCATGTTTATAAGCAATATCATTGTCATTATGCTTGTTGAATGAAGTTCATAGGTCGCATAATAGGCAAGATTTGCAGTTACAAGGCTCGTATTAAGAGCGATCATTATATTCTGAAGCACATTGTATATCCATAGCTTTTCTTTCAGCAGATACTTCATTGCGCTTGTAAATCTAAGACTCTTTGTTTCGTCGACTGCTGCTTCATACTTTTCGTGGACCGTAAAGAAATATATCATTACGCATATAACAGCAACGCCGCATATGACTGTAGCTGCCCATACGAATTTCTTTCCGTCAGCAAGATTGCCTTTTTGGTCCATAGCGCCCATAAGCTTGAGTATTGGAAGGCAGGCAAGGGAACCGAAAGCTGTTCCTATGGTTGTGCCAAGGCTGTTGAATGTTCCGAGAGCGACTCTTCCTTGTGTGGTCCTTGAGACCAAGGCTATATTGTTCTGGGAAGTCGTATAGAAAGTAAAGAATACACTCACCAGCAGGTAAAGTATCAGGGAGATGGTTCCCTGGACTTTCGTAGATACAGGGAAGTCGCAGAACACCATTATGGTGTTGAGGGCGAGAGGGAAAATGAAAAGTGAATAGGGTTTAAGTCTTTCTCCGTTTTTGAACTTATGCTTTGACACATAGTATCCGATCAAAAGATCATTGACCGCGTCCCATATGGTTCCTATGGCTACGATCTGCCCTGCAAAGGCAATGTCAAGATAAAGCACGTTGGTAAGGAAAAATACATAATAATAGCTGCGGAAATAGTAGATAGCTGTTCCGCCGGCTCCGTAAAACATGAAGCCCAGCTTCTCGGATAATTTGACATCCGATCGTTTTTGTTCGTTGTCCATGATGATTTCACCTACATAGAGATAATATGTTAGAATGAATGTATAATAAAAGTAAACTTAAAAGTATTTGGAAGTGGTTGTTCCTTATGAAGTAAATTCATAAGGAACTTTTAATATTTTCTGCAGGCATATAAAAAAGGAGCGAAGACCGATAAGTCTTTGCTCCTTTTGAACCGGATCTTTTTTGGGAATTATGCTGCCTGCTTCTGAGCACGAAGCTTTGCAGTCTGCTCTTCCACGTCCATGAATGACAGTACTATGAGAGTCATTATCGGGAAGAGGAGAGTTGGGAGCAGGTAACCGAGTTTGTAAATGGTGATTGCATTTGCAGGATCATTGACTGCTGCGTCGATGATGAATCCTGAAACTGCAGTTCCGAGTCCTGTTCCGACCTTTATACCTACAGATGAGCAGGAGAAGAATGTTCCTGTCATCCTGCGTCCTGTCTTGAGTTCGTTATAGTCATCAGCTGCTGCAATAAGAGCATTTATAGAACCGCTCATAGGAGCCATTCCAAGGCCTCTTATAAACAGACCGATGAGTACGAACATGAGCGGGTTCTTAAAGAACATGCCGCCTACAAAGCAGATAGTAACGCCAAGAAGGGCTATGCAGTGACCTACGAATGCAGATCTTCTTACGCCGTATTTCTTTGTGATGCTTGCTACGAAAGTAAGAACAAGAACTGTCGGAACATAGCTGACCATAGCTATGCTTCCCATTGCAGTTGTGCTTCCTATTACCTGAGTGCAGTAGTACACAGTAAGGCTTGAGCTCGTAAAAGAGAGAAGGTACATGAAGAAATAATAACAAAGGATGAGCATGAAGTACTTGTTTGTGACGAGCATCTTCATGGTCTCAAGGAACTTTGGCTTTTCTTCTGCATTTGCAGTATTTACTCTTCCTTCATTGAGTTCTTCTTCGGGAAGCTCTCTTATGACGAGCACAGGGATCATCAGGATGACGAAGCAGATGACTGAGTAGATGAGCGCTACCATTCTCCATCCTGCCTGTCCGCCTCCGAAACTGTTTACAAGGTTGACGGTCACATACTGAATGACTATGCCTGCTACCATTGCGAAGATGTAGCGGAAGGATCCCATCTGTACACGGTCCTTTGGGTTCTTTGTGGACAGAGCCATTAGTGTAGAATATGCGATGTTGTTCATTGTGTAGAAAACAGCGCCCAGAAGTGTGTAGGAGATGAAGAGTACTACATACTTCGTATTTTCAGTAAATGATGCCGGGATGTTGAAAATGAAATAGGTAAAGATGGCAAGAGGAAAGGTGCTCACAAAGAGCCAGAATCTTGATTTACCCATTTTGCTGTGAGTGCGGTCTATTATCTGACCCATGAATATGTCAGTAAAGCCATCGAGCACTTTTGATACAGCGATCAAACTGCCGATTATAGCTGCATTGAGACCCAAAGTCCCTTCGCAGTAGAATATGAGGAATGCGCCTACGAAGGTCCAGCAGAAATTAGCGCCAAGATCTCCGATGCCGTATCCAAGTTTTTGGCCCAAGCTAAGGCCGTCTTTGACTTTGTTATTGCTCATTTAAACCTCCTTTGTATAGAATAATAACATTTCTATTCTATACCTATGGTATAACTAATTCAATCAGATTTACCATGATCTAAAAGACCAAATGCACCTTTACTTTGGGATATTTTTATTCTACAATAAAGGATATAAGTAACATATATACATATGTGTATATGTCGAAATTATATTATTATTCGAAAGGAAAAGAAAAATGTCAGAACAACAGAAATCAAGCGTTTCCTTCGGCATGAGATACGGATACGGACTTGGTGAATTCGGATTCAACTTCCTCCTTACATTCATCACATTCTATCTCTCCGCATTCCTCACCAATGTCGTAGGACTCCCGATGGTCGCTGCAGCTTCCATCGTAACGGCTACATCTGTAGTAAAACTCTTCGGAATGCCTATCGCAGGCGCACTCTCTGAGGGTATCAAGTTCAAGGGAAGCACATTCCGTGGATGGATGCTCGTAGGTACAGTGATCTTCGCTATCGGCGGAACACTTCTGTTCTATCCTATCAGCGGAAATCCGGGAACTCTCACAGTATTCTATATTGCAATGTTCTTTGTATATTGGCTCGGATATTGCATCATGTGGACAAACCACCGCGGACTCATGACAAAGGTCTCCGTAAACCCTGTAGACAGAGTTGCAGTAACAGCAGCATCTTCTCAGCTCGGAACCATCGCTCGTGTTATCTTCTCCTCAGTATCTGCACTCGTAGTAGGCAGATTCCTTGTTGAGAACGGCGGAGTACCGGGACCCGGAGTCAAGTTCATGATCAAGCCTATCGGCTGGACAGTAAACAACGCAGTATTCGGTCTTATCGCTGTAGTTTGCTTCATCATCGTATCTGCAGTCACAAAGAAGTGCGACAGCAACGTAACGGCAGCAGGAGCACCTAAGCAGGCAGCACCTAAGATGACATGGGCAGACATCAAGAACACATTCACAAGACCTATGTTCATATTCGTTATCTGCGCTATCTTCAGAGTAGCCATCCTCTCTGTAATGGGCGGACTCCTCAACTACTATGTAATGTATGTTGTAGGCGATCTCTCCATCATGCAGGTATACATGATCGCAACATATGCTATCTCCTTCCTCGGAGCACTCCTCGTAACACCGCTTACAAAGAAGATCGGAAAGAGAAACGTATTCATTTATACTACACTTGCATCTGCACTTTGCATCTTTGCTCTCCTTCTTGTCCCACAGTCAAGCGGAACAGCATTCATGGTATGCATGTGCCTCTTCCAGTTCTTCGGAGTATTCTCCTCCACACTCATTCCTGTCTGCATGGCAGATATCGGAGAATACAATGCTATAGTCAAGGGATCTAAGGCTCAGGGACTTACATTCTCCATCGGAGGACTTGCACTTCAGCTGGCTGCAGTATTCGGAACAGCAGTTGCAAGCTTTGGTCTTGTTGCAATAGGATTCGATCCTGTCAAGGGACTCATTCCTGTAGATGCTCTCAGAGGACTTTATATCTGGGGACTCGGTATCCTTTCCGTAGTATCCGGACTTCTCTTCTTCGTATATCCTCTCACAGAGGAATATATGGCAAAGCTTCGTGAAGAGCACGCACCAAAGGCTGAATAGTATACTATCTAAGTTCAGTTCAATGCCCGGCCTCTTGACCGGGCATCTTTTTTAAGGAGTCCTGTATGAAAAACAGAAATGCCTTTTTGGAAACATTTAGGACAAAGGAAGGAAAAGTCTGCTTTGCTTTGGCTACAGTTTTTCTCATCGCATATATCCTGATCAATTCCTTTGTCAGCGGTGATTGGCCATACAAACGCTATGCTCTTATACTCTGCGGTTTTCTTATGTTCCTTGGGTGCGTCATGTTCACCCAGTATGTGGGAGCTGTGCAGAACCAGATAAACAAGGAAGAGCAGGAAGCCTTAAAGTCTGCTAAAGTACATAAGAAAAAGAAATAGAAGGCGTATCTCTTGAGAGTTTATTTCCCTGATGGAATCAGGGTTTTTTTGTTGCAACATTCTTATTATAAAAAGTGTAATATTATGGATTGATGTATTAAGAATAACATAGTATAATATTTTTTGTTGCTTTCTTCGAGACCGCTCACCTGAAGCCAATGCAGGGTATGGTGCCGGCCCGGAAAACAGGGTACAACCGGAAACAGTTGCGCCTTCCATAATTGAAAAGGAGAAATGAGTAATGAAAACAATGAAAAAAGTACTTGTTGTCATGCTGGCATTATCAATGATCTTTTGCCTTGCAGCATGCGGCAAGAAAAATGAAGAACCTGAAAACACAGGTATCAACCTTAAGATCCTTTATGAAGCCGACGACAGCATGATCAACACATACACGATCATGGCAGTCAACCCGAACTCCCCATGGGTCGATGCTGACGGAAATGCAGTAGATGCAGCTACAGTCAAGATCAACACAGTGGGCGGAGAAGCTCTCATCAACTGGATGCTTTCTGAAGAAGGAAAGGCTCTTGCTAAGGATTACGGATATGCCGATTACGGCGAATATCTTTTCTATCTGCTCGAAGACGGAGCTGCATCAACAGCTGAAGTCCCTGCAGCAACAGAAGAGACAAAGGTCATCCGCCTTTCAACGACCACATCCGTAAAGGACAGCGGACTTCTCGGATACATGCTTCCTAAGTTCGAAGAAAAGTATGGATATACAGTAGAAGTTGCTTCTGCAGGAACAGGCAAGGCTATTGCTGCTGCAAAAGCAGGAAATGCAGATGTCATACTCGTTCACTCAAAGAAGCAGGAAGAAGCTTTTGTCAAGGATGGATATTCCTATGTAGTAGACGGACTCAAGTCTGAAAGAAACAGCTTCATGTACAACTATTTCGTTCTTTGCGGACCTGCTGAAGATCCTGCAAAGGCAAAGGATGCTGCTACTGTAAAGGATGCATTCAAGGCTATAGCTGACGGAAAATATCAGTTCGTATCAAGAGGAGACAACTCCGGTACACACACCAAAGAGATCTCACTCTGGCCTGAAGAACTGGGTATCACCACAGATTCCGCATCTGTAGAAAGCTATAAGGATTGGTATACCTATTCCAATGCAGGAATGGGCGCTTGCCTTAAGATGGCTCTTGAAAAGGGTGCATATGTACTCTCCGACAAGGCTACATATCTGACATTCTACAAAAACGGCGGACTTACTCAGTAGCATATGAAGACCGCCTTCAGAAAGGCAATTGAATTATTGCTCAGTAAAGATGCTGAGCTCCTCAACGTCCTCGGAACAACTGCGAGGATGAGTTTGTCAAGTTCATTGGTGGCACTCCTCATAGGAGTGCCGCTTGGCATTTTATTGGGATCTGTAAAGTTTAAGGGCAGATCCGTTTTTTCTGTCATAAACAGGACTTTGATGGCCATGCCGCCTGTCGTGTGTGGCCTCATATTCTATATACTCTTTTCCGGAGTGGGACCACTTAGGTCTTTTCATCTGATGTACAGTGTAAGACTGATGGTCCTTGCTCAGGTAGCCTTGATCACTCCCATAGTGGCAGGAAATATGGAAAGCTTTTCTGCTTCTGTTTCTGTGCCTGTCATTGAGACAGCTAAGGGACTTGGCCTTGGACGCTTTAAAACTTTTACTTTGCTTCTCGGCGAGTGCTCATACCAGATATTCTTTTCCTTCCTTTTGGCCTTTTCAAGAGCCATAGCAGAGGTGGGAGCAGTATCCATGGTAGGGGGCGCCATAGCATGGAAGACCAATGTAATGACCACGTCCATCATGGAATATACGAACAAGGGAGATATGCCAAGAGCCATGGGCCTTGGTCTCATCCTTATGTTCATCGCCCTTGTCGTCAATATATTGACAAGGTTGGTGGAAAGGAAGGTGGCCTGTGAAAAGTAAAGAGATCACAAAGAGTTTTGGAGAGCGTTTCTCTTTATATGTCCCGCAGCTTGAGTTTGAAGCAGGAAAGATATATGCGGTCATGGGCGCTAACGGAAGCGGCAAGAGCACCTTTGCAAGAGCCCTTGCTGAAGAGGGGATGGCCGAAAGCGATATCTCTGTAGGATACATGCCGCAAAAGAATTACGCTTTCAGGATGACCGTACTGAAAAACGTGCTCCTTTGTGCTTCATCGGAAGAAAAAGCCGAAGGACTTTTAAGAGACCTTGGAATGGAAAGTCTCAAAAATGAGAATGCAAAGAAACTGTCAGGCGGAGAAACTGCAAAGATGGCCCTTGCAAGGACTTTGGGTAAGCATTTCGATCTTCTGATCTTAGATGAACCTACGGCTCCCATGGATGTAGAGAGCACCTATGTTTCAGAAAAAATGATAAAAGACTATTGCAGGGATGAGAACGCAGCGATGATCCTCATAACCCACTCAAAAGGTCAGGCAGAAAGAATGTCCGACGAACTGCTCTTTTTCCATAAGGGCAGACTTTTTGAAAAGGGACGCGCCAAAGAGATCCTAAAAGATCCAAAGACAAAAGAAGCTGCTTCCTTTTTCTCAATGTGATTAAAAAAACGTATCGAAAAAGACCTTCATGCTGCAATTGCTGCAAAAAGGTCTTTTTTCTTTTTGGTATATAAAACCTCTGGTTTATCAGCTAAACTTCGTATTTTTCTCTCATCGTTGATACGAACTGCTTTTCGTTGAAGATCTTTGAAGTGAAGAACTTTTTCATATACAGAAGGTCATAGGAATTGTCGGGGAATTTGTCGAGCAGTTTCATAAGACTTTCCTGGTGCATGAATCTGTCGAGATAAGCTTCTCTGCAGTCGAGTATCTTCTTTACAGTATCTTTGGACAGGAACTGAAAATATGCGACTCTGAGATAAAAAGCGTCGTCGGAAGAAGCGCTGTCTTCATTAAAATCGCTTATCAATTCAAAGAGCTTTTCTTTTCCGTTTTCAGTGAGTTCATATATCTTTTTTGACGGTTTGTTCTCCTGTTCCTGAATGGTCATTGTGATATATCCTTCTTGACACATCTTTTTAAGGAGCGGGTAAAGTGTATTGTTGTTTATCTTGAGTCCCGGATGCATCTTTTTGATCTCATAACCGTGACAGGGACCAAAAAACAATGTGGTCAAAACTATAAAATCTAACATGGGTACCCTCCTTTTTTTCTGCATTATTATATTCCAATTTGAACAAAAATACTATATTTATGCATAATAAAATGTCAAATATTATTAAAAATCAATTACAGGCCTCGCAGCGATCTCTGGCTTCCTTGTATCATCAAATAAGGTGAGCGCTAAGATCTATTTAAAAAAAACTGTTCCCACATATCTTTACTTTTTTTACGTATGGGATATAATAAACAGACTGCCTTGGAGCAAGAAAAAATAAGAAAAAAATCATAAAAAATCGTTTGACTTGCGCACACCCTTGGAGTATCATATTTGAGTATCACTATGTCAATATGGGGCATTGTGTATTTTGCTTGTGCGTAACACACGCATAAAATCAGTTATTAAACGTATCGAAAACGGAGGAATATAACAATGGCAGCAGAAGCAAGAGTAAAAGTCGTACTCGCATGCACAGAGTGCAAGCAGAGAAACTACAATACTACTAAGAACAAGAAGAACGACCCGGATCGTATCGAACTCAATAAGTATTGCAGATTCTGCAAGAAGAACACACTTCACAGAGAAACAAAGTAACTTGAAAGGATAAGTCATGGCAACCAATCAGACAGCCGTTAAGAAGAAGAATATCTTCGCTCGTATCAGAGATTATTTCAAGGGCGTCAATTCCGAGCTCAAGAAAGTATCCTGGCCGACAAAGAAGGAGACCTATCGCTACACACTCGTAGTCATAGCAGTCTGCGCAGCATTCGCGCTCCTTTTCTGGCTCATCGATACAGGCATACTCGGACTTTTGGAACTCATCATCGCTTAAGGAGCAATTATGTCCGAAGATAAGAACATAGAATTGGAAGAACAGCTTAACGAGAACGAGATCGCACCGTCCGTCGCAGGCGAAAAGGACGAGACCCCCGCAGGTTTCTGGCGCAGATATAAAGAGCCCAAGTGGTATGTCGTTCATACCTATTCAGGTTATGAGAACAAAGTAAAGACAAACCTTGAAAAGCTCGTAGAAAACAGAAACATGCAGGATCTTGTGCTTCAGATCATCGTGCCTACAGAAACAGTAGTTGAGCACAAGGAGACAGGAAACAGGACCAGGGAGAAAAAGATCTTCCCGGGATATGTCCTTGTCAAGATGATCGTCACCAACGAATCCTGGTACCTGGTCAGAAATGCTCAGGGCGTTACAGGCTTCGTAGGGCAGGGTTCTGAACCTATCCCTCTCACAGACGAGGAGATCAGAAGACTCGGAATAGAAAAGATCGAGATCGAACTCAATATAGCTGCAGGAGATATCGTAAAGATCATCGCAGGACCTTTCAAAGGATTCTCCGGAGTCGTCGAGGAAGTCAATGCAGACAAGCAGACCCTCAAGACAAAGGTGGATATGTTCGGAAGGGCCACTCCTGTTGAACTCGAATTCAATCAGGTCGATAAGCTCAACTAGAGCATTATCATAAAATATAGAAGAAAGGAGAATAAAATGGCAAAAAAGATCGAAGGCTATGTTAAACTTCAGATCCCAGCAGGTGCTGCAAATCCGGCTCCTCCGGTCGGTCCGGCACTGGGTCAGAAGCAGGTCAACATTATGGACTTCTGCAAACAGTTTAACGCCAGAACCGCCGATCAGGCCGGAATGATCATACCTGTAGTTATTACGGTATATGCTGACAGATCATTCGATTTCGTCTGCAAGACACCACCGGCACCTGTCCTCATCAAAAAGGCAGCAGGAATAGAGAAGGCATCAGGCGAGCCTAACAAGAAGAAGGTCGCTACGATCACAACAGCTCAGGCAAGAGAGATCGCCGAGAAGAAGATGCCAGACCTCAATGCAGCAAACATTGAGACAGCAACTTCAATGATCAAGGGCACCGCAAGAAGCATGGGCGTACTCGTCCAGGACTAGTAGATGGGAGATCTTAATAAGATCGTTTGTACCACAAGGAGGTAAAATCATGGCCAAACATGGCAAAAAGTATCAAGAGGCTGCCAAACTCATCAACAGGGCAGAACTCTATGATGTCGACGAAGCATTCGCAACAGTCGTAAAGACAGGAACAGCTAAGTTCGACGAAACAGTTGAGGCTCACTTCAGAATGGGTCTTGACGGAAGACACGCAGATCAGCAGATCAGAGGCGCTATCGTACTCCCTCACGGAACAGGAAAGTCCGTTAAGGTCCTCGTTTTCGCAAAGGGCGAGAAAGTACACGAAGCAGAGGCTGCAGGTGCAGATTATGTAGGCGCTGAAGAAATGGCTGAAAAGATCCAGAAAGAGAACTGGTTTGACTTTGACGTCGTAGTTGCGACACCTGACATGATGGGCGTCGTAGGAAGACTCGGTAAGGTCCTCGGTCCTAAGGGACTCATGCCTAACCCCAAGTCCGGAACTGTAACTATGGACCTGACAAAGGCTCTCGCAGAGATCAAAGCAGGTAAAGTAGAGTACAGACTCGACAAGACAAACATCGTTCACACACCGATCGGCAAAGTATCCTTCGGACCTGAAAAGCTTGCAGAAAACTACAAGGCCCTGGTGGATGCAATCGTAAAAGCTAAGCCGGCAGCAGCAAAGGGACAGTATATCAGATCCGCTTCCATCGCTTGCACGATGGGCCCCGGAATCAAGATCAACCCACAGAAGCTCCTCGGCTAAGACAAAAATGGCCGAATCGTAACTTAAGATAGAAAACACTGCTTAAGACAGCGGGCGGAGAGATCCTTAATGAAAGCCCGCCGAGGTACGATTCATAAAAAAGCCTTTTAGTCTATCGACATTCAAAAATAGGCCGGATCTTGATAAAGATGTGGCCGGAAAGGAGAGAAATGTCAGTAGAAAGCATTAAAGCAAGGTCAGCAGTAGTTGACGAGATCAAAGCAAAGCTTGAAGGCGCAGAGTCTGTCGTAGTCATCGACTATATCGGAACTACAGTAGAGCAGGCAACAGCCATGAGAAAGAAGCTTCGCGAAGCTGATGTAGATTTCACAGTCTACAAGAACACAATGATCGCAAGAGCAGTTGAGGGCACAGCATTCGAGGGTCTTAAGGATTCCCTTGAAGGACCCAGCGCTCTGGCAATATCCAAGTCCGATGCAGTTGCACCGGCAAGGGTAATAAACGGCGCCATCAAAGAGTATCAGAAGATGGCATTCAAGGCCGGTTATGTAGAGGGTATCCTCTATGACGCAGAAGGCCTTACACAGATCGCTAACATCCCGAGCAGAGATGAACTCATCGCTAAGTTCATGGGAAGCATCCAGAGCCCGGTAGGCAAGTTCGTAAGAACACTTGCTGCGATCGCAGAAGCAAAAGCAGAGTAATCCAAACAGTTTTGTAATCAACAGGAGAAATTAAAAATGACTAAAGAAGAAATTATAGAAGCCATAAAAGGAATGACAGTTCTCGAGCTCAACGAGCTCGTAAAGGCTTGCGAAGAGGAATTCGGAGTATCCGCAGCAGCACCTGTAGCAGTTGCAGCAGCAGGAGCAGAAGCAGCAGCAGAAACAAAGGATAGCTGGGATGTTATCCTTCAGGAAGTTGGCGCAGAGAAGATCAAGGTCATCAAGGTCGTTCGTGAACTCACAGGACTTGGTCTTAAGGAAGCTAAGGATCTCGTAGATGCAGCTCCAAAGGCAGTCAAGGAAGGCTGCGGACAGGAAGAAGCAAACCAGATCAAGGCTGCTCTCGAAG
The DNA here is from genome assembly GCA_045546135.1 of Anaerovoracaceae bacterium. Lineage (GTDB taxonomy): Bacteria > Bacillota > Clostridia > Peptostreptococcales > Anaerovoracaceae > RUG13409. The sequence goes on from JAZQCD010000023.1 coordinate 49,572, forward strand.
AAGTCGGCGCAAAGGTAGAACTCAAGTAGTTTTTACTCAAAATTATATACTAAAAGGGTTGCCCAAACGGGGTAGCCCTTTTAGTGCTTTTCTTAAAACAGGATTTTCGGCACCTGCTAAAAAACGCCGAGAATCGTTAGTTTTCAATATATTCAGAGATTTTTAAGGAGGGAATTTAATGCCTCATGCCATAAAAGTGGGCAAGAAAGAACGTCAGACATTTTCAAAGATCGATGCCGTACTGCCGATGCCGAACCTTATCTCCATTCAGAGAGATTCCTATGAATGGTTCATCAACGAAGGACTTGCAGAGGTTTTTGAAGACATCAGCCCCATCAGGGATTATGCTGACAATCTTGCTTTAGAATTTGTGGACCATTCCATCTCCAGCGAGACGAAGTACAGCCAGGAAGAGTGTAAGGAAAGAGACGCTACATATGCGGCTCCTCTTAAGGTGCGTGTTCGCCTCATAAATCAGGAGACCGGCGAGGTAAAGGAACAGGAAGTCTTTATGGGAGATTTCCCCGTAATGACCGAGAAGGGAACCTTTATCTACAACGGAGCCGAGAGAGCTGTAGTAACTCAGCTCGTTCGTTCCCCGGGCCCCTATTTTGACGTAAGTGTAGATAAATCAAATACCAAGCTTTTTGCTTCCACCATCATTCCTAACAGAGGAGCATGGCTTGAGTATGAAACAGATGCAGGCCTTTCACTGTCTGTTCGTGTAGACAGGACAAGGAAACTCCCGATCACAGCTCTTTTAAGAGCCCTTTCCTACAGATCCGTAGATGAAAAGGTCGATTCCGAAAGACGCAAGAATCCGGGAGCAAGTGAAGAGGATCTTCGCAAGAAGGTCAGAAGGTACGGTGAATTCAGAACTTCCGTTGCAGAGGAGTTCTATGAGGGGACCAACGCTGAGATACTCAAAGTATTCGGAGGCGACGATCGTCTTGCTCTTACTCTTGCAAAGGACAATACTCACAACTTTGACGAAGGCCTGAAGGAAATATACAGAAAATTAAGACCCGGCGAGCCGGCAACGTTCGAAAGCTCTTACGATCTTATCGAAGCGCTGTTTTTCGATGCAAAGCGTTATGACCTGGCAAAGGTGGGCCGTTACAAATACAACAAGAAACTCGGCATTCGCGATCGTCTCGCAGGATGCAGACTTGCGCAGGATGTCTTTGATCCAAACACCGGAGAACTCGTAGCGGAAGCCGGAAAGCTCATCGACAGAGAAGAAGCTCTCGCCATCCAGAACAGCGGTGTCGAATATGTTTTCGTAGAGAGCAAGGTCACAGAAGGAAAGTCCGTCAAGGTCATAGGAAACAACTTCGTAGAACTCAAGCTCTACGTGGACTTTGATCCTGAAGAATACAGACTTCCTGACACAGTCTTCTTCCCTGCATTCAGGGCATTAAGAGACAGCTACCTCGAGATAGAACCTGCGCTTCCAAAGAAAGCATCCAAGGAAAAGAAGGATGAATACAACAAGAAGTTCGCAGAATATCTCTATGCTCACAAGAACGAGCTTTCTCCAAAGCACATCATATTTGATGATATCATCGCTTCCATAAGCTACTACTTCGGACTTACCGAAGGTATTGGCCAGACAGATGACATAGACCACCTCGGAAACAGAAGACTCAGAACTGTAGGAGAACTTCTCCAGAACCAGTTCCGTATCGGTCTTGCAAGGATGGAGAGAGTCGTAAAGGAGAGAATGACAATTCAGGATACAGAGGCTACTACACCTCAGAACCTGATCAACATCCGTCCTGTAACAGCTGCCATCAAGGAGTTCTTCGGTTCTTCCCAGCTGTCACAGTTCATGGACCAGACAAACCCTCTCGCAGAACTTACCCACAAGAGAAGACTTTCAGCTCTTGGTCCCGGCGGACTTTCAAGAGAAAGAGCCGGATTCGAAGTAAGAGATGTACACCATTCTCACTATGGACGTATGTGTCCTATAGAGACTCCTGAAGGTCCGAACATCGGACTTATCGGATCCCTTACCACTTACGGTGTTATCAACAAGTACGGATTCATTGAGACTCCTTACAGAAAGGTATTAAAGCCAACAGGCGTAGTTACCAAGGAGATAGATTACCTCGTAGCTGATGAAGAAGAGCATATGATCATAGCTCAGGCGAACGAGCCTCTCGATGAGGATGGAAAGTTCATCAACTCAAAGGTCCTCGCAAGAGGAGAACAGGGCGAGATCGACCTCTATCCAAGAGAAGCAGTCGACTACATGGACGTTTCTCCAAGGCAGGTAGTTTCCATCGCTACTGCTATGATCCCGTTCCTTGAGAACGACGACGCAAACCGTGCTCTCATGGGATCAAACATGCAGCGTCAGGCAGTACCTCTCCTTGTTTCAGAAGCACCTTTCGTAGGAACAGGCGTAGAGTATGACGCAGCAAGAGACTCAGGCGTATGCGTACTTGCAAAGAACGCAGGCGTTGTCGAGTTCGTAGATGCTACAAGGATCGTCATCAGAACGGACGACGGTTTCAAGGATGAATACAAACTCCTTAAATACAAGCGCTCCAATCAGGGCACATGTATCAACCAGAAGCCTATAGTTGCTCATGGTGAGAGGATAGAAGAAGGCGAAGTCATCGCAGACGGTCCGTGCACGGATATGGGCGAGATATCCCTTGGAAAGAACCTCCTCATCGGTTTCATGACCTGGGAAGGTTACAACTACGAGGACGCTATCATCCTCAATGAGAAACTCATCATGGACGATGTCCTTACATCTATCCATATAGAAGAATACGAATCAGAGTCAAGAGATACTAAACTCGGACCCGAAGAGATCACAAGAGATATCCCGAACGTAAGCGAAGATGCTCTTAAGGATCTTGACGAAGAAGGTATCATCAGGATCGGCGCAGAAGTCGATTCTACAGATATACTTGTAGGTAAAGTTACTCCAAAGGGAGAAACAGAACTTACACCTGAAGAAAGGCTCCTTCGCGCTATATTCGGAGAAAAAGCAAGAGAAGTACGTGATACTTCCTTAAGAGTTCCTCACGGCGAGACAGGTATCGTTGTAGATATCAAGGTCTTCACAAGAGAGAACGGCGATGAGCTGGCTCCCGGAGTCAACAAGCTTGTCAGAGTATATATAGCGACAAAGAGAAAGATACAGGTCGGAGACAAGATGGCAGGACGTCACGGAAACAAGGGCGTTATTTCCAGGGTCAACCCTGTAGAAGACATGCCGTTCCTCGAAGACGGTACACCTCTTCAGGTCATGCTCAACCCACTGGGCGTTCCTTCTCGTATGAACATAGGTCAGGTCCTTGAGGTACACCTTGGACTCGCAGCATCCAAGAAAGGATGGTATGTATCCACTCCTGTATTCGACGGAGCAAAGGAGAGCGACATCAGAGAGCTCCTCAAGGAAGAAGGACTTCCTGAGTCCGGAAAACTCATGCTTCGTGACGGACGTACAGGCGACTATTTCGATAAGCCTGTAACCGTAGGATACATGTACATGCTCAAGCTCCACCATCTGGTAGACGACAAGATCCACGCCAGATCCACAGGTCCGTACTCCCTCGTTACGCAGCAGCCTCTGGGCGGAAAAGCTCAGTTCGGCGGACAGCGTTTCGGAGAGATGGAAGTATGGGCCCTCGAGGCATACGGCGCAGCATATACTCTTCAGGAAATATTGACTGTCAAGTCTGACGATGTCATAGGAAGAGTTAAGACCTATGAAGCTATCGTAAAGGATGAGAACATTCCGGAACCGGGCATCCCCGAATCCTTCAAGGTCCTCATCAAGGAAATGCAGTCTCTTGCTCTTGATGTCAAGGTACTCGATGAGAACGATCAGGAGATCGAACTCAAGGATACTTCCGAACTTGACGGCGCTACAAGCTTCAACGCCATAGAGTTTGAAGACAGAAGAGGCAGCGCTGATGATTTCTTCGGAGATGATTCAGGCTTCGGACTGGTATCAGCGGAAGGCGAGGAACTGGATTCCTACACAGATCCGCTTTATGACATAAACGAGGGTGAAGAGGAAGAAGATTTCCCGGGAGAAGACAGATAATATGGAATTGACCAACTTTGAATCACTGCAGATCGGACTTGCTTCCACAGAAAAGATCCTGTCCTGGTCTCACGGCGAAGTAACAAAGCCTGAGACCATCAACTACCGTACACTCAAACCGGAAAAGGACGGACTGTTCTGCGAAAGGATCTTCGGACCTACAAAGGACTGGGAGTGCCACTGCGGTAAATACAAGAGAATACGTTACAAAGGTATAGTCTGCGATCGCTGCGGAGTAGAGATCACCAAGTCAAAGGTAAGAAGAGAGAGGATGGGACACATAGTCCTGGCCACTCCCGTATCCCATATCTGGTACTTCAAAGGCATCCCCAGCAGGATAGGACTTGTCCTTGATATGTCACCAAGAACTCTGGAAAAGGTCCTCTACTTTGCAAACTATGTAGTTACAGACCCCGGCGATACGGATCTTCACTACATGGAAGTTCTGACAGAACAGCAATACAGAGAGAAGAGAGAAGAATTCGGTAATGCTTTTAAAGCCGGAATGGGCGGAGAAGCAGTAAGAGAACTTCTCGCTGCCATAGATCTTGATGAACTGGCTTCCGATCTGAGAGTTCAGATGAGAGAAAGCCAGGGCCAGAAAAAGGTCAAGCTCGTAAGAAGACTCGAAGTCATAGAGGCTCTCAGAACTGCCGGAAACCGTCCTGAATGGATGGTTCTCGAAGTAGTTCCTGTAATTCCTCCGGATCTTCGTCCTATGGTACAGCTTGACGGCGGCAGATTTGCTACATCAGACCTTAACGACCTTTACAGAAGGGTCATCAACAGAAACAACAGACTCAAGAAGCTCCTCGAGATCGGAGCTCCGGATATAATCGTCAGAAACGAAAAGAGAATGCTGCAGGAATCTGTAGACGCTCTTATCGACAACGGCAGAAGAGGCCGTTCTGTCACAGGACCGGGAGGAAGACCTCTCAAGTCCCTTTCCGATATGCTCAAAGGTAAGCAGGGAAGATTCCGTCAGAACCTCCTTGGTAAGCGTGTAGACTATTCCGGACGTTCCGTTATAGTCGTAGGACCGGAACTCAAGTTCTATCAGTGCGGACTTCCGAAGAAGATGGCCCTTGAGCTCTTCAAGCCCTTCATCATGAAGGAACTTGTAAAGAACGGACAGGCTCACAATATCAAGAGTGCAAAGAGAATGGTAGAAAAAGTACGTCCGGAAGTATGGGATGTCCTCGATTACATCATCAAGGATCACCCTGTTCTTCTCAACCGTGCTCCTACTCTTCACAGGCTCGGTATCCAGGCCTTTGAACCGGTACTCGTAGAAGGAAAGGCTATCAAGCTCCATCCTCTCGTATGTACACCATACAACGCTGACTTCGACGGAGACCAGATGGCTGTTCACGTACCTCTTTCAGTAGAGGCTCAGGCAGAGGCAAGATTCCTCATGCTTTCCGTAAATAACCTTCTTGCACCAAAGGACGGATCTCCTATCAATACTCCTACTCAGGACATGATACTCGGATCCTACTACCTGACACATCCGGGCAGCGACAAGAGAGATACTGCTCTTGAAAAGGGTGACGGCATGATCTTCTGCGATGACGCAGAGATGATGATGGCATACCAGACCGGAAAGGTCGGTACCCACGCAAGAGTCAAGGTCTTAAGAAAGCTTGACGAAAACGATCCGGGACAGCTTGTCGAATCTACAGTCGGAAGGTTCATCTTCAATGAGGGTATTCCTCAGGACCTTGGTTTCGTAGACAGAAGCAAGGATAAATACAGTCTTGAGATAGACTTCCTCGTAAAGAAGGGAGACCTTACAAGGATCATAGACAAGTGCTTCAAGGCACATGGAAATACAGAGACAGCCGAAATGCTCGACCACATCAAGAGCACCGGTTATCACTATTCCACTCAGGCTGCTACGACTATTTCAGTAAGCGACATGATCATGCCTGAAAACAAGCAGGAGATCATCGACAAGGCTCAGGCAGTCGTAGATAAATATGAAGCTGCATACAGACGCGGACTCATGAGCGATTCCGAAAGATATGAGAAAGTACTTCAGATCTGGCACAAGGCAACAGATGATGTTGCAGATGCTCTTATGGATTCACTTCCTCATGACAACAATCTGTTCATCATGGCAGATTCCGGAGCTCGTGGTTCCAAGCAGCAGATCAAGCAGATAGGCGGTATGAGAGGTCTTATGGCTAACGCTACAGGTAAGACCATCGAGGTACCTATCACTGCAAACTTCAGAGAAGGACTTTCCATAATGGAATACTTCCTTTCCTCTAACGGTGCTAGAAAGGGTCTTGCAGATACAGCTCTTCGTACAGCTGACTCCGGTTACCTTACAAGAAGGCTCGTAGATGTATCCCACAACGCCATAATCCGTGAGGAAGACTGCGGCACCAACGAAGGTATCGAAGTAAGGGCCTTTGTTGAAGGAAAGGAAATGATCGAGCCTCTCAAGCTGAGAGTAGTCGGAAGAACAGCTCTAAACGATGTAGTAGATCCTAATACCGGAGCTGTCATCGTTGAATCAGGAGAAGAGATCTCCGACGCTCAGGCTCAGGCCATTGAAGATGCAGGCATTGAATCAGTCAGCATCAGATCGGTCATGACCTGCAAGTGCGAGACAGGCGTTTGCGCTAAGTGCTACGGCAGGAACCTGGCAACAGGAAGACACGTCAATATAGGCGAAGCAGTAGGTATCATCGCTGCTCAGTCCATAGGTGAGCCTGGTACTCAGCTTACAATGAGAACATTCCATACAGGAGGTGTTGCAGGAGGTTCCTCCGGAGACATCACTCAGGGTCTTCCTAGAGTCGAAGAACTTTTCGAAGCCAGAAAGCCAAAGGGACTTGCTGAGATCTGTGAAGAAGACGGAACAGTCATCTCCATCAGCACAAGGACAGATAATAAGACTGAAGTCTTAGTTCGCGGTGAGACAGAGAGAAAGTACATCATTCCTTACGGCGCAAGACTGAAAGTCGCTGAAGGCGATACAGTGAGCGCCGGAGAGGGCATCACACAAGGACCTTTAGATCCTCACGATATCATGAGGATAAAGGGCGTAGGCGGCGTATATCAGTACCTCCTCAAGGAAGTACAAAGAGTTTACAAGATGCAGGGTGTAGATATCTCCGATAAGCATATCGAAGTTATCGTAAGCCAGATGCTTTCAAAGTACAGAGTAGAAGATCCGGGAGATACGACACTTCTTCCGGGCGGACAGTACAGTCTCTTCGAAGTACAGAAAGCAAATGCAGCTCTCGAAGAGGGACAGCTTCCTGCAGAATCCGAAAGACTCCTTCTTGGTATCACCAAGGCAAGCCTTGCTACCACATCATTCCTTTCAGCAGCATCCTTCCAGGAGACCACAAGGGTCCTGACAGACGCTGCCATCAAGGGAAAGACAGACAGGCTCCTCGGGCTTAAGGAGAACGTCATAATCGGTAAACTCATCCCTGCCGGAACAGGTATGAAACTTTACAGAAACGTCGACGTGGACTACGGTGCAAATACTGAGTTCATGGAAACATACAATCTGAAAGAAGAGATTCCTTCCTACGAAGCTGAAGCAGAGGATACATCAAATGATGATATGATGGATTCAGATGCTTACGAAGAGAATCTTGCGGCAGAAGCTTACGAAGCAGAAGTCCAGGGAATGGATAACTACGACGAAGAGTAAATTTAGATTGACACAAACAGGGGCAATATGATATATTGCTCCTGTTGCGCTATATTTTTGTGTGTCTATTTTAGAGTGCACAAAAAATATGGGTGTATATATTTTGAAGAAAGGAGAAAGTTTAATGCCAACCATCAACCAATTGGTTAGACAGGGAAGGACCCAGGCCGAGTACAAGAGCAATTCTCCGGCACTTTTAAAGGGTATGAACTCACTGAAGAGAGTATCAACAGATCAGAACTCCCCTCAGAAGCGCGGTGTATGCACATCCGTTAAGACTGTTACCCCTAAGAAGCCGAATTCTGCACTTCGTAAAGTAGCTCGTGTACGTTTAACAAACGGACTCGAAGTAACTGCTTATATCCCGGGCGAAGGTCATAACCTCCAGGAGCACAGTGTTGTTCTTATCAGAGGCGGACGTGTTAAGGATCTGCCTGGTGTAAGATACCACATCGTAAGAGGTACTCTTGATACAGCCGGCGTTGCAAACCGCGGACAGGCCAGATCAAAGTACGGTGCTAAGAGACCTAAAGCAAAGAAAAAGTAAGGTCAAAAAAAGAAGTTATAACTGAAACAATCGGGATCAAAGGGCCCATTAATATATAGATATGGGCGCCGCAGTATTTACGAATGATACTGAGTACCGATGAATTGTTCCAAATGAACAAGGAGGGAATTGAAGTGCCTAGAAGAGGTAACACACCGAAGCGCGAAGTTCTTCCGGATCCTGTATATGGCAATGTTGTTGTTGCAAAACTCATCAACAGCATCATGCTTGACGGAAAGAAAGGCGTAGCACAGAAGATAGTCTACGATGCTTTCGACCAGATCAAAGAGACTACCGGAAACGAACCACTCGAAGTCTTCGAAAAAGCAATGGCCAACATCATGCCTCAGGTAGAGGTAAAGGCCAGAAGGATCGGTGGTGCAAACTACCAGGTCCCAATCGAAGTAAGACCGGAAAGACGTCAGACACTTGGTCTTAGATGGCTTACACAGTATACAAGAGCAAGATCCGAAAGAACAATGTCTGAAAGACTTGCAAAAGAATTAATGGACGCTTCCAACGGGCTTGGCGCATCTGTCAAGAAGAAGGAAGACACACACAGAATGGCAGAAGCTAACAGAGCATTCGCTCACTATCGCTTCTAGTAAGAGGAAAAGATGCCAAGACAATTTACACTCGAAAATACTAGAAATATCGGTATCATGGCTCACATCGACGCCGGTAAGACTACTACGACTGAGCGTATCCTTTTCTACACCGGAAAGACCCATAAGATCGGCGAGACCCACGACGGTACCGCTACTATGGACTGGATGGAGCAGGAACAAGAGCGTGGTATCACCATAACCTCTGCAGCTACCACATGCCAGTGGAAAAATACAAGGATCAACATCATCGACACACCGGGTCACGTAGACTTTACCGTTGAGGTAGAAAGATCTCTTCGTGTCCTGGACGGTGCTGTCACGGTTCTTTGCGCAAAGGGCGGAGTAGAGCCCCAGTCAGAGACAGTATGGAGACAGGCTGAAAAGTACGGAGTCCCAAGAATGATATTCATCAACAAGATGGATATCATGGGAGCTAACTTCTTCCATGTTCTCGATATGATCAAGGACAGGCTCCACGCTCCTGCAATACCGGTGCAGCTGCCGATCGGCGCTGAAGCCGATTTCAAAGGTGAGATAGATCTTATCAAAATGAAGGCTGAGATCTACGAAGATGACCTTGGTACGGTCATCGACGAATTCGACATTCCTGCAGATATGATGGATCAGGCAAGCGAATACAGGGACAAACTCCTTGAGTTCGTAGCAGGTTCTGACGAGGACCTTATGATGAAATATCTCGAGGGTGAAGAGATCACTGAAAGTGAGATCAAAAAAGCCTTAAGGAAAATGACCATCGCAGGTGAAGCAGTCCCTGTACTTTGCGGATCCGCATACAAGAACAAGGGCGTTCAGCTCCTTCTTGACGGTATAGTAGATTATATGCCGTCTCCTGTGGACATTCCTGCTATAAAGGGATTCGTACCCAAGACTGAAAAAGAAGAAGAAAGACATTCAAGCGATACAGAGCCGTTTTCTGCTCTTGCATTCAAGATCATGACAGACCCCTTTGTAGGAAAGCTTGCTTTCTTCAGAGTCTATTCAGGAACTCTTGAGTCCGGTTCTTACGTATTCAACTCCGTAAAAGGGAAAAAGGAGCGTATGGGCCGTATCCTTCAGATGCATGCAAACCACAGAGAAGAGATCGATGCAGTCTATGCCGGTGATATCGCTGCGGCAGTAGGTCTTAAGGACACTACTACCGGTGATACTCTCTGCGATGAGAAACATCCTATCATATTGGAATCCATGGAATTCCCGGATCCTGTAATCCAGATAGCCATCGAACCAAAGACCAAGGCCGGTCTTGAAAAGATGGGTATAGCTCTTGCAAAACTTGCAGAGGAAGACCCGACATTCAAGACTTATACAGACCCTGATACAGGTCAGACTATCATCGCAGGAATGGGAGAACTCCATCTGGAGATCATAGTCGACAGACTTCTTCGGGAGTTCAAGGTCGAAGCTAATGTAGGTAAGCCTCAGGTATCCTACAAGGAGACCATCACCAAAGAAGCAGTTGAAGAAAACAGATATGTCAAGCAGTCCGGCGGACACGGCCAGTACGGTCATGTCAAGATCCGCATCTACCCAAGAGAAGCAGGTTCCGGTTACGAGTTCGTCAACAAGATCGTCGGCGGTGTCATTCCTAAGGAATACATACCGAAGATCGACGAAGGTATCCAGGAAGCAATGCAGAACGGACCTCTTGCAGGTTATCAGGTGGTAGATATGGGCGTCGAACTCTTCGACGGATCCTATCACGAAGTAGACTCCTCTGAAATGGCATACAAGATCGCTGCATCTATGGCCTTCAGAGAAGCTGCAAAGAAGGCAGCACCCATACTTCTTGAGCCTATATTCAAAGTTGAAGTTACGGCTCCGGAAGAATATATGGGCGATGTCATAGGAGACTTAAGTTCAAGACGCGGACGCATCGAAGGAACAGATATGTTCAACGGCGCAGTCAGCGTGAGAGCTATGGTACCCCTTTCAGAAATGTTCGGATATGCAACAGACCTTCGTTCCAAGACCCAGGGCCGTGGAAATTATGTCATGCAGATGGATCATTTCGACAAACTGCCTGATTCTATGATAGATAAGATCAATAAGTAAACAAATTCACTTGAAAAGCTTTGAAATATATGCTTAAATGAATTGTTTGAAAGGGCCGAGCACTCAAGTTGATAGCACGGCATAATTATAAGGAGATTTATAAAATGGCAAAAGAAAAATTCGAAAGAACCAAGCCACATGTAAACATCGGAACCATCGGCCACATCGACCATGGTAAGACAACTCTTACAGCGGCTATCACAAAGGTTCTCGCAACAAGACTTCCTTCCGCAACCAACCAGATCGTTGATTTCGCAAACATCGATAAGGCTCCGGAAGAAAGAGAAAGAGGAATCACCATCAACACAGCTCACGTTGAATACGAGACAGAGCACAGACACTATGCTCACGTTGACTGCCCGGGCCACGCTGACTATGTTAAGAACATGATCACCGGTGCTGCTCAGATGGACGGCGCTATCCTCGTAGTAGCTGCTACAGACGGACCAATGCCCCAGACAAGAGAGCACATCCTCCTTTCCAGACAGGTTGGTGTTCCTTACATCGTAGTATTCATGAACAAGTGCGACATGGTAGACGATGACGAACTTCTCGAACTCGTAGAGATGGAGATCAGAGACCTCCTTTCCTTCTATGAATTCCCGGGAGACGACATTCCTATCATAAGAGGTTCCGCACTCAAGGCTCTTGAAGATCCAAACAGCGCATGGGGAGACAAGGTTATGGAACTCCTCGATGCAGTTGACAGCTATATCCCAGAACCGGCTCGTCCAACAGATCAGCCGTTCCTTATGCCGGTTGAAGACGTATTCACGATCACCGGTCGTGGAACAGTTGCTACAGGAAGAGTTGAGCGTGGTGTCGTAAAGATGGGCGATGAAGTTGAAATCGTTGGTCTTTCCGATGAGAAGAGAAAGTCTGTTGTAACAGGCGTTGAGATGTTCAGAAAGCTCCTCGATCAGGGCGAAGCCGGAGATAACATCGGTGTTCTTCTCCGTGGTGTTCAGAGAACAGAGATCGAAAGAGGACAGGTTCTCGCAAAGCCGGGTACAGTACATCCACACACAAAGTTCACAGCAAACGTATACGTTCTCAAGCAGTCCGAAGGTGGACGTCATACTCCATTCTTCAACGGATACAAGCCACAGTTCTATTTCAGAACAACTGACGTTACAGGCGCTATCACTCTTGCAGAAGGCACAGAGATGTGCATGCCGGGAGACAACGCTGTCATGACAGTAGAGCTCATCACACCTATAGCTATCGAAGCAGGACTTCGTTTCGCTATTCGTGAAGGCGGCAGAACAGTTGCTTCCGGTGTTGTTGACACAGTTATCGAGTAGTCTTAAAAGATACTAAAATATAAAGACTCTGCGAATTTGTGCAGAGTCTTTTTTTTTGCGCTCTATCTGTAAGTTTCTCTTGAATATCAAAAGTCCCAAATACTTTTGGACAAAAAGGGGAAAACTACCGGGTGCTGTTATCATGGAAAACTCGTTATTTATACAATTGAGTTGAATTTAAATATAACATATGATAATATTACAACATACCGATCTGTTGGGCCTAAGGGATCACCTATGGACATGCAGACTATGGGTACAGAAGGAAACTTCTGCGCCTCCCGTGTTTGGAAAGGTTTTGTATTTAATATTACATAAGTTACTTCTTTTGTTATTATTGATATTTCTTTTCAAGCATGCTTTTTTAGGAGCATCTTTTTTTATTGCTTTGAATCAATGTTTAATAGATCGAAGGATCTGCCGAGTTTAAATGTGCAAAAGGAATACAGAAAACAAAAAAATAAGAAAATTTGGCATTATTGTAATGCTTGTTTTTATTGCGTATTCTTTTTGCTCCTGCAGAGACATTCCAGTCCTTAAGAAGACCTATTATTCCCTGGATGCTCCCATAGATGAAGATAAGCACAGGACTAATAACGACGAAGATAACGAACTCATCGATTACAAGATCCCTGCAAAAGCACAGGATGAAAGCAGCGATGTGCAAAGGGATATGGACTATTCAGTGCCTGTAAAGGGAGATGAAAAGAATCCCTTAAAGGCTGACGATGAAGTCTTTGGCGAGACAAGGGAAGAAAGAAGCGAAGCAAGGACCAGAAAGACCAGCGCTCAGAGCGAGATCAGCGACGACAGCAATGAAACAGGATCATCAGAGGAAAATGAGATCCTTTCATCTTCAAAGGTAGACCTAAGAGAGATCATCGATGCCAATGATAAACATGTAAAGATCCCAAGCAATGTGGAAAAAGTATCGGCAGTAGGCGATGCAGCTTTGTATGTTGAAATGCTGGGCGGCACAGGAAGACTTGTTGCATCTTCAGATGACTTTAAAAACAGCAAGATGGCTGCAAAGGTCTTTGGTCAGGAAGAGATCCACAACATAGCCGCTCTGTGGTCTGGCAATGGGTCAACACCCCTTAGCGACAGAGCCTTTAAACAGCTCCTTGAAGTCGCAAGACCTGAGGTATGCTTTGTCTGCAGCGGCGTTGAGACTTTTTCTGATGTTCAGCTTGAAAAATTGTCAGAAGAAGAAGTTTATGTCATAACCCTTCCAAAACTCAATACGACAGAAAATATCAAGAAGGCCGTGAACATCATTGCCCAGGTCCTTGGAGACAGAAGTGAGGAAGGGGGCCTTGACGCTCTTAAGATAGGAGAAGAGTATTCAGTATGGCTTGACAGCGTGATCAAAGATGGTCTTTCAAAAAAGAGGCTTTTTTCAGGGCCCGATAAGATAGATTTTAACAACGACAGCTATATCAGCTATACCACTTTAAAAAATGAGGATGCAGCTGATTTTGGGAACTATACCGTCTTTGTTTCAGATTGGGATGATGGAGCTTCATACACTGTCTCATCAGGATCCAATGTGATCGCAAGAGGTGATGGCATGGCCATTGCAGCTTCCGGTTATTCTACTACGCCTCTTGCCTACTATATGAGCATAGGAGGTCTTTGCAATACTTCTGCACTTTCTGCAGATCTTTTCCATGAACAGTACTGGTATGTATCTCCCCTCGTACCATATTCCATGAGCATTTCAGAAAATGCAGGAGTTTGGAACAAGCAGGTAAACAAGAGCCTTAGCTCTGTTACAGGGAAAGACAGCCTTGGTGGTGAGACTTTTAAATATGTCATCGCTGCTAACAAAAAGATAAAAAAGAATATAGAGGATGACAGGGAAAAAGAATATGGCCTTTGGAAGAGCTATGGTTTTCAGGATTCTCACGGAGTTACAGGTTACGGCATAGTCATAGACAGCACTTTTATATATTCCAATGTCATAGGAGATTATGAGGTCCTGGTAAATCCCTGCGGTGCAGGTAGATGGACGTCAGGATCCCCTGAAGCAGCCCTGGAAGTTTACTGGGTCAACGGACTTATTTGGGGCGATTTTTCTGATGAATATACAAAAGAGAAGATAAAAGGCTTTTACAAAGATTTTTACAGATATGAATTAAGCAGCGATGAGATCGAAATGATACTCAGCGGTGAATTTGCTCAGTAGATATATATCAAAGTTGGAACGGCATCGTTTGATAGGCAGATGGACAAGATTCGAAGGGGCGGCATAGTACTAAGCCCCGGGACAACTGAAGAGCTGGAGGAATTCAAAAAAGAAAGGAAGAAGGACAAAACTCCTGTAAAAAGAGGAAATGCTGCCATCGCAGCAGCCTTTTTGATACTTCTTTTGCTTTGGTTTGGATCCCTTGCCTTTTTTGTGGTGCCAACTGTAGGAAAGCCTGATCTTGCATACTTTGCTACGGAATGCAGCAAGAAGTTTGCAGCCTTTATATCATACCTTTCAGGAGATACTGCAGCCTACAGCGTAAGCAACATAGTCAGATACACTGTCATAGTGATCTCGGGTGCAGCCTTAGCTTCTGCCGGCGTAGTATTTCAGGGAAGTTTTAAGAATATCATAGCATCTCCTACTACCATGGGAGTTCAGTCCGGTGCATCCCTTGGAAATGCTCTTTACCTTCTTTTGTTCACTTCTGTCATAGAAGGGACAGTGATAATCGAGCATGACAACGAAGGTTACTACAAGCAAAACTTTTTTGAGCAGAATATGCAGCAGATCTTTGCCATGATTGGAAGTTTTATAGCGATAATAGCAGTTGTCTTCATCACATATTCCCTTGGAAAGGGCAGGTTTTCATCTGCCAATATACTCTTTGGCGGCATGATCTTTTCCGCATTCACTGGTGCTGTGACCAATGTGATACAGTATTACTTCCTATTTTCAGATATAGACAATACGAGGCTCTCTGCTTTAAGAGTCTTTTCAATGGGCAGCTTTGACAGAGTCCTGACTGTAAGGCATCTTGCCTTTATGTCCGCTGTTTTGCTGCCTTGTCTAATAGCTCTTTTCCTGCTTAGTCCAAAGCTAAATATCCTTGTAATGGGAGAAGACGAAGCAAGGTCCATGGGAGTCAATGTAAGGGTATTAAAGGTAGTAATAGTAGCTATAGGAACACTTATGTCTTCTGTCATATTTGCATTTTGCGGATCCATAGGTTTTGTAGGTTTCATCGTCCCTCAGATAGCAAGAAGGATAGTTGGACCTGATTTTAAAAAGCTCATACCTATGACCATAGCCCTTGGCGGCATATTGATGATACTGGTCTATGACATAGCTCTATATATGGGCTTTTCTGCATACCTCAATATGATAGTTTCGGTCATAGGATGCATCATGATGATAGGAAGTTTCCTGAAAAAAGAAGGGAGCAGTTATGACTATGAATAACAAAAGTTCAAAGCTCATCATCCTTCTTTGCGCAATATTCATATTCCTGTTCTCTTTGTGCTTTGCTACATCGGATGCTTCATTTATCCCGGGCGAAACTTTCAGGAACATAGGAGCACTGCTTGGCAGCATCTTTGGAAAGCACTATAACATATCGACTTATCCCTATATGGCTCAGACCATAGCAAGGCTCAAGATATCTTCAATAAGCTTTGTGTCAGGCGCTGCCATATGCCTTGCAGGAGCCCTTTACCAGACTATATTCAAAAATCCAATAGCATCGCCGAATATCCTTGGTATATCAACCGGAGTCAGCATAGGAAATGTAGCCTTTATATTCATTTTCCAGCTAAATGCCTACTCTTACCTTAGATACAGATATCTCATGTGCTACGGAGCAGCAATGCTGATAATTCTCCTCACCATAGTCCTTGGACGTGTTTCAGGAAGGAACGCAAACATGTCCGTTGAGACCATCATAATAATGGGCATGATGATAAACCACTTAGGCGGTGTAGTAAATACATATTTTCGCTATCTTTTGGAAGGTGACGAAACTGGTCTTGCTGAGCTTTTGTCTACCCTTACTGCAGGAAACACCATATATATAGACAATGAGAGCTTCATAGTGTTTTGCATCGCCATGTGCGTAGGGATGATACCTTTGTGGCTCATCAGGTACAGATTCAATGCTCTTGCCTTTGATGATGCCGAAAGCTACTCCATGGGTATTTCAAACAAGGCTTTAAGAAGTTTTGGCCTTGCAGGAGGAGCTCTTCTTGCAGCAGCTGCCATAGTCCACTGCGGTGATGTGGGATTCCTTTCCATGGTCATCCCATTCATATGCAGGAAGAGATTCGATGCTGATTTCAGAGAGATAGCTTTTATGAGCATTTGCTTTGGAAGCATCTTTTCCGTTCTGGCAAGGATAGTTTATGAAGCTTTGGCCATGAGCCTATCCTTTATCATTCCTGCAGGAGACATACTTACCCTTGTGCTCCTGCCCGTATTTGTTTACGTCCTTCTTAAGGAGAGAAGATCATGATACTTGAGATGAATAATCTAAGCTGCGGATATGACGGCAGAGCAGTTCTGAAAAATATAAATGCAGAGCTTGGGCCGGGAGAGATACTCTGTATCCTTGGCGAAAACGGAGTAGGCAAGTCTACATTGTTCAAGACCATACTGGGACTCCTTCCTCCCATAGGGGGAAGCATCACCATAGACGGCAAAGCAGTTAAGGACTGGCCGAGGAAAAGGCTTGCTTCAAAGATGGCATATGTTGCCCAGTCCCACACACCTTCTTTTCCATACACTGCAGAGGAAGTCATACTCATGGGAAAAATGGGGCAGCTCGGTCCCTTTTCATCTCCTTCAAAAAGAGACCTTGAGACTGTAGATGAGATCATAGAAAAGCTCGATATAGAGTTCCTTAGGAAAAAGGATTATTCAAGGATCTCAGGAGGCGAGAGACAGATGGTCATGATAGGAAAAGCCCTTGCCCAGGATACGGAGTGCATAGTCCTTGATGAGCCTACAGCAAATCTTGATTATGGAAACAAAGTAAAAGTCTTAAACACCTTAAAGATGCTGGCCGGTGAGGGCCTTAGCATAATATTTACGACCCATGACCCGGAGCAGGGCATACTCATGGACGCAAGGTCCATAATACTTTTTAAGGATGAGCCTCCCATATACGGAGCTGCATCCGAAGTAATAAATGAGAGGACTCTCAAAGCTGCTTACAAAGCTGATATACGAGTTGTTGAGATAATAGACACTAAGGGCGATCCGGTAAGAGTATGTCTGCCCTTGCTTAAATAAAAGGAGAAAAAACAATGGCAAAGACCATCATTAGCGAAGAAAGAGCTCAAAAGGACAAAGAGTGCATAGAAAAGATCATTTCAAATATTGAAACTGTCATAGTTGGAAAGAGAAAAGTCGTTGAGATGACAGTCCTGTGCCTTCTTGCAAAGGGTCACATACTCATAGAAGATGTGCCTGGCGTGGGGAAGACTAGCCTTGTTCTTGCTCTTGCAAGATCCATAGACTGCCCTCACAAAAGGATACAGTTCACACCTGATATCATGCCTTCCGATATAACGGGATTTTCTATATACAATCAAAAAACAGGAGAATTCGAGTTTAGAGAAGGCTCTGCCATGAGCAATATGATACTTGCAGATGAGATAAACAGAGCTTCAGCAAAGACCCAGTCTGCTCTTCTTGAGGTCATGGAAGAAAGGCAGGTAACTGTCGATTCCCATACCTACAAAATGGACAGCCCATACATGGTACTTGCTACTCAAAACCCTTTGGAATCCATGGGTACCTACAGGCTTCCTGAAGCTCAAGTCGACAGGTTCATGATAAAGCTTTCCATTGGATATCCGGAGCACAAGGATGAAGTAAATATCCTTATGAATGTGGAAGAAGCAAAAAAGACTATATCATCAGTTACAACTAAGGATGAAGTCAACAAGCTCATAGAGGATGCTGAGAACGTAAAGGTATCAAAGCTTGTCGCTTCATATATAGTCAGCATGGTAGCAGCCACAAGGAAGCATATAGATATAAAGCTCGGCAGTTCTCCAAGAGGCGCTATATGCCTTCAGGCCATGTCAAGAGCCTATGCGCTGCTTAGCGGAAGGAACTATGTGACTCCAGATGATGTAAAAGCCATGGCTCCCTACGTCCTTACTCACAGGATAAGCCTTACTAACGGGGCCAAGAATGAGAAGAAAAAGCCGGAGGATATAATCTCTGAGATCATAAAGAACACCATAGTTCCCGTAGCTTCAGAGGAAGAGTAGGACTTTGACATGAAGGATGAAAAGAAGGGAAGAAAGATCGTATTTGCAGTATTTCTGTTTTTGATCTGCCTGCTTCCTGCTGTTTTCACCAACTCAATATATGGATATTTCCCATTGTGCGTATATGTCCTTACGATGCTCTTTTCTCTTGCATATTTAAAGCTGACAGCAGTGAGGATAAGACTTTCCTGCGGCACTGAAGATGCAAAAGCTGTAAGAGGAGAAAAGGTAGAAGCAAAGATGAGAGTTACGAATGACTCCATCCTTACCTGCGGCAGCATAGAAGCAGAGCTTTTCCTGTCAGACAGCTACGGACAGACTGACCTTAGAGCAAAGGCTTTCCTTACTGTCAATGGAAAAAGCAGCGCTGACTTTGGCTTTACTGTAGATACTCAGCATGTGGGCATGTACACAGCCGGCGTCAGAAATGTGAAAATCTACGATATGCTGGGGTTCTTTTCAAAAGATATAGCTGGCGAATACAAAATGAACGTCATCGTCCTTCCAAGAGAAAGAGAGGAAGATGCCTCTTTTGAGAGCATCATGGAAAGCGACAGTCCAAAGGCCATCCATACAAGGGAAAACGACGGCTATGACCTTTCAGGTGTCAGAGAGTATGCATATGGGGATCCCATGAAAAAGATCCATTGGAACATGTCTGCCCATATGAGGGAGTACATGACCAAGATAAATGAGGTGAGCCTTCTTTCTGATCTTTCCATTATCATAGACAGTTCCTCAAAAGGAAAAGAAGGAGAGGAGCTTCTGTATATAAACGACGGCATCATGGAGACTGCTGCATACCTTTGCAGGGAAGCAGAAAAAGAAGACTTAAGATACAGGATAGTATTTGAATCAAAGAGCAAGGATATACGCTTCATGGATCAGGAAGGTTCTGCAGATCTTGAGGACCTCATACTCAGTTCCTGCCTTATAGGGCAAAATGTTTTCAGCGGAGCAGCGCTTCTAAGAGAAGAGCGAAGCTCTAATGAAAGATCATACAACGTAGCTGTGATCACATCGGAAATTGACGATGATCTCTTAAATGAGATGATCTTTGCAAGTGACGAGGGCCAAAATCTAAGTCTGTATTATGTGGTCCTTCCGGGACTTGATCACCGCAAAAGAAATGAAGAATTAAAGAGATTATCAGTGCTTGATGAAAGAGAAATATATTACGAGGTAGTAAAGGCTTGAGATCATATCTTAAAAACCACATATGGGATATGCTTTGCTGCGCCCTATTTGCGGCGGGGTTTTCATTTAGCGTGCTCTCAGCCTTTGTCATCAGCAGCGAGCTTACATCTGATATCCTGCTGGTCACAGCCGTGGCTATATTTTCTTCTGTCATCCTCTTCCTCATCTCATCAGACAGGAATACAGCCAAGATCCTTTGGGCAGCAGGAGCAGCAATACTCGTGATCGCCATTTTCTATATGCTGAGAGAAGGGATGCTTAAAGAAGGGAATTCTGCCGAAAGCAGCAGGATGCTTTTTCTTTTGCTCATAGTTCTGAGCGCCCTTTTTACTTTTATATTTACGAGAAAAAAGGTCCTGTGCCTTATCTTTTCTTCTGTATCTCTTGCCATCTGCGGCATATTCGATTTCTTTGAATTTCCAGTATCCCTTTACGGCCTCATCATCATGACCATTGGGATACTCGGAGAATCCATGCTCAGATCCTATGAAAAAAATATAGAGGATGCAGTCTACGGTACAGTCGATATGAAAAGGTACGCCTTGCAGAGTTTGGCTGTGATAATTGCTGTCATACTTGGCTCCTCTTTGATCTATGGAGGACTTGTAAAAAGACTGGATCCTCCTACAGCAGATCTAAAACTCATAACCGAATATCTGTCATGGGATGTGGTGGACAAAAAAGGCGTTTCCAGCAGCATGGAGACAGAATCAAAGGATATGAGGTCTGACGATCTTAATGACGAGCAGCACAAGACGAACAAAAAGGATGACCTTGATTCAGAAGACAGCGATACGAAAAGCGATGCCGAAGATGAAGAGAGCAAAAACGATGAGATGCGTAAAAAATCAAAGAACAGCAGGTCTGCTTTCTCCGTATCCTATGATGAGCTCTTAAGGACCATGCTGACGGCAGTGCTGGCAGTCCTTGCTTTCCTTTTGATACCTTTCATCATAAAGATCATATCAAGGACCATAAGGAGAAAGAAGATCGAGGCCATGGAGCCTTCAAAGGGCTGTATGTGGCTCTATTCATTCTTCCTTGATAAGCTCAAATATTTAGGAATAGAAAGACCAAAGGAATATACCCTCAAAGAATATGCAAAGGCTTACAAAAGGGAGCTTAGGCACTTTACTACCCCTTCCGGCGTAAGCTTTGAAAAACTTACAGATATCTATTCAAAAGCTCTTTACGGAGCAGCAGTCCCGGGGAAAGAAGATATGGAAGCTTTCATAGACTTTTACGATCACTTCATTCCGACCATGAGGGAAAGGCTTGGAAAGACTGCTTACATGTATAGATTCTGGTCTATTTAGTCATAAAGATGCAAAGCATTTTTATAAATATACTATTAATTTGTGTTAGGAGGTTTTATTAATGAAATTTGCAAAGAAAATAGTATGCACAGCACTTGCACTGGTCATGGTCCTTGGCTTTGGCTCAGCAGCCTTTGCCGCAGGCGCAAGCTTCAGTGCACCAAAATCACCCCTCGTAATAGATGAGAATGTC
Organism: Anaerovoracaceae bacterium; assembly: GCA_045546135.1. Classification (GTDB taxonomy): domain Bacteria; phylum Bacillota; class Clostridia; order Peptostreptococcales; family Anaerovoracaceae; genus RUG13409. The sequence continues at coordinate 70,801 of JAZQCD010000023.1, forward strand.
ATAACAATGGCAGCACATTCACAGGGATGGATCACACCTGAAGTCCTGGGTATAAACAATACCACAGCAAGAGATCAGGAAATTCCTGAATATTACGGCAACGAAAAAGCAACTCTTGCATTCGGGACAAAGAGCATGGCACTGGGAGTTTTCGGTTCTGATATAAACAGCGCACCGAACCCTTACATGTACAACTACTTCTACAATCTCTACGCAAGAGAGAACGGTCTTGAGGAAGTGCCACTCGGACAGTTCATGCTTTCTAAGGATGTAAACGGCGGTCCTATGAACGCAGCAGCAAACGGCGGATATGAGCAAAATGGACAGGTAGTCCCTGCATCCCTTTATTTAAGACCTGAGATCCTTCTCGGAGTAGGTCCTATAAAGGATGACGGAACCACAGGCTATACAGCAGCTCTTTCGATGCTTCCTGAGAATGCAGACGAAGATAAGACCAATGATTATGAGCCTTATCAGGTAGCATATACTACGACTCATGTATACAGCTTCCTTGAATCCATGTATCAGCTTTCTGATATCTGCAATGAGATCACTGCAAAGACCGGCAAAGTCACCCGTTACGGAGATCCGCTGGTCATTACAGAGAACATTGAAAAATTCGTAAAAGGCATTCAGGCCTATGTCATCGGAAAGATCAAAGTAGACGGAGCAGAGCTTAAGACTGTTGCAGTTCTTGATGCTGCAGCGACTCAGCTCCTCAGGACCAATGGTGTCATAGCTGACAACGAATATGTCCTCAATACAAAGAATATGTCCACACAGGCAACTACATCTTTTAGCCGTGTAGCTGAATTCGTTGCAGATACATCTGTAAACCTTGTAGACAAGCTTGGACTTGAAGAGCAGCCTGCAGCAGCGGTTGCAGCAGCAACAAGGCAGACACCTGCAAAGGAAAGCACCTATTTCAAGGCAACTGCAGATCAGATCGCTGAAAACTGTGATGTAGTAATGTTCTGCAATGTTCTTTCTTCAGTTCCTGAAAATACCGGAGATGGACTTTCAGAAGGATCTTTCCAAATGGATCTCGTAGAGAAGGTCAGCGCAGAAAACAAGGATAAAGCACGTGATATGGAAGTCCTCGGTGCAGCATTCTCCTGTGTTGGTTCTCTTGGTGCAAACTCTGTTGAGAACCTTCTTGGTATGGCATATTACACAGCATATCTTTATCCTGAATATGTGAACCAGTTCGATGTCATTGCTTATTGGATGCAGAATTTCTATCATGTAACAGATCTTGCAACTCTTAAGAGCGTCGTAGGCGCTATGTGCGAGTCTTCATCTGTACTTCTTGCATATGAAAACACATATCTTCCGGATCTTGCAAACTACGATCCTAAGGAGATCGAAAAGATGGTCGTAGCAGGAATGCAGTACTACAACACTCATAAGGAAGATTTCGCAGGAACACTTCTTTATCAGAACGGCCGTACAGGTGAAAACACAGGCTGGGATATAGATTGGAAGGGCGGAATCGGTGAAGGACAGGAAACTGGCGAAGGCATCGTACCAGCAAAGCAGGGCGGAAACAAGACCCTTCTTATAGTAGGCGTTGCAGCTGTAGTCGTGATTGCAGCAGCAGTCATAGTACTTAAGAACAAGAAAAAAGAGAACTGATAATATTTTTTGACGTTCTTTTCCAATACTACTTTTTTCTGAGCAGAGCTCTAAAAAGAGCTCTGCTCCTTTAGGAGATAATTAAATGTCACTCATTAATTGGGAAGAAGCTGAAAAATACACCAGCTGGGCCATGCAGAAAAACGATCCGGCGACAAGCTGGGACAAAGGAGCTGACGGATGGCAAAAAAGGATAGCTTTTGAAAGTTCCTTTACAAAGGCGCAGGTCGATGCCTGCACCAGGATAACAAAAGATAAGACTGTACTTGATGCATGCTGCGGTACGGGCAGGACTGCCATACCTGACACAAAGCGGTCTATACCGCTATGCCTACCCCTCTGCTATGTACGTACTTGGCTGGGATCCAAATGAATTAAGATAAGGAGAAAGATATGGCAGAAGAAAAAAGACCTGCAGGAAACATGTGGGATGCTGAAGCTAAATACTACAGCATGATGACTCTCATGGAACATAGAGGCACGAATCTGCAGCTTGACGCAATGCCTCTTGAAGAAGGCTTTACTGTTATGGATGTAGGATGCGGCCCCGGAAGGACACTCATCCAGGCATCAAAAAGAGTAAAAAAAGTGATTGGCCTTGACAGTTCAACAGGCATGCTTGAGGCATGCAAAGAAAATGCAAAGAATGCAGGAGTAGAAAATGCGGAATTCATTTTTGCCGACTGGCAGGATGATGAGGCATGCAAAGACCTTCCTGAAGTAGATGTAGTCATACAGGCAAGGGGAGGCGGCGGACCAAGCACTTTTGAAAGACTCAAAAAAGTTGCAAGAAAATATGCTGTATTCGTAATGTGGTCCAAAGGAGCTCCAAGCATTCCTGAAACAAGAGGGAAACTCTTTGAGGGCTGCTACAGCGAAGAATCCATGGAAAAGTATCCGGATCTTAAGCCTTTTGAAAGAAGGGGGCCTCGTCCTGATATGATGAAGGGCAAAGATCAGGATGGTAAACTCTTTGGAAGAGAAAAAGTAGACTTTAGCGGCAAACTCCCCATGGGCGGTGAGCCGCTTTGCAAAGCTCTTGATGAACTTGGCGTTGAGTACTGCGTAAAGACTATAGGTGAAGGCTGGGATAAGTACTATGATACTATGGAAGAAGCCTATGAAGATCTGGCCCAGATGTCCCATCACCCGGAGTGCCTCATCATGGAAAGATTCAGAGCTAATGTAGACAGCTATACTGTAAAGACTGAGAAGGGATATCTCTTCCATCTGCCTACTTGCTCTGATGTAGTTATAATCAAGACCCGCTGATATAGATCCGTAATGGCAATGCTCCTTGCCGACAGAGTGCAGCAGGTTTTGTCGAAGAAAGAAGAGAGGTCACTGCCTAGTTTATTCCCGCGGCAAAAAGCTTAAGCATATGGAATGATCTTGCTGCATTGAAGGTAAAGAAAAGAGTTTATTAAATCTTACAAAGACCGGGCTTTTGCACACAAAGAATGGTGCAGGTCCGGTCTTTTCATGCAGTAATATATTTAATTGATCGCCTGGGAAGAAATAATACTGTGTGTTGATAAAAGATGTTAAAATGATATAATACATTGTTTGAAATGTACGAGAAATGCTTGTTATTTGACCATCAAAGCTTTTGAAAATGATATTAAAAGGACTTAAAGAAACTGAAGAATTTGGAAGGCACTTTGCAGAAAACCTGAAGCCCGGCAGCGTGGTAGCCCTCATCGGACCCCTTGGCGCCGGAAAGACCACTCTTTCCCAGGCTATTGCAAGAGGCCTTGGTGTAACAGAGACCCTTACCAGCCCTACCTTTACCATAGTGCAGGAGTATGAGACAGGAAGGCTTCCTCTTTATCATTTTGATGTATACAGAGTCTCAGATCCTGACGAGCTCTTTGAAATGGGCTTTGAAGACTATTTAAGGAGGGACGGTTTATGCCTTATAGAGTGGGCCGACCTTATAGAAGATATGCTTCCCTATGATACTGTCACCTTGAGGATAGACTATGGTGATAATGAAGATGAAAGAACAGTAGAGATCTGCTAAAAGGATATATTTATGATCATACTTGCAATAGAAACAACAGGTCCTGTATCATCAGTTGCACTGAACAGAGACGGGATCATAACTGAGATCAAAAATGAAGACAGCTATTCTCATCTAAAGCAGCTCATGCCAATGGTCACAGAGCTTCTAAAAGAGGAAGGCGTTGAAGGAAAGGACCTTGATGCCATAGCTGTATCCCAGGGTCCGGGATCCTTTACAGGTATAAGGATAGGCATGGTTTCTGCAAAGGGACTTGCACAAGTCTGGGATAAGCCCATCATCGAGGTTCCGACTCTTGCAAGCTTTGCATTCAGAGATTACGGATGGGAAGAAGAGGATAAAAAATATCTTTACGTTCCTGTCATAGATGCAAAGGTGCATCAGGTATATGCTGCAGCATATGAAAAGGGAAACAAAGAAGCTGTAGTCCCCGGTTCCTCATATTATATAAACGAATTCCTTTCGCTTCTTGAGGAAGCTGCAAAAGATTATGATGCCGTTGTCTTCTTTGGAGACGGATACGGCGTCTACAAGGATGCTCTTGATTCCTTTGACATGGTCCATGCCCTTGCTCCTGATGAAGACCTTTGCCAGTCAGCCCTTGGATCTGCGGTCCTCGGAGCTGAGCTTTTCAAGGAAGGAAAACTTAAGACATGCTTTGATGCAGAACCTGAATATTTCAGACTTCCGGAAGCTGAAAGAAAGTTCAAGACAAAAAGCCTTATCTTAAGCAGTGCTGAAACAGAAGACCTCGAAGACATAGTATCCATCGAAAAGTCTGCATTTACAGATCCGTGGTCTGAAAGCACGCTGAAAGAAGAGATAGATGCATCGACTTTAGACCCAAATAGGGTCTTCCTTAAAGCAAAGGATCCTGAAGAGGCTTCAGTTCCTGTTGCTTATGTAATAGCCAATTTCATACCCGGAATAACAGGCGAGATCTGGAACGTTGCTACCGTGCCTGAAAGAAGAAGGCAGGGAATAGCAAGGAAGCTCCTTCTTGAGATCATAGCAAGAGCAAAAGCAGAAAAGATAAAGGAACTTGAGCTCGAGGTAAGAGCAGGGAACGATCCTGCGATCTGCCTTTATGAAAGCCTGGGATTTAAGAGGACAGGCATCAGAACTGCATATTATCAGGACGGCGAGGATGCTGTCCTCATGACAAAAGAGATATAGATAATGAGAGACGGTAAAGTACTTACAATGGGAATAGAGTCAAGCTGCGACGAAACAGCTATAGCCATCCTTGCAGACGGCAGGGATGTGCTTTCCAATGTGATCTCTTCCCAGATAGCCATACATACAGTATACGGAGGAGTCGTGCCGGAGATAGCATCGAGACATCATTTAAATAACATTCCTTTCGTATTCAAGCAAAGCTTAGATGAAGCAGGCGTAACTTTAGACGAGATAGACGAGATAGGAGTCACTGCAGGACCGGGACTCCCGGGAGCAGTACTCATGGGAGCTGCTTTTGCAAAGGCAGTTGCAGCAGCAAGCGGCAAGCCCCTTATAGGGGTCCACCACATACAGGGGCACATAATGGCAAATCTCATAGAGCATCCTGAGATAAAGCCTCCCTTCCTTTCCTTGGTCGTTTCAGGCGGACATACTCACATAATAGAAGTAAAAGGATACAATGAATTCAAGATCCTCGGCTGCACAAGAGACGACGCTGTAGGAGAAGCCTATGACAAAGTAGCAAGAGTGATTGGCCTTGGATATCCGGGAGGTCCCAAAGTAGATGCTCTTGCAAAGGAAGGGGACCCAAGTGCAATAGAATTTAAGAGAGTATATCTTGAAAAGGGAAGCCTTGACTTCTCATTTTCAGGCATCAAGACTGCAGTTGTCAACTATATGCACAATGCAGAGCAAAAGGGCATCGAAGTCATTGCAGCCGATGTTGCAGCGTCATTCCAGGAAGCTGTAATAGATGTCATAGTGGACAAGTCCATGATGGCTATGGAAAAGACAAAAGCTCCTTACCTTGTGCTTGCAGGAGGAGTTGCATGCAATTCAAGGCTTAGAGAAAGGCTTACAAAAGCTCTCGAAGAGAGAGGAAAGAAGCTCTATGTTCCTTCTCCCATACTTTGTACAGATAACGGCGCCATGATAGCAGAAGCTGCTTATCACAAAGCAAGAGAAGGGAAGTTCTCAACACTTTCTCTTGATGTATTCCCCGGACTCAATATAGAGACAGGTCTTCATAAATTGGAAGAATAAAGATGCGCCCATAGGATGCGTATCTTCTATGGATGTGGTCCCATGATGTTCATAGATAAAGATAAAAAATTACCCTTTCGCAAATGCGAAAGGGTATCGATTTATTCAAACTATTTAATTATTCCTGACCTGTCTGTTCTTCGACGTACTTGACAAGGTTTGCTACGATGTTGAATTCCTCGGTCTTTTCATCGGGGATCTCGATACCAAACTCGTCTTCGATCTGTGTCAGTACATCGACTGCATCGAGGCTGTCTGCATTGAGGTCCAGCATAAGGTCTGTTTCCATGGTTATATCGTTCTTATCGATATCAAGCTGGTCAGCAATAAGCTCTCTTATCTTTTCAAATACCATATCGTATATCCTCCTTTATATGATCCGCAAATGGGAAAATATCTCGAACAAATGGATTATACAGGAAAACGAGATATAAAGCAAGGAGTGAAAAAACTTGGAGACAAAAAGCATAGTCTGGTGTATAATCGGGATATAGAAAAAGTCTGAAAGTTGTATTCTTTGGAAAAAGGCAGTAAGTGCCAAGAGCCCTTCCGAGACCCCTTATGATAGTCAGTCACTTTTTTCAATAATATCCATTGCATTTATTTTATGTTTTTTTGATGCATATTTTTGAGGTAAATGATGATCCCAGATATTTTAAAAGACAAAAAGGTAGCAGAACTTAGAGAGATCGCTGCAGCTCTCAAAGTTGAAAACGCAAGCAAACTTAAAAAGAGCGAACTTCTTGAGATCCTTACGAAGATGCACGAAGAGGCCGAAGCTGCAAGAGAAGCAGGAGCCGAAGCGCAGGAAGAAGAAAAGAAAGCGCCTAAAAGAGGCAGAAAGAAAGCAGCTGAAAAGCAGGAAGAGGCTTCGCAGGAAGTATCAGAGGAAACAGAAGAGGTTTTGCCTTTGGAAATGCCTGATGAAGCTCCTGAAGCAGCTCTTGAAGAAACAAAAGAAAAAGAGGAAAGAGAGCAGCAGGATAACCGCTACGAAACTACAGGTATCTTAGATCTTGCAGAAGGAGGATTCGGATTCCTTCGCTTTGATAATTTCCTTACTTCAGATAGGGACATATATGTATCTCCGGCTCAGATAAGAAGGTTCAATCTAAAGACTGGTGATGAGATAGAGTGCATTGCAAGAAAGCCGGGAGTCGGCGAAAGATTTGGAGCCCTCCTTTATGTAAAGAGCGTCAATGGAGATGAACCGGGTGTGGCAAGAACGAGAAAAGATTTCTCGACTCTTACTCCCATTTTCCCAAATGAGAGGATCAATCTTGAAAAGGGATCTTCTGTCATGTCCATGAGGCTTGTAGACCTCATCGCACCTATCGGAAAAGGCCAAAGAGGCTTGATCGTCGCTCCTCCAAAGGCAGGAAAGACTACGCTTCTTAAGCAGATAGCCCACGCCATAGAAGCTCAAAATACAGATGCAGAGCTCATAGTGCTATTAGTCGACGAAAGACCTGAAGAAGTCACAGATATGCAGCGCTCAATAAAGGGCAAAGTCATATATTCGACATTCGATGAGCAGCCTCAGCACCATGTAAAGGTGGCTGAGATGGTCCTTGAAAGAGCAAGAAGGCTCGTAGAGCACGGTAAAGATGTCATCATACTCCTTGACTCTATAACGAGGCTCGCAAGGGCATACAACCTGGTAGAGCCAAGTTCAGGAAGGACCCTTTCAGGAGGCCTTGATCCTGTGGCTCTGTATAAACCGAAGAAATTCTTTGGATCTGCCAGGAACATGGAAGAAGGCGGAAGTATCACCATACTTGCGACAGCTCTCATAGAGACAGGAAGCCGTATGGACGATATGATATTCGAGGAGTTCAAAGGTACAGGCAATATGGAACTGCACCTCGACAGAAAACTCCAGGAGAAGAGGATATTCCCTGCTATCAACCTCAACAAGTCAGGAACAAGGAACGAAGACCTTCTCATGTCACAGGATGAACTTGAGGCTGTATGGATGATGAGAAGGGCAGTTGCAGATTGGGGCGTTGCGGAAGCAACTGAAAGGATAGTCCTTGAACTTATACAGTCAAGGAGCAACGCAGAATTCATACAAAGATTTAGAAAAACGAGGATTTAAGGTAATGGATCTAAACAGGATCTTTATGAAAAATGCCTGTCCTACAAAGGTAGGAGGACAGGCCATACTTGAAGGACTGATGATGAGGGGTTCAAGGTCCATAGCAGTCGCCATCAGAGAGCCTTCCGGAGGCATACATCTTAGCATAGAACCTCTGAAAGAGCCCGGCGCATGGAAAAAGGTACCCATCATTAGAGGTATAGGAAGCTTCGTAAGCTCCCTTGTAACAGGAACATCCATACTCATGGACGGAGCCGAAGTACTTGAAAAGCTCGAGGAAGAGCAGGGGATAGAAACAGAAGAACCCGGCAGATTCGAAAAATGGCTCTATGACAAGGTCGGCGAAAAAAAAGCATTCAATATCATGATGTATATTTCAGTAGTATTTGCTATCGTCCTTGCAGTAGGCCTTTTCATACTCCTTCCCACAGCACTTATAAACCTTCTTAAGACAGCAGGTCTTAAGAACGTCATACTCCTGAACCTTTCTGAAGGGATCTTAAGGATATGCATGTTCATAATATATGTGCTTGCGATCACGAAGATGCCCGATATCAAGAGAGTATTCCAATATCACGGAGCAGAACACAAGACCATACATTGCTATGAGAACGGATTTGAGCTGACACCTGAAAACGCTCAAACTTTCTACACTCTTCACCCAAGGTGCGGAACAAGTTTCCTCATGTTCGTCATGATCATATCTCTTCTTGTATTCTCATTCTTCGGGTGGCCGGATCTAAAGACAAGGATACTTACAAGGCTCCTTCTAATCCCCTTGATCGCCGGCATATCCTATGAGGTACTGCAGTTTACAGGAAGGCATGACAGCAAGTTCGTTCAGATAATGGCGCTTCCCGGGATCATGCTTCAAAAACTTACCACTGCTGAGCCTGACCCTAAGCAGCTCGAGGTAGCCATAGCTGCAATGAAAGCAGTTCTTCCTTCTCATGAAAATGCTGATATCCCAGTAGAACCATGGGTAGGAGAGATCCTTCCTGACGGCACTATGGTAAAGAGCGAAGAAGAGACAGCTGCACTCATCGAAAAGCTGAAGAAATAAAGCAGGGCTGGAGTTCATGACAATAAAAGAATTTTTGGAAGAGATACAGACTGTCTTTGAAAGGGCAGGAGTCCCATGTGCAGCAAGAGAAGCCATGCTCCTTGCATGTCACATACTTTCAGTCGATCAGGTGTATCTCCTCATTCATAAAGATGAGTACGTAGATGAAAAACTGCTTCTTGGAGCTGCAGCTCTTGTAAACGAGAGATGCAAAGGAAGACCTCTTGCATATATCATGGGGACTGCAAACTTCTATGGTTTTGATATAACTGTAGATGAGAGGGTCCTTATACCAAGGCCTGAAACAGAGCTCCTCGTAGAAGAGATAATAAAGTCTGATCTAAAAGGTAAAGAGGGCCTAAAGATACTTGACCTTTGCACAGGTTCAGGATGCATAGCAAGGGCTTTGGCTGAATTTCTTCCCCATGCATCCATCACAGCATCGGACATATCCCTAAAAGCTCTTCAGATAGCAAACTATAACCTAAGGACCTTTAGCAGCGTAAAGACTTTAAGATCTGACCTTTTTGAAAAGGTCGAAGGGACCTTTGATATCATCGTCTCCAATCCGCCCTATGTAGCTTTGAAAGACAAGGACGGAATGCAGAGGGAAGTTGCAGAGCACGAACCAGAGATAGCTCTTTTTTCAGGAGATGACGGTCTTGATACTATAAAGAGGATACTGAGCGAAGTCTCGTCTTACCTAAATGAGGGAGGGCTTTTCCTTATGGAGATAGGAGAAGACCAGGCTAAAGAAGTAAAAAGACTTGCAAAAGAGTCAGGTATTTTCAGCCAAGTATCCATAGAAAAGGATCTGTCAGGACTTGACAGATATTTAAAGGCGAGAAAAAAATAAAATAACACTTGCCTATGCACTATTACTGTGCTAAAATAATCAAGCGTTTTTATGAAAGTAATTAAGGAGGAGAGAGAAATGAAAGAAAAGATCCATCCTGCATATATGGACTGCAAGGTCACATGCGCCTGCGGCAATACGTTTATGACAAAGTCTAACAAGCCGGAGATCCGTCTGGATGTTTGCTCTGAATGCCATCCTTTCTTCACCGGTCAGCAGAAGTTCATCAACCGTGGCGGCCGTGTAGAAAAGTTCAAGCAGAAATACGGACTGGAATAGTTTTTGGCACAAAGAAAAGAACTATGAAGCCGGCTGAATATGCCGGCTTTTTGTGTTATTAAAAATGAAGCTTAAAGTCATCAAGGGTGGAAAAGATATAAATGGCAGCGCATACACCTATGTTTCAGGCTGCGTCACCAACACAAGGCTCATGGGAGTCTTGGGTCTTCATTTGCATTGGCTTGATACAATGGCTGAAAACGAACCTCTTCATATCCATCAATTCTATTATTATGATATAGAAGAACTGGGTCTTGAGAGCATAAACATCTTTTTCTTTGATGACCAAAAGGATGCCCTTCACGAAGAAAAGAAAGCCTTCGGAGGACTCGGCGCCTCCATGGTAAGTATAAATGAGGCTGAAGCAAGGCATCTTGTAAAGGAATTCGAAGAAGGGACAAAGAAAAAAAAGCAGCCCCTTCCGGAAGAAGTGGATGACATCCGCTTCATACTGGATGGCCCTGACGATCTTGATGAAAGTCACATAGCCTATCTTCACAGAAGGATGTGTGCAGACATACAAAGTGACAACGGCGCAGTCAATTATTATCTGATGAGGGTTTTCGGAAAGGATGAGGAGGGCGCTTCATATCTTAGGATGAAGAGCGTTTCAAAGGAAGCATTTGAGGATGTTTCACTTCCTCGCCATGCTACATTCCTTCAGAACACTGTTGAAAGTTTTGAGGACGAAAACGGAAAGCAAAGCTACCTTTGCGAATCACTTGTCGAAAGCGAGAATTCTTACTTTATCTGCGTATCTGAGATAGAAGTCGAAAGGAAGAAGATCATTTCCGCAAAGAAGAGATCTCATATGCCCATAACTCCGCAGGAAGCTTCTTTGATCCTAAGCAGAGGAGAATTTGTGACCGTATTCGAGATCGAATGCGATATGGATACCTTCGATCCTGAATTTGACGAGTATACTTTAGGAAGTACGGTGAACCAGCATGATACAGGAGAAATGATCATGCAGTTCAAGAATAACAATTACCACGTGGAGAAAGACATCTTCAGGCTTTCTGACGATGTGGAAGCGATATATTATTCAACTGACTTCGGCCAGCTCATCATGGGTACTTATTCGCCCATGGATACCTTTATAAAGGAGATGGATCTTAATTCTGTCTTCAAGGAAAAGCTTCGCTGCACGGGAAGATACCATTTTGCTAAAAGCATAATTTATGAATTTGCTCTTTCAGGGTTCATAGATTTCGATGATTTCATACAGGGATTTGAATAATTGGGCAGTTTTGAGGAGATAGACACTAGTATATCCTTCAAGACTGTCTTTTTTCATGGTATAATACGAGATATATTTATTTTAGGCAAATTGGCGCATCATGCGCTGGATCTATATAAGGGGGATCATTAATGTTAGAAGTTAAGAATGTTACAAAGCGTTACGGAAAGACACTTGCCTGCAATGATGTCAGTTTTACTTTGGACAACGGCAGCGTTACTGTACTTTTAGGACCTAACGGAGCCGGAAAAAGTACGATCATGAAGTCCATCATAGGACTTCTCAAATACGAAGGTGAGATACTCGTCGGAGGTCTTCCGAACAAGACAGAAGATGCAAGAAGGATACTTGGATACATCCCTGAGATGCCTGCTCTTTATCCTAATCTTACTGTCTCAGAGCACATGGAATTCCTTGCAAGAGCATACAAACTTAAAGATTACAAGGACGATATCGAAGCACTTTTATCGAAATTTGAACTCAGCGACAAGAAAAAGAAGTTTGGAGATGAACTATCAAAGGGCATGCAGCAAAAGCTCAATATCTGCCTTGGACTTCTTCCAAAGCCTCAGGTCATGCTTCTTGACGAGCCAATGATAGGTCTTGATCCTCATGCTATCAAGCAGCTCAAGGACACCATCATGGAGATGAAGGAAGAAAAGAGGACTATGCTCATAAGTACTCATATCATAGACAGTGTGGATATGATGTGGGACAGGACCATCATAATGCAAAACGGTAAAGTCAAAGCCAATGTTACAAGAGAAGAACTTGATTCAATGGGCAAGACCCTTGAAGAACTGTTTTTTGAAGTAACTGAAGGAGTAAGTGCAGAAGATCTTATGGAGACTGCTGCTCCTGAAGAAGCAGAGGAAGTAAAACCTGTTAAGAGAGGTCTGTTCAAATGAGTTTATTTGGATATTATGCATGGCATTCTGCAAAGAACCAGATCAAGAAGTTATTCAAATCATGGGTGCTCATATTCATTGTTGTATGCATGCTCATCGGAGGACTTGTTGGCGGCATAATCGGAAGTATTGAAAAAAAAGCTGAAGAAAATGCGCCTCAGATCCCCATCGAAGAAGTGATACCTGGCATGGAGGATGGAGACAGCGAATTACCTGAAGAAATCGATAGGGAACTTCTTGCATCCATAGTCGAAGCTGTAGCTGGTGTCGTCATATTCGGCATGCTCTTGCTTCTTGTAAAGAGCGCTGACAAAAACGGCAGCTCCATGTTCCTTCCTGCAGATGTTACACTGCTTTTCACATCGCCTATGAAGCCCCAGGCTGTGCTTGCATTCAGAGTTATGTGCACCATAGGCCTTGTGCTGTTTACCAGTATATACATGCTGTTCCAGCTTCCTAACCTCATACTCAATGTAGGTCTATCCTGGACTGAAGCTATCTCAATACTCATTGCATGGGTATTCGTCATCCTCTTTGGACAGCTCATAAGGATCTTCCTTTACACACTGTGCACTACAAAGGAGCACCTCAAGAAATATATAACCCCGGGGATAATAGCCATAATACTCCTTGCTCTTGCAGGTTTTATCACATTCTATCTTCTCGGAGACGAAAAACCGTCATCTGCCATCTTAAGCTATATCAACGGAAGCGTCAGCAGATACATTCCTATTTGGGGCTGGACAAAGGGCATAGTAGGCTGCGCACTTGAAAACAACATCAAGGGCATGGTCATCTACTCGGCTCTTGATATACTTGCTGCTATAGCTATAGTCTTTGGTACATGGCAGATAAAAGCGGACTTTTATGAGGATGCCATGACAAAGAGCGAAGAGCTTGCAGAGATACAAAGAGATATACAAAGCGGAAGGACTTTCACAAAGAGAAAGAAGGACCGCTCTGAAAAGCTTCTTCGCGACGGATTCAAAAAAGGCTGGGGAGCAAGCGTATACTTCTACAAGAGCATGTACAACAGGCGCCGCTTTGGTACCCTTGGATATTTCACAAAGACAGCTTTTTTATATCTTGCTGTGGGATTGTCCATAAGCCTTCTATTCAATACTGTGATACTTGAAGGAAACGGACTCAATGTAGCTGCCATGATCCTTGGAGTCATGATATTTTACAGATCCCTTGGAAACCCGCTCGAAGAGGATACAAAGAGTCAGTACTTCGTACTTGTCCCTGAACCTGTAGGAAAGAAAATATTCTACTCGCTTCTCGGAAGTACAGTTAACTGCGTCCTTGATTTCCTTCCTGCCATGCTCATGGTATGCATTGCTACAGGAGGAGCTATACCTGATCTTTTTGCATGGACTTTGTTCCTTGCATCCATAGATCTTTATGCGACCATAGTCGGTACCTTCATAGGACTTTCAACACCGGCGTCTGCAGGGCTTAGCCTAAAGCAGATGATACAGATACTCTTCCTTTATTTCGGACTCCTTCCTGACATAGGGCTCATAGGAGCAGGACTTTATCTGGAAGAGCTCATGCCTTTCGCACTCCTTGCCATGGCCATAAATCTGGTGCTTTCAGCCATATTCTTTGCTCTTGCGACCAACTTCATTTCTCCAAGATCAAAGAAAGTAGAAGGAGTGTCTCTTAGCTACGAAGAACTGAAAAACAGCAAGAGGACTTTCTCAAGAGCTTGCTTCGTTCCTTTGGTCATGGCTGTGGTCGCAGCTGTCATACAGGGAGGTCTCATGATATTCCTTGAAGAAACAGGAACTTATTATGAGATAAGCAACGCATTCATCATGCTCCTTAACTTCCTTCCCATGTACTGCATAGGATTCCCCTTGGGATATCTGGTAGTAAAGAAACTTCCGTCTTCAAACATCGAAAAGCACGATCTTAAGATAAAAGACTTCTTAAAGATCTTGCCCGTATGCATATTCTTCATGTATGCAGGAAATATCATAGGTACACTTATCACTTCATTCTTTGCAAGTTCCACCGGCACGGAATCTACCAATGTGCTCAATGAACTGCTTTCAGATATGGACATGATATGGATAGTCATATTCGTCGTGATCATAGGACCAATAGTCGAGGAACTCATATTCAGGAAACTGTTCATAGACAAGACTGAAAAGTACGGCGCAGGCCTTTCGATAGCATGTTCTGCTGTCGCATTCGGCCTCTTCCACGGCAATTTGAACCAATTCTTCTATGCAACGGCCCTTGGTCTTGTTTTCGGATATGTATATGTAAAGACAGGAAAGATAAGATATACCATAGCGCTCCACATGATAGTCAATTTCATTGGATCTGTGGTATCGCTCCTGATCGTAAAGGATCTTGACCTTGATGCTTTGGACAATGCAATGATGGGCCAGGGAACATTTGAAGTCACGACGCCTATCATTATGTTTGGAGTATATGCTCTTTGCATACTTGTGATCGGAATAGCAGGACTCATAATATTCCTTGCAAATATAAAGAAGATCAGCCTTCCAAGTTCTGAAGTTCCGCTTATGAAAGGGCAAAGGTTCAAAACTGCATATCTTAATGCAGGCTTTATATGCATACTTCTATATTTCGTTATATCGACACTGGCCACATTTGTTAGTACGGAGGGATTCATATGAACATAGGAAAAGCAAAAGAAGAACTCTATAAACTTCAAAGAAAAAATGCTGCGTACAGTCACGCTCTTGGCCTTATTTCCTACGACGGAGATACGACAGCCCCGAAGGAGACTGCAGCAAACAGAGCAGCATCCATGACAGTTTTGTCTGAGGAAGTATATAAGCTGAGCACAGGAAAGGATACAGTTTCGCTCCTTGAATATCTTGATGCTCACAAGGAAGAACTTTCCGAAGAAGAAAAGCGCATGATTGAGCTTCTCATAAAGAATATACGTGATATGCAAAAGATCCCTATGGATGAGTGGATAGCATATCAGGGACTACTCGTAGAAGCAGGAGATGTATGGCACAAAGCAAAGGAAACTTCTGATTTCAAACTTTTTGAGCCATATCTTGAAAAGATATTCGATACGAAAAAGAAATTTGCAGGATACCTAGATCCTTCAAAGGACCCTTATGATTACTGGCTCAATGAATATGAGGACGGTCTTGACAAAAAGACCTGCGATGCATTCTTCAAAAAACTGAAAGACCGCATAGCGCCCCTCATTGCAAAGACCAAGGAAAGACCTCAGGTAAAGGATGATATACGCTTTGGGTATTTTTCTGAAAGCAAGCAGCAGGAGCTTTCCTTTTACATCATGGAGCATATGGGCCTTGATCTTGGACATGTAGGTCTGTCTACTACAGAGCATCCCTTTACAACGAGCCTCGGAAGCCATCTTGATGAAAGGATCACTACTCACTATCAGGAAGATGATTTTGCATCTTCCATGTACAGCGTCATCCACGAGGGCGGTCATGCTCTTTATGATACAGGATCTCCTGAAAAGTATGCATATACAGTGCTTGACGGAGGCGTATCCATGGGCATCCACGAAAGCCAGAGCAGGTTCTATGAGAACATCTTAGGAAGGAGCCGCGCATACAGCCGCTTCATATTCCCAAAGCTCCTTGAACTCTTCCCGGGTAAAATGAACAAGTATACTGCTGAGGACCTTTACAGAGCAGTGAACAAAGTGGAACCGTCACTTATAAGGACTGAAGCAGACGAAGTCACATACTCACTTCACGTCATGGTGAGATACGAGATAGAAAAGGCTGTCATGGCAGGAAAGCTGAAAGTAAAGGATATTCCAAAGCGCTGGAACGAGCTTTACAAAGAATACCTTGGAGTTGATGTTCCTGATGATAAACAGGGATGCCTTCAGGACAGCCACTGGTCAGGCGGCGCCATAGGATACTTCCCGTCCTACGCTCTTGGCAGCGCCTACGGAGCACAGTTCCTTGCAAAGATGAAAGAGACTGTAGACGTAGACAAGTGCGCTGAAACAGGCGATTTCGGACCCATAAACGACTGGAACAGGGAACACATCTGGCAGTACGGATGTCTGTATAAACCGGGCGAACTGCTAAAGAAGATACTTGGAACCGACTTCGATCCTGAATTCTATATCAAGTATCTTGAAAACAAGTGCAGCGATATTTACGGGCTGTAGAGCAAGATCTGAGATTTTCTTTTACTTCGGACAAAACAATAAGATCATAGATAAAAGGGGTGCAGCTTTTAAACTGCGCCTCTTTGTCACATTAGAGTCATAATCGTATGCTATTGTGATAGTAATAAAAGAATCATAGGATCAAAAGGTAAAAAGGGAAACCATATGAAAGCAATACTAATATCGATAGGTTCAGTATTCATTTTATACGGACTTGGAGTCAATGCTATAGTGAGCGGCAAGGGCTGGTTCAACTATGTCTTTTGCATAGCAGGAGCGCTTTTGATAGGACTTGGCCTTTTGTGGAAGCAAGTCGTCAAACTTCCCACGTGGCTCAAAGTCATTTTCCTTATAGTATTTGTTCTTTGCCTTGTTAACTTCACAGTAGCAGAAGCAAAGATCATAAAGACAGCAAACAGCATTCCTTCAGATGATGCAAAGGCTATCATCATCTTAGGCGCAAAGGTGAATAACTCAGGAGTGTCTCTTGAGTTTGCAAGAAGGATAGATGCAGCATTAGATTATGCAAAGGAGCACCCTGATGTCTATATAGTCACTACAGGAGGACAGGGCCATGATGAACCAATGGCAGAGGGAGATGCCGCTGCAGAAAGGCTCATTGCAAGAGGTATAGATAAGGACCGTATCATTGTCGAAAACAAGAGCGATTCAACAAGGGAGAACTTCTCTTTTGCAGAAGAGCTCATGAAAGAAAAAGGTCTTAAAGAAGATGACGAGATCATAATTGTATCATCTGCATTTCACCTCTACAGGGCAGGTAAGATAGCAAGGTCCTGCGGATTTGCGAATATAAGCTACCTTGGTGTAAGAGGCAAAGCATTCCTCCTTCCTCAGTACTATTTCAGAGAATATGCAGCCCTCATATTTGAATCTTTAAAAGGATACTATTAGTATATGTAGCATGGGCCCTGGGGATCTTCCCCGGGGTTTTTAGTTAGGGAAATGTTTTTTACAAAAGATATTTCTGATATAATTGCAAAAAATATATATTTGAAGAACTTTGGAGATAAAAAAGAGATGAAGATAGTCGTATTGGACGGAAGTTCCCTTATGCAGGACGATGTGGATTGGAGCGGACTTGAAAGAGCAGGGGAACTTAGGGTATATAGAAATTCAAGCAACGATATAGATGAACTCGTATCAAAGATAGCTGATGCCGAAATAGTCATAACAAACAAGAAAGATATAACGAAGGATGTAATAGACAGGTGCCCAAGCATCAAATACATAACTGTGATCGCTACAGGCTATGACAATGTGGATGCAGAGTATGCAAAGAAAAAGGGTATACCGGTATCCAATGTACCGGCCTACGGCACGGCGGTAGTAGCCCAGTTTTCAATAGCGCTTCTTCTTGAGATAGCCCACCATGTTGGTGCTCATAATGACAGTGTTCACGCAGGAAACAGGGCTCCCGGCAGTGATTTTTCTCATTGGGAATATCCTCAGATGGAGCTTGACGGAAAGACTTTGGGTATCATAGGTTTTGGAAAGATAGGTCAAAGGGAAGCTATGATAGCAAGAGCTCTCGGAATGAAGGTCCTGGCCTTTGATATCTACCCTTCAGAAGAAGGAAAAAAATATGGAGAATATGTCGACTTGGAAACCCTTCTTGCAAGGAGCGATGTGATCTCTCTTCACTGCAATCTGACAGCTGAAAACAAGGGAATGATAAATAAGGAGTCCATATAAAAAATGAAGGACGGTGTCATTATCATAAATACTGCAAGAGGTCTCCTTGTAAATGAAAAGGACCTTGCCGATGCTTTAAGGAGCGGCAAGGTGGCAGCTGCAGGAGTCGATGTGGTCTCATCAGAACCTATAGAAGATGATAACCCTCTTCTCACAGCACCAAACTGCATTATTACTCCTCACATAGCATGGGCTGCAAAGGAGAGCAGACAGAGGATAATGGATGTGACCGTAGAGAATATAAAGGCTTTCATGGATGGACATCCGCAGAATATAGTAAACTGAAGATCATTTATTGATTGTCTATCATTGACTGATCCGTCGCTTCATCTATTTCTTCATCGTAACCTGTAAGTGCAGCAAAAGGAGCAAACTGCGCAGCCCTGTCATGATTGCTCATATGATTCCTTTTTGCTGAAACATGGTGGGGCAGATCTATGATGTCATCATATTTCCCGTTTTCTTTTTTCTTATCTTCCATCCCTTGTATCTTCTTTATCATTGCTTTAAGATTTTATTAATTAACTTTTCTTTGATCATATATATGTTATCATTGACTGTCACTTGAATGTCATAATCGATCATTAAAATGAAGAAGGTGAATGATATTCATTTATGGATACACATATATTGTAACGACCGTAGATTTTTGCCGTCTATATAAGTGTATCATACCAAAAGATCACGGAGGAGCATTTTTTATGCTTAAATTAAAAAACGTTTCAAAGTTTTACTACTCCCACGGAGTAGTGACCAGCGGTTTTACAAAGGTCAACCTTGAATTTGAAAAAGGAGAGTTCGTAGCCATAACAGGCGAGAGCGGGAGCGGTAAATCCACACTCCTCAATGTCATTTCAGGCCTTGATACTTACGAAGAAGGCGAAATGTACATAAACGGTGAAGAGACAAGCGCTTACAGCAATGCTGACTTTGAGAACTACCGCAGAAAATACATCGCAAATATCTATCAGAGTTTCAATTTGATAAACAGCTATACTGTTTATCAAAATATCGAGATGGTACTGCTTCTTTCAAGGATGAAGAGAAAGGAAAGAAAGGCCAAGATACTTGATGTACTTGAAAAGGTGGGACTTAGCAAATTCAGACGCCAAAGAGCTTCAAGGCTTTCCGGAGGACAAAAGCAAAGGGTCGCTATCGCAAGGGCGCTCGTAAAGGATACTCCCATAATCGTAGCAGACGAACCTACAGGAAACTTAGATTCAGAGTCTGCAGCCAATGTCATAAAGCTTTTAAGTGAGCTCGCTGCAGACAGACTTGTCATAGTAGTAACTCACAACTACGATCAGGTCGAACCCTATGTTACAAGAAAGATAACCATGCATGACGGAAGAGTAACAGAAGATCTTAAGTTCGACCGCACTGCAGTAAAGGAAATAAAGGAAGATCAAGTTTCTGAAGGCAGCTTTGTTACAACAGAAGAAGATATGCCTGAGGGCAGTGTCACATCAGGTGCAGATGCTTCTGGCGTAACTTCGACTGCAAGCTCAGATATGCAGGCTGAAAGCAAGGAAAAATATAAGGAACCGAAGAACAGAAGGATGCACCTTAATCTCATATCAAGGCTAAGGCTAGGTATCAGAAATACATTCAACCTGATACCCAAGTTCCTGCTGCTTCTTTTCATATTCCTCTTTGTTTCCGTAGCAGTCACAAGTCTTTATACTAACTTAAGAAAGCAGGACCATGACTCAGGTCTCAGCGGAGATAACTACTTCTTCCAAAACAAGGATGAACACAGAGTCGTCATAAAAAAGGAAGACGGTTCTCCAATAACTGCAGAGGATTTCGAATCTTTGACAGCACTTTCCAATGTGCGTTCTGTATTCAAAGACGACGTGCTCCTTGATAACCAGGTCAACCTCCAGCACGAAGACAGTGCCAATGAAAAATGGTATTACCTGAACGGGTACTTGACCGATATCAATGGAATGGGGATCACGGACGAGGACCTTACTTATGGACGTATGCCGACAGAACCAAACGAGGTGATCGTAGTCGGACCGGAAGAGTACTATTACAATACCGAAGAAACTGCAAACGATGTGTTTACATGTGCTTTCGATCTTTGGCTTTCGAACGTATATTCTGAGACGCCGGCAGATTCAGGCATCGTGGTCACAGGTTTTCTCTTCAAACCCATGGACAGATGGGAATTCCAGATCGGCGTTTATCCTGAAGTCTTCGAAAAAGTCAAGATGGGCATAAACAGCGGATACAGCAACATGAAGATCAATGTTGCAGGAAAGGAATTTCAATCAGACCAATGGTCTCAGTTGAACAAGGTCATCCCAAGCTACAAGGTAGGAAGGGGACAGGCTCTCGTTTCAGCTGACTGGAACTATTACTGGGATTGGCAATGGGCTCCCGGACAGTGTTTCAACATAACCGTTTCAAACCTTTACTACACAGATACTAAATGCTTCCGTATAAGCGACATTTATTATTCCTGGAACTTTACTGAGAAGACAGGGTATTCCGACTACAGCTGGAACAACGGTATCATACTCATAAATCCTGCTGATTATCAGGAATTCTTCGATAAGGACTGCTATCAGAGCAGCATCTTTGTTGAGGATCCTGAAAAAGTACAGGATACTTTGAGCAGCTTAAAGGAAATGGGATACGTTCCCCTTTACATTCAGGACTCTCTCATCCATTATGATCGTTCCTGGATGGCTATGAACGAGATATTTACGACCCTTTGGTCATCAGCTCTTGTCATAGCGCTCTTCTTTATAAGCTACTTCATCATAAAACTCATAATGAGATCCAGAAATGTATACTTTGCAACAGTCAGGATGCTCGGAGGTTCAGCAGGAGACTGCAGGAGCCTACTTAGGATAGAACTGCTTTTAGTACTCAATCTGGCATTCTTCCTCATGATAGGCGCTCTTTACGCAGCTCACCTTGGATATTATGAGTTCAGCTTCGTGAGCGACATACTTCATTACTTAAAGCTTAAAGATTACATCGTACTCTATGTGGTCCTGAACCTCATGTCACTTATCATATCTTCGAGATATTCAAGGCAGCTCTTTAAGACCTCAGCAATGAATGTTTACAAGGAGGTATAGGGTCATGGTAGAAGTCGTAAAAGTAAAAAAATATTACAACAGATTCAGACGCAACCAGGTCACAGCCATCGATGATACGACCCTGACCTTCGAAGATCACGGTCTTGTTGCCATCCTCGGTAACTCAGGCTGCGGAAAGACAACTCTCCTCAACATGATAGGAGGTCTTGACAAGCCCAATTCAGGAAAGATCTTCGTCAACGGAAAGAAAATGAACGGTCTTTTCTCCGGAAGGACAGACAGCATCAGAAACAAGAACATAGGCTACATATTCCAAAATTACCATTTGGTAGATGATATGACAGTCTTTGATAATGTAGCTCTCCCTCT
Organism: Anaerovoracaceae bacterium; assembly: GCA_045546135.1. Classification (GTDB taxonomy): domain Bacteria; phylum Bacillota; class Clostridia; order Peptostreptococcales; family Anaerovoracaceae; genus RUG13409. Next base: position 92,417 of record JAZQCD010000023.1, read on the forward strand.
TAGAATGCTGGGCCTCAGGAAAAAAGATAAACTCAAAGAGAACGTATATTACGCCCTCGAAAAGGTAGGTCTTTACAGGTACAGGAATCGTCCTGCAACAGCTCTTTCAGGCGGTGAACGCCAAAGAGTAGGCATTGCAAGGGCTATAGTAAAGAACCCAAAGATCATCATCGCAGATGAACCTACAGGAAACCTGGATTCAGGAAACTCCCTTGAGGTCATGAATATAATCAAGACCATATCAAAGGAAAAGCTTGTCATCCTGGTCACCCACGAAAGGGAACTGGCAGAGTTTTATGCAGACCGTGTCATAGAGATAGTAGACGGCAAGGTCGTCAATGACTACAAAAACGAAAGAGATGAGGCTCTTGATTACCGCATCGATAACCATATCTATCTAAAGGATATGCCGGTGCATGAAAAAGGGAGCGCAGGAGGAATGAACATCTCCTTCTATTCTGACGGAAGCACCGATCTTGATGTCAAACTGGTTTTAAGAAACGGTAACCTGTATATAGAGACCAACGGCAGAAAAACAGAGGTAGTAGACTCCGATTCGGCCATCGAACTCATAGACGATCACTATCATGCTCTGTCAAAAGAAGAAGCAGCAAAGAACGACTTTGACTATTCAAAGCTGGATACAGGACTGAAAAGACTTCGTTACCACTCCATATACAACATATTCAATCTGTTCGTAAACGGAGTAAGGAAGGTATTCAATTATCCTGTCCTAAAGAAGATACTTCTTGTCGGATTCATAGTTTCATCCATGTTCGTGATGTACTCTGCTTCCAGCGTAATAGGAATAAATACTGTTACAGATGATGAATTCGTCACTCAGAACAAGAACTATTTGTCCATAACGAATGCAAAGAACACAGTAGAAGATTTTACTGAGACAGAAAATCTTGAAAGTGTCAGATATGTCCTTCCCGGAAACGGAATGGTAGAGGTAGTCTTTGACTACAGCAACTACTATTACCAGACCAACGGAGCTCAGGACAGGATAACAGCATCTCTTTCAGGAACATCTCTCATAGATGAGTCCATGCTCATAGCAGGAAGGATGCCCGAAGACAAATATGAGATAGTCCTTGATAAGATGGCTTTCAAGAGTTCAAATACTTTGGAATACGGCAATGCTGTCATGGTAGGGCTAAAGGATGCCGAAAGCTTCATAGGAAAGCAATGCACCATCGGACAGATCGAAAAGAAGTATACCGTAGTCGGTATAGTAGACCTCATGTCACCTTGTGTATATGCCCTCGATGAAGAACTCTTCGGCATAGTGATGAGATCCTCAGGAGGCGGAAACTTTGCTGACGAGGACAACACAGCTGCTGTAACAGGACTTTCCGATTCAAAGAGCTACCTTTATGTAAGCCAGGGGAGATATCCGGTGAACCTTTACGAAGTGCTCATCCCTCAGGACTATATCTACACCTATTGGATAGGCAGCACTTTCCCGGGAAAGATCAACGGACACAATTTGACTGTATGCGGATTCTATATCAGCGCAGTCGACAATGCAGTATTCGTATCCGATGAGTGTTACAAATACAAATATATAGTTTCCACATCCGGTATGACAGTATGTCCTGAAAACAAGGAAGAAGCAATGATGATCTTTCAGGAACAGAACAAGGATGTAAAGGATACTTATGCAGATGCCGAAAGGACATACAGGGGAGGCATTAAGGAGCAGGTCAAGGTCACTATGATCACTGCAGGAATAATCCTTGCCATATCTCTTGTCGAGATATTCCTTATGCTCAGGTCCTCATTCCTCTCAAGAGTAAAGGAGGTCGGAACTTTAAGGGCCATAGGACTTAAAAAGTTCGATGTCTACAAGATGTTCCTCGGAGAGATATTGGTGATAACCTTTATAACTTCCACCATAGGATTCGTGGTCATGGGATACATACTCCATACACTTACACAGTATGCTTTCTTTGCAAATCAGTATGTACTGGATCAAAGGATAGTGCTTATTTCTGTGGCAATAGTCTATGTGTTCAACATAATATTCGGATTGCTGCCCGTATTCTTCACCATGAGGAAGACACCTGCACAGATCCTTGCAAGGACAGATGTAGATTAATAATAACAGGTATAGAGAGTTAACAGCAGGATGCGCCGGGCAAATGCCCGGCGTTTTCCTTTGAGATGAAAGGTCATGGATCGCGGATCAAAGACCATCATTACCCATACACATTTTTTGATATTTTGAGTAAGTTTTTTGTAAACGCCCGTTTACTTTTGAAACTGTATATATTAGAATCAATAATGAACATGGGTTTATTTAATCGCTGAATGGCAGGATAAAGCCAAGGAGGCAGACATATGCAGATCCTTAAAGATGACGTAAGAGACAGGATAGTTGAATCGGCCAAAAACGAATTCCTCGAAAAGGGCATAGACAAAGCCAGCATGAGGAATATTGCAGCAGGAAGCAATATGACCGTAGGCAATCTCTACAGGTATTTTAAAAACAAGGAAGAACTGAACAACTTCATAGTAGGGGAGACTCTCGAAGAGATAGATAAGCTTGTCAGAAGGAGCTCAAAAAATACAGTCAGCATCAACAGCGAAGAGATGGATATCAATCTGACAGTCCAGCAATACATCGATGTACTTGACGGCCTTGCTGATGAGCTTGTCGACATATACAGAAAGCACAGAGTGGAATTCAACATACTCATGATGCATTCGAAGCTGAATGACAGCATAACGGATTGGTTCGCAGGACTCATAGAGCATATCATAGAGAGTCACTATGGACTCAATGAGTTCCGGGAGCAGATTAGAGTATTGTCTCACGGGTATGCGGTCTCCGTCTTTTCCGGGATCAGGGATATGTTTCGGAATTCAAAACTCAGCGCAGAGTCCCTAAAAGACGTGATCAAGATTTATTTCAGATCCTATGTGAGCAACCTCTCGTCGGATACTGCAAGGTTCACAGGAGATATATAAAGTGGCATTCATAGAATTCAAAAACGTTTCAAAAATATATCAGATGGGAGAAGTCGAGATCAAGGCTCTTGACGACATATCCTTTTCCATAGAAAAGGGTGAATTCGTCGTGGTCCTCGGAGCCAGCGGAGCAGGAAAGACCACCATCCTCAATATCCTTGGAGGTATGGATACTGCAAGCAAGGGTGAAGTCATCATAGATGATGAGGATATAGCCGGCTATGATGCAAAGCAGCTTACAGACTACAGGCGCTTTGATATCGGCTTTGTATTTCAGTTCTATAATCTGGTCCAAAACCTCACAGCAAAGGAGAACGTGGACCTGGCTCTTCAGATATCTAAAGACCCTCTTGATTCAAGAACTGTCCTTGGGATGGTAGGTCTAAAGAGCAGGATGAACAATTTCCCGTCTCAACTTTCAGGAGGAGAGCAGCAAAGGGTCGCCATAGCAAGAGCAGTTGCAAAGAATCCAAAGCTCCTTCTTTGCGATGAACCGACAGGAGCACTTGACTATGTAACAGGAAAGCAGGTCCTGAAAGTCCTTCAGGATATGAACAAAAATAACGGCATGACAGTAGTCATGATCACTCATAACGGAGCTCTTGCCGATATGGGTCAAAAGATCATCAGAGTAAAGAGCGGCCACATAGAGTCAGTGGAGATAAACGAACATCCAAAAGCCATAGAGGATATTGAATATTAAATGTTTCAAAAGGACACTTTCAGATTAATAAAAAGTACTTTCAACAGGTTCTTTTCACTTTTCATGATGGTGGTAATAGGCGTAGCCTTCATGATGGGGCTTATGTCCACCAAGATAATAATGAAGGGAAGCGTTGATGCATATAACGACAAATACAAACTGCAGGATCTGCAGCTTGTATCTTCCTATGGTTTTGATGAAGATGATATAGATGCCATAAAAAAGCAGGAAGGACTTTCAGGAGTCTTCCCATCTAAATTTGTTGATTGCTACTGCAAGAGAGCGACAGGCAGCAACACGGTAACAAGGGTAGAAGAGATCGAAAGAAATGTAAATGAGCTGGAACTTGTTGAAGGCAGATTTCCGAATAAAAGTGATGAGATAGTGCTCCTTTATGCCAGTGTATATCCATCGGCATATCCTGTCGGTACAAAGGTCACGCTTTACCTTGAAAAAGACGATCTCTCAGAGCAGCTTAAAAATCTTGAATATACCATAGTAGGTTTTGCAGAATGTCCCGCATACTATTCAAAGGCTCTTGGAAACAGCACCCTCGACAACAAAGAACTCAGCATGGTATGCTTTGTACCTTCTGATAATTTCCTTGAGGATTACTATAAAACAGTATATCTGACCTTGGATGGCGCAGAAGAGTATGTATCCTATACAGACGAATACAAAGATTTTGTATCTGAAGAGATCATGGATATAGAAAACTTTGCTGCTGTTCAGCAGGAGCATAGAAAAGCAAAGATCAAGGATGAATATGAAGAAGAGTTAAGAAAAGGCGAAGAGGAATTTGAAGAAAAGAAAGCCGAAGGGCAGAAGGCTCTTGAAGATGCAAAAAAAGAACTTGATGATGCCAATGTAAAATTGATACTTGCAGAGATGCAGATAGATCAAAATATGGCAACGCTCAGCGCATCAAAGGCCCTTATAGAAGAAAATGAGAAAAAGCTGGAAGCCAATGAAAAGCTCCTTGCAGATGCTGCCTCTCAGGTCGAAGCTGCAGATCCTGACGGAAGGAGTTTTGATGAGATCTATGAACAGGTCTCAGCCATATATGGTGTATACCAGGTACTCAAGACTGTAAGCTCTTCAGATATAGCATCTGAAGGACTCAGCATTTCAGCTCTTGAAGAAAGAAACGAAGAGATAAGGGCACAGATCGATGCCAACGATATCGAGATCAAAGCTTTGGAAACAGAGCTTGAAGCCCTTGATCCACAAGAAGAAAACTACGAGCAGGAAAGCTCGAGGATAAACGGTGAGATAGCTCTTTTAAGAGTGAGAAACAATACTCTTGAAGGAGAATACAATGCAAATCTGGCTGCTATCACAGCTATGAGAAATGCCGGCGTAAGCGATGTATCAGGAAGCATTGAAGATATACTCGCTCAGCTCGATGCTGCTGCAGGCGGTTCTGTAGAAGAAAGCTATGCACAAATTTCAGCTCTAAAAAACGGACTTGATCAGGTAGCAGATGGCAGAGCTCAGCTTGAAGCAGGTAAAGCAGAACTAAAGGCAGGAGAAGAGCAGCTTTATGCTTATCAGGCAACTATCGCTTCATCAAGAAAGCAATATGAGCAGGCCCTGAAAGAATACAATGACGGTGTATACGAGTTCAACACTGAGATAGAAAAGGCTGAGAGCGAACTAAAAAAGGCAAGGCAAGAGCTTGAGGACCTTCCTGACGCTGCATGGACCATACTTGACAGAGACAGTCATTATTCCAGCTACATGTTTAAAGGCAGCGCCGATCAAATGGGGACCATAGGCGTATCCCTTCCCGTTTTGTTTTTCCTCGTTGCTGCTCTTGTATCCATGACTACCATGACCAGGCTCATAGATGAGCAAAGAGGCCAGATAGGCATATTCAGAGCCCTTGGCTTTTCCAATGGAGCCATTATCGGGAAATATGTCGTCTATTCTTTGCTTGCTACTTTGAGCGGCAGCGTATTTGGCGTAGTCATAGGTCTTGCCATATTCCCGACCGTAATATACAACGCATGGCGGCTCATGTATATTTTGCCTCCCATGCAGATCATAGTAAATATACCTATACTGATCCTTTGCGTCTCATCTTTCAGTCTCCTTCTTTGCGGTATCAGCGCTTTGGTAGTAAGGAAGACATTAAGGGAAATGCCGTCTCAGCTCATGAGGCCAAAGGCGCCGAAGAATGCAAAACCTGTGTTCCTTGAAAAGATCAAGTTCATATGGAACAAGCTCTCCTTTACATCAAAGATCACGGCAAGGAACATCATAAGGTATAAATCAAGGTTCTTCATGACGGTAATAGGCGTTGCCGGTTGCACAGGACTTCTTGTGGTAGGATGGGGCGTAAAAGATTCTATCGGAGATATCATAGAGATCCAGTTCGGACGTATATTTGGCTATGAATATTCTGTAAATATACAAGACGACAGGAATCTGGATGAATTCATAGCTGTGCTTGAGAACGACCTTGACTACAGATACATGGCTCCTGTCATGGAGTTCACATCAAGGCTTTACGGAGGCAAGAATGACGATCAGACCATGTCTGTATATGTCATAGATGCAAGGAAGTCTGATGAGCTCTTGGACCTCAGGAAGCCGAACGGGAAAACTAAGATAAGGCTTGGAAACAGCGGGGTCATAGTATCAGAAAAATTCGCAAACACAAATAATATAAAAAAGGGAGACTTTATAACCATAGAATCAAGGCTCGGCGTAAAGGCGCAGGTGGAGGTGAGCGATATCTGCGAGATGTATTTCCAGCATTATGTTTTCATGTCGGAAGTCTGTTATAGGAATACTTTTGGTGAGGAGATACATCCAAAATATATTGCAGTCTGTACTGAAAACGGTGAAAAACTTGCAAGAGATATGAAAAAGATAGAAGGGTATGTGTCAACTGTAGATTTCAGCGCCCTCATAAGTACTTTCGAAAATATGATAAATGCTCTTGATTTCATTATACTTGTAATCATCGTCACTGCAGGGGCTCTTGCCTTCGTTGTGCTCATAAATCTAACGCAGGTAAATATTTCGGAGAGGATGAGAGAGATAGCTACACTGAAAGTCCTTGGATTCAGAGACGGAGAAGTGAACTCCTATCTCTTTAAGGAAATATTCCTTTTGTCCCTTATCGGTGCAGTTCTTGGTCTTCCTCTCGGTGTTGTAGAGCATCACTTCATCATGAATATCATAAGTATGGATATGGTCAAGTTCGGTAATACTGTATATCCGCTGAGCTTTGCTTACGCTTTTGGACTTACCATTGCATTTACTTTGCTCGTGCTTCAGATGACTAAGAAGTCTCTTAGGAACATTCAGATGGTAGAATCATTAAAGTCTGTTGAATAAGCATAATGCAAGTTTCAGAATAGTTTTAAAAATGAAAGGGGGAAGGCATTTTGCCTTCCCTTGAGTCTTTAAGCCCTGTGGCCTCCTATCTGGCTGTTTCTGTCCTTTGCAGTTGCAGCCTCCTGGAGGTTCATGCCCTTTAATATGGCATTTTTTCCGAATTTCTCTTTTATTTTGAGTATGGTCTCCTGTTCTTTTTTCTCTTTTTCAAGATCTAAAGCCTTCTTCTTTTCTTCTGCTTCTCTTGCAGCATAGTCTGTGAACATATCGAGCTGTTCATTTTCGTGAGGATCCTTTACATCCTCAGGGGCTATGACCTTGTTTGCTACTACATACATCCTTCTTACGAGAAGGTCTTTGTCTACTATCCTGTCATAGAGCTTCATTACAGCTTCAGAGATCTCTCTCGTTGAGGATGAGTAGGAGGGAAGGTTTATGGATCCGTGTGCGTTCTTCGGCGTCTTTATGCCGTAATAATTCTCTTTGATGGTGCCCTTGTACTTTTGCATCACAGCAGGATTTTGAAGGTTTGATGTATCATAACCTACAGTAAGGACCATCTGATTCGTTACAAGGTTCTTTCTTACAAGGTCAAGGACAAGAAGGTCTGCCATCTCCTGAACGACTATCCTTGCTTCATCAAAGGTATAGGGGTAGCTTAAGACCTGTCCTGAACTTATGCTGTTTGATTCTGAGTGATAATTTTTTATATCCTTGATGGAGCAGGGCTCCCAGCCCCATGCATGGTCTATGAGAAGCTCAGCGTTTATTCCGAAGAGTTTGTACAAAAGGTCTTCATTGTGAAAATCAGAAGGTCTTCCAATGGAGCACCTTGCAATGTCTCCCATTGTGAAAAGTCCGTGGCTTTCAAGCCTTTTTGCATAGCCTTTCCCGACTCTCCAAAAGTCAGTGATGGGTCTGTGGTCCCATAGGAGCTCTCTGTATGATCTTTCATCAAGCTCTGCTATCCTGACTCCGTCTTTATCGGGAGGCATATGCTTTGCGACTATATCCATTGCTATCTTGCATAGGTACATATTTGTCCCTATACCTGCTGTAGCAGTGATGCCTGTTTCTTTTAAAACAGATCTTACGAGCATCATTGTGAACTCGTGAGCATTTACGTTATACAGTTCTAAATACCTTGTCGCGTCTATGAATACTTCATCTATGGAATAGACATGTATGTCATCGGGAGATACGAATTTAAGATACATTTGATATATCTTCGTGCTTATATCCATATATTTTTGCATCTGAGGCCTTGCAACTATATAGTCAAGCTCAAGAGATGGGTCCTTCATCAGCTCCGAATAAATATATGACTTTCCAGCAAATTTCTTTCCGGGAGCTTTTGAAAGCCTTTCAGCATTGATCTCTTTTACTTTTTGGACAACTTCAAAGAGCCTTGGTCTTCCTCCTGTACCGAAAGTCTTAAGGGAAGGGGAGACTGCAAGGCATATGGTCTTTTCAGTGCGGCTGAGGTCAGCTACGACGAGATTCGTGTCCAGTGGATCAAGATCTCTTTGCACGCATTCAGCCGAAGCGTAAAAGGATTTAAGATCTATTGCTATATATGTTTTTCCCATATCCATATTATATATCACTATTATTTCTAAAGCAAAACATATGTTCTCATTTTTCTCCTTTGATAGTATCAAAGCAAAGACATAAGCGCCATATATGTTTTTTGCAAAAGTAAGGGTATTTTTATACATTTGGGTACAAATCCATGGATATATGTGAGATAATGAAAAAGTTAGGTATGATCAACAGTTTGACTTTTAATAAGCATTTTTTAAGCAGGAGCAGAGCATGACGATCGATCTTGAAAAGATAGGTATAAGGGATACTGTGAAGATACACAGGAATCCTTCCTATGATGATCTTTACCTTGCAGAGACAAGGGAAGGCTTAAATGGATATGAGGCCGCTTCTAAGACAGAACTCGGCGCACTCAATGTCTTTACAGGGATATTTACAGGAAGGTCTCCTAAAGACAAGTATATAGTCATGGACGAAAGGTCTAAGGACACTGTCTGGTGGACGTCAGAGGAATATGAAAACGACAACCACCCCATGGACATGGATACCTGGGAAAAGGTACTTGCCATAGCAAAGGAGCAATTGTCAGGAAAAGAACTTTATGTCATGGATGCTTTTTGCGGGGCTGATGAAAAGACTCGCATGGCCGTAAGGTTCATCATGGAAGTTCCGTGGCAGGCTCATTTTGTAAAGAACATGTTCATAAGGCCTAATGAGAAGGAACTCGAAAGCTTTGAACCTGACTTTACAGTCTACTGCGCATCTAAAGCAAAGGTGGACGGATACAAAGAACTGGGTCTGAGATCTGATACCTGCATAGCCTTCAATATCACAAGCAAAGAACAGGTCATACTCAATACCTGGTACGGCGGAGAGATGAAAAAGGGCATGTTTTCCATGATGAATTATTACCTGCCCCTTAAAGGCATAGCATCTATGCATTGCTCCGCGAATACAGATCTTAACGGAGAGAATACAGCCATATTCTTCGGTCTTTCAGGAACGGGCAAGACCACGCTTTCAACAGATCCAAAAAGACTTCTCGTCGGAGATGACGAGCACGGATGGAACGAAAGGGGAGTATTCAACCTTGAGGGCGGCTGCTATGCAAAGGTCATCGATCTTGACAAAGATGCGGAACCTGACATATATAACGCGATCAAAAGAGATGCTCTTCTTGAAAATGTGACAGTGAGCGTTGATGGCGTGCTTGATTTTCATGACAAGTCATTGACTGAAAATACGAGAGTCTCTTATCCTATCTATCACATTGAGAATATATTAAAACCTATATCCTTTGCGCCGCCTGCAAAGAGAGTCATATTCCTTTCTGCAGATGCCTTCGGCGTGCTTCCGCCTGTCTCCTTGCTTGATGCAGATCAAACTGAATACTATTTTCTTTCAGGTTTCACAGCAAAACTTGCAGGAACGGAAAGAGGTATAACGGAACCTGTCCCGACCTTTTCCGCATGCTTTGGGCAGGCCTTCCTTGAACTTCACCCCGTAAAGTATGCAGAAGAACTCGTAAAGAGGATGAAGGAAAGCGGAGCAAAAGCTTATCTTGTCAATACCGGATGGAACGGAACAGGCAAAAGGATATCCATCAAAGACACAAGAGGCATAATAGATGCCATACTTTGCGGAAGCATAGATGAAGCTGAAACAGAAAAGATAGGATATTTCGGTCTTCGCATACCAAAGGAGCTCAGCGGTGTAGACAGTTCCATACTGGACCCGAAAAATACTTACGAAGACCCTTCCGAGTGGGAGAGAAGAGCAAAGGCCCTTGCAGAAAGCTTCATGGACAATTTCAAAAAATTTGAAGGAGACGAAAGATGCAGGGAACTTGCAAAGGCGGGTCCTCACATTTGAAATATCGACATTTGAGCCAAAGATAAACAGGATATATGTAGATATGTTTTAGTATATATATGAAAAGGACCGTTTCAGAGTTGAAACGATCCTTTGATCTTATTCTTGGAAATATACCTCGAAATCATCGAAGCCCTTCATTTTTATCTTGAGCTTGTCTGATATGGCGAGAGCTTCCCTCGTGACTTCAGTCATGTCAGCTCTTACTAAGTAGATATGAAGGAAAAGAGTCTGCAGTATCATTTTGACTCTTTCTACATCTTTAGAAAGCAGAGGATAATTTTTTTCCTGTGCAACGGACATGATACCAGCTGCAAATGATGAAGAATATATCTCAAGCAGCTGTTCTGAGGGCTGGGATCCTGATAATTGATGGTAGATGACAAGGTTTTTCTTTATGCCTATTTTTATCTGCTCTGTGACGTAGGGCTGGCAATGCATCTTCCTATAGGTCTTCATGAAAGGATCGTCAACAAGCAAAGCTTCTGCAAGTATGAGTATGTAAGCTAAGTTATGAACGGTTTTTGATTCGTTCATGAGATCTGGGTAGTGCTTATCGAGTTCTTCTATGATCTTGTCAGAGAGAGTGCTAAGGAGCATATAGTAAAGCTCATCTTTGCTCCCGAAATGGTAATTGAGCATGCTCACCGAGACATCGGCTTCTTTGCATATATCCCTTACTGTTACACAGTCATATCCCTTTTCTTCGAGAAGTCTTTTTGTAACATCTATTATTTTGTTTTTAGTCAATTCACTTTTTTGGTATCCTGCCATGCGACATACAGTCCCCTTCTATATCGATTTTATCATATCTTGAAAATTATACCATACATGTTCTAAATTTTGATTTATAAAATCGAACAAATTCGATATATCACTTTTGTTTGAATCGAACAAAACCTGAAATATGTACACTATTATGGGAAAAAATAGTTTGACAACCTTCTGTATCAAATATATAATGCGTACATAAATCGAACATGTTATGTGTTTTTTGGTTATTATTTAGGAGGCTTATAATGAGCGACAACAATGCAAGAACATTATCCTTCAAACAGATCTTCCTTTATGGATTTGGCGGAATGTTCACCTACGGCTTCCAGCTGGTACTTGCGGGATATTTCCTGAACTACTTCATGACAGACGTTCTCATGATCCCGACAGCTTTGGCAGCTACTCTGAACGTAATCGTTCAGTTCACAAAAGTCATTTCTATGGCTATCGCCGGTGCAGTCATCGACTCCACTAACCCAAAGGCAGGAAGATATCGTACATGGTATCTCCTCTGCGGTATCTCAATGGGAATCACACTTCCACTTACATTCCTGAACTTCGGAATCGCGCCATCCACAGCAGGCATCCTCTTCATCGTATTCTACGTGATCATGATGACTTCATACAACTTCGGTTGGACAGCACTCCGTGCTCTTGCAGGAAAACTTGGAAAGACAGGAAACGATTCAACGATCCTTGGATCTGCAGCAAACGTAGCAGGAACTATTCCTTCCATCATCTACATGCTCATCGGTTCTGCACTTCTTGCTATCCCGATGCCGTTCCTCAAGGGAGTCAACAACCCATACTTCATGTTCGGACTTCTTTCCGGCGTGCTCATCTTCATCGGTGGATTCATAATCTTCAACCTTGCAAAGGATGTTGAAGGTCCTAAGGCTCAGGAAGTTGCAGTTACAAAGGCAGCTGCACCGAAGCAGGAAAAGATCGGTCTTTGGACAATGATCAAGAACCTCAAGGGTCCCGGACTTGTTTACCTTATCGCACTCATCCTCGACTCTGTACAGAGCGGTACATTCTCCGTTCTCCTTCCTTACTACTGCAACTACGTACTTGGTAACCCAGGTATCACAGGCGCAACCATAGGCGTAAACGCAGCTCTTGCATGCGTAGGTTCCTTCTTTGTTCCTGTAATTGCAAAGAAGTTCGGAAAGAAGCCTTGCTTCATCGCTTATCACTTCGTAATGGCAGCACTTTACATAGTACTTGCTCTTGTTGGTAACAACGGAACAGGATTCGTCGTAGTACGTGGTATCCAGACACTTGTAAGCTGCTTCGGTATCTGCTTCATGCCTGCATTCATGAACGACGTAGCAGATTACAACGAGATGAAGGGTCTTCCAGGCGCTCGCGGATTCCTCCAGTCTATGGCAGGAACAGGCACACGTCTTGGTTCTTCTCTTGCTGCTATCGTTGCATCATTTGCACTTTCCATCATCGGATATGTTGCAGGCGGAGAGATCACACCTACAATACTCAAGGGATTCACAACACTTCTCATCGTTGTTCCCGGAATCTTTACAGCTCTTTCCGGAGCTTGCATGTTCCTCTATAGGGTAAATGACAACGAACTCAACGAGTATCGTGCAAACAGAGCAGCAAAATAAGGACATGAGAAAAAAGGCTTTAAAGCCTGTCAATGAAACATCTATAAGGCACCTTCTTCCCCATAAAAGGTGGGAAGGTGCCTTTTTTAAAAAGTCAACTGCTAAATAATAGGCATCTATGATATAATGCACGCGCATTATGCCTTTAGCAGTGTTAAAAGAGAGAAAAATATGAAGAACGTTATTAGAAGGGTCTTTGCGAGAAAAGATACATATGTCTGTTTTGGTATCATACTTTTGGGGATACTGTGCGTATGCCTTGCTTATCGCTTACTGCCCGAAAAACTCGTTACTATCGTGCAGATGTTCTTTTCCATCTTTACTATGTCCGGAGCATTTATGTTCTCCCGCATAGTTCAGGAGGAATACGCTATCGAAGAGGCGAATAATAAGAGCGCAAAAGGCACGAAGAAAAAGAGATAATAGCAAGTATCATATATATTTGAACAGGAGGAGTTAAACATTGGAACTCGAACAAGCTCAGGCTCTGAAAAAGGAAAGAACAGAGCTCATAAGAAAGGCTACCAGATGGGAAAAGGTAGATAGGATACCTCACTTTTCCATGTTCCAGCTTTGGCAGGTATTCGACAGCGACACTCACTGCACTCTGTCTGAAGCAATGAGAGACTACGTTCTTATGGAAAGGATCGTCAGAGAACATCAGGAAAGATATAACTTCGATTTCCTCGTAAACAAGGGCGTAAGGAATCCTTTCCTTATCTATGAAGCTCTTGAATGCAAAAGCTACGATATAGATGATGAAAACGAGTCTATAAACCACGTTGACCAGAACTACTGTGATCAGGAAGAACTCGAAGAAATGGCTTCTGATTACTGGAAGTTCGTCTGGGAAAAGGGAATGGCTAAAAAGTATGACTGGTGGACAGACCCAAAGAAGGCATTCGATATAGTGCAAAATGCAGTAAACGCAAGGAACGGATATTTTGCATTCTCAGGAAGGATTAACAAGATCTGCGCTGATGAATACGGACTTCCGTCCTATGCAAGACCTGTGATGCCTCCGGCTATCCCCATCGAGAACATATTCTCATATATCAGAGGATTCAAGGGAATGGCTCTTGATATGAGAAGAGCGCCGGAAAAACTTCAGGCTCTCCTTGATACTCTCGAAGCAATGAACTTCCGTCCTCAGCTCGAGTCTATCAAGAAGCTTGAGCCCGGCATGGATATGAGCGTTGCATGGGACTTTGCAACTACTATGCTTTGCCAGAACTTTATGAACTTAAAGCAGTGGGATATGTATTACTGGCCGCTCTTTAAGGAATTCATCGATGTCATCGAAGAAAAGGATTGCACCTTCTCCATATTCACAGAAGGCGCCATCATGAGATTCAAGGATTACTTCAACCAGTACAAGAAGGGAACAATAACCTTCATGCTCGAGATGGACGATGTCTTTGAATTCAGAAAGAACTTCCCCAACTGCGCAATCCTTGGCGGCATGGACAGTGTGCTCCTTGGCGGCGGCACTCCCGATGAGTGCGTAGACCTTGCAAAGAGGCTCTGCTGCGAACTCGGAGGAGAAGGCGGATATATGATGACTCAGACAAAGATAGGTACATTCAGAGCAGACGGCAAGAGAGAAAACGTTCAGGCCGTATGCGATTTCGTACGTGATTTCAGACTCTAAGGAGGTAACGAAAAATGGCTGATTTCGATATTTCAAAATATCCGGAAGGACTTGAATATCTCGTAGAGAACCTTGAACTTCCAATACCAAAGGAAAATAAGGCTGCAAGAGAAGCTTTTGTAAAAGCTGCTATCTCCCAGTTCGTAAACTTCTAAGATCCAAGTTAAGCCCGGCAAAAATGCCGGGCTTTTTGATGCAGCTCATCTTTCTAAATTTTTCTGTTATTTTCCTTGATTCTATGATATATTAGCAAAGTTATTTGATATGTAGGAGGTAATTAAATGTCAGAACCTGAACTTAAACAGGAAAAGAGGGGAGTGCCCCTGTTTGATAAGATCCGTTATGGATTTGGCGGCATGTTCAAGACAAGTCTTGGCGGTTATGTCGCAAATCTTTATTGGATGTTTTTCCTTACTGATATAGTGGGAGTACCTACAGTTCTTGCTGCAACAGCAAAGACTGCTGTCACACTGATCAGACTCATAGAGATGTCCTTTGTGGGCGTTCTCATCGATAAGACCAATTTCAGAACAGGAAGATACCGCACATGGATACTCATAGGCGATATGATCATGTTCGTAATGGGCGGTCTTTTATTCTTTAAATACAACTATACAAACGCTGTTACATACGTGACCATACTTCTTGTATTCTATGCTCTTCAGATATTCGGATACTGCGTATCATGGACATCTTCAAGAGCCATAGTAGGACTTATGGCAGACAACACAAAGGATTCCGTAGGACTTACTGCAGCAGCAACTGTAGGAAGCCATGCAGGCGGAATGGTATATGCTCCTCTTATAGCCATCGCAATGTCTGTAGGAGCAAAGACTAATAATCAGTATATGGTCGCCGCATATATCATGGGCATCATTTACTTCATAGGCACTGCTGTAATGTGGGGCCTTACAAAGAAGTATGAGCTCGGCGGAAACGTACAATATAGAGAAGCAAAGAAAAAGGACAAAGTGCCTCTTAAGGACATGCTCACCGTCTTAAAGGGTTCAGGTCTTTGGCTCTTCCTTGCATCTTCCATCATGAATATAGCATCCGGAATGCAGGGCGTTCTCCTTGTATATTACACAAGATATGTCCTCAATAACCCGCGCATGCTCGAGCTTGGAGTCACAGTAAGTTCTGCATCTGCAATAATCGCAGCACTCATTTCTCCAAAGCTTTGCGCAAAGTTCTCAAAGAAGGGCGTATTCATCTTCGCAATGTTCGGAGGCGGCCTTACTTATGCAGCATATTACTTCATAGGCTCTAACGGCTATCTCTACCTTGCAATCAGAGCTATATATCAGCTCTGCGCAACTCCTGTTGCAACGGCAATGGTATCCATGGCAAACGATGTAGCAGACTACAATGAGATGAAGGGATCTAAGTCTGCAAAGGCCTTTGCTCAGTCCATGATAGGAGTCAGCATCAGGATAGGAACTCTCGTTTCAACTGCAGCCGCATCCTTTGGTCTTGCTGCCATCGGATATACAGCAGGCGTAGAACTTACACCTAACATCCTTAATGCTATCATAATCATGATGTCAGCAGTTCCTGCTGCAGCCTTCTTTATAGGAGGCATACTCATCATGTTCTACAAGATAGATGAAAAGGAGATAGATGCATACAGAGCATCAAAAGTAAAAGAACAGTAAGTATATCATTGACAAGTGTCTTACCTGTGATATAATCACTGTTGCAATTTAATAAAGCTCATCAAGAGTGACGGAGGGACAGGCCCTATGAAGTCCGGCAACCTGGCAAAGCCAAGGTGCTAAATCCTGCAGAGCGATCTGAAAGATGAGGAAAGCTGAAACAAGACCTCGTCTTTAAAAAGGCGAGGTTTTTTGATAGAGCTTTCCGGCCGCCTAAAAAGCGGCAGAAAGGAAAAGTATGAAAAGATTATTCACATCAGAATCAGTAACTGAAGGACATCCTGACAAGATCTGCGATCAGATCTCGGATGCCATACTTGACGAGGCCCTTCGCCAGGATCCCAAATCAAGAGTAGCAGCCGAGACTTTCGTAACGACAGGCCAGTGCTTCATCATAGGAGAGATAACAACAAGCGGTTATCTTGATTTCCAGGGCATAGCAAGAAAGGTCATAAACGATATAGGATATACAAAGCCGGAATATGGTTTTGATTCAGCATGCGGTGTCTTAAGCTCCATCGATGCTCAGTCTGCAGATATAGCTTTAGGAGTCGATGTTGACGGCGCAGGAGACCAGGGAATAATGTTCGGTTATGCATGCAGGGACACAAAAGAGCTCATGCCTATAACCATCTCAGCTGCCCATAAGCTCGCATACAGGCTCACAGAAGTAAGAAAGAACGGAACGCTTTCCTATCTTAGACCTGACGGAAAGACTCAGGTCACTGTAGAGTTCGGAGAAGACGGAAAACCTCTTCGCCTTGATACTGTCCTCATTTCAGCTCAGCACGATCCCGACGTTACCCAGGAACAGATCAAGGAAGACCTCATAAAGAACGTCATCATGCCTGTGATACCTGCAGACCTTCTTGATGACGATACAAAGTTCCTCGTAAATCCTACAGGAAGGTTCGTGATCGGCGGCCCCATGGGAGATACAGGACTTACAGGAAGAAAGATCATCGTAGATACCTACGGCGGAGTAGCTCCTCACGGCGGCGGTGCCTTCTCAGGCAAAGACCCTACAAAGGTAGACAGATCGGCCGCTTATGCTGCAAGATATGCTGCAAAGAACATAGTTGCAGCAGGACTTGCAGACAAGTGCCTTATCCAGCTTGCTTATGCAATAGGCGTTGCAGAACCTGTCTCAATCATGGTAGATACCAAAGGAACAGGAAAGATGGCAGATGAAAAGCTTGCAGATCTCATTTCTGAGAAGGTAGACTTCAGACCTCGCGCCATCATAGAAAGGCTCGACCTAAGAAGACCTATCTATAGAGAAACGGCAGCCTACGGTCATTTCGGAAGAGAAGACAAAGGCTTCTCATGGGAAAAGATAGATATAGAGTTTTAGAAAATGATGCCGCTCCCATGGCAATGAGGAGCGGTTTTTCTTTTAAGATACACATCTTTATGATAAAATACACTGATGCATAAAAGCAGATATACTGCGCCATGCTTTGGCGCTTCAAACTGAAAGGAAAAAATATGGGATTATTCAGTTCAGTCTTCGGGGATTGGAATACCCGCGAAGTCAACAAGGTCAAGAAAATAGCAGATCAGGTCGATGCTTTAGCGCCTTCAATGGAAGCGCTTTCCGATGAGGAACTAAAGGCAAAGACACCTGAATTCAAAGAGAGACTTGCAAAGGGGGAGACTCTCGACGATCTGCTTCCGGAAGCTTTTGCAGTCTGCAGAGAGGCTGCATGGAGAGTCCTTGGCATGAAGCACTTCTATGTACAGATCATAGGAGGCATAGTCCTTCATCAGGGCAACATAGCCGAAATGAAGACAGGTGAAGGAAAGACTCTCGTGGCTACACTTCCTGTGTACCTAAACGCTCTTGAGGGAAAAGGAGTCCATGTAGTTACAGTCAACGATTACCTTGCTCAGCGTGACGCAGAGTGGATGGGAAGGCTGTATAAATGGCTCGGGCTTACAGTCGGATGCGTCATCCATGATGTGGAGAACGAAGACAGGAAAAAAGCATACAATGCAGATATCACATACGGGACCAACAATGAATTCGGTTTCGATTATCTAAGAGACAACATGGCTATCTTTGCAGAGCAGCAGATGCAAAGAGAACTTAACTTTGCCATAGTGGACGAAGTAGACTCCATACTCATAGATGAAGCAAGGACTCCTCTTATCATTTCAGGTCAGGGAGAAAAGTCCAACGATCTTTACTATACTGCAGATAAGTTCGTAAGGACCCTTACAAAGGGCGAGCATGTCAAAGAAGGAGATCCAAGGTTTGGCGGCATAGACTATACAACAGGTGACTATACCGTAGACGAAAAGGACAAGACCTGCGCTCTCACAGAAGAAGGTATAGCAAAGTGCGAGAAGTACTTCGGTATCGACAACTTCTCAGATCCCGAGAACATGGATATAAACCACCATGTAAACATAGCTCTTAAGGCTCACGCCATAATGAAGAGGGATATCGACTATATCGAAAACGACGGGGAGATAGTCATAGTCGACGAGTTTACGGGCCGTCTCATGTACGGAAGAAGATATTCTGACGGACTTCACCAGGCAATAGAAGCAAAGGAAGGCATAAAGGTAAGGAACGAAAGCAAGACTCTTGCTACCATAACCCTTCAGAATTACTTCAGGATGTACAAAAAGCTCGCCGGTATGACAGGTACTGCAAAGACAGAAGAGGAAGAATTCAACGAGATCTACAATATGAACGTAGTTGTAATTCCTACAAACAAACCTGTCATAAGAGAAGACCTTGAAGACAGCGTATATGCCAACCAGAAAGCCAAATTCAAGGCCATAGTCGAAGAGATAGTAAGAAGGCATGAAACAGGTCAGCCTCTTCTTGTAGGTACCATATCCGTTGAAAAATCAGAAATGCTCTCTGAGATGCTCAAAAAAAGAGGCATCCCGCATAACGTGCTCAATGCAAAGCACCATATGAGAGAAGCAGAAATAGTCGCTCAGGCAGGACGCTTTGGGGCAGTCACCATAGCTACCAACATGGCAGGCCGTGGTACGGATATCATACTCGGAGGAAACTTTGATAAAAAGAAGAACGAAGAGGATATAGTATCAGGTGAAGCAAAGATCCCCGAAGAAGAATTCAAGGCAAAGCTCGAGGCTGAAGAAGAAAAGCTCAAAGAAGAAGCAAAAAGAGAGCATGACAAAGTCATCGCAGTGGGCGGCCTTCACATCATAGGTACTGAGCGTCACGAAGCAAGGCGTATAGATAATCAGTTAAGAGGCCGTGCAGGACGTCAGGGAGACCCGGGTTCATCACAGTTCTTCGTAGCGCTTGATGACGACCTCATGAGGCTCTTCGGAGGCGAGAGGATACAGATGGTCATGGACAGGTTCGGACTTACGGACGAGCCCCTTGAAGCAGGTATGCTTTCAAAGACCATAGAGAATGCTCAGAAGAAAGTAGAAGGCAAGAACTACGGTATACGTAAATACGTCCTTCAGTACGACGATGTAATGAATCGCCAAAGGACCATAATATACGAAGAAAGAAACAGAGTCCTTCACGGAGAGAACTTAAGAGACCACATAGTCTCCATGATGAGAGATGTAGCCATGGACGATGCTGACTATGAAGATCTTCTCAGGCAATATGAAGCCAAGGAAGAGCAGATAGGAAGCGAGAGGATGAGAGAGATAGAAAGAGTCCTCCTCCTTCGTATAGTCGACACCAAATGGATGGATCACATCGATGCCATGGATCAGCTCAAGACAGGTATTGGCCTTAGGTCCCTTGGTCAGCAGGATCCTGCAAGAGCGTATGCCAACGAAGGCTTCGATATGTTCGAAGAGATGCTCGCATCCATCAGAGAAGATATGGTAAAGTACGTCCTTTCCATCACTCTTGACACAAACGCAGAAAGAAAACAGGTAATAAGAGTAGGAGCAGCATCAAAGGAAGATACAAGATCTGCTCTTGATGAAGGAAAACCAAGAAGAGTTTCAAACATGCCAAAAGCTGCTCCGACGGAAACAAAGCAGGCAAGGCAGATGCCTGTAAGAGTCGAAAAGACTCCGGGAAGAAACGATCCGTGTCCCTGTGGCAGCGGAAAGAAATACAAGAACTGCCACGGCAGGAATGTATAGAGGAAATGTATCATGGTAGAAATCAGTAAACTTACGGAGACTCTGGGGAAACTCAGAGACTCTCTTTGACATCGAGGCTCTGAAAAACAGGATAGAAGAGCTTGACCAGGAAATTGCCACAGAAGGCTTTTGGGATGAGCTTGAAAGAGCCCAGAAGACTCTTCAGGAAAAGAAGGATCTTGAGAACAGAGTCTCATCCTTTGAAGAGTGCAGCTCAATGCTTGAAGACATTGAACTTGCGCAGTCCATGTCAGAGGATCCTGATATGGCACAGGAAGCAGAAGAAAAATCAGCGATTCTTGAAAAGAAGATGGAATCCATAGAGATAAGCCTTCTTCTTAACGGAGAGTATGACAAAAACAATGCCATACTTTCCATACATCCTGGCGCAGGAGGCCTTGAATCTCAGGACTGGGCTGATATGCTTTTCAGGATGTATACGAGGTATTGTAACGATCACGGCTTTAAAGTCACTCTTCTTGACATACAGCCCGACCCTGAAGCGGGGATAAAATCTGCAGAACTCCTCATAGAAGGAGAGAATGCATACGGATATCTCAAAGGAGAAAGGGGAGTCCACAGACTTGTAAGGCTTTCTCCTTACAATGCAAACAATAAAAGACAGACATCCTTTGCTTCCATAGATATCACTCCTGACGTAGGAGACGATGTTGAAGTCAATATAGCGGATGAGGACCTAAGGATCGATACATACAGGTCCAGCGGAGCAGGCGGACAGCACGTAAATAAAACAGACTCTGCAGTCAGGATCACTCACATACCCACAGGTATAGTTGTCACATGCCAAAACGAAAGATCTCAGATACAAAACAAAGCCTTTGCCATGAGAGTCCTTTACGGAAAACTCCTGGCTCTTGCAAAGGAGCAGCACATGGAGAAGATCTCAGATCTTAAGGGGAACTTTTCCCAAATATCCTTCGGAAGCCAGATTAGAAATTATGTCTTTCAGCCATATACCCTTGTAAAGGACACAAGGACCGGAGTTGAGACCGGGAACATAAACGCAGTGATGGACGGAGACCTGGATATGTTCGTAAATGCATATCTGACGGCTCTTCAAAAAGGAGATATATGAAAAAATACAAAGCAGTACTTTTTGACTTCGACGGGACATTGATAGATACAAATGAATTCATCCTGAATTCATGGAAAGCAGTTTCTGATGCTGTAAACGGAGGAAAACCTTTCGATACAGCTTTCCTTGCGAAGTACTTTGGCACGCCCCTTGAATTTGCAGTAGAGGAGACCATAAAGCACTACGGACTCAAAGGATGCGATGCAAAGGAATTGACCGAAATATACAGAGGATATCAAAGGAACAATCAGGATAAATTCGGAGTTCCTTTTGAAGGCATACCGGAGCTTCTCAAAGCTCTCAAGGAAAGAGGAATAAAGCTTGGAATAGTCACATCAAGGCTCAGACAGACCACAATCGACGCTCTTGCAAGGCATGGACTTGACAAATATTTCGACGAATTCATAGCAGAAGAGGATACATCTATCCATAAACCTCTTCCGGAACCTTGCCTTATATGCTGCGAAAGGCTTGGCGTAGCTCCTGAAGATGCTCTCATGGTCGGAGACAGCAAGCATGACGTCGCCTGCGGAAACAACGCAGGAGCGGGGAGCGCACTTGTTTCATGGTCCTTTGCTCAAAAATTAGAGGGGCTCGAGGGCGTAGAAAAGCCTGACTACTTCATTGAAAAAGCAGAAGACATACTTGAACTCGTTTGAGATGGATACATACCTGTCTAATTTTTGGGCAGGTTTTTTTATTACAGTGTTTATCAGGCCTGATATATTTGATATAATCAAGTATCAAATGAAAGGAGGATCGTTATGGGTCTATTTGATAAAAAAGTATGTTCAGTATGCGGCAGTCAGATAGGATTGCTTGGAAACAGAAAACTTGACGACGGCAATCTCTGCAAAGATTGCGCTGCAAAGCTCTCCCCATTCTTCACCGGCAGGAGAAGATCTACTGTAGCTGATATCAAGGAGCAGCTGGCATATCGTGAAGAGAACAAGAGAAACTTGGCTTCATTAAGGCCTAACCTGTCTGTCGAGGGCGGAAAGAACATCCACTTCGATGAGGCTGCTAAGAAGTTCATCGTCACATCTTCTTCTAACTGGCGTGATGCAAATCCTGATATCATCGATTATTCTATGGTATACAAGGCAGAGGTTGTCGTAGATGAAGACAGAGATGAGGTGATGGACAAGGATGCAGAAGGAAAGGAGATATCCTTTGTTCCTCCTAAATATGAGTACAGCTACACCTTCACAGTAAAGCTCAGTGTACAGCATCCATATTTTGATGACATTGAATACAAACTCAACAAGGAGACTATAGATTCACCGGAATCAGATCTTTACAAGTCCTATGAAGAGAAAGCAAAGACCATACTCAGGACACTTACAGGTTCCGATGTCATCATCCATGAACCTTTCCTCTATTTCGATACTGAGGAAGTCATTCCCGAAGGTTATTGGAAGTGCGAATGCGGCACTCTCAACAATACCAAGTTCTGCACTAACTGCGGCAAGGAAAAACCATCTCCAAACGGAGTAGTAAAATTCTGCCCTAACTGCGGTACAGAGCTCAATGGCGCAAAGTTCTGCCCGAATTGCGGAACCAAGATTGGCTAAAATATCAAGTTAAGATAATATGATCGCTTGTAAGGACTGCCTTTTAAAAAGGGCAGTCTTTATGGATTCGAGATGTTAAAAAGGGTTTCGCTTTTTGATAGAAGTGTGCTATAATATCGAGGTTCGAATGATATGCTACTGTGGCTCAGCTGGCAGAGCAGCTGATTCGTAATCAGCAGGTCCGGGGTTCAAATCCCCGCAGTAGCTCCAAAGAATTTGGAGCCCGAAGCCGGTTCACGCGAACGGGCACTGCAAGTGCCCAAGGAGCGATCCGGCCAGTAGCTCCACGCAAGGCGCCCAAAGAGGGCGCCTTTTGTAATACTTTGGCAAGGATTCGGACCGGCTCGAAGTCTTTTTTTTCTTTTGTGACATACTACTAGATATATCTGAAAAATATGTTATTATTAATCGGCAAAAATATGTTGACATATACCCCTTGGGGGTATAATATATGTGCAGGATAAAAATACCCACTGGGGGTATATTGATAAGGAGCTAATATGAACATCAACAAAACAGAAGACCTCGAACAATTAAAGCTTTCAGACGTGTTTGAAGCTATCGCATCGGAGAAGGATCCTGTCCCTGTATACAGGAACGGAGAAGCTCTCAAGCCGCATAAGTTCAGCGCTTTAGGCGAGATATCATATTCCGATTCAGTCATCGTTCTAAATATAAATACAGAACTCAGGCGCAGGTTCATAGAAGAATATCCTGAATACGGCGTAGCCGTAGCAAAAGCCGGTGATACGGTATGCTTTGGATCCTATCCTGTTGAAAAAGACGGTCCTAAAGAATCCATAGAATGGCTGGTCCTCGATAGAGACAGAAACAGCGTAAAACTTGTAAGCAAATATGCTCTTGATTGCGTTGCATACAGCAATGAATATGCAAATATCACATGGGAAGAGTCAGACCTTAGAAAGTGGCTCAACACTGAGTTCGTAGACAATGCTTTCACAAAGGCTGAGAAGAGCATGATCCCCTATACTTCCGTAAAGGTAGACAAGGTAGACAATATCTATGCAAACCACGGAAACAATACTTCAGACAAAGTATTCCTTCTGAGCGCGACAGAAGCAAAACTCTACTTTGAGAGCGATATAGACCGTCAATGCAAAGCAACTCCTTATGCTGTTTCAAGAGGCGCTTATGTAAACGCAGAGAACGGTAACAGCTGGTATTGGCTCAGGACTCCGGGATGGGCTCCTATGGCATATTGCCAGACAGACGTCAAGGACAAGGGCGATATAAGCCTTGTGGGAGACAGCGTCGAGCACACAGATAACGGCGTAAGACCTGTCATCTGGGTATCTCTCTAACTTATAGTATCCTACACTCATTTCATATTAGCCTGCGGCAAGGATCAAAAAAGATCTGCAGCCGCAGGTTTTTTGTAATATAATCTTTCATATGAGTTTAGAGCAAGTAGAAAAACATAATAATGCTAAAAGGGTCATAAGCCTTCTTCTTACGCTTTTATGGATGGCGCTCATCTTTTATATGTCTTCGCAAACAGCAGACGATTCTTCTGACATGAGTTCGGGCATCACATACAAGCTGTGCTCACTCTTTGTGAAGGGTTTTAGAGATATGTCTATCGATGCCAAAGCAGCAATAGTAGAAGGCGCTCACAACTATGTAAGAAAGGCTGCGCACCTTAGTGAGTATACTGTCCTTGGGATACTTCTAAGTTCTTCTTTTGTGTCATTCTCAGTAAGGAGAGGATATATATTTGCGCCTCTTGTCGGGGTCTTATACGCTGCTACAGACGAGATACATCAGCTTTTTGTTCCCGGCAGATCAGGAGAAATAAGAGACGTATGCATAGACAGCATAGGCGTCATACTAGGAACTCTTCTCTTCCTTTTCTTCACAAGGATACGGTCTCGAAGAAAAATGAAAGCATAGGTCCTAAGAAAGGGGACCTTTTTTCTTGACAAAATATATTGTATCAAATATAATATGAACAAATATATTTTGGATGATCAGGAGGTAGATCAATGGGTTTTTATGATCTTAGCGTAACTGCTGCAGACGGCAGCGAAGTCAGCATGAAGGATTTTGAGGGAAAGGTAGTTCTCGTTGTCAATACTGCAACAGGCTGCGGCTTTACTCCTCAGTACAAAGATATTGAAGATATGTATGAAAAGTATCACGACCAGGGACTTGAGATCGTAGATGTTCCATGCAACCAGTTTGCAGGTCAGACACCGGGAACAGACGAAGAGATCCATGATTTTTGCACTCTTCACTACAATACACAGTTCCCACAGATGAAAAAGTCTGATGTCAACGGAGAAACAGCTATTCCTCTTTTCAAGTATCTCAAGGAGCAAAAGGGTTTCGAAGGATTTGGCAAAGGCGTCAAGGCTATGGCAATGAGCGCAATGCTTTCAAAGATAGACAAGGATTACAAGAACAATCCTGAGATCAAATGGAACTTCACAAAATTCGTCGTAGACAGAAACGGCAATGTAGTAGCCCGCTTTGAGCCGACAGCGGACATGGATGATGTTGCAAAGTGCGTAGCATCTTTGATATAATTAACATATTATGAGTCAACCATACGAACAACTAAAACTAAAGAATCAGCTTTGCTTTCCTCTCTATGCATGCGCAAGGAAGATAGTAAACGCCTATACTCCTTTCCTTAAACCTTTGGGACTTACATATACCCAATATCTTGTATTCATGGTCCTTTGGGAAAAAGAGGAGATAACTGTAGGCGAACTCGGAAAATGCTTAGATCTTGATGCGGGCACTTTAAGTCCGCTTCTCAAAAAACTTGAACAGGCAGCTTATGTCACGAGAAAGAGATCTGAAATTGACGAAAGAGTCACTATCATAGGCCTGACAAAGAAGGGCGAAGATCTCAAAGAGGAATGCAAGGAAATACCTTTTAAGGTAGCTCCCGTACTGGGCGAACTCGACAGCGAAGAATCAGCGCAGCTTTATGCTGTACTTCACAAAATTTTAGGATCGGAGAAGTGAACAAAATGGCAGAACAGATCAAAGA
Organism: Anaerovoracaceae bacterium; assembly: GCA_045546135.1. GTDB lineage: Bacteria > Bacillota > Clostridia > Peptostreptococcales > Anaerovoracaceae > RUG13409. The sequence continues at coordinate 118,356 of JAZQCD010000023.1, forward strand.
AACTGCCGCTTCGAGAGACAAACAGATCGTAAGGGTCAGCATAGTAGGCATATTGGCCAATGCTATGCTGGCCTCTTTTAAAGCAGTTGTAGGTATTTTAAGCAACTCTATAGCGATCGTTCTCGATGCAGTAAACAACATTTCAGATGCAGCCAGTTCCGTTATAACCATAATCGGGACAAAACTTGCAGGAAAAGAACCTGACAAGAAACATCCTTTTGGATACGGGCGTATAGAATATATCAGCGCTCTTCTTATTTCAGGTCTTGTGCTTTATGCAGGCATCACATCCTTTGTTGAATCAGTCAAAAAGATACTCACGCCTGAAGAATCGGATTACTCTATTGCAAGCCTTGTGATCTTAGGCGCAGCAGTACTGGTAAAGGTGTTCCTCGGGCTCTATGTAAAGAAGAACGGAGAAAAACTCAATTCTGATTCTCTTGTCAACTCCGGAAAAGATGCCCTCATGGATTCTCTCATTTCGGCATCTACCCTTGTAGCAGCTCTTGTGAGGGTCCTTTTCGGCTATTCCATAGAGGCATGGCTTGGCGCTGTCATCTCCATCGTTATCATAAAATCGGGCATTGAGATGCTCTCTGAGACTCTTTCTCACATACTTGGAGAACCAAGCGATGTAAAGCTCATCAATGAAGTAAAAAAGACTGTAAGGAGTTTTCCTGAAGTACGAGGCGCATTTGACCTTGTTCTTCATGACTATGGTCCCGATACATACAATGGCTCCGTGCATATCGAAGTAGAGGATACTCTTCCTGTTGAAAGACTTGATGACCTTAATAGAAAGATCATGCAAAAGGTCCTTGAAGAACATAACGTGCTCCTCTCTGCCATTGGCGTATATTCAGTCAACACAAAGGATGATGAAGTCATAGCCTTAAGAAAAGAGATAAGCAATCTTGTCCTTTCCCACGAACATGTAAAACAGATACACGGTTTCTATTATGACAAGAAGAACAAATATGTCAGATTCGATATAGTCATCAGTTTCTCAGCTCCGAGCAGGATAGAAGTCTTTAAGACTATAAAAGCTCAGCTCAAGGAAAAGTATCCTGAAATGACCTTTGTCCTTGCAATGGATATGGATTACGGTGAACTCTAAAAGACGCATAAATCAAGCTCATAGAGGATTAGCAAATATCTTTATTAAAAATAGGGCATATCTACAAAGCCGCAGGTGTGTAATCTGCGGCTTTTTTGTGATAAAATCTAATGGTTATGTCAGTGATATTATGTTCATCCTGCGAAGAACAACTTCGCCGTGAGATGTACAAAAGAATAGAAGCTCAGCTCAATGATATAAGGCAGGGCAAAAGCGCTGCCGAAAGGGTCATACTCGTGGTTCCTGCGCAGTCTACTCTGCAGACTGAAGAGGAGGGTTTTCGGTACCTTGGAGGAAAAGGTTTTATAGACTTTGCGGTCATGTCCGGCGCAAGGCTAAGGTCCTATGTCTTAAGTGAGACCGGATCTCCTGACAAGACGGCCGTCAATACCATAGGAAGAAAGATGCTCCTAAGGAGGATAGCATCAAAGAGAAGACCTGAACTCTCATCCTTTGGCAATGTTTGCGAAAGGCCGGGTTTCTTGGACCTTGCCGGCGACATGATAGTCCAGCTCAAGCAAAACGAGATAGATCCTTCAGAACTTGCCCGCATTGCAGAGATGAAGACTCTTACGCCGATTCTTGCCGAAAAACTTTCTGATATGCAGCTCATATATGCAGATTATGAAATGTTCATGGCAGGCAAATATACGGATTCTGAGGACCTTCTTAAATACACTGAATCAAAACTGAAAGAAAGCGAATATATAAAAAGTTCTATCATCTGGTATTACGACTTTTATTCCTTTACAAAGAGAGAGTACTCTTTCTTAAAAGAACTAAGCTCCTGCGCAGCAGATTTCAATGCCGCAATGCTTGCAGGTGACAAGAGGTATGTTTGCGGAGAAAGGACTGCTGCAAGGCTCTCATCTGAACTTGGGATCAAAAGACAGGTCTTAAGGGATGAGGAAGAAAAAGAACATGATATAAGGGTCATAAAATGCGCTTCTCCCTATTCTCAAAGCAGGACCATAGCTGCTGATATTCTGTCAAAGGTCAGAGATGAAAAGATAAGCTACAAAGATGTAATAGTCCTTACCCAGGATATGGAGGGCATGGGTGAAAACCTGAAAAGAGTTTTTACTTCCTTTGGCATCCCTGTATTCATAGATGAAAAAAGGAGCATGCAGCATTCCGCTGCAGCAGGAATAGTATCATCCGGTCTTGATGCTGCAGTGTCAGGATTCAAAAGGCAGCATGTGCTTGCCTTTTTAAAGAGCGGAATACTCGGTACAAAGCCTGATGATATATCTCTTTTTGAAAACTACGTAAGGCAGTACAAGGTCTTTGACAAAGCTTTCTTAAAACCCTTCAAATACGGAAGAGATAAGCTCGGTCAAGAGCGCTTCGAAACTGTCGAAAGCATAAGAGCGAGTATAGAAAAGACCCTTCTTCCTTTTAAAGAGGATCTTAATAAAGCAAGTACAGCAGAAGAAAAGACAAGAGTCCTTTACGATTTCCTTACGGAAGACATATCTTTGCCTTCGTACCTCGAAATGCGCGGCAAGGAACTGGAAGAAGACGGCTTCCTTGATGCTTCACAGGAACTTTCGCAAAGCTTTGCTGTCATAGTGGACATTATGGACCAGATCGTAGAGCTCTTTGGAGATGAAAAGATAGACGGAAACGATTACGCAAATATGCTCACATCCTGCTTTGAGGATATCAAGGTTGGAGTACTTCCTCAAGCTGAAGGAAAGGTGCGCATAGGTACGGTCACAAGGTCAAGCTTTTCTGACGTGCACACTCTGTATATAGCAGGTTTCAACGACGGTATGATCCCTTCAGATCCTGCAGGAGAAAATATCCTTACAGACAGCGAAATAGAGTTCCTTGCAGATGCAGGCATAATGGCATCAAAAACTTCTGACACTCTTTCTTTAGAAGAAGAATACCAAATAGAAAGAGCGCTTAACACAGATACAAGGGAAACAGTCATTTGCTGCAGTCTTTCAGACCTTGACGGAAATGCAATGAGGCCTTCGCCTCTTCTTTCAGATCTTCCTGTGAGAAGGTTCAAACTGAAAGAAGAAAAAGACTTAGATGAGGATAAAAAGCTCCTTGGATACATACAAAACAAAGAAACTGTATTCGCAAAAATGCCTCAGCTCATAAAGACTCTTTCAAGAGGAGAAGATATACCTGAAGCATGGAAAGCTGCTTATGACATAGTCAAAGACGATCCTAAGTCAAAAGTGCTGTCAGAAGCTGTATTCTTTGCTCCTGTGGGCGGCAAGATAGCGCCTGAGATCTCAAATGAACTTTTCAAAAGAGGCGGAGATGATCACTACAGTCCGACGCAGCTTGAAGTCTATTCTTCGTGTCCTTTTAAACACTTTGTAAGCAGAGGCCTTGCGCCCGAAGAACTCGATGTATTCGACGTAGGCAGCAGAGAAGCAGGAAATATCTATCACCTGGTTCTTCTTCAGCTTTCTCAGATGCTTACAGACGAATGCAAAGAAAAGGGCATAGATATGACAGATCCTATGTCTCCCTGGATGACTATGAATGAAGATGAAGTATCTTCAATCATAGAAGAGATACTTGAAAAGAACAAAGATGTGTTCATGGACGGCGTCATGAGCTTTGATGAGAGCTCAGAATACAGGGTCTCCCGTATAAAGAGCGTTTGCATGGTCTTTGCAAAATACATGATAGAGCAGGTCCGAAAAGGGAAGATCTCTGCAATGTATTTCGAGACTCCTTTTGGAAGCGGAAAGACTTTTCCTGCAGTAAGAGTTCCCACACCCTTTGGTGATGCCATAATAGAAGGGCAGATAGACAGAGTGGATATCCTGGGCTCAGGAGACGGCAGATATGTAAAGATCATAGACTATAAATCAGGAGACAAGTCCTTTGACAGAAAGAAGGTCGAAGAGGGCATAGACCTTCAGCTCATGATATATCTTGAAGGAGTCCTTGGATCTGATAATGCTTTGATGCCGGGAGGAGTATTTTACTACGCAGTAAAGGACCATGAAAAGGAGAGAGACTATTCTGTGGTCATAGCAGATGAGATATCAAAGGATATCTCAGAAAAGATAGCAAAGGAATTCGCTCTTGACGGCATAGTCGTAAAGGAACCTGCCGTGCTTACTGCCATGGATACTGAGATCGTCAGCGAAGATACTACAAAGACTTCCGTGTTCAATGACAGACACAGAGCAAGGACGGAAGAAGGAAAGGCTTTGATCTCCAAAGAGGATATGGAAAAACTCAGGATAGATTTCAAAAATGCTCTTACTAAGATATGCGAAGGTCTTAGGAGCGGAGATATTTCCATCGATCCTAAATATTATAAAAATGAAAATATAGGCTGCAAATATTGTGGTTTTTCAGCTGTATGTCTCCGGGATTTGAAATACGGAGTATGAAAAAATTTACTTTCGACAAGTGAGGTCAAAAAATACTGGTTTTTAGAGAAAGTCACAATGAGAAGGTCCCAATTTGTAAAAGGTTACAAAAAAAGGGTGTTCACATATGCTTTCTCTGTGCTATAATAATCGTGTGATCACCAAGCCAATGGCGATCGCTTACTGTACAGGAGGTATTTAAATGATAATTATTGGCGAAAAAATCAATGGTGCTATTCCATCCATCAAACAGGCTATCGCAGACCGTGATGCTGAACTGATCAAACAGCGTACGATCGCACAGACAGAAGCCGGCGCTCATTTCCTTGATTGCGCTCCTTCAGTTGCACCTGAACTGGAATACGATGCTATGGTATGGCTCCTCGGTATCATGCAGGACGCATCAGATCTTCCGATCTGTATCGACAGCCCAAATCCTGAACTCCTCAAGAGAGTACTTGATGAAGGTCTTGTAAGAAAGCCCGGTATGATAAACTCCGTCAACATGGAAAAGGACGGACTTAAGTGCGATATGCTCTTCCCATACGCTGCAGGAAATGAATGGAATGTTGTTGGACTTACATGCGACAACGACGGAATTCCATACGATTCCCAGAAGAAGATCGATATCGCAAAGCAGATGATCGACAAGGCAGTTCACTACGGAGTAGATCTTAAGAACTTCCACATCGATCCATGCGTCATGGCACTTTCCACAATGTCGAGCGCTATGAGAGATTTCGAGACATGCATCCAGGGCATTCATGATTATGCACCGGAAGTAAAGGTTACAGGAGCTATCTCCAACATCTCTTTCGATATGCCGGCTAGAAAGTTTGTTAACTCAAACTGCATGGCATATGCAATCAAAGCAGGACTTGATTCCGCTATCATGGATCCATGCAATGCAGAAATGATGGGTACCATCTATGCTTGCGAAGCACTCTGCGAAATGGACAAGAGCGGCAGAAAGTATAACCGTGCATACCGTCAGGGTAAGTTCGGTCAGAAGAAATAGGTTATTACTAGTTCCAAGTAGTGTTAAATAGAGAAAGGAATTATTATGGTAGATTTTGAAAAATTAGCAGAAGCTATGGGCGACCTCGACGAGGACGCAATGGTTGCAGACCTTGAGCAGGTCATGGCAGAAGGCGGCGCAGACGCTGCAAAGGCAATGGAAGCATGCCAGAAGGGTATGGACATTGTTGGTAACAGATTCGAAGAGGGTGAGTACTTCGTAGGCGACCTTATTTACGCTGGCGAACTCATGACACAGGCTGTTGACATTCTTAAGGATGCTCTCGTATCCGGCGGAAACAATGGTCCTGCAACAAAGATGATCCTTTGCACAGTAAAGGACGACCTCCACGACATCGGTAAGAACATCGTTCGTTCCATGCTCGAAGCAAACGGATTCGAAGTTCTTGACCTCGGAATCGACTGCCCGAAGGAAAAGGTTGTTGAGACATGCAAAGCAGAGAACATCAAGATCGTTGCACTCTCCGGCGTTCTTACACTTGCTATCGACTCCATGAAGGATACAATCGATGCTCTTAAGGCAGCTGGCCTCAATGACGTTAAGGTCATCATCGGTGGAGCACCAGTATCTGAGTCCGCAAAGGAAGTTACCGGAGCTGACGAGTGGGCATACTCCCCACAGAAGACAGTTCAGGTTTGCAAAGAGTGGGCTGCTCTCTAATTTAAGAGATCGATTACTAAAAACAAAAACAGGTCTTCGGACCTGTTTTTTTTGTGCTTATCCATCCGTAAGCCTTGCTAGTCAGTTTCTTCTCCTGCTACAGTCCTTATAGTAAAGCCCTCTCCTTGGACTTCTTTAGAATCGAGGACTATTATGAATGCATCGGGATCTGTTTTCTTCAGTGAACTTTGTACCTGATATATGTCTTTATAGCTTCCTGCTACCATGACTATATCTTTGTCATTTTCTTTGTATCCGCCTTTTCCTTTGAGTATTGTGGATCCTCTTGCGCAAATATCATCGATCTGATCTGCTATCTTTTTGCCTCTTCCGCTGTCAGTTACTATATATGCAACTGCTCCTGAGTTAAGACCGAGGACTATCCTGTCTATGGTGGATGAGGAGAGGAAGACTATTATGACTCCGCATATGAATGCTTCATAGTCTTTTAGCACGATCCCTGCAGCAACTAAGGTCACAAGGTCAAGTATGAAGGAAATGGTCCCTGTCTTTATGTGCTTGAACATATGCTTTACGAGCATGATGATGAAATCAAGGCCGCCTGTTGATGAACCTCTTACATAAATGAGTGCATAAGAAATTCCGTAGGATACTCCGACAAATATGACTGCAAGGAACTTTTCCATTGTCAGCTGAGGAAGGAGCACTACCACATAGTTCATTATGATGGATTGTATTGCTATGCACCTTAGGGACTTCAGTATGAAATTCCAGCCTATGATCTTTATAGATAAAAGAGCAAAGGGTATGTTGAGAACGAAGATGGTCGTTCCCATAGGTATATCAAAGAACTTGTACACAAGGAGCGCTATACCTGAAAAACCGGATACTGCAAAATTTGCAGATGCAGCTACATTGTATGTTGCAAAACCTATGAGGAGGTTTCCTATTATCTCGCAGAGTATGTCTATGCTTATGTCTTTAATTGATCTTTTCATAGTACCTTCTTTGTATATGTATTAGTCATGTATTCATGACCTGCATAATTATACTCACTTTAGATGAAAAAGTACAGAGAGTATTCTCAGTAAATATGTGCTAAAATGAAAAAGATGGATATTAGAAAAGACAAATTCAATGCATATATATCATTCGCCCTTGTTTCACTATCCTTCGCCTATCCGGAAATCTTAGTGTTTTTAAAAAGGGGATTCAACAAAGACGCCTATGTGCTAGATAACTCTTTGTTTTTGACATTAAGCATAGGCCTTGTTTTGGCATACATCATTTCTTTCATACCTTGGAATGCTCTTAAAGGTTTTCTGGTTTTTGCAGTCTCAGAAGGAGCAGCTTTCGTTTATACTATCGAATATTTTCTTGACGAGACCTATTCAGTCTTTATGAGTCCTTCATCCATATCCTTAGGAGCAAAGGGCGTGATCGCAAGCTACAAGGATATGATAATCAATGTCATAAGGAATGGATGGAAAGATATACTTCTCTTCCAGGCTATTCCTTTTGCTGTGATACTTGCTGCAATCATCTTTAGAAAAGCAAAGCCGTATACAGCAAAAGCCCATGTCAAAGGTATCTTTTCCATGCTCACAGCTTCGTGCCTTATATTATCTGGCATGAGCATCTGCAATTTGGCTTCTTCTGACCCAAGGTTTACTTATGAGTATAACTTTAACGGAGCAGTCAGGTCCTTTGGACTTGCAGGAGCAGTAGGCCTTGACCTTAGATATTCAAAGGCGGGAGTGCCAGAGCCTCCAAGATCCATATACGGAGGCATCATTTATCCTGATGACGATATTCCAAGAAATGTGCTGGATGCAGATTGGGAAGCTATCAAAGATGAAGCTCAAGGCACATCGGCTATGCTTGTGGCAGAGCTCATAGAGAAACAGGAAAGCAGCGCAAAGAACGATTTTACGGGCATGTTCAAAGGAAAGAACCTTGTTCAGATCACTGTAGAGAGTTTTTCAAAAGAGCTCCTTGATACAGGATATTTTCCGCTTCTCAAACGTATGGCTGATAACGGAATAGTCATAGAGGATTATTATCATCCCTTCTGGGGAGGAAGCACCATTTCAGGTGAAGCCGCCGTGATCTCAGGTATACTACCTACTGAAGGCGCTACATCCATGCAGAATATGATAGGAAAGAACAACGGCTATACTCTTGCTTCTGATTTTAATGAACTTGGATACAGGACCGTTGCTTATCATAATGGAGATGAATACTACTACAACCGTACCGATACTCATCCTGCAGTCGGTTTTTCAGAGTTCTATTCAGATGGTACCGGCATGGAAAGCTACCTTGTAAGCGGAGAGTGGCCAAGAAGCGACCTTGATATGTTCAACTTCATAATAGATGATTTTGAAGAGCACGATGCTGAAAATTTCTATGCATATATCATGACTTTCTCAGGACATGGTCTGTATAACTTCTACGGTAATGAAATAGGAGCAAAGAATCATGAACTTCTAAAAGGAAGCAAGTATTATGACCTGCAGCAGCTTGGAGGATATGTATCATGCAGTCTCGACTTTGAGCTTGGCCTTGAGCTCTTTTATGATTATCTTGATGAGAAGGGACTCCTTGAAGACACCGTTTTTGTCATGACCGACGATCATTACCCATATGCTCTGCAAAAGGGAAGCGCCTGGTACAATGATGTCAACTACCTTTCAGATCTTTACGGATACGAACCTGTGACTCAGCCCCAAAGGGATCACAATTCCCTCATAATATGGTCTCCCTTCCTTGAGACCCTTGATGAAGAAGACAAGATCGTAGTAGAAGACCCTGTATATGCTCTTGACATAGTGCCTACTCTAAAGAATCTCTTTGGCATAGATTATGAGTCCAGGATGTTTACAGGCAGAGATATCCTTTCTGATACAGAGCCCCTTGTTATTTGGGTAGATTCAAGCTTTATGACGGACAAAGGCTATTATGATTCTTCGGCAGGGATCTTTTATCCAAAGGATGAAAATGAGTATATTCCGGCCATATATGTAGAACAGATAAAGCAAAAAGTAAGAGATAAGATGACTATAGCAAGGAATTTTGTATCCTCTGATTTTTACGATCTTTATTCAAGGCATCTCGTCATCAGCAGCGAATAGTATTTAGTATTCTCTTCCTGTTCATGTAGCAGGTATCATTTTTAAAGCATATTTAGTCCTGAGGTCATGATCTGATTTTCGCATAAGGTATTGAGCGGCGGGGAGAAATCCCAGCCGCTTTTTGTGTGGTATCAATCATTCTTCTGAAAATATACCATTTTACCCATTATAATGTGAAATAGCTGTTGCCAGTTTACATTTTACCGCAATTTTACAAAATTCTGATGATAGGGTTTACATTGATCATTTATAATTCATGGCAGAAACTCAGAGGAGGTTTTCTTTATGATCTATTACGTGGAAGACGAGAGTAACATCCGTGATTTGGTGGTTTACACGCTGAAGGCTTCAGGCTTTGAAGCACAGGGCTTTGAAGATAGTGGAGATTTTTGGTCCGCAATGAAAGCCCAAAAGCCGGAGCTAATTATACTGGATGTCATGCTCCCCGGCGAAGACGGACTGACGATCTTGAAAAGGCTGCGTTCTTCACCTGTGACCGCAGATATTCCTGTTGTTATGGCTACGGCAAAAGGCAGTGAATATGATAAGGTTATCGGGCTGGATGGCGGAGCAGATGATTATCTTGCAAAACCGTTTGGCATGATGGAGATGGTATCCCGTATCAAAGCGGTTTTAAGACGAACGGCACCCAAGCAGGCAAAAGTCATTTCATACGGTGGAATCACTTTAGATGAAAGCAAATATACGGTTACTGTAAATGAAATGCCTGTGGTACTGACATTGAAGGAGTACGAAATACTGAGATTATTTATGGAGAACCCTGGTCAGGTTTTTACCAGAGAAATACTGTTGTCCGACATTTGGGGCATAGATTTTACCGGAGAAACGAGAACTGTCGACGTCCATATCGGTACGCTTCGGACTAAACTTGCCGAAGCGGGCGATCTGATCGAAACAGTACGAGGTGTCGGTTATAAAATGGAGGAAAAGAGATGAGCAACAAAATCTTCAAAGGAATCTGGATCGTTGCGTTATCAGTATTCCTTGCCTCTCTTGTTTTTATAATGGGCATCTCCTATAACTATTTTACCGGACTTCAGAAGAGCCAACTGAGAAATGAAACAGTGCTTGCTGCTCAAGGTGTCGCAAACGCCGGTATGAACTATTTTGACGGTCTGAATACCGAAGGATACCGCATCACTTGGATAGGAGCGGACGGCAGCGTTCTTTACGATAACGAAGCGGATACTTCAACAATGGAAAACCACATGGAGCGGGATGAAGTCAAGCAGGCATTAGCGGAAGGATACGGCGAGTCCACACGTTATTCAAGTACGCTTTCAGACAAGCAGTTGTATGCCGCAAAGCGCCTCCCGGACGGTTCTGTTGTCAGGCTTTCCATTGTGCAAGTGGCTATATGGGCGCTTATTCTTGGATTTGTTCAACCGATCTGCATTGTTATTCTGATTGCTCTTGTTCTGACTTTTGTTCTTGCATCTCGTATTGCAAAGAAGATAGTAAAGCCGATCAATGAAATTGACCTTAATAAACCGGAGCAGTATTACGGAAAAGAGAATTATAAAGAGGTCGAGCCGCTTTTGATGCATATCGCAGCACAGCGAAACCAGCTAAAGAAAGATCAGGAACAAATCGAAAAAACGGCATTGATTCGTCAAGAGTTTTCGGCAAACGTATCCCATGAGCTGAAGACGCCGCTTCACGCCATTTCCGGATACGCCGAGTTGCTTGAAAACGGTATGGTCAAGGAGGAGGACATCAAACCGTTTGCGGGAAAAATCCGCAGCGAGTCCTCTCGCATGACGAAATTGGTCGAGGACGTCATAGAATTGACAAAGCTTGATAACGGCGGCGCCGAGATGGAGTGGGAGGACTGCAATCTTCTTCGAATTGCCGAAAACGCCGTTGACAGTTTAGACGCTGCTGCCTCTGCTCTGAACATATCCGTCAGTGTGGACGGAACGGATGCGCTGATCAAAGGTATTCCTCAAACGCTTTACAGTATTGTGTATAATCTCTGCGACAATGCAATCAAATACAATCATGCCGGAGGAAGCGTAAGTGTTGAAATTCGTCCGCAAAAAAACGATACCGTACTGACGGTGAAAGATACCGGAGTCGGCATACCGGAAGAATGTCAAGATCGGGTATTTGAACGTTTTTATCGTGTTGACAGAAGCCACAGCACAGAGGTCGGCGGCACCGGGCTTGGATTATCAATCGTCAAACATGCGGTTATGATCCACGGAGGAAGAATAAAGATCAACAGTGAAATTGGGAAGGGAACCGAGTTTGTCGTTACTTTACCCAACGAGCCCAAAGAAATGCTCTCTGAGGAGGAACCCGAGTATTATGCTTGATTTTAATGAGAAAAAAGGATTCATTTGTGATATGGACGGTGTGATATATCACGGGAATCGTGTTCTTCCGGGGGTCAATGAATTTCTTGAATGGCTCAAATCCAACAATAAAGAATTCTTGTTTTTAACAAACAACAGCGGGCATACACCGAAAGAATTAAAGCAAAAGCTCGCAAGAATGGGACTTGACGTCTCGGAAGACCATTTTTATACCAGCGCACTTGCTACGGCAGCATTTATCAAAGATCAAGCTCCTGGGTGTTCCGCTTATGTTATCGGTGCGTCAGCCTTGATTAACGCTTTATATGATGCCGGAGTCACAATGAACGATGTGAATCCAGACTATGTAATTGTGGGAGAAGGTAATACTTATTCACTGGAGTCCTTGACGCGAGCCACGAATCTTGTATTGGCAGGCGCTAAACTGATCGGTGCGAATTCAGATATATCCGGGCCGATTGAAAACGGGATTGCTCCTGCATGCGGTTCGTTGATTTCACCGATCGAAATGGCCACAGGCAAGAAAGCCTATTTTTGCGGAAAGCCAAATCCGTTGATGATGCGAACCGGGCTCAAAATGTTGGGCTGCCACAGCGCTGAAGCGGTCATGATTGGTGACCGAATGGACACGGATATTATTTCCGGACTTGAAAGCGGAATGACCACGGTATTAGTGTTGTCCGGCATTTCCTCGAATGAAACGCTCACTCAGTTTGCCTACCGTCCAAGCGTTGTCCTTGACGGTGTCGGGGATATCGTGAATATGGCTAATTCACAAAAGGTATAATTACCAGTATAGGCAGGAGCTACGGCTTCTGCCTATATTATTCTCACTTTACAAGGATTTTACAGAATGCCGATAGTGTATTTGATATTGAACCTTTACTCTATTCTTGTGAGAAATCTGAGAATGGAGACAAAGATATGAGTTTTTTTGATGTATTAAATCTGATTGGTGGACTTTGTCTGTTCCTGTTCGGAATGACGTTCATGGGACAGGCATTGGAACGGCGTGCCGGAAACGGACTGAAAGTGCTTCTTGGCCGATTGACAACAAACAGATTTGCGGGACTTGCCACGGGGCTTGGCGTGACGGCGGTAATCCAAAGCTCTTCAGCAACGACAGTTATGGTCGTCGGTTTTGTCAATTCAGGGCTAATGACGTTACGGCAGTCGATCAATGTTATCATGGGTGCGAACATAGGGACAACGGTAACTGCATGGATTTTAAGCCTTGCGGGAATAGACAGCAAGAATTTCTTTGTCAGTCTGCTGAAGCCATCTTCGTTCACGCCTATTCTTGCACTGATTGGCATTGTGTTCTATATGATGTCAAAAAACAGCAAACGAAAAGACACCGGCATGATTCTCCTTGGGTTTGCGACACTAATGTACGGAATGGAAGCAATGTCCGGTGCTGTTTCAGGTCTTCGTAACGTTCCCGAGTTTCAGCAGTTGTTCCTTGCGTTTACGAACCCGCTTCTTGGCGTTCTTGCAGGAGCGATCCTTACCGCCATCATTCAGTCAAGCTCAGCATCCGTTGGTATTTTGCAGGCGCCTGCTTCTACAGGAGCGGTTACATACGGCGCTGCCGTTCCAATTATTATGGGGCAGAATATCGGAACTTGTGTTACGGCGTTGATTTCATCGGTAGGAACAAATATAAATGCTAAGCGTGCGGCACTCGTGCACCTTAGCTTCAATGTAATAGGCGCTGCAGTATGGCTAACGGTATTCTGTATCATCAAAGCAGTTTTTGCGCCAATCATCCTTACACAGTCGGCAAGTCTTATGGGGATTGCAGTATCTCACTCTGTATTCAATATTCTCTGTACAATGCTGATGCTCCCGCTCAGTGGGGTACTTGAAAAGCTGGTTTGCAAGTTAATCCCGGATGCGAAGGAGCCGGAGAAAGCAAAAGAACTGGACGAAAGACTGCTTGGAAGTCCTGCTCTTGCTCTGAATCAGTGCAAGCAGGTTCTTGACCGGATGGCTGTTTCTGCCATTGAAGCCCTAAAGGGTGGTATAGGGAGTGTTTTGAAATACGATAATGGGATTGCAAAACAAATAAGGGCATTCGAAGATGAAACAGATCATTATGAGGATGTTCTTGGAACATACCTTGTAAAGCTTACGTCACGTCAAATTGGTGAAGAAGACAGCATAAAGGCAACTGAGTACATGAAGCTGATCGGCGATTATGAGCGCATTGCAGATCATGCCGTCAATCTGCTGGAATCTGCGGAGGAAATGCAGCAGAAGAAAATTGCCTTTTCCGAGAGTGCATCAAGAGAGTATCAGACCATAAGCTCTGCTGTTATGGAAATTCTCAATTTATCCTATCAGGCATTTTCAAATGCAGATTTCACGGCCGCAAGGAAAACGGAGCCTCTTGAACAGGTGATTGACGCATTGAAGGAGGAACTGCGTACCCGCCATATCCTTCGATTGCAAAAAGGCGA